>JAQDWB010000015.1 GCA_027673765.1 Coriobacteriaceae bacterium AM113-163
GGCATGCCCCGCCTCTTACACCACATCTCTGCGCGCTACCTGGAGTCGGCTCGAAAAGAGTGATTTTGGGTTGTTTGCTGCGGGTGTGGGCTTGGAAACAACGTTCGGGGTGGCGAGGCGCCCAGAATTCGGTCGCAAGGAGGGCGTTCCTCGGCTGTGTCAGGAGTGTCCCTGGGTGCCGGCATATAAGGAACGTCCCTAACTGCCGGAGGGGGTGCCTGCCATGGCAGGCACCCCCTCCGGATGTGGGAAGTTTGCGCTGCAGGTTACTTGTCGGTGCCCAGTTTGTGCGGCTTGAGAGCGAGCGCATTGACGAGTGCGTCGGTGGCAGACTTGACGGCTGCCGGTTGCGGATCGTTGACGTGATCCTCGGGATGCACGGGCAGGTCCTTCTTGACTGCATCGTGGATCAAGTTGAGGTACTCAGTTACGCCAGTGGTCGATAGATGCGTGCCATCGCCATCGAACAGGTCGTTGCGGTTGGCGCTGTATCCGTACCAGTCGATAACGCGCACGTTCTTGTAGCGCGTAGCGGCGTTGGCGATGGCCTGGTTGGTAGAGCCAACCCACGGCTGCGGGCTGCGCGTGTTCACAAACACCACAATACGCTTATCTCCCGCATCGGCCATGATGGCGTCGATCTGGTCGTCGGTTACCAAGCCGTTGGTGCCCAGTGCAAAGACCACGATCTTGCCGGCAAGGTTCTGTTGGAGATAGCCCTCAAATGCCGCGCGGCCCGCATCGAACTGGCGGCCCTTTTCGGCATCGATGTGACTGTGGGGGAACACGCCGTCGAAGGAATCGACGGCGCGGAGCGACACGGAGTCACCGATCATCAGCAGGTCGTAGGATCCGTCGGGGAAGCCGTCGTTGTCCTTGTCGGTGTCGTCGGCCGCCTGCTGGTCGGTGGGCGCGGTGTTTTTGGCTTCCTTGTTGAGGACTTCGGCGCCCTCACCGCTCAGTGCGGAGGTCTCCGGCACAAAGATCAGGCCGCCCAGTGCAACGACCAACACGACAGCGCAGGCTGCGCAGACAGGGACGTGCGCGCGTACCCAGTTGGCGGGCGTGGTGGCGCCGTCGCGAAACTCGGATACGGTGCGCCCAAAGGCGCCCTTTCTAAACGGCGTCTCGATAAAGCGATATGAACATTCGGCTGCGGCGACCACCAACAACACCTGCAAAATGTACTGCCACCACGGCGTATCGTTGATGTTGGCGACCGGGTTCATGAGCAACAGTAGCGGATAGTGCCACAGGTAGATGCTGTACGAGCGCTTGCCAACCCACACGAGCGGCTCGGCGGACAGTGCGCGGGCAACCATTCCCTGGGGCTGCACGCAGGCCGCGATGACCATGAGCGTGAGGATGGAGCATAGCAGCGTGCCGCCGCGATACTGGAACGCGGTGTAGCCGTTGGTGAGCGCGACCATGGCGGCAAGGCCAACCAGACCCACGACGCCCAACACATCGATGGATGCGGGCGAGGACCAAAAGCGCACGAGGGCGCTCGGCTGTGCCGGGACGGTCTCGGCTGCGTTGTCGGCCTTCTCGCCAGGCTTGCCCTCGGCGTTCTTGCCGTGCTTGGCGGCGCCAGCCAGGCGATTGAGCCCCAAACGATGAGCGAGACACACCGGCGCCAGGTCGCGATCGGGGATAAAGGCCATCCAGGCGCCCAGCAGCAGCGAGAAGACGCGGGTGTCGGTGCCGTAGTACACGCGGCTGGGGTCGGCGGCAGGGTTATAGAGCACCATCATGGCGATGGCGGAGACAGCAGCCAGGCCCAGAACCATGCGGCGCGTGTTGGGCTTGCTCATGTGCATGGATACCATAGCGAGCAGCAGCGGTGGCCAAACCAGGTAGAACTGTTCCTCGATGGCGAGCGACCAAAAGTGCGTAAGCGGCGAGGGGTCGCCCAGGGCGTTGAAGTACGAGACGTCCTGCATAATCTGCCACCAGTTGTTAAAGAACAGCAGCGACGGCAGAATGTCGGGACGCATCTTGGTGAGCATCACGTGGTTAAAGATGGTGCACAGCGCGCAGGTCACGAACACTACCGTTACCACGGCGGGGACCAGGCGACGGATGCGGCGAATCCAGAAGCTCTTAAGGTCGATGCGACCGGTCTTAGCGACTTCGTTGAGCAGCAAGCGCGTGATCAGATAGCCCGAAAGCACAAAGAAGATCGTGACGCCAAGCAGGCCGCCCTGAGCCCACGTGAGGTTGAGGTGATAGAGCACCACCGCGACGACGGCAAGCGTGCGCAGGCCGTCAAGGGCAGGGATGTAGCGGGACTTGGGGCGAGCAGGCGTCTGCTCCGCGGCGGGTGTGTTGGCGCGGCCCGCGTTGTTGGCAGAAGCGCGATGGGGGCTCGCGGTGCGTCGCGGCTCGTTGGCACGGCGTTCGCCCTTCACGCGTTCGTGCGGCGCCGGCTCGTTGCCCGTGCGGCGTCGACCGCGCGAGCCCGATTGCGAGAATTGTTCCATAAAACATCATCCAATGACGAGAATAATCAGCACGTATTCATTGTAGCTGCCTGCCCCTGTGAATGCTTGCTGCTGGCGTAAGCTCAAGCGCGCGTCCACATCAAAGTGGACTAAAGTTATAGGGGGTGCGAGAGTGCACAATCGTTGGTCGACGGTGGGCGCAAAGCCTGAAGACGAGGAGGTTTCCATGGCGGATCACAGCATCGTTGCGGTGTTCGGCAGCATGAACATGGACCTTTCGGTGGCGTGCGAGCGCATGCCGCGTGCGGGCGAGACAGTCGGTGGCAGCGGTTTTATCACCAACGCCGGTGGCAAGGGCGCTAACCAGGCCGTCGCTGCTGCGCGCATGGGTGCGCGCACGTGCATGATTGGCGCTGTTGGGCGCGATACCTTTGGCGATGCGCTTGTGGCAGGGCTCCAGGATGCCGGCGTGGGCGTTGAGTTTGTGGCGCGTCGCGATGACGTGGAGACCGGTACCGCGACTATCATTCGCTGCGAGAGCGACAACCGCATCGTGCTGTCGCCGGGCGCCAACCATGCGCTTGCGGGCGAGGACGTTGCCCGCGCACTGAGGCGCTTGGTGGCCGACGAGCTCGACGGCGATGCCAGCGAGTTTGCCCCGGCTGCCGGAAGCGTCTTTATCGCCCAGGGCGAATGTGACCTTGCAGCGACGGCCGAGGCGCTTGCTTGCGCTCACGAGCTGGGGTTCTATACGGTCTTTAACCCTGCGCCCGCCTGCGATTTGCCGGCAGGAGCGTGGCCTGCGGTCGACTTGGTCTGCCCCAACGAGACCGAGTGCCAGATGCTGACGGGCATTCTGCCCACAGATGATGCGAGTTGCGTCGCCGCGCTCAATGCGCTGCTCGACAAGGGCGCCGGCGCCGCGGTCATCACGCTGGGCGGCGCCGGCTCGGTTACGCTCGGCGATGGCGGTGAGCCGCTGCGCATGCCGGCGCTTTCGAGCGCGGTGGTCGATACGACGGCCGCGGGCGATACGTTTATTGGTGCGCTTGCTGCAGCTCGTCTGGAGGGTCTGCCGCTCTTTGAGTGCATGGCCGCGGGTGCTCGCGCCTCGGCGGTGACGGTATCGCGCCTGGGCGCTCAGCAATCAATTCCCACGCGTGCGGAAGTCGAGCACAAGTTTGGTTTAGACGGTTTGGATGTAGACGGAGAAGCGGAGTAGAACAATGGCAACCAAGAAGCTGATCCTTGATCTGGATATGGGTGTGGATGATGCGATGGCGCTCGCCTATGCCATCGCGAGCCCCGAGGTGGAGCTCGTCGGCATCACCACGTGCTTTGGCAACGTGCGCGTCGAGCAGTCGGCGCACAACTGCTTGGCGGTGCTCGACCTGTTGGGTCGTCCCGAGGTGCCGGTGTACCTGGGCGCCGATCGTCCCGTGAAAGCGACCGAACCCTACACGCCGCCGGCGTCCACCACGCTTATCCACGGCAAGAACGGCATTGGCGGCGCAAGCGTGCCCGCCTCGCCGTACGAGCCGGTGGGCGCGACGTCGGCCGATGGCAATGCGGCGGTCGATTACCTGATTGATGCCGCGCGTACCTATGGTCCCGATCTGGCCTACGTTGCGACCGGCCCGCTCACCAATCTGGCGCTTGCCCTGGAGCGCGATGCGGCGGCGATGATGTCCATCGGCCGCGTGGTCGTGATGGGCGGTGCGCTTACCGTGCCCGGCAACGTGAGCGCGGGCGCCGAGGCCAACATGGCGGGCGACCCCGAGGCTGCCGACGCCGTGTTGCGCTCGGGCCGCAAGCTCACCATGGTGGGCTTGGATGTGACGCACCGCGTGGTGCTCACGCGCCGCGACGTTGCCGGCTGGACGGGCTCGGGCACTATGGCTGGCTGCGCGTTTGCGAGCATGGTCGAGCACTATATCGGTTCGTACGAAATGAACGCGCCCTACCTGGGCGGCTGCGCGCTGCACGATCCGCTGGCGGTTGCCGTGGCGATTGATCCCACGCTCGTAGGTGCGCTCGGCTGTAACCTGCGTGTCGACCTGCTGGGCGAGTATCGCGGCCGCACCATCTGCGACGAGCACCGTCTGTCCGATCCAGATAAGAGCGCGCTCGTGGCGCTCACCGTGGACGCCCCACGTTTCCTCGCGGAGTTTAAGGCACGCATGGCTCGCATCCTTGGCTAAACGGTTTCTGTGCCCCGTTCCAGATTAGCTACCGAGTAAATACGCCCGTTGGGGGAATAGTCGCGTCGCTTCGCTTGACAACAGGCTAAACTAGCTATTAAACATTTACTATTCTGTTTAGATTGAATTTGCGGTCGTTTAGTTGTCGAGTCACGGGGCGGTCAGGCCACGATGCTCGACCGCGACCGTTACTAGGGGGAACAATGGCCAAAGCAAGTGTCCGCGAAATCAGCCGCATCACCGGTTTTTCGCCTGCGACCGTGTCCAACGCGCTCAACCGCAAGCGCAGCGTGAGCGAGGAGACCGCCAAAGTCATCCTGGAGTGCGCGCAGTCGCTCGGCTATCAGCAGTCGACGCAGCTCGAGAGCATCCAGTTTGTGCTCGCGCGCAAGACGGGCGCCATCCTGGACGAGAGCACCTTCCATCCCGCGGTTATTGAGGGCGTGGAGCGCCAGGCGCGTCGCCACGGCATGAGCACGAGCTTTGTCTCGCTCGACTTTAGCGACCTGGACGCCGTGCGTCCGCAGGTCGAGGGCCTGATCGCCGACCCGTCTGCCGCCATCGTGCTGATGGGTACCGAGCTGGGTGAGGAAGATTACGCCCTGTTCGCCAACGCTGCCGCCCACCTGATCGTGCTCGACGGCTGGAGCGACCGCCAGTACTTTGATGCCGTAGTCATTGCCAATACCGATTCGGTGCTGCGCGCCGTGGACTACCTTATCGAGAAGGGTCACAGGCAAATCGGCTATCTGGCAGGCGATCTTCGTATCCGCAACTTTAAGGATCGCGAGCGCGGCTATCGCCAAGCACTTGAGGATGCGGGCCTCGAGGCCAATCCGGCATGGCGCGTCACGCTGGGCACCACGCTCGAAGGTGCCTATCGCGATATGGGTGCATGGCTCGACAGCGTCTCACGCGACGACCTGCCGACGGCTTTCTTTGCCGAGAACGACGTGCTCGCCGTGGGTGCCATGCGCGCGTTCAACGAGCACGGCATTCGCGTGCCCGAGGATGTCTCGATCATCGGCTTTGACGACCTATCTCTGGGCGCCTTCTCCAACCCGCCACTCACCACGGTGCATGTTCCCAAACACGAGGTGGGCGAGATCGCGGTGCGCCGTCTGGTGGGTAACATCCGCAATCCCAAGAGCTATACCTGCAAAACGGCCGTGTCGACCTATTTTGTCGAGCGCCAGAGCGTGCGCGAAATCTAGGCGGAGACGGCATTGCCTGCAGCGTGCCAAAGCTCGCTAGGGCAGTTAACATAGTGCCATTCAGAAGAGGATCCTTCGGGGTCCTCTTTTTGTTTCCCTTGTATGTTCAGATTGTTTACATACCGTTTAGGCTGATTTCTCTACCGTCTACGGGTATTTCGCGCTAAACTTCTAAACAGAAGAGTAAAACATTTAGTAAACAGAACAAAACGAAACATGCGTCTGTTTACTGAACATGTGACTAGGGGAGGACGTACATGGATAAGATCAAGCTCGGTTTTGTGCCCACGCGCCGTAGCATCTTTAGCGCGCCGGACGCGATCAAGTATCGCGGCCTTACGGCTGATCGCCTGCGCGAGATCGGCGTCGAGATTGTGGATATCGACGACATCAACGACGAGGGCCTGCTGTTCGACGACAGCCATATCGCGCCTATCGTCGAGAAGTTCCGCGCCGAGGGCGTCGACGGCATCATGCTCTGCCACGCCAACTTTGGTACCGAGTATGTCTGCGCCCGCCTTGCCCGCGAGCTCGGCTTGCCCGTGCTGCTGTGGGGTCCGCGCGACGAGCGCCCCGAGCCCGACGGCACCCGTCTGCGCGATAGCCAGTGCGGCCTGTTCGCCACCGGCAAGGTCCTGCGTCGCTTCCAGGTTCCCTTCACCTACATGACCAACTGCCGTCTGACCGATCCCGAGTTCGAGCGCGGTGTCTGGGACTTTTTGGCCGTGTGCAACGTGGTCAAGACTTTCAAGCACACCCGCATCCTGCAGATGGCCACCCGTCCGTTCGATTTCTGGTCGACCATGTGCAACGAGGGCGAGCTGCTTGAGAAGTTCAACATCCAGCTTTCGCCCATCCCCATGACCGAGCTTGTCCAGGCCGTGCGCGACGCCCAGGCTGACGAGCAGGCCATGGCAGCCATGCTCGCCCACATTGGTGACAGCTTTGAGATCTGCATCCCCGAGGACAAGGTTCCTGCGGTCGCAGGACTCGCCATTGCCATGAAGCGCCTGGTCGAGAAGTACGGCTGCAACGCCGGCGCCATCCAGTGCTGGAACGCCCTGCAGGACGAGTTGGGCATTATGCCCTGCGCCGCCAACGCAATCCTCAACGAGATGGGCATCCCCATCGTATGCGAGACCGATATCCATGGCGCCATCACCGCGCTGATGGTCGAGGCCGCCGACCTGGGCCGTCACCGCGGCATGTTCGCCGACTGGACCGTGCGCCATCCCGATAACGAGAACGGCGAGCTGCTGCAGCACTGTGGTCCCTGGCCCTGCAGCTGTGCGGCCGTCAAGCCCAAGCTCACCTACCCGCTGGCGTTCGATCACCCCGGCGCGCTGACGGCCGAGGCCAAGCACGGCGACCTCACCCTTGCTCGCTTTGACGGCGACAACGGCGAGTACTCGCTGCTGCTGGGCAACGCCCGCGGCATCGACGGCCCGGCCGGCATGGGCACCTACCTGTGGGTCGAGGTCGACAACCTCAAGCGCCTCGAGACCAAGATCGTCGAGGGTCCCTACATCCACCACTGCGTCGCCATTCACGCCAACGTGGTGCCGGTGCTCTACGAGGCATGCAAATACCTCGGCATTGTCCCCGACCTGTACGACCCCATCGAAGAAGACGTCAAAGCTTACCTGCGAGGAGAGTAGAAATGGCAACTATCGAAGAGCTTGAGTCCCTGCGTTGGGACCTTCGCCGCGATTGCGTCGATATCATCATGGCTGGCGCCGGCGGGCACATCGGCGGCGACATGTCGGTCATCGATGCGCTGATGACCCTCTACGCCAACCACCTCAACATTTCGCCCGAGACCGTCGACGATCCCAACCGCGATCGCTTCGTGCTCTCCAAGGGCCATGCCATGGAGGCCTACTACGCGGTGCTCTGCCACGAGGGCTATCTTGACCTCGATGACGTTAAGGCCCGTTTCTCCAAGTTCGGCAGCCCCTACATCGGCCACCCCAACAACAAGCTCAAGGGCATCGAGATGAACTCGGGCTCGCTGGGCCATGGTCTGCCCGTGGCCGTCGGCATGGCGCTTGCCGGCAAGATGGACGGCCGCGACTACCGCGTCTACACCATCATGGGCGACGGCGAGCTTGCCGAGGGCTCGGTCTGGGAGGGCGCCATGAGCGGCGGCAACTACCAGCTCGATAACCTGTGCGCGCTCGTGGACCGCAACCGCCTGCAGATCAGCGGCAGCACCGAGGACGTCATGAAGCAGGACTCGCAGGAGGAGCGCTGGGCCGCCTTCGGTTGGAACGTGCTGTCCATTCCGGGCAACGACGTCCAGGCCATCGACGCCGCGCTGACGCTGGCCACCGAGACCAAGGGTAAGCCCACGGTCATTATCCTCAACACGGTGAAGGGCTACGGCTCGCCGGTTATGGAGGACAAGGCCGCCTGGCATCATCACCTGCCCAACGACGAGGAATATGCCCAGATCATCGCCGATTTCGCTGCCCATAAGGAGGCCATCAATGGCTAACAAGATCGCCAACCGCAAGGCTATCTGCGACACGCTGCTCGAGGCCGCCGCAACCGATAAAGACATCGTCGTCCTGTGCTCCGACTCCCGCGGCTCTGCATCGCTCACGCCGTTCTTCGATCAGTATCCCCAGCAGTCTATTGAGGTCGGCATCGCCGAGCAGGACCTGGTGAGCATCGCCGCCGGTATGGCCTCGTGCGGCAAGAAGGCCTGGGCCGCCTCGCCGGCGTCCTTTGTGACCACGCGCTCGTATGAGCAGTGCAAGGTCGACGTTTCGTACTCCAACACCAACGTCAAGCTCATCGGCATCTCGGGCGGCGTGTCCTACGGCGCCTTAGGCATGAGCCATCACTCCGCGCAGGATATCGCCGCCATGAGCGCGATTCCCAACATGCGCGTGTATCTGCCGAGCGATCGCTTCCAGACCGCCGAGCTCGTGCGTGCCCTGGTCGCCGACAACAAGCCGGCCTACATCCGCGTGGGCCGCAACCCGGTGGAGGACGTGTACACCGAGGACGAGTGCCCGTTCCAGATGGATCGCGCCACCTGGGTGCGCCGCGGCACCGATGTGACGATCGTCGCTACCGGTGAGATGGTCCGCCACGCCGTGGACGCCGCCGATCTGCTGGCCGAGCAGGGCATCTCGGCAACGGTGCTCGATATGTACTGCGTCAAGCCGCTCGACGCCGAGGCCGTGATCGAGGCCGCCGGTGCCACGCGCGCCGTCGTGACCGTCGAGGAGCACAGTCCCTTCGGTGGCCTGGGTTCCATGGTCGCGCAGGTCGTAGGTGAGCACTGCCCGCGTCCGGTCAAGTGCCTGAGCCTGCCCGATGCGCCGGTCATCACCGGTACGAGCCCCGAGGTCTTTGCGCACTACGGCCTGACGGGCGAGGGAATCGCCAAGACGGTCGTCGAGTTCCTTCCCGCAGAGTAATTGGTGCATCGGGGACAGGTTTGCACCAATCCTTTTAGGTTGAATTTTGAGCAGGCCGGCTGCGCTCTCATGAGCCGGTCGGCCACTCGCTCCTTGTCCGTCGGGTTTTAGTTTTGAATCGACGGGGGAGACAGGAGAGTACATGAGCAAATACATCATCGGAATCGATCAGTCCACACAGGGTACTAAGGCGCTGCTGGTGGACGAGGGCGGCCATCTGATCCATCGCGCCGACCGCTCGCATCGCCAGATTGTCAACGAGGCCGGCTGGGTGAGCCATGATCCAGCCGAGATCGCCGCCAACGTGCTGGCCGTGGCGCGCGCCGTGGTGGAGGAGACCGGGGTCGATCCGGCCGACGTCGCCGGCATCGGCATCTCCAACCAGCGCGAGACTACCGTTGCCTGGAGCCGCAGGACGGGCGAGCCGCTGTGCGATGCCGTGGTGTGGCAGTGCGCCCGCGCCCGCGAGCTGTGCGACGAGCTTGCTGCGCGCGAAGGCGTGGCCGAGCTGGTGCGTGACACGACGGGTCTGGTGCTCTCGCCCTACTATCCGGCGGGCAAGATGGCCTGGATCCTCGCGAACGTTCCCGCGGCTGCCGAGGCCGCGGCGGCGGGCGAGCTGTGCCTGGGCACCATCGATGCCTGGGTGGTCTGGACGCTCACGGGCGGCGCGGAGTTCCGCTGCGACTGGTCCAATGCCAGCCGCACGCAGCTTTTTGACCTGCGCCGTGGCTGCTGGAGCGAGCCGGTGTGCGAGGCCTTTGGTGTCAATCCGGCGTGTCTGCCGCAGGTGACCGATTCCGATGGCCTGTTCGGTACAACGGACCTGGGCGGCTTTTTGCCGGCGCCCGTGCCCATTCACGGCGTGCTCGGCGACAGCCATGCCGCCTTGTTTGCCCAGGGCTGCCATAGCCGCGGCATGGCCAAGGCGACCTATGGCACCGGAAGCTCGGTCATGATGAACGTCGGCGACGAGTTCGTCGCCAGCTCGCATGGGCTTTCGAGCTCGCTCGCATGGCGTATGGACGGTGTGACCGAGTATGTTCTCGAGGGCAACGTGAGCTACGCCGGCGCCGTCAAGACGTGGCTGCGCGACGATCTGGAGCTCATCAATAACCCCGAGGAAGTTACCGACCTGTGCTACGCCGCCAATCCGGCGAGCCGCGTCTACTTTGTGCCGGCGTTTACCGGTCTGGGCGCGCCGCACTGGGCGAGTGACGCCGAGGGCTGCGTCTTTGGCATGACGCGCACCACGGGTCGCGCGGAGTTCGTGAAGGCCGCCGACGAGTCGATCGCCTATCAGATCTTTGACGTGATTGATGCGATGGTCGAGGATTCGGGCGCGGCGCTGGCCGAACTTCGTGTTGACGGCGGTCCCACGCGCGATGCGTACCTGATGCAGTTTGAGAGCGACCTGGTTGGCTCGCCCATCCGCATCGCGAGCAACGACGAGATGAGCGGCCTGGGTGCGGCCTGGGCCTGCGGCATTGCGCTGGACATGTACACGCGCGATGTCGTCGACGTCTACGGCGCCCGCGGCATCGTGGAGCCGTCGATGCCCGCCGACAAGCGAGTCAAAAAGATCGCCGGCTGGCGCCATGCTGTCGACGCGACTATCGCCTACACTGCCTAGGCGGCTGCGCGGCGCCCAAGGATTTTTCTGGGACGGGGATTAAAAACTCATTGATCCCCGTCCTTGGCAGCTCATTTGGGACGGGGCTTTTTTGACTGGTATGATTGGTGCGACCATTCCAACCAGCTAAAAGAGCCCCGTCCTAAATTGACTATCGAGAGGATCTGCCATGGAGCGTATCGCGAGTTTTTCCGTTGACCATCTGCTGCTTGAGCCCGGCGTGTACGTGAGCCGCATCGACCGCGATCCGGCGACCGGCGCCGCCGTCACCACGTTTGACCTGCGCCTGACCACGCCCAACAAGGAGCCGGTCATGAACACGGCCGAGTGCCACACCATTGAGCACCTGGGCGCGACGTTCCTTCGCAACCATGCCGAGTGGTCGAGCCGCATTGTCTACTTTGGTCCCATGGGCTGCCGCACGGGCTTTTACCTCGTCGTGTTTGGCGAGGTGACGAGCGAGGAGATCCTGCCGCTCGTGCGTGAGCTGTTCGAGTTTGTCGCCGGCTTTGAGGGCGATGTCCCCGGTGCCGCTCCCGAGGAGTGCGGTAACTATCTGGACCAGAACCTCCCCATGGCAAACTGGCTCGCACGCCGCTATCTCGACCGTGACCTGGCCGATATCGACGAGAAGCACCTGCACTACCAGCAGGCGTAAGGGCTTTATCGCCCAAAGCGCGCGCATTGGGCGCCTTCGCTTATGCGGGGGCGCCTTTTTGTTGAGTGGTCGGGACGAGCGTTCAAAATCGCTCATGTTTGTTCTAGAATGTTCGTACTGTCACATAAACGAACAGGAGTGAACATGCATATCTATTCTGTCAACGATCCCGAGTTCAAATCCTATGGCAACGTTTGGGATGACGTTCCGTCCGAGCTCACGTCGCCCGTGCTCGAGGCGCTCTCTGCCACGCCCATTCCCGAGGGCAGCAAGTACGTAGCAAGTGCGCCGGAGCTCGAAGGCGTCAAGGATGCCGACAAACTGGGCTTTCTCATGTTTGGCGGCCGCCCCTTCCAGCTCGGCTGGTGCAACGGCCACAACACACGCCTCAACTGCCTGGAGTATCACCGCGCCAGCGAGTTTAACCTGGGCGCCCGCGACTTTATCCTGCTCGTGGCGCATCGCTGGGAGATCGAGGACGGCAAGCTCGACACCGCGTGCGTCAAGGCGTTCCGCGTGCCGGCGGGTACGGTCGTCGAAGTCTTCAACACCACGCTCCACTACACGCCATGCATGGTCGACGACGGCGGCTTCCAGGTAATGGTTGCGTTGCCCGCCGGCACCAATGGTCCGCGCCCCGAGGCCGCAGCCGACGTGCCCGCGGTCGGCGACAGCTACTGCTACTGGAAGGCTGACAAGTGGGTCCTCTGCCACGCCGACAGCCCCAAGGCAGCCGAAGGCGGCTACGTGGGCCTCTTCGGCAAGAACCTCGACATCGCCTGTGACTAGCATCTTCCGTCTCGTTTTGTAACATCTAGCGGGCTAAATCGTCTCTACCTGTTACAGATTTAGACAAACTGCGGGGGGCTGCCCGAAAATCTCGATCTGTAACACCAAGCCCGGTTTTGGCTGCCTACCTGTTGCAGATCGAGACAAACCGTCCCCAACCACCACAAAGGTGCCTGTCCCCTTTGTGGTGGTGTGGGGCGGCGGTATCAGAAAGTGTCAGACGGGGGCGGCTGCGGGGCGCCTGTGCGCGAAAAGAAGTGTCGACCTGCGCCGTTGCCGTTGAGTAGCGCGCTGCTTACGGGGATACTGAAGCCACGACAAACAGCGTGTGAAAGGATTGATGCATGGCTTTCCGTAAAGACTTCCTGTGGGGCGGCGCAACGGCTGCCAACCAGTGCGAGGGTGCCTACGACGTGGACGGCCGCGGCCTGGCCAACGTGGATGTGGCCCCGCACGGCCCCGAGCGCTATGCGGTGGTCTCCGGCCAGCGCAAGATGCTCGACTTCGAGGACGGCTATTACTACCCCGCGCAGACCGGCATCGATTTCTATCACCACTACAAGGAGGACATCGCCCTCTTTGCCGAGATGGGCTTTAAGACCTTCCGCATGAGCCTGGCCTGGACCCGCATCTTCCCCAACGGCGACGAGACTGAGCCCAACGAGGCCGGCCTGGCCTTCTACGAGGACGTGTTCCGCGAGTGTCAGGCGCACGGCATCGAGCCGCTCGTGACCATCACGCACTTCGACTGCCCGATTCACCTCATCAAGGAGTACGGCGGCTGGCGCAACCGCAAGCTCATCGACTTCTACAAGAACCTCGCGACCACGATCTTCACCCGCTACAAGGGCCTGGTAAAGTACTGGCTTACCTTCAACGAGATCAATATGATCTTGCACCTGCCGTTTATGGGTGCCGGTCTGGTCTTTGAGGAGGGCGAGAACAAGGAGGCCGTCGAGTACCTGGCCGCCCACAACGAGCTCGTCGCCAGCGCTTGGGCAACCAAGATCGCTCACGAGATCGACCCTGAGGTCAAGATCGGTTGCATGCTTGCCGCAGGTAGCTACTACCCCTACAGCTGCCGTCCGGGCGATGTGCGCCAGGCGCAGATTGACAACCAGAGCAACTATTTCTTCGTCGACGTTCAGAGCCGCGGTTACTACCCGGCCTATGCCGTCAAGAAGCTCGAGCGTCTGGGCATCGATGTGGGCATGACGGACGAGGACCGCGAGATCCTGGCCGCCAACACCGTCGACTTCATCAGCTTTAGCTATTACAGCACCCGTTGCTCCGCCGGTGCCGATAACCCCGATGTCGAGCGCACCCAGGGCAACGCCTTCGCCGGCGCCAAGAACCCCTACCTGCAGGAGAGCCAGTGGGGCTGGGCCATCGATCCGCTGGGCTTCCGCATCACCCTCAACGACCTGTACGACCGTTATCAGAAGCCGCTGTTTGTGGTCGAGAACGGCCTGGGCGCCAAGGATGTTGTCGAGGAGGATGGCTCCATCAACGACGACTACCGTATCGACTACCTGCGCCAGCATATCGCCGCGATGCGCGATGCGGTGACCGAGGACGGCGTTGACCTGCTGGGCTACACCACCTGGGGCCCGATCGACCTGGTGTCTGCCGGCACGGGCGAGATGTCCAAGCGCTACGGCTTTATCTATGTCGACCGCGATGATGCGGGCAACGGCACCCTCAAGCGTTCCAAAAAGAAGAGCTTTCACTGGTACAAGCATGTCATTGAAACGAATGGTGAGGATCTGTCCTAAGGAAGCCGAGACACTCAACTTCAGAGTTTCCTAACCAAAACGCCCGGCGAGCAGTTAATGCCCGCCGGGCGTTTTGTTAAAAGAAGTGAAAGCACTCATTGGGGACGTACTTAAATGACCAGTCAAACAAGAACGTCCCACTACTCATTTAAGTCTGTCCCCAATGAGTGCCCCAAAGTGAGAGTGGATAATCTGCCGTTTTTGGCCTGTTTGGGGGCTCAAAGTGGGAGATTATCCACTCTCGTCATTTGGCCGGCACTTGGGGGCACTTCTTGTTGAGTGTGAGCGCCGTCGCTGCTACGCGACGGTGATGGCGACCTGGGCGTAGCGGCTGCAGGGGCGCTCGGCGCGCGTCTGCACGGTAAGCGTGAGTACGAAGCGGTCACCGGGCTGCGCGTCGGCGGGCACGATGAAAGCGGTGTCCACCGTGCATTCTTGCCACATCGACAGATCCTGGACGCCTGCATAGCTCGATGGGTCTACGGCCACATCCCAATGTGCATCGAAGCCCTTGTCGTCGGGGTCGACGATGGTTGCCGCAAGGGCGACGCGCTCGCCGGCTGCGGCGCTGCGGTCGGCCGTGACCTCGACAACATGTGCCGGATGCGAGCAGATGGCCGGATCATGGGCGCACCATTGCGCGCGGACGGCAAAGTCTTCCTGATAGGCGCGCAGGTAGGGATTGAGATTGTCGTCTGCGGGCGTGCCGAGGGCGGCAAAACCGGCGGGCGCGCTCGCATCGGGGTGTCCATCAAGAAACATGCGGCCCAGCAGCGTATCGAAGTCGCGGTCGTCGATGCCGCGCAGGCCAAACGGCAGCAGTGGAATATAGGTCATGCTGTCGCCTTCGGCCATAAAGTCGCCGCGCTCAAACTGCACCGCGGGCATGCCTTCCAGGCCCCAATCCAGGCGGGCATGCTTGCCAAACTGAAAGCGCTCGGGTTCGTTTTCGTAGACCTTACCATCGCCATAGAGCATATAGCGTGCCATGAGGGGTTCGTTGCCCTGCGTGAGATTCTGCTCGGGCCAAGGAGCCTTAAACAGCGGAAGCGTATCGGGCTGAGCTGTTTTGGCGTCGAAATAGTTGCCATACATATAGGGCGTACGCCAAAAGATGAGCTCGGGAAAGAGCTCACGCCCATGGTCGAGCCACGAGTTGTCCTGTCCCACGCCATCGGCAACGCCCATCACGCGCACCTTCTGATAGACCCGCTGCTGTACGGCGGGCCACTCGGGTGTGGCGCGATAACGCTCGGCAATACTCATGAGGGCGCGAACGATCGTATTCATACCACCCCAGCTGAGCAGCCACAGCGTGCGCGGGTCATCGTCCATGATGGCATCGGCGATGACGTGAGACCCTTCAGTCTCCTCGCGCACATCACCCTCAAAGGCAACATTTCCCACAAAGGTGCGCTCGATTATCTGGGCGGGCGTGGGAAACGGCGGCTCACCGGCAGCGGCCGCATTTGCCTGCAACTGCGGCCAAGCCTGGGCATATTCATTGCTCCAGAGGCTCTCAATCCAATGCTCGGGAAACGGACGATACTCACGAAGCTCCCCTGCCAGTGGATCGGGTTCATGAGGCACAACAGCCCACTCATAAGAGCGCCGCCCTTTGGTCCGCCAATGCGAATTCACCTCGCCGAGCGTATGAACCCCATCCCCAAGAAAGTGATACTGCGAAGCCGTATACACCACAGCCTGAACATCAAGCAAGTTGAGATACAGAGCCAAATGAACAAGCGAGTTCATATCATCGACTTCCATATCAGTGGTAACAATCACCCGAGTCAACTTCTGGGACATAGGAACAGCTCCAATCAAAATCAATTCAGCCAGTTACGCGCAAGGCAAGACGGGACCCACGCCCCCATCGCCCGCGACCCGGCGGCCCGCCGGAAGCGGCCGACCAGCGTTTCGAACAACGTTAACTTAGGGGGGCTCTGACCTTTAGTTTTGTAAACATTCCGCAGCGCGAGCCCCGCTTATCCGATGCTCCGAAGGAGCAGGATAAGCGGGGCTCATGCGCGAGGACGTTTACAAAACTAAAGGTCAGAGCCCCCGATGGGATGGTTACCTCGAAACCCTGGCCGACCACTCCCAGCAGCCCACCGGCTCGCCGTCGATGAGTACGTTGCCCCCGTCGAAGTCTTGATAACACAGGTCGTTGAATTGGTGGATCCACACGCCGTGGTTGAACGTCTTTTTGGCCGAGCCGTCGGCCTCGCGATACACGCCGGTCAGGTCCTCGACATGGCTAAAGTAGGTGAGATGCACGTTGGCGCCGGCACCGCGCAGGCGCGCGAACAGCGGCAGCACGGTCTGTTGCGGGTGCACGAGCTCGTCGCCCTTGGAGTGCGTAAACCACAGCGGCGTCTTGGCGAGCGCGGCCACGTCCTTGTCCGTGGCGTTGTACCACGGGGCGCAGCAGGGAAGGCCCGCGGCGAAGAAATCGGGGTAGTCGGCGCACAGGCGCAGGGTCATAAAGCCGCCGTTGGAAAGACCGGCGACCACGATGCGGTCGGTGTCGATGCGGTCGACATGCTCGGCGACAAACTCGTCGATAAGCGCCTTGAGCACGGAGGAGTAGATGCTCTGGTTGGAGCGACCGAGTTGCTCGACGCCGTTGTCCATCCAAAACGTGGGCGACTGCGGCACGAGCACCCAGGCAAAGCCGCCAAAGTAGCGCTGGATCTGCGCCTGACTAATGGCCGTCACGCGGTTGCCGATATAGGCGCGCGTAGCGCCTTCGCCTTGCGTGGCGCCCTTGCCCTCGCCGGCGCCGTGCAGATACACCACGAGCGGTGCTCTTTGGGGCACGACCGTCGCCTCGGGCGCAAAGGGGTTGAAGCATGCCGAGTCTTCGGCCTTAAAGGTGGGCTCAAAGAAGCCGTATTCGAGCGCGATGCCGTCGACGGCGGTCTTTTGCGTGGCGTTGCTCCAGCCTTTGAGCGCGGGGCAGATATCGCCACGGCAGGTGTCGAAGACCAGGCCGCAGGTGGGATCGTCGCCGTCGTTGCCGGGAAGAGCTGTGAGCTGCGTGATGCGCAGCTGGTCATCGAGCATGCGCGAGCCCATGACGCCGCCTTCGATGGTCTTGGTCAGGCGCTGCTCGGCGACCTCGAGCGCCACATGGGTGCCCACGGCGAGCTTACGTCCGTTCTCGTCGCACGGATATGCGGCGAGAATGTCGATGTAACCCACGGAGGGCGCGGCATGGTCGGCGCCGCGCTCCTTGCGCATCAGAACCTCGCCCGAGCGCTCGTGACGCTCTACATATATATGGAAGGTGTTCGCGTCGATGTCGTTGGCGCGCACGGTGCAGGGCAGGTCGAGTACGACCTTGCTGATCCAGGGGCCAAAGTCGCCCAAGGTGGTGACGGTTGCGTAGGTACACAATTTGAGCTCCATGAGCTGCCTCCCTTACGCCGCGAATGCCTGGCATCTGCGGCAATACAAACTAAACATGTTTAGTGTAATCTAGAATTGAAGAATAGCCAGATGAACTCGGTAAACGGCAAAAATGAACACGTCGTGAGCTACTAAACATATGTTTACTAGCTTCTAGCAGGGATTCTGTTGATGAGTTAACAGATCAGTGAGGTGTTCATCAAAATAAAATCCCACGTAAATGGCTATATATCAATAGAGGGTCAAAGAGACCATTTCCCGCCATTCAAATACGTTCACCCCCGATTACCTACCGTTCACCGGACTGTAGACGGCAAAATTGCCATAAATTCGGCGCTCCGTGTAAACTAAAGCCCGTAAACGTTCAGTAAACACCTTGTTTACAAAAGCGTATCCAAGGGTCCGGCAACCGTAAGGGGTTATAGTCGCCGGGCCAAAGGCGTGCCTAAGCCCAAGGGGGCTGGCACACGAAGATATGGGGAGGGGTCCCATGGCAGTAGATAACAAGCAGATTGCCACCGATGTCCTCGAGCTCGTGGGCGGCGCGGAGAATGTTTCCGTCGCCACCAACTGCATGACGCGCCTGCGTCTGACGCTCAAGGACAACAACAAGGCCGACGTGGAGAAGATCAAGAAGGTCAAGGGTGTTCTGGGATGCCAGTTCGCCGGCAGCCAGCTCCAGGTCATCATCGGCCAGAACGTGCCCAAGGTGCTCGCCGAGTTCGTCGCCATCTCCGGCGTCAAGCAGGGTGAGGCCGTCAACGAGAACCTCGACGCTCCCAAGGAGAAGTTCGAGCTCAAGAACCTGCCGAACATCATCCTTGACTATCTGTCGGGCTCCATGACCCAGCTCATCCCGCTGCTCATGGCCGGCGGTCTGTTCCGTACCATCGCGGCCGTCCTCGGCCCCACCATGCTCGGTGTGCTCTCGGCCGACGACCCGACCTATACGTTCCTCTACACCACGCTGTACGAGGCCACGTTCACCTTTATCCCCATCTACCTGGGTTATGCCGCGGCTAAGAAGCTCGGCGCCAGCCCCGTGCTCGGCATGCTGCTCGGTGGCGCCCTCATGGCTCCTTCCGTGGTGAGCGTCGCCACCCAGGATGGCGGCGGAATCATCTCCGTCTACGGCATCCAGATCGCCGCTGCCAACTATCAGCAGTCCGTCCTGCCGATCATCCTTTCGGTGCCCGTCCTCTACTTCATCGAGAAGTTCTTTAAGAAGGTCATGCCCGACGTGCTCTCCACGGTCTTCACGCCGTTCTGCACCATGATCGTCACCATCCCCATCGCCTTCATCGTCCTCGCCCCGATCGGCAACGAGATCGGTACGCTGATCGCTAACGCCCTCTTCGGCCTTGCTGACCTTGGCGGCATCGGTATCCTGATCGTCATGGCCGTCCTCGGTGCCTTCTGGCAGCTCTTCGTGGTCTGCGGCATGCACATGCCCGTCATCCTGCTCGCTCAGGTTCAGATCATCGCCGCCGGCTACGATCCCTTCGTCTTCGTTTCCACCAACTGCGCTATGGCCGCTGTCTGGGGCTGCGCCTTCGGTGCCTTCCTCAAGATGAAGAACCCCGACGAGAAGTCCCTTGCCATCGGTTACGTCATCTCCGCCATCGCCGGCGGCGTTACCGAGCCTGCGCTCTTCGGTATCCTCATGCGCTTCCGCCGCACCATGCTCGGCATGTTCATCGGCGGTGCCATCGGCGCTGTGTTCTCCGGCCTCATGGGTGTTACCTACTACCTCGCAGGCGGTGCGTCCAACTTCCTGGTCTTCACCAACTACCTGCAGGGTGGCCAGATGAACACCGTCTGGGCTATCGTTGGTATGGCAATCTCCTTTGTCATCGCCGCTGCCGTCGTCTTTGCCTGCGGCTTCTCCAAGGAGGAACTCGCCGAGATGGAGGCCTAAGGCCAAACCGTTCGGTCACATATGACCTCACCTACACGACAGGGCCCCGTCAGGCGTAAGCCCGGCGGGGCCCTTCTTGCAAGGTAGACTGATGGGGCGGACGGGATTCGCCCGCGAGGGTTTGCCAAGCGGCAGGGGCTTTCGCACGGGGTTACCGCGAAAGTTTCCGGCGGTTCGCAAATCCTTTATCAAACGAAAGGACATGCAGATGAGTTTGGGAAAGCTGACCGTCAACGGTCGCCAGGACGGCTTTTTGTGCGAGGGCAAACCGTTCTTCTGGTTTGCCGATACGTGCTGGAGCGCATTTACGAGCATTGCCGAGGATGACTGGGACTACTACCTGACCCGCCGTGCCGAGCAGGGCATGAATGTGCTGCAGATCAACACGCTGCCGCAGTGGGACCGCTGCTGCCCCGACCTGGGCATTTGGCCCTATGCCAGCGAGGACGGCGTGCACTTTGATTGGTCCTGTCCCAACCAAGCGTACTGGGATCGTGCCGCCGCCATGTGTCGCGCTGCCGTCGAGCACGGCATTCGTCCGGCACTCGTGCTTATGTGGTGCAACTACGTGCCCGGTACCTGGGGCGCCAAGATTGCCGAGCATTGCGGTGCCGAGGTTATGCCGCGCGAGGAGGTCCGTGCCCACGTTGCCCGCGTCGTCGAGAACCTGGGTGAGTTCGACCCCGTTTACGTGGTGACGGGCGATACCGACTTTACCAGCGACGAGGCGATCGCCTATTACGAGGATGCCCTCGACGAAGTCGTCAATCGCGCGCCCGAGGCGTTGCGCACCATGCATATCAACCGCGGCAACCGCACCATCCCGGCACGGTACCTGGACCGCTTGGACTTCTACATGTTCCAGCCCGGCCACAACTACGAGGGCCAGCCCGAGGCTTGGCACTTGCCGCAGGACTTTATCGCCAACTATCCCAAAAAGCCGATGGTCAACTCTGAGCCTTGTTACGAGCAGATGGGTGCGTCGCGCAATGTGTACTGGCGCTTCACCGCGCAGGACTGCCGCGCGAGTGTGTGGTCGTCGATCCTTGCCGGCGCCAGCGCGGGTGTGACCTATGGCGCGCACGGTGTTTGGAACTGGCAGACTAGCAAGAGCCAGGGCTCGGTGTTGGGCGAGGGCTTCGATATGCCGTTCCGCTGGCAGGAGTGTCTGCAGTTTGCGGGCGTTTGGGACTTTGGCGCGATCGAGCATGTGCTTGCCGGCCTGGGTGCTACGGCTGGCGACGACGCACTTGCCGTGGTTCCGGCGCAGGAGCTCCTCGATGACGCGCGCGAGGCCATTCGTGTGGCGCGCGTTGGCGATCGCGTCGTCACGTACCTGCCGCGCACCACGGCGCTCAAGTTTAAGCTCGACGGCGCGCGTGGCTGGACGGCGACGGTTCTCGACATGGAAGACAAGCGCGTCGCCAAGCTGCCCGTTCGCGACAACGGTGACGGCACCGTGCGCGTGGCTCAGCATCCCTTTGAGCACGACGCCCTGGTGATCCTGACCCCTGGGCGCTAACGGCTCTTCTCCAACATTTACAACCCAGTCCCTTTCATAAGGCTGCGACGGAATGGTTCCTGCATGACGGCTTTAAGCTGTCAAGGGGAGCCATTCCGCCGCACTCATTGGGGACGTGCTTAAATGAGTGGTTTAACTTGAGACGGGACTTTTTGACCGCCTGATGGGTCGCGCGCCACAATTCGGGCGCTACAGTAGCTCGCCGTGGCGGGCAATGTAGCGGCGCTTTGCCAGCTGGGTGAGCGCGATGTAGGCGGCGACGATGCCGATGAGCAGCGCGAAAAAGCTCGTGGGCAGCGTCGTAAGGCCGAGCGCATCGGCGATGGGGCTTGCCGGCAGCCAGGTGACGAGCGCCAGGCCCAGCACGGTGAGAACGCACAGCGCGGGCGCGGCGTGGTCGCGCGGGCTCGGCAGGCGCGGGGAGCGCGGCATGTGGATCACGAGCGTCTGCGACCACATGGACTCGACAAACCAGCCGCTCTGGAAGAGCGTCGCAAAGGCCGCCATGCCTGCGGCGTTGCCCGTCCCGGCGAGCTCGGACCAGCTTGCGCCTACGGTGGCAGGGCACACCACAAAGAAGAGCGCGGCGAAGGTTACGATGTCAAACAGCGAGCTCACGGGACCCAACTCGAGCATAAAGCCCTTAATGGACGCGGCGTCCCAGGCGCGCGGACGGGCGGTCCAGGCGTCATCGACGGTGTCCCACGGCAGCGCGATACACACGATCTCGTAGACCAGCGACAGCAACACCAGCTGCAGGGCGCTCATGGGCAAAAACGGCAGGAACAGGCTCGCGACGGTCACGGACAGTACGTTGCCAAAGTTGGAGCTCACCGTGGTCTTGAGGTACTTGAGCAGGTTGCCGTAGGTGCGGCGGCCTTCGATGATGCCGCGCTCGAGCACGCCCAGGTCCTTCTGAAGCAAGATGATATCGGCGGATTCCTTGGCGATGTCGACGGCCGAATCGACCGAGATGCCGCAGTCGCTCGCGCGCATGGCGGCGGCGTCGTTGATGCCGTCGCCCATAAAGCCCACGGTGTGACCGAGCAGCTCGCGCATGACGCGCACCAGACGCGCCTTCTGCAGCGGCGAGAGCTTGGCGAAGAGGTGGGTGTGCTCGGCGCGCTCGGCAAGCTCGGCGTCATCGAGCGCATCGATCTCGGAGCCCAGCAAGACATCGCTCGCGTCGATACCGATCTGCTCGCAGACGGTGGCGGCGACGCGATCGTTGTCGCCGGTCAGGACCTTGACCGCCACGCCCTTGGCCTCGAGGGTGGCGACGGCGCCCGCGGCACTCGCCTTGGGCGGATCGAGGAAGGCCAAAAAGCCCATCAGCACCATGTCGCACTCGTCGGCGATGCCAAATTCGCCCACGCAGCGCGGATCGGTCTTCTGCGCCACGGCAATCACGCGCAGGCCCTCGGCGTTGAGCCCGGCGACCTGCTTGCGAATCTGGGCGAGCTTCTCGTCGGTGAGCGGCTGAGCGATGCCATCGACCTCGACAAAGGAGCAGATCTCGAGCATTTCCTCGGCAGCGCCCTTGGTAACCATCTGGGTTTTGCCTTGGGCGTCGGCGACAACTACGCTCAGGCGACGGCGCGAGAAATCGAAGGGAACCTCGTCGACCTTGGTATAGCGGTCGCGCAGACTCTGGCCCAGCATGGAATCGGGCGCGACGGTCGAGGGCGTCACATCGGCACGGTCGATAACGGCCAGGTCGATAAGGTTTTTGAGGCCGGTCTGGAAGAAGCTGTTCAAAAACGCATGGCGCAGCACGCGCGCGTCCTCGTTGCCGTCGGTGTTGAGGTAGCGCTCGAGCACGATGCGGTCTTCGGTGAGGGTGCCGGTCTTGTCGCAGCACAGGACGTCCATCGCGCCGAGGTTTTGGATTGCCGGTAGCTCCTTGACGATAACCTGGCGACGGGCGAGGTCCTTGGCGCCCTGCGACAGGCTCGAGGTCACGATGACGGGGAGCATCTGCGGCGTGATGCCCACGGCCACGCTCGTGGCGAACAGCAGCGCGTCGATGACGTTGCCCTTGGTGGCGACGTTGATGGCAAAGACCGCCGGCGCCATAACGAGCATCAGGCGCACGAGCAACATGGAGACGCTCGAGACACCGCGGTCAAACGCGCTCTTCTCGCCGCGCCCGTTGAGCATCTTGGCGATGCCGCCCAGGTAAGTGTCCGAGCCGGTGGCTACGACAAGTGCCATAGCGGTGCCGTTTTGCACGGAGGTGCCGGTAAAGACGATGTTCTTGCAGGCAGAGAGCGGCAGCGCGGAGCTGTCGGCACCCTCGGCGACGGTGATGGCAGCGGTCTTTTCGACGGCCTCGCTCTCGCCGGTGAGTGCGGACTCGATCACAAACAGGTCGCGCGCGGTGATGATGCGGGCATCGGCCGGCACCATATCGCCGGCAGAGAGACGGATTACATCGCCGGGGACGAGCTCGTCAAAGGGGATCTCGATACGCTCGCCGTCGCGCAGGGCACAGCAGGTGTTGGAGGCCAGGTCCTTGAGGGCCTCGGCCGCATTGCCGCTGCGGGCTTCCTGGATAAACTTCATGCCGCCCGATACCAGCAGCATGATGCCGATGACGATGACCGTGGAGGGGTCGCGCTGGGGCTCGGGCACGGCGAGCACGTCGATGTAGAGCGAGACCAGTGCGAGCGCGGCGAGGATGCCGGCGAAGGGGTCGATGAACGCGTCGGCGATGCGGCGGGCGAGTGTCTTGGTCGGCGCCTCGATGGTGTTGGGGCCGACGGCGTCTAGGCGCTCGGCGGCGTGCTCGGTACCGAGTCCGCCAGCCCTGGCGTCAAGCAGCACGAGGGCGTCCTCGGCGCTATGGGTGGCGGCGAATATGGTGTTCTTGGACAGGCCGGTGTGAGCGGCAGGGCGCACCGTGCGGCGGCGCTTGGAGATAGCTTCGAGTACCGTAGCGGTTTTGAGCATCAGCATAGGGTCCTCCTTGTTGAAGGGAGTTAGCGTACGTGTCGTATTTGCTTCAAAAAACCTAGATGTCGCTCACGTCATGCTCTCGAACCGCCACAAAGGGGACAGGCACCTTTGTGGTGGTTTTGACGATCGGTTCGTGGCGCTTATGCGCGTGCGGAATCCTCGCGGCGTGCCGAGGGCGACATGCAGGTTTTTCGACTATGACTGCCTTCCATGGCACACCTCCTTAAGGCCGGGCGCGGCGCGCTTTGGGTATCTCGTACCCGTTTTAATCCGCCCGTATTTTTGATGAGGGGGTTTGCCGTGTCAACCCCTTTGTTTGGAAAACCATTGCCCCTGACAAAGCCTTTACAGAATGCTGAGGCCCCAAAGCGCGCCCGCACCGACGCCCTGCCTGCGCTAAACTGGAAGGCACGTACGCGATTACGAGAGGAGCCCGCATGGAGGCTTACAAGCAAGAGTTCATCAAGTTTATGGTTGAGTCCGACGTCCTTAAGTTCGGCAGCTTTACGCTCAAGAGCGGCCGTCAGTCCCCGTTCTTTATGAACGCCGGCGCTTACGTGACGGGCTATCAGCTCAAGAAGCTGGGCGAGTATTACGCCCAGGCCATCCACGATAACTTTGGCGACGACTTTGATGTCCTGTTTGGGCCGGCCTACAAGGGCATTCCCCTGGCCGTCGTGACCGCCATCGCCTACCACGAGCTGTACGGCAAGGAGGTCAAGTACTGCTGCGACCGCAAGGAGGCCAAGGACCACGGCGCCGACAAGGGCAACCTGCTGGGCTATGAGCCCCAGGACGGCGACCGTGTGATCATGGTCGAGGACGTCACCACCAGCGGCAAGTCCATCGACGAGACCTATCCCAAGGTCAAGGCTGCTGCCGATGTCGAGATCAAGGGCCTGATCGTGTCCCTCAACCGCATGGAGGTCGGCAAGGGCGGCGTGACCACCGCGCAGAAGGAGATCGAGGCCAAGTACGGTTTCCCCGTCGCGAGCATCGTCTCCATGGCCGAGGTCGTCGAGACCCTTTACAACCACGAGATCGACGGCAAGGTTGTCATCGACGACGAGCTCAAGACCGCCATCGACGCCTACTACGAGCAGTACGGCGTCCGTTAGTTACGCGGTTTTACCAAACCGCGTAACAGCTCGACGCTGCAAACCCGCCAGAGCGGCAATCTGCCTTTCAACTTCGGCGGCATGACCAGAAGGTCAATGCCGCCTCGTTTCAAGGCACCTTGCTCGCTCTGGCGGGTTTTCGCTGTCGCTACCAAAACATCGGCACTCCCGTTGCTGGCGATGCGGCACTTGGGGACGTTCCTTTTTTGCCGGCACTTTGGGACACTCCTGATGTAGTCATTGGGGGCGTTCTTAAATGACTACTCAGGATGAGCGTCCAAAAATCCGCGCTCGTTCGATTGGCGCATGTCTACGCAGCGTAGGTTGTCGAGCCTGGCCTTCAAATGGATACTGACTGTCGAACCGGTTCACTCCATTTCTTCAATTTGATTGGACAGCCCATGAACCAGACACGGCAAATCAATGCTTCCCATACTTTTTTGGCAGCGCATGTCATCAAGCGGCTGCGCGAAGAGCGCGGCCTCACCCAGCGCGCCCTGGCGGAAAGCCTTGGCGTGACCGATAAAGCCGTCAGCAAGTGGGAATCCGGCCGCGGCCTTCCCGACATTTCCCTCGTTGAGCCTTTGGCCCAGAGACTCGGCATAAGCGTGACTGAGCTTTTGGCTGGTGACATTCGGGCCAACGCCAACCGTGCAGGCAATATGCTCAAAGGCGTCTTTTACGTTTGTCCTATCTGCGGAAACGTTGTGCACGCGCTCGGAGAAGGCAGCTTTAGCTGCTGTGGCTCCACGATGTTTCCCCAGGAGGCCGAAGAGCCGGACGCGGACCACGCCTTTTCCATCGAGCGCATCGAGGACGATTGGTACGTCACGCTCGATCATCCCATGACCAAGGATCACTACATTAGCTTTGTGGCATATGCGACTATGGATGGCATCTGCTTTAAGAAGCTCTATCCAGAGCAATCGGTGCAGCCGCGCTTCCATATTACCGGGCGCGGCAGGATATATCTTTACTGCAACCAACACGGACTCTTTACGTCGCTGACGCCTCGCAAATAACGGCTGTCTATCCGCCCTCCTCATGCGTTCCCAGGGGACCCAAAATGAGCGTGGATAATCTACCGGTTTTGGCCTGTGCGCGGGCTCAAAGTGGGAGATTATCCACGCTCGTTAGGTTAGTGTCCGAAAATCCACGCTCGTCGCTACTTGAGCCCGGGCAGGCGGGTGTAGGGAAACGACCGCTCTAAGAACTCGGAGCAGCGGGCGTAATCTTTGGCAAAGTAGCTGCTGTAGAGCGAATCGAGCACGTATTGCACGGCGATGTGGCTGGCGAACTGTGTGATGCGATGCGTCATGCTCTCGTGATCGCTCACCGTGAGATAGGCGGCAAAGCCGGGGTGAATGCGGGCGCAGTGCGGTGTGCCGATGACGATGACCGGGACATGTCGACTGCTGAGGATTGGCAAGATCTCCCTGAGGTTGGGGGCAAGGCCGCTGTAGGAGATAACGATTGCCACATGGTCGGGGCCCGAGGCGAGCGCCGTACGCACCTGCGTCTCGACACTGTCGTGGCACGTCGCGCTTTTGCCGGCGGAAAGCAGACGATCGCGGAACATTCCCGCTGGATACAGATTATGCGAGCCCGTGTAGATGTCCACGGTGCCGGCGCGCACGATTAGCTTGGCGGCCTGGTCGAGCTGTGTGGGGTCGAGCAGCTCCTGCGTTTCGGCCAAAGTGGTCTGATAGAGCCCCTCCATACGCTCCATCACCTGCGCAGGAGTGGAGGTGGCATCGAAGGGAAAGTTGATGTCCACGTCGCGCCGGTTACCCGTCTCGGCTGCCTGACGGATGAGCTCGACCTTGAGGTCTTTGAATCCCTCGAGGCCGAGCTTTTTGCAAAAACGGTGCACGCTCGCAACGGAAACGTTGGTGCGCGCGGCAAATTCCTTAATAGAGAGCCCGCGGACGTCTTCGCCCATGGCAAGGGCCGAGATGCCGAGCTGTTGCTCGGTAGGGGTAAGGCCCTGCGCCTCGGAAATCTTGCGTTTGATATCCATGCGAACTCCCACACTCAACAAACCTGCCAAAAAGGGACAGGTTTATTTTGGCAGGTTTTGCCCGCAAAGGGTAACGGGACCGAGGATGCCGCTCGGGGCGATGGGTTCGGTGAGGGCGAAGATGTCGGGAATCGCATGATCGAGCGTGTTGATGACGTCGACGGTGAGTTCGTGCGTGCCGGCGGCAAGCGGGTCGATGGCAAAGCGATAGGGCGGACAGATGCGTGTGCCGAGTGGGTGTCCATCGAGCGTAAGTGTCGCGACTTCGTAGACATCTCCCAGGTCGATTGCGGCATCGGCAAGGTCGTTCGCCAGCTCGAACAATGTGCGATAGCGGAACGTCCCGCATGCATCGGGGAATCGCTCGGCAGTGAGATCGCATAAGTGCTCGAGTTCCTGCGGGGCGCCAAAGGTTCCGCTGTCGGCAGGGGAGAGGGCGACGGTCCAAGGTCCGTTGATGTCGAGGGCGAGCGCATCGCTCGAGCCCATGTCCGCGCCGTCCCCGGACTCAAGCTCGCCGTCCGTCTCCAAGGCAACGAAGCAGCTCTCGAAGGGTGCGAGCTCAAGCGTTCCGTCAAACACAACGGGATCGGTGCCATTCAACAGGTCGAGGCGCGTGCCGCAAAGTCGCTCGCCTTGCGCGAGTTTAACTGTGCAGCCGATGCGCTCGCGCGGATGCTCGTTGACCAACATGACGTAGGTCTCGTCGGCGCGCTCGTAACGAAGCGCGCGCAGCCAGGGCTGGGGCGTGTCGGTGACAACCGTCTGCAGCCCAGCGCTCGCCAGCACGCCCGCCATATCGGCAAGCGGAGTCGCTGCAAGTTCACCCAGTTCAACCACGCCATCGGCGTCGTAAAGCGCGCTCGACACCTCGTCGACAGCGAGGACCATAACGCCCGCCGCCATCATGCGCCTTACGGCCTGCGCCGTCGCCGAGCCAATAAATGAAGCTCCTGGCATAACAAACGCCTGGTAACGACAATCGTTTATGGTAAGCATTCCATCGGCAATCGAAACCTCGTAACGGTCCTCATCCTCAAAAGCCTCGGCGGGCACAAAATCAAAGTCGATCTGCGCGCGCGTGAGCTCGGCAGCCACGCGCTCGATAGGCATGGCGCTGCCGGCCCACTCGGCATCGGCGTGGTACAGGATGGCGACGGGACGCGCGGCGCTGCCTCCCGAAAGCAGCGTTGCCGTACGGTTCATATAGCTCATGAGCTGGCCAAAGTGCGGCCATTGCGGATTGTTGCCGTGTGCGTAAAAGTGCGGCGGGCAGTCCCAATCGGGGAAGGGCGCCATGCTAAATGCGTGCGGCGTAAACCAGTTAATACCGCGGACGAGCATGTGGTCGGCGATCCATTTCATCTCGCGAAGGCCCTCGTGCCAGCCGAAGGCGCCGAAGACCTCGGCCATACAGCGCCCCTGCTTTTTTGGGTCGAGACGCGCGGCCGAAGAGCCCAGCTTGGCAAGCGCGTAGGTAAAGAACTCCATATTCCACGCGCCGTGGAAGTAGCTGTAGCGTCCGTGGTCGACGCCAGGGGCGAGCTGGTTGATGACAACGTCGATGCCCGCCATATCCTGCCCGGCGACCGCGCGGAAGTAGTGTCCGGCGCCCTGGCCCAGGCGCGTGTGGCAGCTTTTGTCCTCAATCACATGTCCGATGTGCATGACGCCGCGCTCGCGGCACCAGTCGCCAATCTGCTCGTCAAAGCATGCGCGGTAGAGTTGCGTGGCAATGTCCATGTAGGCGTGACGGGCTCGGGCACCATCTGCCTCGCGTGTCCAAAGGCCGTGTAGCTTGGTGAGCCAGTCCTCGCCAAGTGCATTGCACAGGCGGCTGGCAAGCTCGTCCGACCAGGGCAGTGACATATCGCCGCGTCCAATAAAGCTGCTGGTAGAATCATCGTCGAGAGCCGTGCCCTTCTCGTTCATAAAGCCCGGCTCATCGGTAAAGAACCCCAGTATGGTGCAGCCGAACTCGTCGCCCAGGTGCTCAAACGTGGGCTCGTAGACGGCATCGATGAGCACACGGCACGAATCGGCGTCGACCATGTTGATGTACTCATCGCGAAAGCCGGTCTTTTGGCTGGTGACGAAGAGCTCGACGGTGGTGATGCCGGCGGGCGCGTCAAAACGCAGGCGAGCGGGGGTGCCGTCGGCCTGCTCAACGGAGAGCTCAAGGTCGAGCGGTGCGCCGGCGGCGTCGAAAGTCGCCGCGCCCACAAAGCGCTCCGTGTGATCCATAAGATTGCCGAGCTTGATGACCGTGGACGGCTGGGGACCGACGACCGTAACCGTGCGATGTTTGAGCACGGTCTTCTTAAGCGCGGGGTCGACGTTCTCGCCCGCAAGCGCGCCGTTGGCGTAGCCCGTGGGGAAATGGGCGTCGTCGAGCAGCCAGATCTTCAACCCTAAGCGCTTGCACTCGCCGATGATAAAACGCAGGTCAGCCCACCAGCCGTTGCGACAAAACTCGGGATGCGTGCGCGATTCGAGGCAGACCTCGCGGATGTTCGCACCGGCGATCTGCTCCAGGTATTCGGTAATCGTCTCGTGCGCCTCGCCCTTGAGCCACAAGAACGGAAGCACATGGTTGTCGTATGCCGCCATATCCACTCCTCTAAAACCAACCTTTTAAATCGATTGAAGTCAGAGTACGCCGAGCGCGCCGTCCTGCTAATATCAAAACCACAGCAGAATATGACCGAATCAACGATTGTGATGCCATGGATCTTGCACGTTTAGACAGCCTTCTGCTCGAGCTGACCGACAGCGAGCGTGCTTACCACGCGGGCGCCCGCTATGACTGGAATGATGCGTTCAGCTGGGGTCATCAACAGAATATCAGTGAAAAACATATCCATAAAATCGGTGACCCGACGCGGGCCTTGCACCAAGAAGGCATGCCTGAGGGCCTATCAATCGTGCGCAACTCGCGCTTCAACCCTGTACCGGAGCATGTGCATGATTATGTCGAAATCAGCTATGTTTATCGCGGGCATGCGCCGCAGACCGTCAACGGCGAACAGCTTATGCTTGCCCAAAACGAGGTGCTCTTACTCGACGCCGCCTGTCCACATGCCGTAGGCGAGCTCGGCGAGCATGACATTATGCTGAGCATCGTCATCTCGCGGCCGATGTTGCACCGCAGCCTAGAGCAGAGCCTGTCGCCGTCAAGCACCGTCTCGCAGTTCCTCATTAATGCCCTCAATGACGAAACCGACCACCGCGGTCATGTGCATTTCCGCACGGGCAACAGCCGCCGCGTGCGCCGATATATGCAGGAGATGCTGTGCGAGCTTCTGGAGCCGACGGCTGCGAGTCCCCAGATCGTGTCGAAGCTGTTTGAGTTGCTGTTGATTGAGCTGATGCAAAGCTATGAGGCCGCACTGCTGCAAGCGGGCAAACCTACACTTCCCTCGGCGCAGGTCGCGGCCGCCGTGGGCTACATCGAGCGCCATGCCTGCGATTGTACGCTCGAGGACGTAGCTCGCCACCTCCATCTGAGTCCCAACTACGCAAGCGCGCTGCTCAAACGGCAGACGGGACGCACGTTTATGCAGCTCGTGCAGGAGAGTCGCCTAACACGCGCGGCAACACTGCTCGACGCCGGCTCCACTGCGGAAGCCGCGGCGCGCGAGGTCGGCTACGCCAACATGAGCTTCTTCTACAAAAAGTTTGCCGAGCGCTATGGCTGCACGCCGGCAGCGTATCGCCAGCGTTTGCCCAGATAAAACCGACCAAAATAAACCTGTCCCTTTTTGGCAGTCCCTTTTTGGCAGGTGTCAGGAAGTGTCAGGGGCGGGGTGGCGGCGGGGTGCCGCTGCGAAAAGAAGTGTCGGGTTTGGCACCCCTGCCCCTGCCTGTCGCGTGCGTGGGCGATACTCGGCTTATCGAACCGCGATGCAAAGGAGATGCTCATGGCAAACATCAAGTTCCCCGAGGGCTTCTATTGGGGTGGCGCCACCGCCGCCAACCAGTTTGAGGGTGCTTGGAACGTGGACGGCCGCGGCCCTTCCGTCGACGACCACTTCCTGGGCGGCAGCTACAAGGAGCCGCGTCAGATTACGATCGACATCGACCCCGACCGCTTCTACCCCAATCATGACGGTATCGACTTCTACCATCACTACGAGGAGGATATCGCGCTGTTCGCCGAGATGGGCTTCAACATGTTCCGCATGTCCATCTCTTGGAGCCGCATCTTCCCCAACGGCGACGACGCCGAGCCCAACGAGGCCGGCCTCGCCTTCTACGACCGCGTCTTCGACTGCCTGCGCGCCCACAATATCGAGCCGCTCGTGACCCTGTCGCACTACGAGATGCCCTATCACCTGGTCGAGAAGTACAACGGCTGGGCGAGCCGCGAGCTCATCGGCTTCTTTGAGAAGTACTGCCAGACCGTCTTCGACCACTATCAGGACAAGGTCAAGTTCTGGCTCACCTTCAACGAGATCAACTGCGGCACCCAGGACATGGGCAATCTCTTTGGGACCAGCATGATCCAGGGCTTTGAGGGCCCGGCTTCGGCGGTCCACACCACGCCGCAGGCCCGTATGCAGGCCCTGCATCACCAGTTTGTCGCCAGCGGCCGTGTCGTGCGCTATGCCCACGAGCACTACCCGCAGTTTAAGATGGGCAACATGGATTGCTTCATCCTTTCCTATGCCGCCACGTGCGATCCGGCCGACGTGTTCGCAACGCAGCAGGAGATGAATGCCATGAACTGGTACTGCTCCGACGTGCAGGTGCGCGGCAAGTATCCGTTCTATGCCAAGCGCTTCTGGGCCGAGAACGACGTTGAGCTTGTGGTGGAGGACGGCGACCTGCAGGATATCGCCGACGGCAAGGTCGATTTCTACACCTTTAGCTACTACATGTCCGGCACCGTGGGCACCCACAAGGATCACGAGATGACCGAGGGCAACATGACCTTTGGCGGCAAGAATCCCTATCTGGAGTCCACCGACTGGGGCTGGCAGATCGATCCGCTGGGTCTGCGCATCGCCCTCAACGAGATTTACGCCCGCTACGAGATTCCGCTGATGGTGGTCGAGAACGGCATGGGCGCCTACGATGAGGTCGAGGAGGACGGCTCCATCCACGACCCGTATCGTATCGCCTACTTGCGCAGCCACGTCAAGGCCATGGGCGAGGCCATTGCCGACGGCGTCGACCTGATTGCCTACACCTGGTGGGGCCCCATCGACCTGGTGTCGGCCGGCACCGGCGAGATGCGCAAGCGCTACGGCTTCATCCACGTCGATAAGTACGATGACGGCACCGGCACCTACGAGCGCCGCCGCAAGGACAGCTTCTTCGCCTACCAGAAGATCATCAAGTCCAACGGTGCCGAGGGCCTGGCTTAATCGACAAGATGAGTGCCACCGGGGAAAAGCCTTGGGACGGGCTCGCGATTCGAGTCCCCACCTTAGCATTTGAACCATTTGGCACTATAATCACCATAGGCATGCGCATAACGTTGCGCTTAATCAAGAGGAGAAAATGTATGGGTCTGTTTGACATGTTCAAGAAGAAGGCTGAGCCCGCGGCTGCCGCTGCTCCGGCCTCCATCTCTGCTTCTGCCGGCGCCGACGTGCTGTGCTCGCCCGTCAAGGGCAAGGTCATCAAGATGGCCGACGTGCCCGATCCCGTCTTTGGTGGCGAGGTTTTGGGCAAGGGCTGCGCTGTGTGGCCCGAGGACGATCTGGTCTACGCTCCCTGCGACGGCAAGGTGACCGTCACCATGGGTCACGCCGTGGGTCTGCAGTCCGATAGCGGCATCGAGGTTCTTGTGCACGTTGGCGTCGATACCGTCAACATGAACGGCGACGGCTTCGAGGGCTTCGTCAAGGCCGACGACGTCGTCAAGGCTGGCCAGCCCATGCTCAAGATCGACCGCGCCAAGATCGCCGCTGCCGGCTACAAGGACTGCGTCGTCGTGGCTGTGTCCAACACTGCCGAGTTCGCCGACGTCGAGCTCGCCGTCGAGGCTGACTCCGCTGTCGCCGCCGGCGATGTCATCGTCAAGGTCGTCCGCAAGTAAACTGCGGCAACATAAGGATGCGCAAGGGTGGTCGGGTTATCCGGCCGCCCTTTTTTATTACAATGCGGCGGAACGTTTTATTGCGCGTTGGGCGGAACGGTAAACCGTTCGGACGTTAAATCGAGCCGACTGCGCCTTTGCTTTGCCGGGGGTGTTCGTTAGCGGCTAGAATGGCCTTATTGTTACGACGTGCACCGCGTCGGGAAGCGCGGTGCCGCTTGTTGGGAGGAATGTCATGAAGAAGAAGCTGCTGCTTGCGCCCCTGATGGCTGTTCTGGTCGCGTGCGTAGTTGTGCTTTCCGGCTGCGGAGGCCCTTCGGTTGAGGAGCTCATCACCGATGATCTTACGACGCAGTTTGACGAGGTCAAGAACGGTGGCGACGACTTCCTCGCCGGCCTGGAAGAGGCCTCGGGCGACGAGTTCGAGCAGCTGGGTATCGATCCCAAGGAGTACGCCAAGAGCTATCTCGAGGGTTTTGACTACAAGATCGGTGACGTGACGGTCGACGAGGACAAGGGCACCGCAACTGCCGAGGTCACCATTACCTGCAAGTCCATGAACCAGATCGTTGAGGATTTTGCCACCCAGTATCAGGAGAAGGTCGCCGCGCTCGATTCGATGCCTTCCGATGACGAGCTGTACAAGATGGCCGGTCAGGTTATGGTCGATGTGACCAAGGCTGCTAAGACCAAGGACACCAAGGTCACCTTCAAGTATTCCTGCAATGACGATGGCGAGTGGTCTGCCGACGATTCCGCAACCAACGAGATGATGAATGCCATGATGAGCTAGGGGAGTTACGGCGTTTTACCAAACGCCGTAACTGTTCGACGCTGCGCGGGCGCCAGAGCGACAACTTGTCATTCAAAGAGGACGGCATGACCAGAAGGTCTATGCCGTCCTCTTTTCATGCCAATTTGTTCGCTCTGGCGCCCGCTCGCTGCCCGTCCTCTACCTGCGGCGTTGCCATGGTAGTCATTGAGGCGGCACTTGGGGACGTTCCTTTTCTGCCGGCAGTTGGGGACACTCCTTGTATCAACGCCGCATCAAATGCTCGGGAAATGCGACCCGGTTTTTGGCCGAATAGTGGGTCACGGTTTCCGGATGGGGTGGGTTGCGGAAACCGCGACCCGGAATATTGCTCTGAAACGGGATGCGGTTTCCCCGATGGGGCTCAAGCGGAAAGCGCGTCCCATTCCGGAGCTCCAAAACGGGATGCGCTTTCCGCGCGGAAGAATTGTCGCAGCTGCGTTAAGCGGTGTCGCTCGCTACTCGCCCAAGATTAGCTCGGCGAGTTCGTCCTGCGTATCAACAACGTAGTCGGCGCCGGCGGCCTCCAGCTCTGCGCGGCCGCGGAAGCCCCAGCTGACGCCGGCGCTCTTAAGGCCGGCGTTGTGGCCGGTCAGGACATCGACATTCGAATCGCCCACATAGAGCGTGGTCGCCGGATTGGCGCCCAGCTCCTTCATCACGTGCAGTGTGACGGGCGCTTCGGGCTTAGGCGGAAACGCATCGACACGGCCTTGCACCAGCGCAAAGCGCTCGGAACCAAAGTATTTCTCGATAAGCGGGGCTGCCGAAATATGATCCTTGTTGGTGAGCACGGCAAGCTGAATGCCCGCGGCGCGCAGACGGTCGAGCATCTCAATCGTGCCGGCGTAGGGGGCGGTGTGGTCCTCCTTGTGCTCGCTGTAATAAGCCCTAAACTCGGCAAGCGTCTGCTCAAACATACGGCCGTCGCCCGCATACTCGGCGGGCATAAAGCGCTCGACCAGCTTGAGCATGCCGTTTCCCACCTTATAGCGGTAGGCGTCAACGGCAAACGTGGGCCAGCCGTGCATCTCGCAGGTATGGTTGCCGGCGGCCGCCAGGTCCTCGAGCGTGTTGAGGATGGTGCCGTCAAGGTCAAAGATCACGGTGGAAAAAGCTGCCATAGGTACGCTCCCATCTATATAGCTCACGCAAACGGCAACCATAATAGCGCGTGCCGCCCAGCCGGGAATGGGCGGGTCAAAAGTCCCGCGGGGGCATTCGGGCCGCTCAATCTTGTGGGCGGGTTTGGTTCGTCAGCGGCCTGGTGGCGATAGAGGTTGCCTATAGGCGGTTATCCGGGAGCCATATGGCTCGGATATGGCGGTTTTTGTGTAGTGCATTGACCGATTTACCTGCGGTAACGTACACTTCCTCCGTTAAAAAATAGAAGCCGGAGCACGGGTGCGCGCGAGCGCATAAAGGGGAATCGGGTGAGAATCCCGAGCAAGGCGGTTACTGTGTGCGGGCGCGCCCGCGAGCCAGATTACCTGCCCGCGCTCTTCTCGAAACCGAGGGCCTCTCTGTTTGCCGCTGGATTCCGGTCTACAAGGGGTGCTGCTGAGCGTGCGTTTTGCTGCCGATAGGGTGGCTGACGTGCGCCTTTGTGCTGCCGGGGTATCGCCTGTCCCGCCTTCTTCGCCATGGCTCTATTGCAGGTTCGCGAAAGAAGGAGAACGGGTGACGCGAAACAACATTATGCTCAAGCGCCTGGGGGCCGCTGCTTTCTCGGTGCTACTCGTCTGGTCGATGCCGGGTATGTCGGCATTTGCCGAGGGCGTGGCAGAGATCGCTGTGCAGGCGCAGACCCAGGCCTCGCAGCAGGCGGATGCTGCCGAGAATGCCGGCGAGTCGAGTTTCACTGCGGACGAGCAGACGGGTGCTGAAGGCGCCGAGGCGTCGGCGGACGAGGCGAGCTCCGAGGCCGCTCTGTCTGCCGATGAGAGCCTTGCTGCCGCGGTGAACGTCGACGATGACGACGCCGATGTTCAGCAGGCACGTGACGTGCGTGTCGCCAAGGCCGGCGAGACTGTGATGGTCTCTTCTGCCGATGAGCTGCCCACCACCATCGAGGCCGGGGCTGTCGTGAAGCTCGCGGCGAATATCAGCCTTGAGGCTGACCAACAGATCGAGACCGTGGCCGGTACGCTCGATGGCCAGGGCCACAGCATCGTGCTCAACGGCAAGGCGCTGGCGAAGAGCGTGACCGGTACAGTGCAGAATCTGGGTGTGACGGGCCGGGCAACCATGGGCGATTATGAGGGCGCCCTTGCGATCAATTGCTCGGGAACCGTGCAGATGTGCTGGTCGACGGCGGCTTTGAGCGATGGCGGCTCTTGGGCCGATTACGGTGGCCTGGTGGGAACGCTCAACGGTGGGTCTGTAATCAACTCCTATGTTTCCGGATCGATGTCGGGCTTTTTCGCTCATGGTCTCGTTTGCCGGTATAGCTCCGGTGCTATGGTCAACAACCTTTTCACCGCGGGCGACCAGGCTTGCGGTTTTGGCAATGATTCTTCCTTCGGCACCAAAATCTCGACCGACGAGCTCAAGAGCCAGGCTTCGGTCGACAAACTCAACACCGACGCCCCCGCCACCGGCTTTAGCTGGTCTGCACAGGGCGGTTTGCCCGTGCTGGTCTCGGGCAGCGCCGTGGTCGTCGTGAACAAGGATGCCCTCAAGGCCGCCATCGACGATGCCAGCGCCAAGGTCGAGGGCGACTACACGGCCGAGAGCTGGTCCAAGCTCGCTGAGGCCCTTGTGAGCGCTCAAGACGTCTACGCAAACGATGACGCCAAGCAGGCCGAGGTCAACGCTGCAACCAAGACGCTTACCGATGCCATTGCCGCACTCGAGAAGCCCAAGCCCACCGAGCCCGTGGCTCGGCCGCAGAACGTAGTGCGCCTGAGCTCGCAGAGCGACCTCGAAAACAAGTTCAAGCCCGCCGACGCCGACGCCTACTACGTCCTCGACAACGACATCACCATCGACGACGAGTACTTCTTTGCCCCCACGGGCATGCTCGCGGGTACGCTTGATGGTCAGGGCCACGCCATCACCTTCACCAACGGCGGTGGCGTGAAGTCGCTCATGGACGGCGTTGCCTCCACGGGCGTGGTGCAGAACATCTCGTTCGCCGGCGAGCTGAAGCGGGCGACGGACGGCAAGGCGTTCGGCCCCCTGGGCAACAAGGTTCAGGGCGCCGTGCTCAACTGCTCCACGAGCGTGACCGGCAAGGGCGTAGCGGGCTTTGCGCGCACGCTCGACGGCGGCATCGTGTCCAACTGCGTTTCGACCTCCAAGGGCACGGCGGGCGCGCTGTTCGCGACCTATAGCGCGGGCCAGCTCGTCAACACCTACTGGGGCGCATTCCTCACCAACAAGATGGGCGCTCCCGCCTCGGCGCTCGTCAACTCCTATGCTGTCGACCCCGCTGACATGGCCACCGATGCCTTCGCCGATCTTATCAACGCCAACTGCGGCGCCAACGGCAGCAGCTGGGGTATCGATAAAAATGGCACGCCGGTCTTTGGCTCGGGCAACAGCTACCAGGCGCCCGAGGACACCACGCCCGACGACGCCTACACCGTGAGCTTCACGGCCAACGACGGCGCCAGCCAGACGGTTGCCGGCCATATGCTCGAGGTTTCGCCTGATGCTGTGGACGCCTACCGCAAACTTGGCGTCTTTGCACTTAAGGGCGTCCCGGCCACGAGCACTATCACCTGGGGCACCGATGACGCCAACCGCGGCAACATCGGCATCAACGAGTCCACGGGAGAGCTCTACATCTACGACAACGCTACCGGCACGGTGACCGCCACCGAGCACAAGGCCGATGGCTCCGAGCAGACCGTGGCTACCATCAAGATCAAGGCCAAGGCCAAACAGTTCGACGACTTTGAGCTGTGGTATCGTGCCTCCGACGGCACCGTGAGCAACGTGACCGATGGTGCGGCTACCGTCCAGGGCTCCGAGGTGCGCAACCTCGAGATTCGCGTGCATTACGTCGATGCCGATAAGGGCGAGTACGTGCCCGTCTCGTTCAGCCGCTTCCACTTTGCCTCGAGCGATCCTACGACCATCTACAGCAACGACTACTCGGCCTGCTTTTACTTCAAGCATGCCGGCAGTGCCACGATTACCGTTACCCCGCGCGACGCCGCATCTGCGGGCGCCGGCTCCAAGAGCGTGACGCTGACGTCCGAAGCCGTGGCCGCCACGTCCATCTCGATGGGCTATAACGAGGACGGCGCCACCGTCTACCTGCAGGGCCGCAGCCCACTCTCCGAGCGCGGCGCGTTTTTGACCGATCACGCACGCCCGGTGGTGGCGCCCGACAACGCCACCAACCGCGACAACTTTACCGTGACGAGCAGCGATCCTGCCGTGGCGGCCTACACCACCGCGGGCGAGATCGGCTACACGGCGTACAAGGCTGGCACCACCACGTTTACCGCGACGCTGCCCGACACGGACGCCGATGGCAAGGTCATCAGCGCGTCGTGCGACGTGACTTATGCTTACCAAAATCCGCTTGCGAGCGTGACGGCCGGCACGGACAGCCTCTACCTCAAGGCCGGCTCGGCGCAAAAGCTCGACCTGGCCTTTACCGGCAAGAACGACGCGGACGGCTGGAGCGTGACCGAACCCGGCCTCACCTGGACGTTCAAGACGCTCGACGGCAAGGACGCCTCGGGTATCGTGGGCATCGACCGCATCGAGAAGGGCGCCTGGAAGCACGTCGACGGCGCTCCCGATGACGGCCTGTACGTGGCCTCGAGTGACTACACGGTGACTGCGCTTTCGGCCGGCACGGTGGTCGCGACGGGTACGCCGGTGGACGCGACCGCCGGTGCCGAGCCCGTGACGCTTACCATCACCGTGGCCGGTGTGGCCGCGAGCCCCGCCACGAGTGAGTCCGCCTCGGCGGGCATCGATGCTGCCGCTGCGTTCATCGACGTGCGCCGCAGCTCCGACGCCTTCCAGTACGGCGACGAGTGGGAGATCTACGACTTTGCCAAGGCGGGCCGCAAGATCGATTCCAAGCTGCTCGACAACTACCGCGCCTCGCTGGCCAAGCACAAGGCCGAGTGGGGGAGTGCGACCTGCGCTCTGACTGAGACCGAGCGTGTGGCGCTGGCCCTCTCCGCCATCGGCGAGGACATCACCGACTATGACGGCGTCAACCTGGTCGAGCTCATCTGCAGCCGCACCGATATGACGCGCGCCAACGAGAAGATCTTTGCGCTGATGGCGCTTAATGCGAGCGGCTCGGATGTACCCGCCGGTTCTGCCTGGACGCGCGCGAGCCTCGCGGACGCCGTCTGCGAGCTTCTCGGCAGCGACGACGCCGTGGAGGGTACGCGTCTGGGCGACGTGGACCTGACGGCCATGGCGATCCAGGCCGTGGCGCCCTATGAGGGCGACACCAAGGTCGATGCTGCCATCGAGAACGGCCTCTCCTACCTCAAGGGCAAGATGAGCGCGGGCACCTGCGACTTTGGTTCTGCCGAGGCCAATGCCCAGGTGATCCTCGCGCTGCTTTCGCTCGACCGTGACCCGGCCAACCCCGTTAACGGGTTTGCAAATGCCGTGACCAACGTGGTCTGCGCGCTGGACCTGTACCGCGTGGACGGCGGCAACGGCTATGCGCACAGCAAGGGCGGCGCGGCCAACGCCATGGCGACCGAGCAGGCGCTCCGCGCGCTCACGACGTATCGTGTCTCCTCGGGAGAGACGATTGCCTGGAAGACGGCCGTGACGGCGGGCAAGGGCTCGAGCAGCAAGGACCCGCAGAAGCCCACGGTGGCGCCGGGCGTCCTGACGCCGGGTGCCGGGTCGGACGGCGGTGCCGGCAACGGGACCGCCGGTTTTGCGGGCGTAATGGCTCCTGTGGCCGCCAAGATGGCCGGTGCTTCCTCGAGCGAGGGCGCCAAGGCAGCTGGCGATTCCAAGGCCGAGGCCGAATCCGGCAAGAAGGATTCGACGGAGTCTTCCGTCGCCGGCAAGACAGACAAGAGCGGCAAAAAGTCGGGCACGTCCGGCAAGACCGCCGCGTTGAGCGCCGGCGCCGCTAACAAGGCTGCGGACGCGGGCTCGAACGGCTTTGCCATCGCCGGTGTTGCCGTGGGCATCGTCGGTATCGGGGCCGTCGGCGGCTGGTTTGTCTACACCAAACGCCGCGCGGCGTAGCGAGCCTCTGCCTACCAGGTAAATACTGCAAGGAGTATGGTCTTGCAAAGCGAAGGGCCCTCCTGCCGATTAGCTCGGCAGGAGGGCCCTTCCATCTCCCCGCAGTTTGAGTGGGGCAACGTCCCAGTGAAAATGGGCGGGCCGATTGTGGCCGGATGCTGGGCAGCTTGCAGAGCAGCCGCTAGCAAATCCTAGGCAGCTGCTCTCCCACGAGCATGTCGAGGATGCGGGTCGATCCCCAGCCGGTGCGCACGCGTACGGCGGGGCGGGTGTCCTCGGCAAGCGGCAGCACGCGACCGATAATCGCGGCGTTTTCGCCGTAGCGCGCGGCGCGCATGGCTGCCAGTGCGGCATCGGCCTGCTCGGCCGGCACGACGGCGACCATCTTGCCCTCGTTTGCTACCTGCAACACATCGTAGCCGAGCATCTCACATGCCGCCTGTACGTCGGGGCGCACGGGCACGGCATCCTCGTCGATCTCCATGGCAACGCTGCTGGCCTGGGCAAACTCGTTGAGCGTGGATGCCAGGCCGCCGCGCGTGGGGTCGCGGAAGCAGCGTGTGTCGGGTGCTGCGGCAAGCACATCGGCAATCAGGTGGTTGAGCGGTGCGGCGTCGCTTTCAATCGCGCTCGAAAACGCCAAGCCCTCGCGCTGGCTCATGATGGCGATGCCGTGGTCGCCTAGCGTGCCTGAGACCAGGATGACGTCGCTGGGGCGGCAGTTGGCGCCGCTGAGCGCCACGCCCGCGGGCACCTCGCCCACGCCGGCGGTATTGATGTAGACGCCGTCGGCACCGCCACGCTCGACCACCTTGGTGTCGCCGGTGATAATCTTCACGCCCGCCTCGCGCGCCGTTTCGGCCATGGTCTGCACAATCTGGCGCAGCTTGTCCATGGGATAGCCCTCTTCGAGGATAAAGCCGCACGACAGGTAGCGCACGTTAGCGCCCGAGGTCGCGACGTCGTTGACGGTTCCGCATACGGCGAGGCGGCCGATATTGCCGCCGGGGAAGAACTGCGGCGTTACCACAAAGCTGTCGGTCGACATGGCGATTCGCTCGCTTGCGGGCAGCGCGGCGACACCAGCATCGTTGCCCGCAAGCAGCTCGGGCGACCCAAAGGCATCCAGAAAGACCTCATCGATAATGCGCTTCATCATCTGGCCGCCGGAGCCGTGGCCCAGCAGGACAGTGCTATCGGTGGCAGTACGGGACATATCGAAAACTCCAATCGTGGGTGGTGTCAGCATGCGGGCGCGTCCGGGTTAGTCGCGGTAGCGGTAGTACGCCGCGCAGCTGCCTTCGGAGCTCACCATGCACGGGCCGACGGGGTGCTCGGGCGTGCAGGTGCGGCCAAACAATGGGCAGTCGCTCGGCGTGATGGCACCGCGCAGCACGTCGCCGCAGCGGCACCCGCGCGGCTCGACCGTCGCCTCAATGGGCACGTCAAAGCGGGCGCCGGCATCAAAGCGCGCGAATTCGGGTCGGATGGAAAGACCCGAGTTGGCAATCGGTCCCAGCCCGCGCCACGTGGTGTCGCACGGCTCAAACACCTGCTCGACCAGCTGGCGTGCCACGGGGTTGCCGTCAGCGTTGACGCCACGGCGGTAGGCGTTGTCGATTGCGGGCCTGTGCTCGACAACCATCTGGACCAGCATGCTGATGCCCTGCAAGATATCGACCGGCTCAAATCCCGTGACCACGCCGGGGGTCTCGAACTCATCGACCAAAAACCTAAAGGGTGCCAGGCCCGTGATGGTAGCGACGTGACCAGGCAGGATAAAGCCGTTGATGGCGGTCTCGGGGTCGTTGGAGATCGCACGCAGAGCCGGCGGCGTGGTCTTGTGAGCACAGTAGACCGAGAAGTTCTGGAGCCCGCGCGCGTCGGCCTCCAGGATAGCGGCGGCAATGGTGGGCGTTGTGGTCTCAAAGCCGACGCCCATAAAGATGACCGGGCGTTCGGGATTTTGCTCGGCAATGTCGAGTGCGTCGAGCGGAGAGTAGACGATGCGGATGTCGCGCCCCGCCGCCTTTTGCGCGGCAAGCGAGGTGGACGATCCGGGCACGCGCATCATGTCGCCAAAGGTGGTGATGATGGCGCCGTCCATGTTGGAAAGCGCAATTGCGTGATCGATGTCGCGGTTGGCGGTGACGCAAACGGGGCATCCCGGGCCGCTTAGCAGTTTGAGTCCCGTCGGCATAATGGAGCGAAAGCCATAGCGGCCAATGCTCACGGTATGCGTACCGCAGACTTCCATAAGGTTGATGCTGCGGTTGCCGACAAGCTCGTGAATACGATCAATGAGCTCGCGAGCCAGCTTGGGGTCGCGAAATGCCGAAAAGTCGATACCGGAGCGAACCGGCTGCGCCGCCGCCACTAGTATGCCTCGGCCGGGTTGGTGGCGAGCTGGTCCTCTTCGGCCAGCTCGGCCATGGTATTGACGAGTTCGAGTGTCTCTTGGGCTTCCTGCTCGTCGACGATCTGAATGCCAAAGCCGGCGTGCACGAGAATATAGTCGCCTACCTGTGCCGTCGGCACGAGGCGCAGCGAAACGGGGCGCTCGATGCCCATCATGTCGACGGTCGCCTTAAGGTCGTCGTCGCGTTTGACCACTTTACCGGGAACGGCAAGGCACATAATGTTCCCCTTTTATACGTTTTGCGCTGGATAGGCGCCTAATTACCCATCAGTTGATGGTAGCGCTCGCGGGAGTCACGAGCAAACGCGTTACACCTGTGAGACGGCGGCGCGCAGGCTGGCAAAACAGCCTATCGCAATGCTGTCTACGCGAGGCGAGCGCGAGCGATGGCGGCCTGACCGTAGGCGATGCAGCCGTCGTTAACGGGCACGGCGTGGGGGATCAAGACGGCAAGACCGGCGTCTTTGAGTTCGTGGGTAAGGAGCTGAAGCAAAAGCCGGTTCATGAACACACCGCCCGAGAGCGCGACGGTATCGAGGCCTTCGTGATCACAGATCTCGCGTGCGATGTGGGTCGTAGCGTGCGTAATGGCGATGTGAAACCCGAGGGCGAGCCGGTCGGCCGGCGCGCCTGCCTCGATTCCATTCAGAAGAGCTTCGATGAGCGGTCGGGGGTCCAAGATGGGGGAGTCGTCGGCAGACGTGAATACGCCTGTATGATTGCCGTCGAGACGAACGGGCTTACCGTCAAGCGCGCGCCAGGCGGCGGCTTCGAGTTCTATGGCGGGTTCGCCCTCGTAGGTTGCCTTGTCGCAGATGCCCAGAATCGCTGCTGCGGCATCAAAGAGACGCCCCATGCTGCTGGTGCGCGGGCTGTTGATGCCGCGCTCGATCATGGTGGCTGTCACGCTGCGCGTTTGCTCGTCGAGGCTGTCCAAAAGCCGAGCGGCACCCGGGTGCTCGAGCAGGCCGAGCTCACTGAGCAGGGCAAAGGCATTGCGCCGGGCGTCGCGCACGGAGGCCGCCCCGCCGGGGAGCGCCCAGGTGCGCAGGTGCGCGGCGCGCTCAAAGCCGCCAAGGCTGGCAACAAGAAACTCGCCGCCCCAAATGGTCCCATCGGTGCCGGCGCCGGTGCCGTCAAAGGCGATGCCGAGGATGCGCGCGTCGGTTGCAAGCTGTCCCGCGGCGATGGCCTCGGCCATTACGCTCGCGATGTGCGCATGATGATGTTGGACTTCGATAAGCGGCAGATTGTGCTCCCGTGCCTGTTCGCGCGCCCACTGGCTCGACAGATAGCTGGGATGCATGTCGCATGTCAAGGCGGCGGGCGTCAGATCAAAGAGGTTTTCTAGACGTATGCGGGCGGCGCTCCAGGCATCGAAGGTCGCGCCGTTTTCGACATCGCCGATATGCTGCGACACAAAACAGGTTGCCTCGCCGTTCGTCCCTTCGCGCGTGAGCGCAATCGTAGCTTTTTGCTGCGGCCCGCAGGCGAGCACGCAGGGTGCAGTGCCGTCGAGCGCCGGCAACGGCAACGGCCGAGGCGCATATCCGCGAGCGCGGCGCACGGGCGTAACGGCGCCGTCGACCACACGTACCACGGAATCATCGTAGCGTGAGAAAATCGCGCGGTCGTTGCCGAGCAGCGCGTCGGCAATGCCGGCGGCAACGAGGTGTTCCCAAGCAAGGCCGTCATCAGTTTCAATCGGTTCCTCGCTCAGGTTTCCGCTGGTCATGACTAGCGCGTGCATGTCATGCGACGCGGCAGCTGCAAGCAGCAGATGCTGAAGCGGTGTATAGGGGAGCATGACGCCGAGCTCGGGTAGATCGTGCGCGACGGATGGCGCGAGTGTAAGGGCGTCGGGGGAATCTCCCTCGCCAACAGCACGCCGGCGCAACAGTACGATGGGGCGAATGCTGCCGGCCAGCAAACCGCGCTCGACATCATCGACATGGCACAGGCGTTCAGTATCGGCAAGGCTGCGTACCATAACGGCAAGCGGCTTGTTGCTGCGGCGCTTGCGACGGCGCAGCTCGACCACCGCCTGCTCATTGGCGGCGTTGCAGGCCAGATGGAATCCGCCCAGGCCCTTGATGGCGACAATACCGCCGCTGGCCAGCAGCTCGACACAGCGGTCAATAATGGCATCGCTGGTTTCGCGCGTGCTGCCGACGGCCGGCGTCGCTCCCGAGCCCTCGAGCTCCATGTCGCCCGCCGCCTCGCGCCACGTAATGTGAGGCCCGCAGTCAAAGCAGGCATCGGGCTGCGCGTGAAAGCGCCGGTCAAGCGGGTCGCCATACTCTGCGGCGCACTTGGGGCACATGGGAAAGCAATCCATCGACGTGGCCGCTCGGTCATAAGGCAGCGACCGGATGATGGTAAAGCGCGGCCCGCAGTTGGTGCAGTTGATAAAGGGGTAGTGATAGCGTCGGTCGGCGGGGTCGAACAGCTCGCGCAGGCAGTCGTCACAGGTGGCGATATCGGGGGAGACGAGCGTCGTGTGCACGGTCTGATCCTGCGACGCTACGATACGAAAGGCCTGCTCATCGTCGGCATCCCAAGCGTGGGGCTCCAGGTCTGTAACAGCGACATGCTCAACGCGGGCCGCGGCAGGCGCGTGCTCCGACAGCGCGGCGACAAATTCGTCGAGCGCCTCACTCAAAGCATGCGCCTCGATGTGCACGCCATCGCCCGCGTTGAGCACCCAGCCGCAAATGCCATGCGCCATAGCCTCGCGATACACAAATGGCCGCATGCCAACGCCCTGCACAATGCCCGTTACATGGATATGCACATGTCGCATGCGATCCTCCTTCGTTGAAACCTGTCCCTTTATGGCAGGTGCGCTGCGGGAAATCCCGCTACAGCCCCAGGCTCTGCTTGGTGGCGGCGCAGGTGAGTTCGCCGTGCTTAACGCCGCGCAGGCCCAGCAGGCGGTCGGCCAGCTCGTAGACACGCTCGCCGCGACCCTTGAGCGCCAGAATCTCCAGGCAGTTGTGGTGGTCCAGATGCACGTGCATGGTCGAGACGATCTCGTCGGTGTAGTCGTGCTGCACCTCGTCCAGACGGCGCGTCAGATCGCCGGTATGGTGGTCATAGATCATGGTGAGCGAACCGATGACCTGCTCGTCGGGCGTGCGCATCTGCTCCTTGGCGATCGAGGCGCGAATCAGATCGCGTACGGCCTCGGATCGGTTAGCCACGTCACCGCGGCGCGCGATTTGCTCGTCAAAGCGGCGCAGCAGGTCGTCGGGCGCGGTGACCGAAAAGCGGACCAGCTCGGAGCTGGAGCCGCTGCAGCGGCAGCTCGCATCGTCGTCCACACCGTGATCGTGCGCGTGCTCGTGCTCGTGCTCGGCCACGCTACACCAGTTTCACAGAGCCGACGGAGTTGTGATCTGCCTCGATGGCCTCCTCGTAGCCTTCGAGCGCATCGTGCGCCTCGTGCAGCGCAGACATGGCGGCCTCGAGCTTGGCGCCAATGCGCTCCATATCAAAGTTCTCGGTCGCATGCAGCAGCTGATGGCTCCACTCGTGAGCGAGCTCAATGGTGTCGTCGACCTGCTTGACGCTCATGGCAAGCTGGCTCATGTTCATTCCGACGTCATGCATAGGAATCTCCTTTTGTACGGGGCGATATGGTGGTTCAGATTCTACTACGCCCGCCTTGAGCGCCGCCGCATAAGAAAACGGGTGCGAGTCCGTCTGACCCGCACCCGTTCACTGGGGGCTGTTTGTATCTACCATACTATCCGTGGTCGCATACCTTGCGTTTGGCACTCCGGCGAGCGGTGCGAAACCGCTCATGGACGGCAGATGGGTAACAAGCGTATTACAGATGTTTCTCCAGCAGTGCCTGAAGTCTTGCCTTGGGTAGGGCGCCAACCGAGCGGTCGACCTCCTCGCCGTTCTTAAAGACGATCAGCGTGGGGATGCTCATGACGCCAAACTTCATGGCCAGGTCCTGGTTGTCGTCGACGTTGCACTTGGCCACAGCCAACTTGCCGGCCAGCTCGTCGGCAACCTCGTCTACGATGGGCGAGAGCGAGCGGCAGGGGCCGCACCACGGGGCCCAAAAATCAACCAGTACGGGCAGGCTATCGTTGACGACAGCGCCGAAGTTCTCGGGGGTAATCTGCTTAATGTCAGCCATGGTGACCTCCATAATACGACGCGGCTCGGCCGCGTAAAAATCAGTACGACCGTGCTTATACCCAGCGGCCCGCAAAGCAACCACTCGCGGGCGGCTCTTTTATATAATGGTGGGCACGCAAACGATTGGAGAGCGCATGCCCACGTCACAAAGCCAGAAAAAAGAAGCCATCGCTCAGGCAACCGAGCAGGAGCTCGCGTCGCTTGCAGATCGCGGTGTGCGCATCGCGGGCAACGCGTGCTCGCCGATTGTGCTGGTCAAAGGCGATTTGGATGAAGCCGAGTGCTCGGGCGGCGAGCTGGCTGCCGGCGCGGATGGCGCCGCGTTGCGCAAGGCGCTCGGCGCCATCGGATATGCCCCCGAGGATTTTTGTGTGCTGGCAAGCGTCGCCGGCGCGGGTAACGGAGCGGTCGCGGCGGGCGAGGCCCTGACGTGCGACCTGTTCCGCGAGGCGCTGGAGACCTTGGACCCCGAGGCGGTGCTGCTGCTGGACAACAGCGCGGCCGATGTCATGCGCGAGACCTATGCCGATATGCTTGTGGCAATCGATGACTTTGACACCGCCATGCTCAAGCCCGGCCTGGTCGCCCATGTGCAGGGGCGCCGCGTGCTGGCGCTCGACGGTTTTGAGGCGGCGCTCACCGACAAGGCCGCCAAGCAGCGCATGTGGGCCTACATTAAGCAGCTGACCCCGGCGGCTGCACCGCTGTAGCGAGGCTGGCGGCAGCCCTACATCACGGCGCGCAGCTCAAACCGGTCGCCGTTAATGCGGAACTGGCAGTTGCCGTTCATGCGCTCGACGGCAAGTTTAATGCTCTTGGTGCCAAAGCCGTGCCCAGTGTGCTGAGCCACGGGCATGCCGTCGACCATGTGCGGCGCACGGCCAAACGTGTTGGAAACCAGCAATAGAAGCTGACCGTCTTCGTAGCGAAGGTCCAGGTCGACAAACCGCTTGCCTTCGGGGGCGGCGCTCGCCGCGGCGATGGCATTGTCCAGGGCGTTCGATACCACACTGAACAGATCGACATCGCCCACGTGGACGGTTTCGGGCACGGCGGCGCGTAGGTCGGCGGTGATGCCGTGCGCGTTGATGTCCGCGGAGAGCGACGAGAGCGCAATGTTGACCGTTTCGTTGGCGCAGTAGCGGCGCACGGCGGTGCGGTCGTTGGTCTCGCAGAGCGCGTCGATGCGCTCGAGTGCCTCATCGGTGTGACCCTCTTCGATCAGGGCCGCTAGACCGCGCAGGTAGTGGCGCATGTCGTGACGGAGAACCGAGAGCTCGCGTCCGGACTGGCGCCAGGCTTCGAGCTCTTTGATGGCCGCGCTGTCACGGGTCGCGAGCATCCAGCGCTCGCGCTCGGCGATTTCCTTTGCCTCGTATTCGCGAAGGTAGACGGCAAGAAACATAAGGTAGAACGCGCAGAGGGCGAACGCCAAAAACTCAACGGTTACCACCGAGCCCGAGTGGAAGAGCGTGGTGTAGACGTTGGTGGCGTAGTCGAAGATGTAGTAGACGAGCGGCAGGATGAGCAGAATCTCCAGCTCGGTGGGGCTTTTGATCGCCAGGCGGGGGCCGATGTCGCTTGCCCAATGCAATAAGACGGCAAAGACGCCGAGCGTGGTGATGATACGCGCCACGTAGTACGCGACCTGCGAATCGGTGGCGGCGAATGCGGCGATGCCCATCCAGTTGCTAAACTGGCAGCTCAGGTAGGCACTGGTAACGCCCAGGATGGCGAGCAGCGGACTCAGGCGATAGCGTACGCACAGGTAGACGACAAGCGGCAGATGCACGACGAGCGGATAGGCCTGTCGGGCGAAAAGCTCGCCGCCAACGGCGTTGGCGAGGCCGAATGCGCATCCGGTTGCGGCGCCGACCCCCACCAGCTCGAGCGAATGGCGGCCGTTGATCTCGACACCGCACAGAGCCGCCGAGGCAAAGACGCCAAAGAGCAATGTCGTCGCATGGTGGATTGCCCAAAGTACCAGTTCTGCCGAGGAAAGCATCAGCGCCTCCCGCCCTCGAACCGTGCCGCAAAGTAGGCATCCTGGAATCCCTGCTTGCAGCTGCGCGCCAGCGGGATGCACGCGCCCGAGCGCATGACGATATCCGTGCGGTTAAAGTGGTCGATATTGCGCAGGTTGACCTGGTAGCTGCGGTGACATTTAAAGAAGGTCGCGTTTTGGGCCAGCTGGTCCTCGATGCTGCGGAACGGCTCGAGCGCCTCGATATCGCGGCCATCGCGCAGGTGGAAGACCACGTGCTTGTTGCGAGCCTCGGCATATTCGATATCGGATAGGCGCAGGGCATGGTAGCCAAAGGACGTCTTGATGACGAGCTCGTCGGTCGCTGCCGGACGCAGGCTCGACAGCTCGTCGAGCAATTGCGCCACGCGCTCGTAGGTCACGGGTTTGAGCAGGTAGTCGAAGGCGCGGACCTCGTAGGACTCAAGCGCGAACTCGGGCGATGAGGTCAGAAACACCAAGCGTACGGCGGTATCGGATTGGCGCAGCTCGCGGGCGGTGTCCATGCCGTTGACGAGCGGCATGATCATGTCGAGCATGATAATGTCGGCGCGCGATGCGGCATGGCGTGCCAGCAGGTCCTCGCCGCGCGTAACGAGCGCAACATCGACCGCCGTACCCGTCTCGGCCGACCAGCGGTTGATCATGCGGTGCAGGTTATCTAGAAAGGCGACGTCGTCGTCGCAGGCGATGATTTTGAGCATATTGGGCCCCCTTAGTACCTCGATTTTGCCACATCGTGCACGCGCCGCCCGCGGGGGTGCGTTCCATTTGCGCCCCACGGCACGCAACTCGCGCCGAGCGGTGGGGTGTCAAAACATGCGGTTGCACAATACCAGATGGATATATATGTCAATTTGAGCTGGCGGCTGGCGAGGGACCATGCCGGCCGCCAGCGCCAAGCGATATCGGACATCGCGAAAGCATAGGGGTAAGGGAGCTGAACGATGAAGGGGAAGAAGATGGGGATGCGCAGACTTGCTGCTTGCGTGCTGGCTGCAGCGCTGGCGCTTGGGGGTGCGGCGACGACGCTCGCCACGCCTACGGTAGCGGAGGCGTATCCGCAGGGTGCGACGTTTCCAATAAGGTCGAAGGATGACCTGTCATACTACGACAAAAATAAGCCTGTTGTGCTTGAGGCCGGCAAGGACTATGTCCTTACCGGCCAGGTCGATATTGATTACTACAAAGTCCAAGGCGGCACGGCGGAGAACCCCACCCGCCTGTACTTTAGTAATGACAGATATCTGGGCGGCCCGCTGACCGATATGCGTAATAAGACGTACTACAGGCGTCCGCTCTTTGTAGTTACGGGTGGATACGTCGAGTTCATCGGCGACTCGGGCGCCGCGACAAAGGTCGTTTGCAATGGCAAGACGTTCTTGGGCGATAGTGATGAATGGAATGTCGCCGATAAGCCGAATACTGGTCAGAAGCTTAGCCTTACCGTGAAGGATCTGACGCTTGTCTCTAATCTTGACCGTGAGTGCGACCGGGCAATTTTGTTGTACGGAACCATGGGCAGAGGGGAGACGGCCAGCTTCACGAACGTGAATGTCAGCAATTGGAATTGTGTAAAGAATGGCCGGAGTAGCTATTCCAACGACAAGAGCACTTACACTGCATCCCCTGCTCCGGTGACTATTCGTGGTTCCCATGTTGCGGTTGATGCAACTTTTACCAATTGCACCTTTAGCAACAACGCCGACGACTGCGTTGGCGCCTTGAGCGTGGTCGGAAGAAACGCCAAGCCCCGCGTGACATTGAACGGCTGCAAGTTCGAAAACAATTACCAGTCAATGATCGCGTGCGACTACTTGAAGGTCGAGGACAATCATGTGCATTCGGGCAATATTGTTGTCAGGAATGCTGATCTGTCGGTGAAGAACTGTAGTATTCGATCTAAGCCAAGTGCGGGCACGACCTCGTGGAATGGCCCCTGCGAATACATGTATTTTGACTACAAGATGCATATGACAAGCGGCATTGCGGTGGCGAAAGACGCTTCTTGCACCATCGAGAGCTCGACTATCGACGATTCATACGTGTCTCCTTATTATAGTGATTACGGGCAAAGACTCGACATTCAGGACTCGCAGCGCTGCGCGATTTACGCTCTTGGTTCTGTGACACTCGCCGGCAACACGAAGGTCACCACGACTAAGGCGAAGGGCATCGACGCATCCGATGTCGGTAGCTACGGCAAGGTTCACGTCGATAAGTCTTTTACGGGCGAAGCCGTCCTGTCTGTCGACGATACCAAGTTCGATCCCGAGTCCAATAAGCAGTACTACTACTATGAGTATGTGAACCTTGGCACGAGCGATCTTTCGCAGGAGGATCTTGCGAGCAGGCTCAAGTTTGCTAATGCCGACCTTGCATACGACGTTACCGATGGCAAGGTCAAGGTTATCCATCGCAAGCACGAGCACGAGTGGACCTATTCCGCCAACAAGGATGGGTACAGCATCGCGGCTACGTGCAACGGACAGTATGAGGCCTCACACTGTGTCTACTCCAGGGACGGCGAGACGATTTCGCTGATGTCGTCCAAGAGCGGCGACCTGAGCTTTACCTACAACGGCAAACAGCGCGACGCCGTGCTTGCTACGACTAAGCCGTCTCAAAAGGACAACGCTGTAGCCCAGGGCAAGGTAAAGATTGTGAGCGCGCGGTTCTATTGGGGCGTGGATGACAATAATCCCCAGGGCATCGAGATGGAAGGGTCGCAGCCGTGCGATGCGGGCACCTATCGCGTGGTAGCGACGGTTGCCATCGAGGGGCAAAGCGATGTTACGCTCGAGCGCGTGTTCAAGATCAACCCCGCCTCGCTTGCAGAGAAGGACTCCAACCGCAAGAATCTTTGCAAGGTCGAAATCATTGGCTACGACAAGCTGAAGGATAACGTCAGGTTCAGCAACGGTGACGTGCTCAACGACGTACCGTCTTATAAGTGGACGGGTGAGGAGATAACGCCTCGAATTAAGGTGACGTATAAGCTTGGCGACGAATGGATCGAGCTTAAAGAGGGCGTCGATTTCGAGCGTTTCGCTTGGAACGAATCGGTTTCGGAGAAAGATCCCGGTGCGTATAGGAGCCAGGCTTGGGGCCTGGGAAACTTTGCATACGGCAAGTTTTTCTACTGGAGCATCTTCGGCACGCAGTTCGAGAATGTTCAGGCCAAGGGCTTTGACGGCACCTATGATGGTAAGGCTTACTCGCCGTCGGTGACGGTCGACAACGCCCCCGAGGGCATGCAGATCGAATATAGCGTCGATGGTGGCTTGCTGTACGAAGACCGAATCCCCTCCTATACCAATGTCACGCGCGATGTCTATGACAACGTGTGTGCCGAGACAATTAAGTACCGTATTACCGCACCCGACTACGTGCCGGTGGAGGGCGAGCTTAAGATTAAGATCGCTCCCGCCGAACAGGCCGCTCCCAAGGACGTCAAGACGACGGCCGCGACCGGGCATGCCTTGGCGGATGGCAGCATCGACGGGATTGATAACACCTACGAGTGGAAAGCCGAGGTTGCCAGCGACTATCAGCGGATTGCCGAAGGCGAGACGTCGGTTAAGGGCCTCGCCGCTGGCAAATACAGCGTTCGCCTTAAGGCCGACCGTAACCATAACGCCTCCGAGGCCCTGACGGTTGAGGTCAAGGACGGCCCTAAGAAGGCCGACGGTAGTGGTTGGAAGCACGACGACGCCGAACACTGGAACACCTGCACCTGTGGCAAAGAGGACGTTGACCGCGCCCGGCACGACTTTGAGTGGGTCGTCGACCAGGACGCCACGGCCGATAAGCCCGGTTCCAAGCACGAGCGCTGCAAGACGTGCGGCTACGAGCGCGAGTCTATCGAGATTCCGGCTTTCGGTATCACCGGTTACTCGGACATCTACGACGGCGAAAAGCATGGCGTGACGGTTAACGCCGAGACGGTCGCATCTATCCAGTATCGCGAGAAGGGCGAGAAGAAGTGGAGCGACGAGTCTCCGTTCATCTGCGATGCCGGCTCCAAGACCGTTGAGTTTAAGGCGACCCTCACGTCTGGTGACATCTGCGAGGGCGAAGTCGTACTTAAGGTCGATCCCCGTCCGGTGACGGTGAGGCCCAAGGATACTTCGAAGGTGTACGGTTATGACGATCCGGACTTTGAGCTCGAGGCTGTTGAGGGCACGATCCTCAAGGGCCACCCGCTCTCTTGGCTTAAGATTCACCGCGAGGCCGGCGAGAACGTGGACACCTATACGCTGGCGATTGAGGAGAGCAAGGTCGGCGACAAGTGGGACAAGATCCAGCGGGCAAACTATGCTCCGACGCTCCAGACTGGTACGTTCGAGATCACCCCGCGCCAACTCGGTATTGGCTGGAAGATCGGAAGCTATACCTATAACGGCAAGCCTCAGGGCCCCAAGGTCACGGTCAGCAATGTTGCCGAGGGTGACGAGGGTAAGGTTTCCTATGAGGTCGAGAACGCGACGGGCATCGATGCCGGTAGCTATCTGGCAAAGGTGACGGGCCTCGCCGGTGACCCCGAGGTCATCAAGAATTATGCCCTTCCTACCGAAAACCTTGAGTATACCTACACGATTTATAAGGCCGAGCAGGAGAAGCCTCAGGGCCTGAAGGCTACCGCCGAAACCATCCGTGGCAAGTGCGACGGCAAGATTAAAGGCGCGCACGGCGGCGTCGCCTACCGCCTGTTCCGCACCGAAGCCGGGGACGCCGATGGCGAGACCATGGTTTCCGAAGACGGTAAGATTGAGAATCTTGCCGCTGGCGACTACCAGGTCTGGTATGCCGAGACTAAAAATTACATGCCGTCCGCGCCTGTGGAAGTGCATGTCGACAACGGTAAGTACTTATGGGTCACCCTTTCTAGTGAGAATGACGCCTACTCGATAGACTGGCATAGCCCGAACAGACTGCAGTGGCACGAAAGCGTGGAGTTCTCGGTAAAGATCTCCGATGGCTACTACGCGGGCGACGACTTTGTCGTCAAGGCGAACGGCGTTGTTCTCGAGAAGGGCGAGGATGGAAAGTTCGTCCTGAGCAATGTCGAGGAGAAGACCACCATCACCGTCGAGGGCGTGCGTAAGCACGAGGCTGTGAGCGATGAGTGGCTCTCCGACGACGATACGCATTGGCATCAGTGCGCCTGTGGTGGCAAGATCGACGAGGCCGAGCACGACTTTGAGTGGGTCGTCGTCAAGGCCCCCACGGCAACCGAGAAGGGCTCCAAGCAACAGAAGTGCAAGGTCTGCGGTCACAAGCTTGCCGAGGTCGAGATTCCGGCTGCTGCCATCGTCGGCTACTCTGGTGAGTACGACGGCGACTATCACACGGTTGATGCGACGAGTCTTCCCGAGGGTGCGACGGCTCAGTACAGCACCGACGGCGAGAACTGGTCCCCCAAGGCCCCCGAGATCCGCGACGTCGGCAAACTGACCGTCGCCTACAAGGTGACGATTGACGGTGCGACCGCCGAGGGCAAGGTTGAGCTCGAGGTCAAGCCGTGCGCGATTACGGTCACCGCCCAGGACGCTTCTAAGACCTACGGCGAGGCTGACCCCGTGTTTACGTGGGCGATCACCTCCGGCAAGCTTGTCGAGGGCGAGAGCCTCCAGGGCATTGAAATCGAGCGCGAAGGCGACGACAGTGTGCGTGAGGGCGGCTATACCCTGCACCTGACGCAGGACAAGGACGCCAACCCCAACTACAACATCACGTTCGTCGATGGCGTGCTCACTATCAAGCAGCGCCTGCTCGCCGCGACGTGGGGTACCAGCGAGTTTGTCTACGACGGCAGGGAGCACTGCCCCGAGGCAACGCTCGCCAACGTCGTCGACGATGATGACCTTGGTGCGACCGTCGAAGGCTCCCAGACCGAGGTCGGCGCTTCTTACATGGCAACCCTCACCGCGCTGACGGGCAAGGCAGCGGGCAACTACGCACTGCCGACCGATGGCCTGACGTGCAAGTTCTCCATCAAGAACGCCGCGCAGGGCGCGCCGGTGGTCCAGGCCGAGGCCGAGACCGTGAGCGGCAAGCGTGACGGCAAGATCGTGGGCGTTAACGCGACGATGGAGTGGCGCGCCAAGGATGCCGCCGAGTATCAGGCCGTGGACGAGGGCGTGACCGAGCTCAATGAACTCGCCGCCGGCACGTATGAGGTGCGCTACCAGGCCAAGGCCAACTACGACGCCTCTTCCGCCACCGAGGTTACCGTGGCGGCCGGTCCCAAGCTGGTCGTGACACTGCCGAGCAATCAGGTGGGCTATGCGCTCACCTCGACGGCAACCGAGCTTGATTGGCATGGGACCGCAACGCTCACCATGAGCATCGACAGCGCGTACTTTGCGGGCAAGGGCTACGCCGTCAAGGTCGACGGTAAGGCCATCGAGCTCTCCGACAAGGGCACCTATGAGCTCAAGGATGTCGAGGGCGACGTGAATGTGACGGTCGAGGGTGTCCTCAAGCACGAGCCCGACGGCTCTGGCTGGGCGCACGACGCTAAGAATCATTGGCATGTCTGCCGCTGCGGTGAGGTCATCGACAAGGCGGAGCACACCTTTGAGTGGGTCGTCGACAAGCCGGCGACGGTCGAGGCCAAGGGCAAGAAGCATCAGGAGTGCGCCGTCTGCCGCGAGAAGGGCAAGACCGAGGAGATCGCGATTCTGAAGCCCGAGATCACCGACGGAAAGGGCCAGACGATGGTGGTCGAGGCCGCCAAGGACCTGACTTTCCGCTCGAGCGCGCCGCTCGAGTTCTTCCAGAAGGTGCTGGTTGACGATAAGGAGGTCGCGGCCGAGAACTACGAGCTCACCAAGGGCTCTACGATCGTGACGCTCAAGGCGAGCTTCCTGAATACGCTCGGCGTAGGTGAGCATAAGCTGAGCGTGGTTTCGAGCACGGGCACGGCCGAGACGACCTTTACGGTCGCCGAGGCTGCCAAGCCCGCTCCTGGCCAGACCACCACTACCACCACCACTACGACTGCGACATCCAAGCCTAAGAAGAAGGACGGCAAGTCCGCCCTGCCTGCGTCCGGCGATAGCGCGTACGTTATGGCTGGCGCCGTGCTTGCTGCCGGCGTAGCGGCTCTGCTGTTGGCTTTGGTCGTGAAGCGTCGCTCCTAGTCGCGCGACAGCTCCCGACGGGCCCGGATCTCGCCATCCGGGCCCGTTTTCCAGGGCCACCTGGAAGCCGGTGGGCAAAAAAGTCCAAATATGAGTACTGTCACCATATTAGTAGCAGCCAAATGGCCCCAAAATTCCGTTCGTTGGGCCAAAACAGCGGTGGCGCGCGCAGACGTGGTGTAAGAGCGTCCCGAGGTC
>JAQDWB010000016.1 GCA_027673765.1 Coriobacteriaceae bacterium AM113-163
AGAGCATTTCCCAGTTGACAAAACTATAGGAACACCCCCCTACGAATCACCGGTAAATGGCGCAAGGAGTGTCCCCAAGTGCCGCTCGAACATAATAAGTTTGGTACCTTGACATTCATTTCTCATGCTCCTAGATTAGTTAGGCACAAAACAATTCAACTACCTAAATAAAGAAAGGAGCGGCACTAATTCATGTGCGATGAACCTCTTAGCCTTTGTTCGCACGAGCCCGGCGGCGACCCGTCACAGCCGGCGGATGTACCCGAAGCGGTCAGCGCCGAAGACAAACTCGCCAAGCGCATCCTGAGCGGCCTGGGCTTTTGCGGCCATTACATGCATTTTCATGGCGGAGGCGTGTCCGGCAAGGCGCCCATCATCTGCCTGCTGGCCAAGCAACCCGGCGGCGAGATGTCGCAGCAGGAGCTCGGCATGCACTTCGACCTCAAGCCGGGATCGCTTTCCGAGATCCTGTCCAAGCTCGAGCTCAACGGCCTCATCGAGCGCAGCCGTAACCCCAAGGATCGACGGCAGCTCACCATTCGCCTGACCGAAACCGGCCGGGAAAACGCCCGCATCGACCAGGCAGCCCGCATTCGCTTTAGAGAGCAGGCCTTTAGCGCGCTCACCCATGACGAGCGCGAGGACCTCGCCGAAATGCTCGATAAAATCCGCGTAACCTGGGAGGAACTGGATGATTAAAACCCTCATGGGCAGCATCCGCGACTATATGAAAGTCACCGTTGCCACGCCGTTGCTCGTGCTTGGCGAGGTGCTCTGCGAGATGCTGATTCCATTCATCACCGCCAACCTGATCGACGCTATCAAAGACGGCGCCACCGTAGCCGAGATGCTTCCCACCGCAGGCTTTTTGGTGCTCATCGCGCTGACGTCGCTTGCTTTTGGCGCCGCGGCCGGCGTCACCTGCAGCCATGCGAGCTGCGGGTTCGCCAAGAACCTGCGTCACGACCTGTTCTACAAGATCCAGACGTTCAGCTTTGCCAACATCGATGAGTTCTCGAGTTCCTCACTCGTCACGCGTCTGACCACCGACATCAACAACGTTCAGCAGGCCTTTATGATGATCATCCGTATCGCCGTGCGCGCGCCGCTGGTCTTGATCTTCGCCTTTACCATGGCATTTATCATGGGCGGCAGCGTCGCCATGGTCTACCTGGTCATCATTCCGCTGCTGGGCTTTGGACTGTTCTTTATCATCTTTAAGGTGCGCCCCATCTTCTCGCGCGTGTTCCACAAGTACGATGCCCTTAACGAGTCCGTCGAGGAAAACGTCACCGGCATGCGCGTGGTCAAGAGCTATGTGCGCGAAGACTTTGAGAAGGAGAAGTTCGCGACCGCCGCGCGCGACGTCCAGATGGACTTCACCCGCGCCGAGAAGCTGCTCGCCTTTAACAACCCCATGATGAACATCTGCGTCAACGGCGCGTTTGTCGTCATCATCTACCTGGGCTCCAAGCTCATCATCACGAGCCAGGGCACGCTGTTCGACGTGGGCCAGCTCTCCTCGACCTTTACCTATGGTTTCCAGATTCTCATGAGCCTGATGCAGCTGTCGATGATCTTTGTCATGGTGACCATGGCCGACGAATCGGCACACCGCATTGCCGAGGTGCTGGCCGCCGAGCCCACGATCGCCGATCCCGCCGAGCCCGTGCTCGAGGTTGCCGACGGTTCCATCGACTTTGACCACGTGAGCTTTAAGTATTCCAAGCATGCGAAGCGCCAGGCGCTCGACGATATCGACCTGCACATTACGAGCGGCGAGACCATCGGCATCATCGGCGGCACCGGCTCGGCCAAGTCCACGCTCGTTAACCTCATCGCCCGCCTGTACGACACCACCGAAGGCGCTGTGCGCGTGGGCGGCGTGGACGTGCGCGACTACGACCTGGACGCGCTGCGTCACCAGGTCGCCATGGTGCTGCAGAAAAACGTGCTGTTTAGCGGCACCGTCGCCGAGAACCTGCGTTGGGGCGACCCGAACGCCACCGACGAGGAAGTCCGCGAGGCGGCGCATCTGGCCTGCGCCGACGAGTTTGTCGACGGTTTCCCCAAGGGCTACGACACCTGGATCGAACAGGGCGGCTCTAATGTTTCGGGCGGTCAGAAGCAGCGCCTGTGCATTGCACGCGCCCTGCTGCGTCGCCCCAAGATCTTGATCCTGGACGACTCCACCAGCGCCGTCGACACCAAGACTGACGCCAAGATTCGCGCAGGTCTGGCAAGTTATCTGCCCAACACGACCAAGCTCATCATCGCCCAGCGCATCAGCTCCGTGCAGGACGCAGACCGCATCATTGTCATGGAGGGCGGCCGCATCGCACAGATCGGCAACCACGAAGAGCTGCTCAAGACGAGCGAGATCTACCGCGAGACCTTTACCTCTCAAAACAAGATGTCTGCCGAGGGCGAAGGGGCCGTCGAGGCCGACACCGAGGCATCCGCAACGCAAGCTCAGACCCAGGAAGGAGGCGAGGCACATGAGTAAGGCAACGACCGCCGAGCGCGCGCTCAACCGCAAGGGCGGCACCATGTCGCGCCTCATCAAGACGCTCTTTGGCTTCTATCCTGTGCTTTTGCCCCTCGTCGTCGCCGGCGTGGTGCTCTGCGCCATCATCAACTCCATCGGCGCGACCTTCCTGCAGAGCGCCCTGCAAATTATTAGCGAATCGTGGCAGTCGGGCGATTGGGAAGCCGCGCAGCCCAAAATCGCACAGCTCGTGACCACCCTCGCCTGCATCTACGGCGTCGGCGTCCTGTCCTCGCTCTTCTGGAACCGCGCCATGGCTATCGTCACGCAGGGCTCGCTCGAGAAGCTGCGCGAGATGATGTTCAACCGCATGCAGGACCTGCCGATCCGCTACTTCGACACGCACCAGCGCGGCGATATCATGAGCCACTACACCAACGACATCGACACGCTACGTCAGATGATCAGCCAGTCGCTGCCCAACCTGCTCATGACGATCATCATCATCGTCACGGTGTTCTTTATCATGCTGTACTACAGCGTGTGGATGTGCCTGGTCATCATCGCCGGCGTCGCCTTTATGACCTTTATGACCAAGCTGCTCGGCTCCAACTCCGCGCGCTTCTTCATTGCGCAGCAGACCGAGCTCGGCGTGGTCGAGGGCCATATCGAGGAAGTCATGAACGGCCAGAAGGTCGTCAAGGCGTTCTGCCACGAGTCTGCCGCCGAGGCCGATTTTGACGAGCGCAACGAAAAGCTCTTCGAGGTCTCCCAGAAGGCCAACATGTACGCCAACATCCTCATGCCCATCCTTATGAACCTGGGCAACCTGCTCTACGTGCTGGTCGCACTGGCGGGCGGCATTTTCCTGGCGCTGGGCGTGCCCAACCTGAGCATCTCGGGCATGGCGCTGTCCATCGCCGTCGTGGTGCCGTTCCTCAACATGACCAAGCAGTTCTGCGGACAGATCGGCCAGATCTCACAGCAGATCAACGCCGTGGTCATGGGCCTCGCCGGCGCCGACCGCATCTTTGAGCTCATCGACGAGGAGCCCGAGGCCGACGAGGGCTACGTGACACTCGTCAACGCGCAGGTGAACCCCGAAACCTGGGAGCTCGAGGAGGCCGACCACCACACCGGCATGTGGGCATGGAAGCATCCGCACCGCGCAACCGGCGAGATCGAGTACGTACCGCTGCGCGGCGACCTGGTCATGGATAACGTCGACTTTGGTTACACGCCCGACCACGAGGTGCTGCACGGCGTGTCCGTGTTTGCCAAGCCGGGCCAGAAGGTCGCGTTTGTCGGCGCCACCGGTGCCGGTAAGACGACCATCACCAACCTCATCAACCGCTTCTACGACATTGCCGACGGCAAGATCCGCTACGACGGCATCAACGTCAACAAGATCCGCAAGGCCGACCTGCGCCGAAGCCTGGGCGTCGTGCTGCAGGACGTGAACCTGTTCACCGGCACCGTGATGGACAACATCCGCTACGGCAACCTGGACGCCACCGACGAGGAGTGCATCGCAGCGGCCAAGCTCGCGGGCGCAGACGACTTTATCACCCGCCTGCCCGACGGCTACGACACCATGCTCACCGGCAACGGCGCACAGCTGTCGCAAGGCCAGCGCCAGCTGATCTCGATCGCCCGCGCCGCCGTCGCCGATCCGCCGGCGATGATTCTGGACGAGGCTACGTCGAGTATCGACACCCGCACCGAGGCCATCGTGCAGGAGGGCATGGATAAGCTCATGGAGGGCCGCACGACGTTTGTCATCGCGCACCGCCTGTCCACCGTGCGCAACTCCGACGCGATCATCTGTCTGGATCACGGCCGCATCATCGAGCGCGGCAACCACGACGAGCTGATCGCCAAGCGCGGGTATTACTACCAGCTGTACACGGGTGCATTTGAGCTGGAGTAGGAACGGTTACTGACGGAGGGTGCCCCGGGGCGTCGGGGTAATTCCTCCGTGCTCAAACATTCTCGCTTCGCTGCGAAACTGCGCGCGGAGGAAATACCCCGCCGCTCCGGGGCACCCTCCTGCGCGCAATCAGCCCGTTGTTTAAAACGGAATAAAGGTTAGTGAGGCCCTGGCCGTTTGGCCAGGGCCTCGTTTTGTTAGTCTTTTTGGGACGGGGCTTTTTGACTACTTTGAGGGTGCGCAGGCAGGGCGGCAAAAGTAGCTAAAAAAGCCCCGTCCCAAAAAGACTACCCGCGCCAAATGAGCTAGTTGAGGAGTTGGGCCATGGCGTTGACGAATTTTTGTACTTGGAGGGTGGGCTCGAGCGGGTAGTGCAAGAAGACCGGCACCTCGCGGCCACATAGGAACGGCACGCCTACAAAAGCCGGGTGCACGCCCGACCATGCGCCGCAGGTGAGCACCGCGTCGCCCTTTTCCTCCGCCTCGTTAAAGAGCGCAAAGTCAAAACTGTCCACGTCGATCACGTCCACGCCGCCATCGGCCAAAAGATCGATGCGCAGGCTGTCCATGGCGTCGTTGCCGTGGCGCAGTACGCGCAGACGCATACCCTCCAAGTCGGCAACCGTAATGCGATTCTTGCGCGCCAGCGGGCTCGTGCGCGGCAGATCGATATAAAACGGCACGTTGACAATGCGGAGCTTTTGGCAGGCATCACCCCAGCGTGGGGTAGAAAAACTCGATTGCACCACATCGACCTCGCGGCCCAAGCTACGCATGACGGTCTCGCGCTCGTCGTAGAGATCGCTTACCGGCACGATTTCAAATCGCAGCGACGGTTCCAGATCGTGGATGCCCGACCACATCGACAGCGTTTGGCGCCCCGGGCACATCATCGACACGCCCAGGCGCACGGCACCGCCATCGCCCGCCGCGCGTCGGGCACGGCGCAGCGCGTCCTCGGACTGCCGCATGATCGAGCGCGCGTCGTCCACCAGTAGTGCGCCGGCCGGCGTCACTTTGACGCCCGAGTGCGAGCGTTCGAACAGCGTGATGCCGAACTCGGCCTCGAAGCCCGACACCTGCTTGACGAGCGCCGGAGTCGACACGCGCAATTGTGCCGCCGCACGCGAGAAGCTTCCCAGCTCCGCAGCGGCCGATATGGCCTCAAGTCGTCGATCGTACACGTCAATCTCCCGTTTTCGCGCCCGTGGCCACATGGTGCCACAGGAGGTTGTTTTCGCAGGTCATGCGCTCAATTGAGAATAAACTGCATCGCACAGTGTATACCTATGGTTAACGCCATTCTAACAAATATGCAATTCACCTGCGCAAATGCAAAGCATACGATAACCAGCGAAAACCACGTGGGTCGGTTAATGGGAGCGACCCACCGGGAGGCATAAGAAGGGAAGTTCCTATGAGCAATTGGCTTAAGCTCGAGGGCGATGTCTGCGCTGTGACTGGAGCGCTCGGCGGCATGGGCGTCGAGATTTGCCGCGAGTTCGCCCGCAATGGCGCCAACGTCGTCCTGCTCGACCTGGACGAGGAGAAGGTCAAGGCCGCTGCCGCCGACCTCGCTGCCGAGTTTGGCATCCATGCCGAGGGCTACAAGATGAACGCCACCGACGAGGCCGAGGTTCAGGCCGCCGTCGACGCCACCATCGCCAACTTCGGCCGCGTCGACGTTCTCGTCAACACCGCCGGCATCCTGCGCTTCGCAGCCATGGAGGACCTGCCGCTCTCCGACTGGAACGAGGTCATCAACGTCAACCTCACCGGCTACTTCATCACCTCGCAGCGCTTTGGTCGCGAGATGATCAAGGCCGGCCAGGGCCGCCTGGTTCACATCTCCACCGTCGCCAGTCACTCCCCCGAAACGTTCTCGGGCGTGTACAGCTCCACCAAGGCGGGCGTCAACATGATGTCCAAGATGCTGGCTGCCGAGTGGGGTCCCTACGGCGTGCGCTCCAACTGCGTCGAGCCCTGCTTTGTCAAGACACCCATGTCGGCAAGCTTTTACGCCGATCCCGAGGTCGAGAAGAGCCGCAGCCGCCTCATCGCCGCGCGTCGCATCGGCGAGGTCAGCGATATCGCCAACGCCGTCATGTTCCTGGCGTCCACGCGCTCAGACTTTACCACCGGCGACGCCATCAAGGTCGACGGCGGCTTCTCCAACATGATGGGCGACCTCACCGCCAAGCCCGGCGGCCGTCGCGCCTATGCCGACAACTATCTTAAGAACAAGGGCGTCGAGCTCTGGTCCGATGAGTCCGGCGTCGCAAAGCCGACTGACCAGTAAACAAGCCCGGTAGAAAGGGACGCGTGGCAAGCACCTAGGCGGCGTTTGCCCCTCCCCTCCCCCGTATCGATTAGAAAGAGTCCAATGGCTTCCACCAACTCCAACAAGGGTCGCGCCGTCGTGCTTTCCGCCGCGTGCGTCACCATGTTCTTCATCAGCTCCATCGCGCTGTATTCCGTTGTGAGCAAGAACCTGCTCGCCGTCTATCCCGAGTGGTCCAGCGCTCTTACCTGGGCCTTCCCGGTCTTTCAGACCATCATGGCCGTGACGGGCATCTTCGCCGGCCGCATCTCCGATAAGATCGGCCCGCGCAACGTCGTGATCGCTGCCGCCGTGTGCTACGGCGTGGGCTGGTTCATGTCCGGCACCGTCACCGAGCCGTGGCAGTTCTACCTGTGGTTCTCGCTCGTCGCCGCCATCGGCAACGGCCTGGGCTACAACCCCGCGCTCACCACCGGCCAAAAGTGGTTCATCGACAAAAAGGGCCTCGCCTCCGGCATCACCCTGGCCGCTTCGACCGCCGGCCCCGCCGTGCTGTCCCCGGTGCTCGCCTCGCTGCTCATCCCGAGCCTTGGCATCTTTGGCGCCCTTAAGGCACTCGGCGTCATCTTCTTTGTGGCGATCGCCGCCTCCGCCCTGTTCCTGAAGGCCCCCGAGGCCGGTTGGCTGCCCGAGGGCTTCGAGGCCCCCAAGGGCGGCGCGCACGCCGGCACCTTCGGCGACCTCACCCCGGGCGAGATGGTCAAAACCCCGCGCTTCTGGGTCCTCATCGCCACCTTCGCCTTCGCCGCCACCGCGGGCACCCTGCTCGTGGGCAAGGTTGCCTCCATCGCCGCTGTCCAGCTCTTCGCCGACCCCACGAGCGCCGCGGCCGTCGCCCTCGGCGGCGTGGTCGTCTCCGTCAACACCTGCGCCAACCTGGTCGGCCGTCTGTCCTTTGGCCAGATCATCGACAAGCTCGGCGCCTACAAGTCGCTGCTCATCAGCCTTGTCGTCACCATCGTCGCGCTCGTCATCATGTCGATGAGCTTTACGCAGAGCATGTTCTTTGTGGCGCTCGCCCTGCTCGGCTTTAGCTTTGGCGCCCTGCTCGTCATCTACCCGCCGCTCACCGGTGGCGCCTTTGGCACCAGCAACATCGGCGTCAACTACGGCATCATGTTTTTGGGCTATGCCGCTTCCACCTGGATCAGCCAGCCCATCACCGCCGTGCTGTATCACGCCGAGGCCGGCAGCGCCGCCTACCAGCAGTCCTTCTACGGCGCCATTGTGATTGCCGCCATCGCCGTCGTGCTCACCGTCTACATGATGGTCTCCGACAGCAAGAAGAAGTCCGCTTAGTTTTGCTTGACGCGGCAAGGGCCGTTCTCTTGCCGCATTCCACCGGTCACCAGTATTAAGGAGTCGAAATGTCTGAGCTCAACCCCGTCCGCATTGCCGTTATCGGCGCCGGTGCCATGGGCCGCAACCACATCCGCTTTGTCACCGAGGAGCCCGAAGCCGAGCTCGTCGCCATCGCCGACGCCTTTGAGGGCGCCCGCGCCACGGCCGAGGCCGCCGGCGTGCCGTTTTACACCGATCCCGCCCAGATGATGGACGAGGTCAAGCCCGAGGCCGTCATCATCGCCACCCCCAACGACCTGCATCTGGGCGTTGCCCGCGAGGCCGTGAAGCGCAACATCGTGCCGCTGGTCGAAAAGCCGATCTCCAATGACCTCGAGGATGCCCAGGCCTTCGCCGCCGAGGCCGAGACCGCCGGCGTGCCCGTGCTCGTGGGCCAGCACCGTCGCCACAACCCCTTCGTCAACAAGGCCAAGGAGATCATCGAGTCCGGCGAGCTGGGCAAGCTCACCGTGTCGAGCTTCCACTACATGATCTATAAGAATGACGAGTACTTCGATGTCGAGTGGCGCCGCAAGAAGGGTGCCGGCCCGATCCTGGTTAACCTGGTTCACGACGTCGACCTGCTCCGCTATCTGCTGGGCGAGCCCGTTGCCGTCCAGGGTATGCAGTCCAGCGCCGCCCGCGGTTTTGAGACTGAGGACTCCGCCGTGGTCAACGTCCGTTTTGCCGATGGCGCGCTCGCAAGCATGACCATCTCCGATGCCACCGCCAGCCCCTGGAACTGGGAGGCCACCGCTCGCGAGGACCCGCAGTACCGTCCCTTCGACGCCGACGCCTACTTTATCGGCGGAACCTTGGGCGCCCTTTCGCTGCCCCGCCTGCACCAGTTCTCCTACGACGGCGCCTCCAACTGGCACAAGCCGCTGCAGATGGAGATTCCGGCCGTGGACCCGGCGCTGCCGCACAAGATGCAGCTCAAGCACTTTGTGAAGGTCGTCCGCCGCGAGGTCGAGCCCGTCGTAACCCCCGCCGACAACGTCAAGACGCTCACGCTTCTCAACGCCATCAAGGAGGCCGCCGAGACCGGCCAGCTCGTCGAGCTGTAGCACCTTAGGACAGGCCGCGGCAGAAACCCCATGCCGGGCCCCTCGGTCCGCCACAAATAAGCCCCTCTTCTTTGCCCCGCGAGCAGCTTCCTGCCCGCGGGGCATTTTGCTACGTTGCCAATGATTTTTCTGGGACGGGGGACTTTTTGCACCTTAGCTTGATTCGTTCGCCACGAAACGCGCCTATCTACTACGTTTAACCAATCACCCTCATCCATACAGAATTTCGCGAAATAAAAACCGCAGGTAAACGGCTTGCGCATTTTCGGAAAACCGGGGGATGGTCGACCCACACGGTTCAAACGTAGTAGATAGGCCGCTTTCGTGGTTCCGCGCCAAAACAGTCTTTTTTGGGCGAAGTGGCAGGTGGTATCCTTGGTAGCCCTGTGCTGCAAACGCACCTTAAACGCAAGGAGTCCCATGGATCTTATCGCCCAGCTCGCCCGCGAGCTCAACCTTAAGGCCGCCAACGTCGAGGCGGCTGTCAAGCTCATCGACGAGGGCAACACCATCCCCTTTATCTCGCGCTACCGCAAGGAGGCCACGGGCGGCATGGATGACGTCGCCCTGCGCGCCCTCGACGAGCGCCTGTCATACCTGCGCAATCTTGAGCAGCGTAAAGAGGACGTCATTCTGCTCATCGACGCCCAGGGCAAGCTCACGCCCGAACTCGAGCAGCAGATTCGCGAGGCCACGCAGCTCCAGCGTGTCGAGGACCTCTACAAGCCCTACCGAAAGAAGCGCATGACCCGCGCGCAGAAGGCCCGCGAGGCCGGCCTGGAGCCACTCGCCAACATGATCATCATGCAGGCTTCGGCCAAGGGCAGCGCGCTCGACGCCGCCGCGGACTACGTCAACGAGGAGGCCGGCTTCGACACGCCCGAGAAGGCGCTCGCCGGCGCCGCCGACATCGTGGCCGAGACGGTGGCCGAAGATCCCGAGAACGTCGCCGACCTGCGCGCCTTTACGCAAAACACCGCCGACATCGTCGTCGAGGCCACCGACCCCGCCGAGAAGACCCCCTACGAGCCCTACTACAACTTTGACGAGCCGTTGCGCCGTATACCCAACCACCGCGTGCTGGCTATCGACCGCGGTGAGCGTGAGGGCAAGCTCCGCGTGCGCGTGAACGTCGACGGCGCTGCCGCTACGGCACGCCTCGGCAGCCGCTGGCCCCGTCGCCAGGGCGTGTTTGCTCCCGTCTTTAATGCCGCCATCGCTGACGGTTACAAGCGCCTCATGGCCCCCTCGCTGGAGCGCGAGGCCCGCGCCAAACTCACCGTTCGCGCCCAGACCGAGGCCATCAACGTCTTTGCCAAGAATCTCGAAGGCCTGCTCTCGGCGCGCCCCGTGCGCGGCGCCCGCGTACTCGCGCTCGATCCGGGCTACCGCACCGGCTGCAAGGTCGCCGTCATGGACGAGACCGGCAAGCTGCTCGACCACGGCGTGGTCTACCCCACCAAGCCGCGCCACGACGTCGCCGGCACCAAGCGCGAGCTCGCCCGCCTCGTCAAGAAGGACAGCGTCAACACCATCGTCATCGGCAACGGCACCGCCAGCCGCGAGACCGAGGAAGTCGTCTCGGAGTTTATTGCCGAGCAGGCGCCCAGCCTTCGCTACACCATCGTCAACGAGGCGGGCGCGTCGGTGTACTCCGCCTCCGAGCTCGCGAGCCAGGAGTATCCCGATCTGGATGTCACCGTACGTGGCGCCATGAGCCTGGGCCGCCGTCTGCAAGACCCGCTGGCAGAGCTCGTCAAGATTCCGCCCCAGTCCATCGGCGTTGGCCAGTACCAGCACGACCTTGACCAGGCCGAGCTTTCGCGCACCTTGGGCCACGTGGTGGAAGACGTCGTCAACCGTGTGGGCGTCGACGTCAACACCGCGAGCGCAAGCCTGCTGGGCTACGTGTCGGGCATTACGCCGAGCGTAGCCAAAAACATCGTGGCCTACCGCGAGGAAAACGGCGCCTTTACCGATCGCCGCCAGCTCAAGAAGGTCCCCAAGCTGGGACCCAAGGCGTACCTCAACGCCGCAGGTTTCCTGCGCATCAGCGGCGGCAAGAACCCGCTCGACGCGACAAGCGTCCACCCCGAAAGCTACGAGGTGGCCACGTCCGTCCTGGAGCACGCCGGCGTTGCGGCAAGCGAGCTCAGCCGCGGCGGCGTGCCCGATATCGAGCGCCGCCTGGGCAGCATCTCGGCGCTGGCAAGCGACCTGGACTGCGGCACCCTGACGCTCATCGACATTGTCAACGAGCTCAAGAAGCCCGGTCGCGACCCGCGCGACGACGCGCCCGAGGTGGTCTTTAGCCGCTCGGCGCTTTCCATCGACGATCTGGAGCCCGGCATGGAACTCAAGGGCACGGTGCGCAACGTCGTCGACTTTGGCGCCTTCGTCGACGTGGGCGTGCACCAGGACGGCCTCGTGCACATCTCCAAGCTGGCCAACCGCTTCGTCAAGCACCCCAACGACGTGGTGTGCGTCGGTGACACGGTCAAGGTGTGGGTTGAAAAGGTCGATCGCGACCGCAAGAAGATCTCCCTCACCATGGTGCAGGGGAAGTAAACCGCCAAAGCAAGGGTCCCCCCTCTCGCGACGTGCAAAATCGCGAGTATTCTGCAAATTCCACCGTTCCGGATGCCCCTCAGAGACGAAAAAGCAAGAAACAGCCCCCGTTTTAGCGTCATCAGAGCCAAAACGGGGGCTGTTCCATGCTTCACCCAGCTGGTAAAAGCCTTTACCTTGCTGAATACTCTCAATTTTGCACGGCGCAGGCGGGGGTACCTTTGTCCACGGCAGGATATGGAAGCCTATCACCAACCTACCGACGGGTTCGTGTCGGCAGCCCCGGCCTTTCCTTTGCCTAGCGCGACCCTCGCGAAGCGCGTGAGCGATAGGGAAAGGAAAGGCCGGGGCGAACAACCCGCGGCGCAGCCAGTGTTCGCGTTACGGCAGGATATGGAAGCCCAAAGCGGCGATATCCTTGGCAAAGCCGCGCACGGTATCGAGCGAAACCTCATACGGGTCGCGACCGATGTTCTTGCGCTTGGCCAGGATGCTGTTGGGCACCGTGATGATCTGACAGCCGCAGGCCTGCGCCTGGTAAATGTTGATAAGCTCGCGCGTGGACGCCCACAGGACCTCGCAGTTGGGCTTGGCGGCGGCCTTCTTGACCGACTCCGTCATAAACGGAATGGGATCGACACCCGTGTCGGCGATACGGCCGGCAAAGAGCGAGATGATGGACGGCGTCTCGGCGTCGACAGCGTCGACCATCTCGTCGACCTGCGCAGGCGTAAAGATGGTGGTGACGTTGACCTTAATGCCGTCGGCGGAAAGCTTGCGCACCAACTCGGCCGTGGACTCGCCCTTGGTAGTCACGCACGGAATCTTGACGTAGACGTTCTCGGCCCAGGTAGCGATCTCGCGGGCCTCGACCTCCATGGTCTCGACGTCGTCGGCAAAGACCTCAAACGAGACGGACACATCGGTGATGTGGGCCAGGACCTCCTTGGCAAACGCGCGGTAATCCGTCACGCCGCCCTTCTTCATAAGGGACGGGTTGGTCGTGAAACCCTGAACGTTGCCGTTCTCGTACATGTCGAGCATGCCCTCGAGGTTTGCACCGTCAGCGAACACCTTGATTGCCATCTGCCTGATTCCTTTCGTTAGCATACGGCCGATAAACTGCTAAACACTTTACCTACGTTTATCAAGGCGTGAGCTGCGGGTTTTCATCTTCTCGGCGAACGGTTTTGCAGTTTTACCATTTTTATATCGACACCCCAGCGGCAAAACGTTTTTGCTGATCATCGCGGTTGATTCCGTTCGCGGCGCAGAGACAGCGCTTCACCGGTGCGTTTTCACAACCAGTCCAAAACAAAAAGCGGTGACGCCTCATTTGAGACGTCACCGCTTCCGTGTAGGAGCCGGTTATCGGAGCTCCGCCCGATTAGGGCTTAACGTATGCCTGGATTACTCTTCCTCAACGTGATTGATCACAGCACCCTTGGTGTGGATGAAGTTGGGGACGAAGGCGACGATCAGAAGGACAGCAAGAATCGCGTAGACACCGGTGGTACCGAAGGCCTCGGCAGCGCGGCCAAGCGTAATGCCAATGACGGAGAAATCAAAGTCGCCGAACGTAGTGTTCTTGAAGCCAAAGACGTCAAGAACGGGCAGGAGCAGGGCCGGGGCAAAGGTGATGAGCAGGCCGTTGACGAAAGCGCCAAGAGCTGCGCCCTTGCGACCGCCGGTAGCATTGCCGTAGATGCCCGCGGTAGCACCGCAGAAGAAGTGGGGAACCATGCCCGGGATGATGAAGATGCCCAGGGTAGCGCCCACGATGAACATACCGACCACGCCACCGATGAAGGATGCGACAAAGCCGAGGATGACGGCGGTGGGAGCATAGGGGAAGAAGACGGCGCAGTCGACGGCGGGGATGGCACCGGGGATCAGCTTGTTGGAGATGCCCTGGAAAGCCGGGACCAGGTCGGCAAGGATCATACGAACGCCGTTATAGACGATGGTGACACCAACGGCAAAGGACAGGGCACAGGTCAGGGCATAGACAATCACGTTGTCGCCGCCAGCGGTCTTGGTAACGACCGCAGGATCTGCGATGTAAGCGGCGAAAGCGGTAACCAGGTAGAAGAAGGCCATGGTAAGAGCCGTGGAGATGGTAGTGTCGCGCAGGAAGGCGAACTTCTCGGGAACCTCGATCTTCTCGGTACTGTTCTCCTCGGCGTCCTTAGCAAAAAGCGTACCGACTGCAGCGGAGATGTAATAGGCGAGTGAACCGAAGTGACCCATGGCGATTTCATCGCCATCGGTAACCTTCTCGGTGAAACGCTGACCAACGGCGGGAAGCATAGCGCTCACGAGGCCCAGGAACATGCCGCCCACGATGACAAGCTGAACATCCTGGAAGCCAGATGCCTGCAGAACGGCAGACAGCAGGCAGGCCATAAACATGCTGTGATGGCCCGTCAGGAAGATGTACTTAAACTTGGTAAAGCGGGCAATGATAATGTTCACGACATAGCCGAGAATCAGGATCATCATGGTCTGAACGCCGAGGACGCTCTGAGCCATCGAAACGACGACCTCGTTGTTGGGCACGACGCCGGTGATGTGGAAACCGGTCTCGATGAAGGTACCCAGCGGAGCAAGGTTCTCCTGAACAACAGCGGCGCCGGCAGACAGCATGATGTAACCAAGAATGGGCTTCAGGGTGCCCGTCATCACCTTGTGGGCAGGACGCTTAAGCGCGACAAGGCCCACAAAGGCAAATAGACCCATAATCCACGCTGGCTTGGTCAGAATCGATTGGATAAACTCAAGTATGGGAAGGATGGCTTGCATCTGCGCTTCCTTTCTCTCTAACGTGGGCGCGTTTCCCTCTTCCACAGGGAACCGCCCTTTTTTGTGCCGCTTTAGGCGTTAGCGGCGGCCGCCTTGATTGCCTCGAGGGCGTCTTCGCGGATCTTCTTCTTGTTCACATAGCTGCGAACGATCACAACGTTGCCGTGGAGCTCGGGAGCGAGTTCCTTAACGGTGATGAACAGATCCGGATTTGCGGAAGAAGCACCGTTCAGGTCCATAGACTCAACGTCGGCCTTGATGCCCTCCTCCTCGCAAAGCTCCTCGACTTTGCCAGCGAGCATCAGGCTGGACCCGATGCCGTTTCCGCATACGGTGATGATATGCATGGCAACCTTCCTCTCCTACACGTGACGGTTTTCCGTCTATCCAAAAGCGGCGACGCATCGCCGTGCCATTAAGGCCTAAAAGAATGAACGCATGGTCTCCAAAACCTGCTCGGGCGTATCGCATGCGCTGAGCTTGGCAACGCAGTCCTCGTCCTCGAACATCTGCGAAAGCTCCGCCAAGCAGCCAAGATGAGCCTTGGGGTCGGGTGCGCAAATACCCACGAGCACGTGAACCGGATCGAAATCCTCGTGTCCAAACGCAATGGCAGGGTCAAGCGTGACGATACAGATCCCCGCTTCACTCACATTGCCATCTGCCTGAGCGTGGGGCATGGCGATGCCCTCTTCCAAGACCATATAGGGGCCGAATTTGTGAACCGATGAAATCATGGCGTCAACATAGCTCTGGTCGCATTTGCCAGCGTCTACGAGCAACTTACCGCATGCCCTGATCGCTTCCTCCCAGTCGGAGGCCTCGACGTGGCAGGCAACAAGCTCGGGCTTAAGAAGATCAGTCAGCATGCTCGTCCCCTACTCCTCGGGCAGGATGTGAAAACCAAGCGCCTGAATGTCGCGGGCAAAGCCCTTGACCGTATCAAGCGAGTACTCAAGCAAATCTTTCCCGAAATTCTTGCGTTTGGCAAGAAGGGCATTGGGGACCGTAATGATCTGGCATCCAACGGACTCCGCCTGGAAGATATTGAGGACCTCGCGCGTAGACGCCCAGAGAACCTCGGCAGCAGGCTTAACGGCAGCCTTCTTTACGGACTCCGCCATGAGGGGCAGCGGATCGACGCCGGTATCGGCAATGCGACCGGCAAAGATGGACAGAATAGAGGGGGTCTCAGCAGAGACGGCATCGACAAACTCGTCGACCTGCTCGGGCGTGAAGATAGTGGTGACATTCACCTTGATGCCGTCGGCAGAAAGGCGCTTGACCAGCGCGGCAGTGGACTCACCCTTGGTGTTGAGCGCCGGGATCTTAACGTAGACGTTGTCTGCCCAGGTTGCGATCTCGCGAGCCTCGGCTTCCATACCCGCCTCGTCGTCGGCGAATACCTCAAAAGAGACCGACACATCAGTAATGTGCTCAAGAACCGTCTTGGCAAAAGCGCGGTAGTCGGTCACGCCGCCGGCCTTCATAAGGGAAGGATTGGTCGTGAAGCCCTGAACGTTGCCATTGTCATGCATGTCAAGCATGCCCTCGAGGTTAGCGCCGTCGGCAAACACCTTGATCGCCATGTTCGGTCCTTTCTCATCTAACACTATTGCTATCGAAAGCCTTCTTCTTTGTTTCAAAAGCTTTTCGGTTTTCTTTTATAAACCATTTCAAAAGCTATCGAAAGCTCAATTGTCAACTTTCCGTGAACGGTCGAATATCGGGCGTGAACGTACTTCTTTTGGGCGGCACCTTCAGAATGAGACTCTTTATAGCCCGTTTACGTGCGAACTATCTGCTACGCATGCATTTGTGACATGCCATTCCGTTCTTTTGATTCATTCGAATTTGCCTTGTTCTTTTCATATCGATACGTTATATTTCGATTACGAAAGGCGCATCTTTTACCTTTTGTTCAAAAGGAGCGGCATATGGCATCTACTTCAGACCTTTCACCGGCCGAGCGTCAGCGATTTATCATGAATTGGCTGGCCGAAAAGCCAAATATCTCGGTATCCGACATCGTTCGCCGTTTTTCGGTTTCGGAAGTCACCGCACGACACGACCTCATCTCGCTGGAATCCGAAGGCAAGCTGCGTCGCGTACGCGGCGGAGCGGTATCGCTTTCTCGCTCCAACGCAATCTCGTATCCCGAGGAGCGCATCAATGTCCAAGTCGAGGCCAAGGAAGCCATCGCCGCAACCGCAGCAACTCTTGTTGATGATGGCGATGTTCTGGTAATTGATATCGGCACCACGGGCTTTTACTTCGCTAAGGCCCTCATGGACAAGCGTGAGATCACCATTATCACCGGCGATCTTGCAATCGCGAACTACGCCAGCTTCAATCTCCCCAATGCTTCGGTAGTGCTGCTGGGCGGCTCCGTGCGCAAGGGGCACCTCTATCTCGCGGGCGCACTGACGCTCGACTGCATGAGCAAACTACATGCCGACAAGGCGTTTGTCAGTGCTGACGGATTCCACCCCGACCACGGTTTTACCGTCGAGCACGACTTCTCGGCCATGATCAAGCATATGTACCTTACCAACTCAAACCAGGGCTACATGATGGTTGACCAGGGAAAGTTCAACAAGACCAGTTTTTATCAGTCCGCGCAGATCGATGACCTCGACGGCATCATCGTTGATGGAGACAACGAGGGCATCATGACGGCGGCGATCGAGAGCAGTCGCAGTCATCCCAAGCTCTATATTGCAAAATAGCTCAAATGGCCGGGTCGCCCCCACTGCGGGCGACCCGGCCATTTATTAAATCAACCCAAAATGCTGCATCGCTGCGACGGTGCCGTCGTGTGCGACGTCGTCGGTCACGTAGTCGGCGATCGCCTTGACCTCGGGCATGGCGTTGCCCATGGCGACAGCCGTCTCGACGGCGGCGAGCATGCCCAGGCCGTTGCCCGAATCGCCAAAGCCAAAGGTGCGCTCGTTGCCAGCGCGACCCAGATACGCCAGCGCCCGCGCCAGGCCCACGCCCTTGTCGATGCCCTTGGGGCTCAACTCGCGATTTGTTTGCTGGGCTCACTTGGAAGAGCGGCGGTAAACGCATCTCCCGGTTAATCCGGCACCGCCGAAGCGAACCCCACACACGCCCTCCGGCAAGCGGCACGCGCCCGTCAACGCAAAGGTCCGGCGGGACGCACCTAGCATCCCGCCGGACCGCCACTCGTCCAGGAGGCCGCCGCGACGAGCCCCTAGATCTTCGCAAGCTCCTCGGAGATGACGCGGCAGACGTCCTCAGCCTGAGGCATCACGCCGTACATCTCGAAGAAGCCGTGGTCGCAGCCGCGATAGCGAATCGCGGTGACGTCAACGCCCGCATCCTGCAGCCTCTTCGCGAATAGCTCGTCCTGATAGCGCAGGTAGTCATACTCGGAAGAGATGATGACCGTGCGGGGGAACGCGCTCACGTCCTCCGCGAACAGGGCAGACACCCTCGGGTCGAGCATCTCCTCCGCATTGCCGTTGGTATACATCACTGGCAGGTCTTCGTTGGCGTTGCGGATGCGATCCACCCTGCTCAGAGCCTCGGCCCTCTGGTCGTTCACGATCTCATAGAGGTCATAGGACCATTCCTCCGGAACAGGGCCGCCGTCGACGAGCGGATACAGCTCGGCCACGAGCTTGATCCTGTCCGCATGGGACCCGTCGAGGACGACGGCGTTGGTCAGGCTTCCGCCCGCGGAGTCGCCAGCCACGGCGACCCGCGTCGCGTCGACACCCAGCTCATCCGCATGCTCGACAAGCCAGTCGAGCGTCTTCACGCAGTCCTCGACACCACCGGGGAACATCGTCTCGGGAGACAAGCGGTACTCCGGGTAGATCGCGACGCAGCCCGTTCGCTCCGCGATGTCGCGCAGGCAGTTCTCGTACTGGCCAATGTTGCCCACCATGAAGCCGCCGCCGTGGATGAACACGAGCGCGGCGGAGCCGCACCCGTGGCCCTCGGGCGTGAAGACGTGCAGGGGAATGCCCCTGTCGCCAAAGTTCATGACGACGGTCTTCTTGGCGACGTTCGAGCCCCTCACGACATGGGTCTCCTTGTTGGGAGCGGAGCGCCACGCGATCACGTCCACCGGCCCCGCCGGCGCCGGGCCGGCGGCGAGCTTCGCATGGGCGCGCGCGTAGACGCGCGGATCGAGCACGCGCTCGCGCTCGTCTCCCGGCACGGGCTTCAGCAGGAGCTTCAGCCCGTTGGGCTCCACGACCTCCCTAGATCCACGCTCAAGCACTTCAAGCTCGGAAGTGGGGTACTTCCTCTCCTCGGTGCCCATGGCTAGCCGATCTTCAGCTCGTCAAGCTTGGCGTCAAGCTTGGCCATCTCATCGGCGGAAAGCTCCCACTCGAACGTCTCGCAGTTCTGAATCGCGTGGGCGTCCGTGCGCACGCCAACGAGCGCGGTGCCCACGTACTCCTTCTGGGTGCTCCAGTTCACGGCGACCTGTGCCACGGGCTTGTCATGAGCCTCGGCGATCTCGTCCATGACCTTGAGCAGCTCCTGGACGCGCGAGAACTTGGGCTCCTGGAAGTAGTCGTAGAAGCCGCCACGAACATCGCCCTCCTCGAACTTCGGCAGCTCGCGGAACTTGCCCGACAGGATGCCCGCGCCAAGGGAGCCATAGGTGAAGGAGTCGATGCCACGCTCGTAGCCCCACTTGATAAGGTCCTCGGAGGAGCGGTCGACCATGGAGTAGGGCGGCTGCTGGACGTCGACCTGAGCGACCTTCTCGCACTCCTCGATCATCTCGGTCGTGAAGTTGGAGACGCCGATGTGGCGAATCTTGCCTTGCTCCTTGAGGAGCTGGAGGGCGCACATCGTCTCGGAGAACGGGGTCTTGGCGTCGGGCCAGTGCACGAAGTAGAAGTCGATGTAGTCGGTGCGGAGATTGCGCAGCGAGCTCTCGACCTCCCTCATGATGTTCTTGAACGAAGAGTCGCGGTCATAGCCGGCGGCGCTGGTGATCAGGCCAACCTTGGTCGAGAGCAGGTAGCTCTCTCGGTCGACGCCCCTGAGCGCGTTGCCGACGACCTTCTCGGACGCGCCGTTGCCATAGCACGGCGCGGTGTCAATGAGGTTGACGCCGTGATCGAGCATGGTGCGGATGGCGGACATGCTGGCGGCGTCATCGTTCTCACCAAAGGAGTCGCCGCCGATCGCCCAGGTGCCCACGGCGAGCTGGGAGACGTCAACGTCGGAGTTCTTGAGGTGCGTGTAGCGCATATTCTCTCCTTCTAATGGGGCGGCACGCGTCGAATGTCCTCGATCGCGTGCCGCCAGGAATTGCCTTGAACAGGCTTCGGATGATCCGGAAACCGCCTTACACGATGCCCACGAGGCCGAGGACGAGCGCCAGAACCATGATGCCGACCAGGATGATGTTGACGTTCACGTTCTTCTTGCGCAGGAGCCAGAGGACGACGAGCGTAAGTCCCAGAGGCACGATGCCCTTGAAGATCGAGTCGAGGTAGGTCTGGATCATGACGGGGTCGGAGTCCTGAACCGGAATGGACAGGATCGTGTTGAATTGGACGTTCGCCGCGGTCATGGCGCCGATCATCACCAGGCCGATCGTGGAGGTCGCCTTGGTGATGAGCTTCATGAGACCACCCTCGTACATCTCGGAGATGAAGTTGGTGCCCATGCTGAAGCCGAGGTAGGTCATGAAGTATCGGCAGAGGATCGACGGGATGTTGTAGATCAGCAGGAACATGATCGCGCCGAGGGGCGAGCCGCTCATGGCGAGGTTGATTCCGATGCCGGCGGCGATAACACGCAAGACGCCCCAGAAGATTGCGTCGCCGATGCCGGACATCGGGCCCATCAGGGAGACCTTGATACCGTCGATGGACTCGGTGTCGAAGTCTTCGTGCCGCGAGTTCTCCCTCTCCATGGAGGCGACGAGGCCCATGGCGAACGTGCCGACGTTCTGGGTAATGTTGTACCAAGTCGTGTGACGCTTCATGGCGTCGGCACGGGCCTCGGGGTCATCGGCGTAGTAGCGGTTAAGCGCGGGCTGGACGGAGTACAGCCAGCCGTCGGCGCCAGCCTTGACGGAACCGCCGGCGCAGGAGGCGAACACGGAGAAGGAGCGCAGGAAAATGCTGTTGAGCATCTTCTTGTCTTCAGGGCTCACATTCTTGGTCAGGTTACTCATGCGAAGAAATCCTCCTCGTCGCTGGTTGCAGAGTCGCCGGAAACGGCCTGGGCGGCTACGCCCTTCTTGGTGAGATCGAAGATCTCCTTGTCGCGGAGGGCGGAGGCCACCGCGATGATGACACCGAGAACCGCGATGGCGATCATCGGGAGACCGAGGTACTGGTAGAGCGTGAAGCCCAGGAAGAAGTAGATGCTAAGCTCGGTGCTCCACAGCATCTGGAGCAGGAGCGCCATACCAACGGCGGGCAGGAGGGCGCCCACGGCGTTGAGGCCGTTCATGACATTGGCCGGAATCTGGTTAACGATGGCGGCAACGGGCTCAGCGCCGAGGTAAACGCCGAGGAAGGCGATGAGGCCAAAGGCAGCGTACTTAACGAACCAGAGAACGAAGTGCTGAAGCGCGAGGCCCTTCTCGTTGCCCTCGGCGGCCATCTTGTCAAAGGTGGCGGCGAAGAACGCAAGGAACACGTTGTTCATGAAGATCGAGAGGAACGCGGTAACGACACCCACGGGAACGGCCAGCGTGATAGCGGCACCTTGGTCGATGCCGGCGCCAACGGTGAAGGCGACGGCGAGGGCGGTCGCAGTAACGGGCTCGGCGGAGATAGCGCCACCGATGTTAACCGCGCCCATGAAGATCGCCTCGAGAGAGGCACCGATGATAACACCGGTCTTGACGTCGCCCATCAGGAGGCCCGCAACGAGGCCCACCACGAGAGGACGCTCGATCATGCACTGACCGAGAACCCAGTTGCCGCCGTAGCAAATCAGCACGGTCAACCAGGCCATTAATGCCAACCCAATCATTTGACTTCCTTTCTTTCATTTCATTTGGCCGCCTGGCCAAATCCCCTTATTTCCCCGCCGCCTCGATCAGACTCTTGAGAGGAGTCTTGGGATTGGATGGGATAAGCTGATGGAAAACCGGAATACCCTGCTCGCAAAGCTCCTTCGCGGCCTCGAGCTCATCCGGGTTGAGCATGATCGTGGAGTTGAGGGCGACCTTGCTATCCGGATCGGACTTGTCGAAGCGGCCGACATTGGCAACGTTCACGCCCTCGATCTTGCCCGGCGCGCCCTTAACGAGCTCAAGCACGTCACGCACGCAGTTGGTGAGCGCGAAGATGCGCATGGAGTCCGCACGCGGATCGTTCGCGATGCGACAGGCATCCGGAACATCCTTGACGAGGAGCTTCTGGCCCGCCGGCGTACCCATGGAAAGCGTCATGCGAAGGGCATCGCTCTCCACGGCGTGCTTGTTGGCGACGATGATCCTGGTGGTGTTGAGCTCCTTGGTCCACACCAGGGCGACCTGTCCGTGAATCAGACGGTCATCGACTCGAACCTGTACAATCATTGTTTCCTCTCTCCCTGCTTGTTAGTGCTCTCTAATCAAAGAAGTCTCCCTCGGACTCCTCGTTGTCCGCGGCCTTGCTCGGAGGCTCGACGACCTGCATCGTCGCCCTCGCCAGCTTGACGCTCTGCTTGATCGAATCTGCCGTGACCGGCTCGGCGCCGAGGAGCGTCTCGATCACGAGGCCGAGGTTCATACCGGTGACGTGGACGATTCCGCGCTTCTCCGGCTCCATGAGGACGACTTTCTGGAAGACGGAGCCACCGTAGATGTCGGTGAAGATGACGGCCTCGTCCTCAGGGTCCACCGAGTCAATAAAGGCCTGGATGCGAGGGGTGAAATCGGAATCGTCCACGTAGCAGTCAACTGCCTCCACCATGTCCGCCATGCCGGTCAGAATCTCGATCGAGCTCCTGATTCCGCTTGCGAGGTGGCCGTGCGACGCGACAAGAACCTTCTTCATCGAGTCTCTCCTAGAGCGAATAGTGGTTGGGGTTCAGAAGCTGGATCTTACTGGCGACGAACGCGCGCATGTCGGGGGCGGCGTCCATCAGGAGGCCAACGCCGTTGCCGTCGTTCTTACCGGAGTTGATGTCCTTCTCGAAGGCGCGGTACATGGAACGGAAGTACTCCGTGGCGATGTTGAACTTACTCATGCCGAGGTTCACGGCCTCCTGGAGCTGCTCGTCGGGGATGTCGGAACATCCGTGCATGACAAGGGGAACGCTGACGGCCTCCCTGCAGGCCTTGATGCGCTCCATGTCGAGGTTCGGGACCTTGACGTAGGGGCCGTGGGCATTGCCGACGGCGATGGCGAGCGAGCCGCAACCGGTGCCCTCGACGAACTCCTCGGCGAGGTTCGGGTCGGTGTAGTGGTCGCTGTTCACGAAATCGTTGGCGTCGGAGCCGTTACCGACATGGCCGAGCTCGGCCTCGATGTCGACGTCGAAGATCTTGGCGACCTGGACGACGTCCTTCGTGAGCTGGAAGTTCTCTTCATAGGGAAGTGAGGAACCGTCGACCATGACGGAGGGGAAGCCGGCCTTGACGCCCTTGACGGCGATCTCGTAACCAGCGGAGTGATCCTGGTGGACGGCGACGGGCACACTCGCGCGCTCGGCGTAATAGCGGGCGGCGAAGGCGATGATGTCGAGGGCGCAGTGGTCCTCGAAGCCGGGCCAATACTGGATGATGATGGGCATGTGCTCATCCTCGGCGGCCTGGATCGCATAACGGATGGTCTCCGTGTTGATGACGTTGATCGCGGACACGCCATAGTGGTGCTCGGTCGCATGTTGAAGAAGCTCGTTGACCTTGATGAGAGACATCTTTATCTTCCTTTCACCTGGATAATCATTGGATCGGACAGTTCTCAGCTCGTCAGCTGGTTGAACACGAAGCGAAGCGCGAGGCAGGCAGGCGCTTGCGAAGCGCGGTGGAGCCTATGCGGCCGCCTCCTCAGGCTGTGGCGCCGCGCTTCTACGCCACAGCACGTACGTCACAAGAGCAACGACCGCAGCAATCGTTGAAGCGAGGGCGAAGGCCAGGAAACCCGCGTGCGTGCCGAGCGCGTCGCACGCCCAACCGCCAAACAAGTTCGCAACCACGACGGACAGACCGCTCTGGACCATCGCGAAGGCGCTCTGACCTCGAGCGCGACAATCCTCGTAGGTGTGGTTGGCAATGTAGGTAACGCAGGAGTAGTAAACGGTCATGTAACTCACGCTCTGCAGCAGCTGTCCGCAGATCATGAGCGGGACGATGCCGGTGCCCACGAGCACGAGCCTGAGAGCCGCCATGAAGCAGGAAAAGATCAGGAGGTTCATCTCGCCGAAGCGCCTGACCAGCTTGGAGGAGACGAGCAGGATGGGGATCTCACTCGCAGCGGAGACCGCGCTCAGGACGCCCACGAGGTTCTGACCCTCGCCAAGCTCGACCGCGTAGCGGCCCAAGAACGCCCCGATGAAGCCAATCGCGGCCGAGCTGATGAAGGCGAAGACCAAGACGAATGCGATCTCGTTGCTGGTGAACAGCGAGAGGAGGCCCTTTCCGTGGGAGACCTTGGGATCGTCCGCAGCATTGGCGCGAACTCCCGCCTCGGGGAGGCGCCACATGTGAGCCGCGAAGGCCACCAGCGCGGCGGAGACCACCGCGAACTGGATTTGAGGAGCCACGTCAAGCAGCCAGCCGACGATCAGGACGACGATGGCGTAGCCGATGGTGCCACCCATGCGAATGCGAGAAAAGTCCAGGCCAGAGCGATCCGCGAGCTCGATGACGAGGGAGTCGCTCAGGGGCAGGAGCCCCGAGAAAAACGCCGAGAATGCAAAGGTTACGAGAAGGACCGGGACGAACGTCGACGCCAGGTAATACAGCGGAGCGAGTACCGCCGCCGCAAGGCAGAGGGCCACGATGACCGCGCGGCGGCGCCCGAGCTTGTCGGCGATCGTCGACCAGAGCGGCTGGATGGCGAGCGCACACACCGGGGTCGCCGCGAGGAGGATGCCGGTCTGGGCCGCGCTGAGGCCGAGGCTCGTGTAGTGAGCGGAGAGAAACGGCGAGTACACGCCCGCGCAGACCCAGTAGAGTACGTTCGCGAAGAACAGCGAAGTCATGCTTGCGTTTGTCTTGGCGTTGTGCATCGTGCTTCTCCCTTCTTGCTCGCCGGGTGCCTGTCTGGGCTTCGAAGTGATTCACCATCTAGCGTGAAACGGAGTTGCGAGGCGTTGAAACAATGTTCTGTTGTTTCATCGTTTTCGTGCCGTTGTTTCACGACTCATAAGATAGCAGCTCAAGCTGGGATTGCGCCGAGGAAGTACCGATTTACCGTGAACGGTAGGAAATCAGCGGTGAAACGCTATTTCACCGCTGATGAAACATTTTGCTTAATTTTCACCTCTCTTGACCTAAGATACAAAGCAAGCTAGGACCAAGGAGTAACCATGGATAAGACAGGGGATGTGCTCAGCCACATCTGCGCGGTCATGAGCAGCCTATCCCCCTCGGAGAAGGCAATCGCAACGTATGTGCTCGACCACCCGTCGGATGTCGCAACGATGACCGTCCGCGAACTCGCCGCAGAAACCGGTACGTCACCGGCGTCTGTTTCGAGATTCGCAAGGACGCTTGACTACCGAACCTATTCGGACATGCGTCTGGCGCTCGGCATATCCATCAGCAGGGCATCCGGCGAAGAAAAGGCCACGGACGGCAGGATTACTCTGGACGACGTCGAGGGCTCCATCAAGTACGTCCTGTCTCACAAGGTCAAGGAGCTCTCCCAAACCGCCTCGCTCATTGACTCCGATGACTTTTCGGCAGTCGTCAATCTGCTCCACAACGCCAACCTCGTCCTGATCGCGGGCGTCGGCAACTCGATTAACATGGGCGTAAACGCGGCGTTCAAGCTCTCGCAGGTTGGAGTCAGAGCGTTTTGCCCCAGTACCACCGAAGCCATGGTCTCCGTCGCAACCAGTCTCAAGGAGAATGACGTTCTGCTCGTCATTTCGACGTCCGGATACTCGAAGCGCCTCGTCAACATATTCGACTCTGCCGAGGATTCGAACACCCCCATCATCATGATCACAGACAACCCGGATACGCCGCTCGCGAAGCGTGCCACGCATATCATCCGAGCCATCTCGCGAGATCAGGCCATCACCGGAACCGAGATCGCCTTCTCGCACAGCTCGATCAACTTCGTCATCGAGCTGCTGTTCCTCTTCCTGACCTCTTGCTGGGATGACCCGGTAGAGTTTAACAGGATCATCTCGAAGAATCTCATGGGAGACAAGCAATACAGCTAGGACGACGCACGCCGGCGCACCGATGCCCAGACCGAAACGGGAGGACCCCTTGATAAAGCTCATCCTCGCAGACATGGATGGGACCCTGTTGCCGTTTGGCTCAAGGGTCGTATCGGAGCGCACGCACAGCGCGATTCTTTCGGCGCTCGATGCGGGCATCGCGTTCGGCCCCGCAAGCGGGCGCGACTACGCCGACCTGGCCGATGCCTTTGACGGCGACGCGCGCTGTTTCTCGACCGGCATCATGGCCAACGGAAAGAAGGTCTTCTCCAGCGGCGAACTCGTGTTCAAAAAGACGCTCTCGACGGAGGCCCTCGTCAAGCTCGATAGCGCTGTACGCCCCTACGCGGGGACGTCACTCTGGCTAGTCGCCGATGTCGATGAGACAGGCAAGCGCTGCGAGCAGTTCCTCTGCGCCGTCGAGCCTGGCGACGAATTCGCCTTGGAAGTCGTTAAGGACTCCGGAAGAGACATGGCGCTCGGAGACGTGCCCACGAACCGTGACGTCATAACCGCCGGCATCTTCGTCAACGTCAGCTCCGCCCCGACGGAAGTCGTTCGGAGTCGATGCAAGGAAGCCTGCCCAGAACTTGATTTCCCCTCGCCCGTCCCATTCTTCCTCGATGTTGTTCCGGCTGGCTGGAGCAAGGTAAACGGACTCGACGCGCTTCTCGGCAGCCTTGGGGTCACGCTGGACGAGGTCGCTTTTATCGGAGACTCGGAAAACGACGTGACGCTCCTCGATAAGGTGCCGAACTCCTACGCAGTCGCGGGCGCGATGCCAGAGGCGAAGGCCGCGGCCCATCACCTGATCGGGAACGCAGCCGAGGACTCCGTCGCGAAGCTCATCGAACAGATTGTCCAGCAGCGAGGCTAGGGTTCCGCCAGCGTGGCATGCGCCGCGTGCCTCATCATCCGTTCGTGGCGCGCTACCTCGTGACGATCCAGAGCGTGGCCATCGTCGCGACGCCGATGCCTACGATGAGCGCGGCCCACAGGACGCGGACCACGGGGTTCATGTCGCCCGCCGCCACCATGTCGTTCGCGTGCCAGAACCAGCTCTCGTTTCCCTTGCGCATGATGCCCTCCCTTAGCCTCGATTACGCCATCTATGGCCGAGCAATCGCAGGTCACGTGCCATAGATTTGCCCTACGCCCAGCTTTCAGTTCTGTAAGGCGGCGGGAGCCTGTGCGAGGCCCCGAGTCCTGAGGCCGTTGCAATGAAAATGGGAATCAAGGGGCACGCATCAATCATATGGGTTCCTTTCGAGGGCGATGGCAAACGAAGCATCCATCATATAATGGAGCGACGCAACCAGAGAGGTCACCCATGGAATTTTATGCAAGCTGCCCGGAGGGCTTTGAATCCGCACTCGCCGACGAGCTCAAGCGGCTCGGGCTTTCGCATGTCCGCCGCCTGAAGGGCCGCGCTACGTTTGAGGGCGAGCTTGAGCAGGGCTATCGCGCGTGCCTGTGGTCGCGCCTGGCCAGCCGCGTGTTTGTGGTGCTCGGACGCTTTGAGGCACAGGATGCCGACGAGCTGTACGATGCCGTTTACGACATTGCCTGGGAAAACATCGTCCGCCGCGGCGCCACCATTGCCATCACTGCCCGTGGTGTGACCGAGCAGCTGCGCAACACGCGCTTCTCTGCCCTGCGCGCCAAGGACGCATTGTGCGATCGCCTGGCCGAGACCACGGGCCGTCGCGCCGATGTCGATGCTGCCGACCCCGATGTCCACCTGCTGCTTTCGCTACGCCAGCGCCGTGCGAGCATAAGCCTGGACCTTTCGGGCGACCCGCTGTTCAAGCGCCTGCCGCCCGCCGCGACTCGAGCCGGCGAGGGCGCGCACGTGCTGCGCCCGGACTACGCCGCCCTGGTGCTGGCACAGGTTGGCTGGACCGCGCTGTGCGAGCGCGAGCTGACGGCCGACGACTACGAAAACGAGGCCCTGCCCACGCTGATCGACGCCTCGTGCGCCGGTGGTGGCCTGTTGCTGGAGGCCGTGAACATTCTGACCGACCGCGCCCCGGGCGCCGCACGCGAGCGCTGGGGCTTTGAGGGCTGGCAGCTGCACGATGCCGCCCTATGGGAGCAGTTGCTTGCCGAGGCACGAGAGCGCGAGGCGGCAGCGCGCGAGCGCCAGGCACGCATCGTCGCCGTGGACATTGACCCTGCCGCCCGCAAGACCGCCGAGCGCATGGCCAAGTGCGCCGGTTACAAGCGCTTTGTCGATTTTTGCGCCGCCAAGCCCGCCACCGTGCTGGACCATGCGGGCGCTGTCGCCGGCGCCGCCGTGGTCGCAGACACCACCGAAACTCCGCTTTCGCTCATGCACGACGCCATGACGCTGGTCGGCGAGCTGCGCCGCGCGCCCGAGCTTGCCTCGGCGCCGGTCGCCGCGCTCACCCGCGATGGCCTTATGGCCCGCGCGCTCCATGCCGAGCCCGCGCGCTCCATTGCCGTCATGCCCAACAACGAAGAGGCGACTATTGAGGTTTGGCCCTCGCTCGATCGTGTCGCCGCGACATTTGAGGCTGCGACCAGCGCGGATACCGAGGGTGAGGCCGCGGATGTCGATTATGAGGCCGCCAACACCCCCATGCCCGAGCCCGCTGCCACGCTCGACCTGGGCGACGGCAAGCCGCTGCCCGTGCTCATCCCCGAATCCGAGCAGTTCGCCAACCGCCTGCGCAAGAACGCTCGCCTGCGCCGCAAGTGGGCCAAGCGCGAGGGCGTGAGCTGCTACCGCGTCTACGATGCCGACCTGCCCGACTACTCCGCCGCCATCGACCTGTACGAGGGTTGCCCACAGACTCCAGGCCGCTGGCTCGTCATCGCCGAATACGCGGCGCCCAAGACCATCGACCCGGCGCTGGCCCAGGCCCGTATGCTCGACATCTTGGCCATCGCGCCGCGCATCCTGGATGTCCCAGCCGAGCATGTGCATGCCAAGGCCCGCATGCGTTCGCGCGGCGGCTCGCAGTACGGCAAGCAGGGCGCCGGCAAGGGCGGCCCGGGCGAGCGCGCCAACATCGCGCGCCGTCGCCTGCCGCTCATCGAGGAGGGCGGCCTTACCTTTGCCGTCAACTTTGACGACTATCTGGATGTGGGCATCTTCCTGGACCACCGCGTCACCCGCAACCTAGTGCGCGAGCACGCCAAGCAGGCGCGCCGCTTCCTCAACCTGTTTGCCTACACCGGCACTGCCACCTGCTATGCGGCAGACAGCGGCGTCGAGGAGACCGTGACGGTCGACCTCTCCAACACCTATCTGGACTGGGCCGAGCGCAACATGCGCCAGAACGGCTTTGTGGGGCCTCAGCATCATTTTGTGCGCGACGACGTGCTCGCCTGGATTCGCGACCAGCGCCAGACGCGCAACCGCTGGGACCTGATCTTTGTCGACCCGCCCACGTTCTCGAACTCGTCCAAGATGGGCCGTCGCACCTGGGATGTTCAGCGCGACCATGTTGAGCTTTTGGCCGGCGTATCGCGCCTGCTCGCGCAGGGCGGCCATGCCATCTTTAGCTGCAACCTGCGCGGTTTCCGCCCCGAGACGCGCAAGCTTGCGCGCGCAGGCGTGGTGCTGGAGGACATTACGGAGCAGACCATCCCCGAGGATTTCGCGCGCAACCAGAAGGTGCACCACTGCTACATCGTGCGCCGCCTGCCCATCGAGGACGCCATGGCCGAGGTCGGCTTTAGCGCCGAGGAAATTGCTGAGCGCGTCGAGGAACTGCGCAACCCCGGAGCCCGCAAGCCTCGCGCAGCATCGCCCGCGCACGCGCAGGCCGGCGTCCGAGGACCGCACGGCGACGACAAGCCCGCCTGCTCAGGCAAGCCCAAAAAGAAGAAGTTCTACGCCAGCAAGCCCAAGGGCAAATAAACAAAGTTGCGGTGGAATAGTTCCTAAAAATGCCTGGTAAAGGCCCAAACAGGAACTATTTCACCGCAGCTCATAGTGGGATGGCGGGTGCTGTCCTACCCTTGGGTGACCAGGCGATAGCCAATACCCACGTGCGTTTGGATATAGTGCGGGTGCGCGGGATCGGACTCGATCTTTTTGCGCAGCGTACCCATAAAGACGCGCAGGCTCGCCAGGTCGCTCTTGGTCGCCGTGCCCCAGATCTCGTGCAGGATAAATTGGTGCGTCAGCACCTTGTCGGCGTTGTGCGCCAGCAAGCAGAGCAACTTATACTCGATCGGCGTCAGATGCAGCTCCTCGCCATCCATCGTGGCGATGCCGGCATCAAAATCGATATGCAACTCGCCGGTATCGAACGAGCCCTCGGAGACAACACCGCCCGCCTGCGCATACGAAAGGCGCCTGAGCGTGGTGCGAATGCGCGCGAGCAGCTCCTCGACCGAAAACGGCTTAGTCAGGTAGTCATCGGCGCCGGCATCGAGCGCTCGGATCTTGTCCGCGTCCTCGCTGCGCGCCGAAACCACGATGATCGGCATGCCCGACCACGCGCGCACCGACTCCACCACCTTGACGCCGTCCATATCGGGCAGGCCCAGATCGAGCAGCACAATGCTCGGCGCCTGCGATGAGGCGGCGGCGATGGCGGCATGGGCGGTTTCCACGGCCATATGGCGCAAACCGTGCGCCTCGAGCGCGGCGACGATAAGGTTGCGGACGGCGGGATCGTCCTCAACGACCAAGATGAGCGGTTTCACGGCAGAGTTCGGCACAGCGCTACTCCTTATCAAACGAAACGTCGGCGGCGGGAAGCTCAATCGTAAAGACCGAACCGTGAGGGTCCGCCGCGGTAACCTCTATGCTACCGCCATGTGCCAGCGCAATGGAGCGGCAGAGCGAAAGCCCCAAGCCCACACTGCGGCAGCTGTCGGCCAGGCCATGGTTGGCGGTGTAGAACGATTCAAAGATTCGCTCGCGGTCCTCGGGCGCGATGCCCGGGCCGTCATCGGCCACCGAGCACGCCACGCATCCATCATGGACGCCAATCGAGATTACGATACGCGAGCCCGCAGGCGTATAGGCGATGGCGTTGTTCACCAGATTGACCACCAGCTGCACCATCAGGCGCGCGTCGACGTTGACAAGCGCCGGCTCATCGCACGCCACCACCTTAAGGTCATGCTCGCGCACGGCCGGGTTCACGTGGCGCAGCGCCTCCTCGACGATATCGTCCATGAGCTCGAGCGTGGTCGACAAGCGCATACCGCCACCCTCGAGCTTGGTGATGGCGAGCAGATTCTCGACAGTGGCGTTGAGCCATTGCGCGTCCGAGCGAATGGATAGGAGCATGCCGCGGCGTGTCTGGTCGTCGAGCACGGCCGTGCCGGTCGAGCCCTGGTCGAGCAACACGTCGGCATTACCCGAAATACTGGTAAGCGGCGTGCGCAGATCGTGCGAGATGGAGCGCAGCAAGTTGGCACGCAGCTGCTCGTTTTTAGCGAGCACAGCCGCCTCCTCGCGGGCCTCCATGGCGCGGGCGCGATCGAGCGCCAGCTCGCCTTCGCTCACGATGGCATCGGCAAGCGTCCGCTCCTCGGGCGTCAGCGCATCGGGCTCGGCGACAATGGCGAACACCCCCACCACCGAGGCGGGATCGCCCGCGCGCACCATGGTGTCGCCCGAGCGCACGGTCAGGTATATGCCGTAGAACGCCGAGGCGCCATAGGTGGCATCGAGCGGCGTTCCCACATAGGCGGACGCCGAGAGCCGTGGCGGCATCTGCGGCGCCAGCTCGTGCACCGGCGCGGCATCGCCCACGGCCGTGTACATCGTGCGCGGCAGCAGGTCATCGTCTTCCGGATCGGCGCTATACCACACGACCGGACAGTCCGAAAGACGCGCCAGTTGCGTTGCCATAGCATGCACAATCTGTTGCTGATCGCCGCACCGCTGCAGCATGCGGTTGGTCTCGAGCACCATCTGCGTGCGACGGTCGCTGGCGGCAGCCTGCGCCAAGGCGCGGCGCAGGGCCAGCGCAATCGAGCTCGACACGAGCGAGACCACAAACATGATAAAGAACATGCCGGGATAGACGCGGTCGATGAGCGACAGCGAGTAGCGCGGGTCGACAAACAAATAGTTGTAGAGCGCCACGGCGGCAGCCGAGCTCAGCAGGCAATACAGGCGGCTCCAGGTAAAGAATGCGCACAGCTGCACGGCAAACACATAGACGATCATGATGCTCGGCGCGAGACCCGGACGGTCGAGCAGCGCGCCCACAATCGTCGCCGCGACCAGCAGCCCCGCTGATACGCAGGCGTCATACAGAGGGCTGCGACGCGTCAGCGTCGTGCGCCGCCACCAAAAGTTCTCGGCAATATCGCCGTCCGTATGGACGTCCATCAGCGCACCGCCCCTCTCTCAAAAACAAAAACCACCACAAAGGGGACAGGCACCTTTGTGGTGGTGGCCTCCTTGTGGTGGTTTCAAGTGTATAGCCTTTGCAGCCCGCAGTCGCTAGACAAACAGCAGACGTCGACTACGGGCGCTCGTCGGGAGCCAGGCGCTGCATCTTGCTCACGGCCTTAAACTTGGTGAACAGCGGCACGTACTCAAAGCTCACGTTGGAGTTCTCCAGGCCGTACCAGCGCGCGGGAGTGCCGGCAGCGCGGCGGATGATGTACTTGAGCGTGATGGCCGTGCGCTCGCTCGGCTCCACGTCACTCTCGGGCGCCAGGAGCTTGCGGATCATGACGAACTTGAACGTGCCGATGTTGCCCGGATCCTTGTAGACCGAGTAGTCGTGCATCTGCGGCGGCAGCTCGCCAGTGGCGGCCAGATCCTGAACAACCTGGCGCAGGTAGGCGTTCACGCGCTGGTTAACCTTGTAGCCCAGGTACAGATGCACACGGAAAACATAGTCGGTGCCAAACGTCTCGACCGAATAGGCAAAGGTATGCGGCTCGTCCATGGTCTCGACGTTCACGAACCACCAGGCGCGGGCGCGCTTGGGATGCTTGTCCAGAATCGAGTAGACGATATCGCGGTCGATGTAGTCGGTGTTGGTGTCCTTGGTCAGGTACACGATGTTGTCGCTCATAGGCTCGTAGCGATCGTCGTCGCGCAGGCGCTTGAGCTGCGGCAGATAGCTGCGCAGCGGCAGCAGCGTAAACTGACGCCGCTCGACCGCCGTGCCGTTGTACCAGCACACCATAACGCCCATGATGAGCGCGGCCATAAGGATGGTGAAGTAGCCGCCGTGGAAGAACTTGGTGAGCGAACTCACAAAGAAGAAGCCTTCGAGCATAAGGAAGAACGCAACGAAGATATACGGGACGACCTTAAGGCCGCGATCAACATGCAAGTAGAAGAAGAGCAGCAGCGTTGTGCACATCATGGTTAGGGTAATCGCCAAGCCGTAGGCGGCCTCCATGTGCGCCGAGCTCTGGAACAGCAGCACCACGATGACGCAGCCCACAAGCATGACGTTGTTGACCATGGGAATATAGAGCTGGCCCTTGGTCTCGGCAGGATAGAAGACCTGCATGTGCGGCATGAGGTCCAGGCGACTGGCCTCGGACACCAGCGAGAATGCGCCGGTGATGAGCGCCTGCGAGGCAATGATGGCCGCGACGGTGGAAAGGCCGACGGCAAAGGGACGCAGGCCCGGGGTGAGCATCTGGTAGAAGGGGTTGAGGTCGGCGATACCCATGAGCTCCGGGTTGCCGGCGTTGTTAATAAGCCAAGCGCCCTGGCCCATATAGGACAGCAGCAGGCAGCACTTAACGAACGGCCAGGTGGCGTAGATGTTGCCGCGGCCCACGTGGCCCATGTCGGAGTAGAGCGCCTCGGCACCGGTGGTAGCAAGGAAGCAGCTACCCAAGATCATGATGCCCGCATGGTTGTTGGGGCTCAACAAAAAGCCGATGCCGCGCAGCGGGTTGAGGCACAGCAGCACCGCGGGGTACTTGAAGACAAAGAACAGACCCGTACCGCCCAGGAACAAAAACCACAGCGTCATGATGGGGCCGAAGGCGCGGCCGATCTTGGCCGTACCGATGCGCTGCACCAAGAAGAGCACAATGATGATGGCAAGCGTGATGGCCACGACGCGGGCCTGATCGTCGCCCAACACAGCATGGACTGCCGGAATGGTGCGCAGGCCCTCGATAGCCGTAGTCACGGTAACGGCAGGCGTCAGGATGCCATCGGCGAGCAGTGCCGCGCCGCCCAGCATGGCGGGGATGATGAGCCATTTGCCGCAGCGCTTAACCAAGCTGTACAGAGCAAAGATGCCGCCCTCGCCATGGTTGTCGGCGCGCAGTGAGATGAGCACGTACTTGACGGTCGTCAGCAGCGTGACCGTCCATACGACGAGCGAGAGCGCGCCGAGCACGAACTCCTCCGTGACGCTTCCGATGCCGCCGTTGCCGGCAACGAGCGCCTTAGTTACATACATGGGGCTGGTGCCGATATCGCCATACACCACGCCCAGCGTGACGAGCATCGCCGAGATGCTCACAGGAATCGCAGCGTGCGAGGCTGCCTCCTTGGCCTTTTGTTCCATAAGCCGGTTTCCTCCCAACTTTAACGTTCGAGGGGATTATAGGTAATCGGCCCATGTTTTAATGGCACCGTTTTCCCAGCTAGATAAACATTTATGCGGCCTTTAGGCCACCGCGGCGATATGGAATGTGACAAAGGGACGCCCCCTTTGTCACATTCGTCATTTTCCGAGCCAGTTTTTGAACCACCACTCCATGGAGCGGCTCATCTCGGCCATAAAGGGGCTCGTGTGCTTGCGGGTATAGATGTCCACGACGCGCTCCCCAACCTCGCGGGCATGCGGGCGAAACATCGCGTCCATCTCGGCCACCTGCGCGTCCATGGTCGCGGCATCCGCACGGCGGTAGTGCTCCTCGTGCACCAGGTTCACCACGGGATGCGCGATCGCCGGGCGCTCCTTGCGGGGCGTGCCGATGATGAGCATCGACAGCGGCATGGTATAGGGAGGCAAGTCCAGCAGCGAGGCGACTTCCTCGGCATTCTCGACGATATCACCGATGTAGCAGCTCCCCAGCCCCAGGGCCTCGGCGGAAACCACGGCGTTTTGCGCGGCGATCACGGCGTCCTGGGCCGCGATGGCAAAGTCGCCCAAACCCGGCGCGCGGCGGGGCGCCTTGCCCGTGCGCTCGACAAACTCGGGCTCAAAGCAGCCCACGTGCTCAAACAGATCGATCCACTTGGCATAATCGACCACAAATATAAGTGCCCAGGGCGCCTTGGCGATCATGGGCTGGTGGTCGCACAGGTCGGCCAGGTGGTCGAGCGTAGCCTGCTCGCGAATGCTCACGATGGAATACATCATCATGGCGCCCGCCGACGGTGCGCGACTCGCCGCATGCAAAACCGCCGCCCGCTGCTCGTCGGTCACCGCCACGGAACGGTCGTTGTCATCGCGCGCAAAAGCGCGCGTGGACGAACGGTGCTCCAAAATGTCCAGTACCGCGTTGCCCGTAGTCTCGACCGGATAGCCGTACGTATCCACGCCCGCAGCTCCGTCGCCGCCCATGTCCGCCTTGCAAACCTGCTCGCTCATCGCCCTACCCTCGCCATTTCTTTAAGAAGCCTTTACGTTTCCGTGTAATTCCCGTCCATTATCGCGCAGGTGGGCACTCCATTGCGCAACACCGCCATACTCGCGCGTTATTATGGCTGGTTGTTGTACGCAGCCGTCAAATGCTGCGCATATCTCGGTAACAATCGGGTTAATCCCCGCTTTCGTAGGTTTTAAGTTTGTGAGGAGTCTCAGCATGTTCGCTGCCGCCATCTCGCTCGTCGGTCTTGCGGCGACCGTCTACCTTGTCTTGCGCGAGGCCAAGGCCATTCGCGCACAGTCGGGCACCGTTGCCAAAAGCGCTCTTGGGTGGAGCGTCGTCTTCGGCCTGTTCCAGCTCTTTTTGACCGTCTGGGGCGCTATTGGCCTCGTCGCCCAAAACGAGCCGCTCGCCTTTGTGATGCTCATCCTGACCAACGCCATCCTCACCGGCTGCGCTTGGGCCAGCATCGCCCGCGACCGCATCGCCCCGCGCATCTTTGCGTTCGCCTCGGCCGACGCCCCCGCCCCCACCGGCAAGCTCGCCCGCCTGCGCGGTGCCTTTGTGGGCCGCCCGCTCGTCGCCGCCGTCTTGTGCCTGCTGCTCGCCGGCGTCTTTGCGCTGCTGGGCATGGAGGTCTCGTCCAACCACGACTTTACCTGGGTCTACCCCCTGTGCATCCTGCTCGAGTGGGCCATCATCACCGTGCTCATGACCGGCTTGTTCTTCCTATTCCAGCGCCACGGCGCAGCTCCCGCGGTCCTGGCCTTTGCCCTCTTTGTCCTGGGCATTGCCGAGTTCTTCGTCATCACGTTTAAATCCATGCCGATCCAGCCGGGCGACCTTTCGGCCATCTCCACCGCCGCCGCGGTCGCCGGCAACGGCTACACCTTCTCGATCTCGCTGTTCTGCGTGCTGTCCATGAGCTTTACCGCCATCGCCATGCTGCTGTGCGAGTACGCCGGCCTGGTCGCGCCGCATCGCCAGAAGGGCGCCGCCAACGCCAAGCGCATGCTGCTCACCAACCTGCTCGTGGCGGTGCTGTGCCTGGGCGGCGTGACCGCGCACGTCACCCTCATCGACTACTACAACACCCTCGGCATCACCGTCTACACCTGGCGCCCGCTCGAGAGCTACTGGCGCGAGGGCTATCTGCCTGCCTTTATTAGTGCAGCACAGTCCATCAAGCCGCCCAAACCCGCCGACTACTCCGTCGACGATGCCAAGGCCACGCTCAAAAAGTACGCCAAGGCCTACGACAAGTCCGACGCGGCCAAGAGCGACGAGCGCGCCGCCGCAAAGGAGCAATTCGACAGCGAGAAGCCCACGGTCATCGCCATCATGAACGAGACCTTCTCGGACCTGTCCATCTACCAGAACATGCGCGCCGGCTACGAGGGCCCGCAGTACTTTAAGAACCTGTCCAACTGCCTCAGCCGCGGCAAGCTCTACGTGAGTGCCTACGGCGGCGGCACCGCCAATACCGAGTTTGAGTTTATGACCGGCAACTCCATGGCCAACCTGGGTTCGGGCGTGTACCCCTACACCATCTACAACATGGAGACGACCGGGAACCTGGCAGAGCAGTTCAAATCGCTCGGCTATTCCACCACGGCCATGCACCCCAACCACGCCACCAACTGGAACCGCGAGAACGTCTATAAGGACTTTGGCTTTGACCAGTTCCTGTCCATCAACGATTTCCAGGGCGCCGATACCCTGCGCGGCATGGTGACCGACCAGGCTACCTACGACAAGATTCTGGAGCTGCTCGACCAGAACACCGACCCGCAGTTTATCTTCGACGTGACCATGCAGAACCACTCGGGCTACGACACGGGCCTGCTGCCGGCAGATAAGCAGATGCACCTGAACATCGACACGACCGACCTGGACGCCAAGACCGTCGAGGACGGCACGCTGTCCGATGTCGACGAGTACGTCTCGTGCATCGAGCAGTCCGACCAGGCGCTTCGCTACTTCCTCAACGCCCTGAGCAAGCTCGACCGTAAGGTTGTCGTGGTGTTCTGGGGCGACCACCAGCCGTTTTTCCCGTCCAAGTTCAACGACAAGTGGTTTACCGGCGAGGATGATGCCACGCACCAGGAACGCCTGTGGCAGACTGACTACATCATCTGGGCTAACTACGACGTTGCCGGTTGCGACCAGACGAGTGAGGTCGACGACCTGTCCACCAACTACCTGTCCACCCAGCTGATGCAGCTGATCGGCGCACCGCTTTCCGACTATCAGAAGGCGCATATGACACTGCGCGAGTCGCTGCCCGCCATCAACTCCGTCGGCTACGAGGACGCCAGCCTGCGTTGGGCGCTTTCCTCCAACGTCACCGGTGACGACGCCGCCGCAGCAGCCGCCACCAAGGCGCGCGAGGATTACGCCAAGATGCAGTACTACGAGATGTTCCGCGACGGCAAGAACGTCTATACGGAGCACTTCCAGACCGAGGCCAACGAGACCGACCCCAACCTGGCGCCGGGTACGACCAAGATCAAGTAGCGACTAGCTGCGAGTTCATAACAGAAACGTCTGTCCGGGCGGAGGCATATAAGGTTCCCCGCTCGGACAGTCCTGCGCAAGACGGGGACCACATTAGTGGCCCCCTTTGCGTGCGGGACTCGCGATGAACCTTACATTCCGCGTCGCCGGGCAGACGCCTCGGTGTTGAAGCGCGGCTTGTCATGAAAGCATCCGCAACATATATAAGTTGAAGGCCACATTAAGTGGCCTTCTTTATATTCGGAAAGTATGTCCCGGAATCTGCCTTCGGAATGGGACGCAGTTTCCGCTTGAGGGCCTGTTGGGAAAGCGCATCCCACTTCAAGAGTAAATTCCGGGTCGCACTTTCCGCTAAGGCTCTCAACCGGAAAGTGCATCCCATTCCAAGCCTTAATTCCGGGACATAGTTTCCGGACAAGACATCAACCGGAAAGTGGGGACCACTCTGAGCGCCGATTCTGGGACACACTTTCCGAAACCCCGCCCATCCGGAAAGCCCGTCCCACTCCGAATACATCCAGGCATGAAATCATCAGCTTATTAGGCCTTCTATCAATAAAGAGACACCCTCCTGGGCAGCGGGCACGAAGTTCATCGCGAGTTCCGCACGCAAAGAAGGCCACTTAATGTGGCCTTCGTCTTGCGCAGGACTGTAGAGCAGGGAACTTCGTGCCCGCCGCCCGGGAGGGCGTTTCATTTAGAAGATGGATCTAGCGCTTGTTCCTCCGGGACAAAAGAAGCGCGGCTATAAATGCGATGATTGCAAGCGTCAGCAACACCAAAAGCAACGCGAGCGTGTTGTCGCCCGTTGGTGCCAGACCAAGCAAGCCGGACTTCTTGCTGCCAGCAAACTGCACGGGGATCTTCTCGCCATCGTCCTCGGCGGTGATTTCCCAGCGAATTGCCTTGTTTGCGTCGGCAAGCTCGTTGCCTACCGACGTCGGGACACTTAGTTGCAAATTGAGCACCGTGCTGCCATCGCTCGTAAACGTTGCGACCTGCGTGGGATAGGCGAACACGCTGCCCGGCGTTCCCGTCTGGAGCCAACCGGCAGACGCATCGCCCGCCGACGCCGTTAAGGTGATGGGCGACAACATATATGCCGTCTCGTGATCGACGACGGCACGCACAAACACGCACACCTGGGACTTTACGCCCGTGGCGCGAACCTCAATCTGCTGATTGCGCACATCGCCGGGCATCAAATCTTTAAAGGCCGGAAACAGATCGGGCTCCCCCGAGGAGTCCGTCGCTCCCGATACCGTTAGCTGGCGTGCATTTCCGTTATAAGCAATCGTGGGAGTGTCAGCAAACGCACGTGCAGGAACGGCGAGCGCGATAAGGCAGACGATTGCCGCCATCACGCAATGCAAGAAACACGCAACGTCTTTACGAATCGGAGAGGCCATACTTACGCACCTCCATGCGGCGGCACCAGCACGCCATCCTTGACTGTACAGCCCCATGCCTCTGCAACTGCATCGTCGGGCGTGGATTGAATTGCCTGGGTCGAAATGTCAACGACCAGGTTCTTCCCATCTGCCTTCTGCTCAGTCACGCTCTTGATGAGCACATCGGTTTTGTCCATCGGTGCAACGGGAGACGTCCAGTAGTAGTATCCGTCGGACGCGACAACCCAAGATGAGGCGGTGTTGGAAGCAGATGCCTTGGACACACTGCCCCAGTCAATGACGTAGTCGGTGCCGGCAACCGGCTCATCCCACAGGCGCGCTCCATCCTTATCCTGCCAGTAGATATTCACCGCGACACGCAGGTATGCCGGAGCCGAGCCCGTATTTTTTACCGAGACATCCCTTTTCACGTTGTCCTTGAGCGTCTCGTCCACCGAAGGCGCCACCGAGCCAAAGCCAAACTTGTTGACCAGCACGCCCGTAACCGAAAGCCACGCAAAGGTACCAGCGGCGCCAGCCAACAGGAGAACGCCGACAAGGAGGGCGACGATCTGCTTGCGCTTAGTCATCCTAGTCCTCCCTCCCCAGCGTGCCGTTTTCCCAAACATTCTTGGCACGCGAGCCGCCATCGACCCATTTGTCCTTCGCGCGCGTGTTGACGCACGTCACCATCGCATCGCCCGCGCTCGAAGCAGACGAAATCGTCAGCTCGGCAGATTTACCGGGCGCCTTGCCCGGCGTGCTCAGCTCGCCCTCGTAGCGCCATGCCCAATTCGTGTCTTCCTCGACGGTATAGGTGCCCGTCGGCGCGGCAAATTGCACGCTGCCGACATACCAGGTCTCGCCGTCTTCGTCGCGCCTCTCGCTAACTTTCACCTCGACCATGCACGTCTTGGCAGGAGAATCCTCCGACGCCTTGCGTGCCACCTTAAAGCGGAACGTTTGTCCCATGGCGCTGGCATCGGTGGTCTTTTTGACGATCGCCAGCGCATGGGTCTTGGCGAAGTCGAACACGGCATTGCCGTCGCCTTGCTTGCCTTCGCCCGTCTTCTTGGACTCCAGGCGGTTGGCCAAGTCGAACGAACCGTTACCCGAGCCCAAACTGTAGAGCGAGACATACTGGTCGTTAACGGGTTCCTCCGTCATGGACGCATCAGGACCGTAGCTCGCCCGCTTAACGGTAACAGTCAGCTGCGTCCCCATAAACGGCTCAGCAAAGCAGACCTTAAAGGGTGCTTTGTCGGCGCTATTGTCGACTGTGTTGGCGGCGTTGGGATCGAGCAGCCATTTAAGCTGCGCGGTGGTCATGGTTACGTGGTTCTCGGGGTCGGACGTATCCTTGGCGACCACGCGATACGTCACGGGATACAGGTCCATGTCGCCCTTAACCGGCTCGTCCTTAAACTCATCCCAAGACTTCGCAGCGCCACCGTCAGGCACATATCGCCACTCCAGGAAGAGTTCGCGCACGTCACCGCTGGCCGCCCGTTCATCGAGCAGCGCGACGATCTTGAAGTGGGCGTCCGAGTCGTATGCCACGGACTTTTTCTCCATCTCGGGATTGCCGTCGTTGTCATAGACCGGGTTGCCGCTCTCACCCACCTTGGGAACATCGACGTTATGGACAAAGCCGGCGCCCGTCGCGCGCTCGCCGTCCGAGTCGACCGTCGCCGTAAAGACGACCGACCCGTCGACACCGTGATAGCGAACCTTATACGGCGCGATCTTGTACACCGCGGTGTAGGTCACGCTCTCAAAGGGCTCGCTGCCCTCGAGGGGATACTTCTCGCCATCGGTCAACAGGGTGTATTTGCCATCGGGTTTGTAGTCGCGCGACCAGCCGACAAAGTCGTACTTGGTGCCATCCTTGCCGACAACCTCAGTTGCAGCTTTTACCTCCAGCGAAATTTGATCACCAGAGTCGGTCCGCGAAAGATAACGCACAGAACCGAGGTTATCCAGATTGGCATCGATATTCGATTGAACACGCACCGCGCTGGCGCGGTAGACCGGATACAACTCCATGGGGGCCTTGACCACGGTGCTTTTATTCACCATGGAAACGTCGTCCGACCAAACGACATAACCGCTGCCAGCTACCGGCTTAGCTTCCGTCCAGCCCACGAAGGCATTGTATGCGTTCGTTGCAGCATCGATATCGCCGACGTTATACGTTGGCAGCGGGATGCCGTCCTTAAGGCTGCCGAGAGAATCGCCCTGCTGGGCCACCTTACCGTCCACATCTGTGGCATTGAGATGGTACACAACCGCCAACGGCGAATAGTACGCCACAAATGTATAGGTCCCGCCGGGCTCCACCTGATAGGAATATGAGTTACCGTCGGCAGAATCGAGCTCCTTGACCTCACCATTCGGAAGTTCGACCTCGACCTTATTTAGCTTATATAACTCGCCGCCGGACTTGTATACCGTCGTTTCGATATCAGGGGTCACCGTTGCCGTGGCAGGATCGGTGTCCACATTGAGATTAGGGGTGATGTCATACCTAGGAACATTCACCTCGGAAGTACCCTCAAAACCGGCACGATGCAGGTTGGTGGTGTAGCTGACGTCGTACTTTGCGTAGACGGGATAGGCATCCTGCCACTGGGTGACCTTGGACTCGTCGGTCGCCAGATACAGCTCTGCCTTATCCGGATCACTCGTCACATAGGGGTCGCCGGTGACGTCGTAGATATACTTCCAGACGTCGGAATCCTTCTGAACCTCGGCAGTCGAAATCCAGCCCAGGAACTTATAACCAGGCACGGCCATCTCGGCATCGGTCGGAGAGGCTTCGAGCGTCAGATTGCGATTGACGTCACCCTCCTTTCCGTCGTAGGGCCTTGTATTAACCGTCCTACCCTTATAGAGATGCGGATAGCAATACAGGAACGTCGGATCTTTACCTTCCGCCGTTTTCTGCTGAAGCAAGTTGCTTTCATAGCGTCGAGTAGCAGCCTGCTTTACGTTGCCATCCTTGTCATAGAAGTTGACGTCCGTGGTCACCATGGCGCGGACATAATATTGCTCTGTCGTTAAAACAGCACTCGAAAAAGGATTCTCTATATACGTCCAAGAACCGTCGTCGGGTCTTTCGAGCGTCCAAAAACTGAAGTGGTACCTATCATGTGCGGGGGAAAATTGAACTTTAATACTTGACGCTTTCCACTCATCACTCAGTTTACCGGCTCCTGGAAAATCAGTGTCGGCAATCATATCCTTGATAGTATTTGCGCCAGTGTCGTTACGCACATTATGCGAGTAGGCGTTAATAGGCGCAACGATTCGCGTCGCATCAGAGAGAACCGTAGTGCACTTATCCGCTGGATTCTTATCATCGTGTAACACGTGAGCGGAATCATCCGTACCAGCACCCCAATGGACAATGTTTTCACGAACATATGTCGCGCCAACGTTTTCCTCAAAGGGCGACTTGTACTTATTCCAAACCGAGCAGAGGAGCTTGCTGTCCGTTAGACCGCTATTTGTGAATGCCCGGATGTAGTAATCCACGCGGTACTCAAAGCGTGCGGTATAGGTATGCGGAACGGTCAGGTCCACGTTGCCGGGAAGCTTGTAGCTCGGATCGCGGCTCACGCGAACATCAACCGGGGATCCATCGGCAGCCTGCTTGTTTTCATACCAACCCAGGAAACGATAGCCGTCGGGCAGCTGGCCCTCCTCGGATATAGCTTTACCGGATACGTCGAGCACCTGTACGGTATACGCGCTTGTGCCATCTTCTGCAGTCTCAACCTTAACGTCAGTTTTGCCCACACCGTCGCGCCGAGTCTGATCGTCGGTTGCATCCTGCTCATTGCCCTCAAACACCGTCATGATGTTCGACACATAGTCGGTGTACACCGGATAAAAATCGGTAGGGCCAAGCACAGTGATCTCAGTGCCGGCAGGATAGAACGCACCGGCGTTTTTTAGCTCGGCAAGCTCAGGCGTGGTAATGGCCGCATAGCCGCCATGCATCCCTTCCTCGCCGCTCGGCTTCGTCGTCCAACCAATAAAGGTGGCGCTGGCAGATAGAGCGCCGCGGTCCGCAGGGGCAACCGGCGTTAAACCGACACCATAGCGGTACCAATCCGTCGACTTGTCGTGCTCCTCGCCGCTCTGCCACGAGAGCGTCTTGCCCTTGACGTTATAGAACAGCACCTGCGCCTCGTACGAAGCAATAAACAGGTCGTTGCCCTTAAAGGCCTCGGCCCCCTTCGCGTTATCGGCGGTATAGGTCGACGTTTTCTCGTGCGCTTCGTTCTTCTGGACCTGCTTGCCAGCCTTAACGGCATCGGCATCGGTCTTGCCGTTAAACCAGCTGTTGTCATGATCGATGCGGTTCACTTTAACCCCGGGCTCGCGGAACCAGCCTATGAAGCGATAACCGCCGTTGGCATCGGTCAAACCCTTGGGCTTTGCGGAGGTATCCTGCTTAAACGTCACCGATGTATCGCCCTGGGCCAAGCCCTGAGCCGTTCCCGCTAGTACAGCGCTCACGGCAAAGGCGTACGGATCCGAGGTCGCTTGATCGACGCCAAGTTTGGTTGCCTCGATGGTCGCGGTGCCCGCACCGGGAAAATCGATCGTCGCCTTAACGCTCTGGCCATGCACGGGGATATTCAGCTTGTAATCCATCGCCCACTCATTGGTGTGCTGGCCACCCAGGGCATCGTCGTTGGCGGTCGAGCGCATGGTGCCGGCACAGAAATCGTAGTCGTGCTCTTCCCACAGCTCGCGCGTGGTGTAGCGCTCGTCGTCCCACGGACCATAGCTGTCGCCCTTGGTGGTACCATCGCCGCCAACCGAAGGGATCTTTTTCTTAGCCGCGGTTCCCTGGCTGCTGCCTTTTAGGCTCACGCTCGGCTTAAAGTAGCACTCGGTGACCGTGGCATCATCCTTGTTGGCACGCGCGGCAATGCCGCCCAGGTTCACATCGTTTTGAATGATGGGGATCACGGCGATGGGATTGTACTGGCGCGAACTCAAATCGCCCGCAAAATGGCTGCGGACGAGCTCGTTGCCCTCGGCGGTCAAAATACGGCCCGCCAGGCCACCCGTCCATGCGCGCGTCACGGCGACGACGCCCACGTACGACGCGGCATAGCTGTAGCACTGCGCCGTCGAGAAGCAGTCGATAATCTTGGCGTCGCCCGCCATACAGCCCACAAAACCCGAGGCGTACACGTTGTTGCCGCCCAGGGCGCCAATGGCCACGTCGTACTTATTGGTGACGTCGGTCATGCCCTTCTCGGCAATCGAGCCGTCGTCCTTACGCGTCGGCGTCACGCGGCAGTACTCGATAGTCGATTTCTTAACGTAGCCGGCAAACGCCGCCATATACAGACCCTCACCGCCGAGCGCCTGCACGCCCGAGGTCGTATTGTTGACGGCACGGCCGCCGCGAACCTCGCAGTTGTAGAGGGTGCAGCCGTCGAGCTCGCCGGCGATGAGACCGCCCTCAAAGCCTGCGTTGGTAATGAGGTTGAGAGCATTGTTGGCGCAGGTCACGTGCAGCGTGCTCTCCATGACCATAACGTTTTCGAAACGCGTATTGACGGCCTTGCCCACGATAATGCCACCGCGGAAGTCCGCCCACACGTTGGCGTCCTTGACCAGGAAGTTTTTGATGGTGGCACCGTTGGTCTCGGCAAAAAATCCCGTATCGCGCTCGGGGTCAAAAGCGTCTTTATCGTAGTTCAGGCCCTCAACGGTGTGGTTTTGACCATCGAACACGCCCTTAAACGGATGCTCCTTGTTGCCAAACGACAGATGCTTAACGGTGTGCGAGACAATGGTCTTCATGTCGTCATCATTAAGCACGATATCGTTATCGAGATAAACGCGCCAGCCGGACGTATCGCGCTCACGCGAAAGCGCCACGTACACCAAAAAGTCGTTCGCGTTTTTGATGTGGTATTCGTTTGTGTTCTCGGGCACGTCCTCGGCATGCACCACCGTTGGCAGCGCCATAACGCAGCAAAGGGCAATCGCCGCGACGGCAACTAGCCTGCTAAGCACGCCCCGGTTCATGTTCTTGATCTTCATAGGCTAGTTCGCCTCCGGCCAGCCCGCGACGTCAAGCACGTCGAGGACGGTATCGCTTGCCTGCTGGTTTTTGGCCTGCACGGCCTGAACATCGATATCGAGCCTGAATGAGCCGCCGCGCGCGGCATCGTGGTAGTCGCCCACAAAGCGCAGCGAGTCCATGAGGCTTTCCGTCATGGCACCGGGGTCGAGCGTGCCGCCACGCCCGGCCAATCCGCGGTAGTAGTACCACCCATCGCCGCCATCGATCCACGGGGACCCCTCGCCCGCGTTCACATGAAACGCAACGCTGCCCGAAGCATCCGCGCTCGAACCGTCGGGCGCCACCGACGTCATGCGCAGACGCGCGCGAACGTACTCAGGCTGCGCGCCGACGTTCTCCACGCGCACAATGCGGCTGATGTCAGAACCCCCGGCCTTGGTGTCGGGATAGTCACCGTGCTCGTTGGGATCAAACGGAATCTCCTCGCCCTGCACGTTGAGGGTGTATTCGCAGACTCGTACCTTCACGCTGCCAAACGATAGGACGTTGTTCGCCGGAACCATATCAACGGTAAAAGCCAGCGTGCCGCACAGGCACGCCAGGGCCAACAGCGCCATCGCGGCAAGCGCCAAGGTGCGTTTCTGATTGTCGGAAAGATTGTTGAGCATTACGTTCGCCAGTCGTCGATAAAAAGGGGATCGAGATCCCGGCCCGAAAATGGGGATGGGGAGCGGGCCGGGATCTCGGTGGAGGGGGATTAAGCCTGAGTCTTAGCCCATTCCTTGGCCTGCGCGATGGCGTTATCGGCACCACCCTGGTCAGCGCCGAAGATGTAGCAGGAGACCTTCATAGCGGGATCGGTGACGACATCCGTGCTGTTCATGGCAGCCGGGATATGCACGATGCTGAACAGCTCACCGGTGTAGGCAGCCTTTGCCTCGGCAGTCTCAGTCTTTGGAGTAGGAGCAAGCTTGGCAGGGGTGTCGGTGTTACCAGCGGTATACATGAACAGACCGCTCACGTACTTGCCATCGGCGTTTGTAGTCACCTGATCAGCGGCAACCGGCTTCCAGTTAGCGTTAAGCTCGAAGTACGGGGTCTTGGCAAGCGCGTCAGTGGCGTCTGTCTTCACAATGGCGTTCTTCACATAGATGAACACATAGGAGCTATCGGAATCCTTGCCGATACCGACGTTGGGGTTCTTATTGATGTCGGTGTCGGGAATCATCTTGGATTTATTGGTCCAGTTGGTCTCGAACAGATAACCATCCACTGAGGGGTTCGTGGGATCAGTGCCGGGCTTGTCCGGATGATCAGGGTCGGGCTTCACTTCGGGCTTGTCGATGCTGCCAACCGTGAACTCGTTCACCTTGGTTTGGGTCGCCGACAGCCAGGCGTAGGTGCCAATGCCGGCAGCCAGTACCAGCAGCAGCAAGGCGGCAACGATGCCGTAGCGTTTTTTCTTCTTGTTTTCCATCGTTCTCTTCCTTTCGAAAATCGACTTCCCCGGCAACGGCCCTTGCCGTTGCCGACACCTCTCCCCTGCCGCTATGAACGCCGCTCCCTCGCATGCACGCGGGCATGCTTGCCCGCAGGCTCGTCGGGAACCATCCGATCGAGCACTATCGACGCCGTGATCAGCAGCGCCAGAACGGCCACCACAACAAGCAAACCGGGCATCGTCGTGCAATAAGCGTTGACGAAGCCCAGGTAAGGGACACAAAAAGAAACAGTGCCGATCACGCGCGAAAATGGCGTCTGCTCGGCATCGTGCATGATGCTTCCATCTGCATTTTTGTTTGCAATGCCCTGCGTGCCGATCATCTGCGCGGCAGGGTCGATCTCGTACACCTGGTGCGTCACCACGGCGCCATCCGATCGGTAAAAGGTTGCATTGTCACCCACGGCAATATCCGCTGGCTCAACCTGGCGAACAAACACCATGGAGCCAACGGGAAGCTCGGGTTCCATAGAGCCCGAGAGCACAGCAAAGGGCATGTATCCAAATGCACGAGGAACAAAAGAAACAACGGCAAGGGCTATGACAAGCGCGAACGCCAAGCTACTCAAAAGTGCAATAAATCGTTTGAGTCTACGCGCCGTCAAAGTGATAATTCATCCCCCTTGAGGCCTTATTCGACCCATCCAAAGGTCAGCAAGTTTCAACAGGAACCGCAAGGCGCTTGAAAAGTGAGTCCGAAATAAGCCAATTTGGAATCTTTTCGTAATAAAAAGCGATATACTAGATATAACGAAACAACGAACTGAATAAAGAATACAAAAAAAGAGCCACGACCAGTTAAAGCCTGAGAAACTTTAACTGCGAGCCTTAATTGATTACCACCAATCAATTAAAGAAGTCGAGACCCAAAATTTGGTAAAGTATTTAATTACTTTATTAATCAGATACTTAAATATCTGTAAACCCATTATATCGGGTTTTTGAGGGGATTTCAAGTCTTTAAGAAGATACCAGGCAATCAATTAAGAAAAACTTAGTTGATTGCCTTTTTTGTTGTGATTCAACTTTGATCGTAGCTTCTAACTAATTAATTTTCGTAAGAAAGGAGAACAGCTGAATGAATATCCCTTTTGTTGTAGAAACTGTGCTTCATGACGGCTTGTTAAAGTACAAATTTAAAAATAGTAAAATTCGCTCAATCACTACCAAGCCAGGTAAAAGTAAAGGGGCTATTTTTGCGTATCGCTCAAAAAAAAGCATGATTGGCGGACGTGGCGTTGTTCTGACTTCCGAAGAAGCGATTCACGAAAATCAAGATACATTTACGCATTGGACACCAAACGTTTATCGTTATGGTACGTATGCAGACGAAAACCGTTCATACACTAAAGGACATTCTGAAAACAATTTAAGACAAATCAATACCTTCTTTATTGATTTTGATATTCACACGGAAAAAGAAACGGTTGATTTTCAATCTCAACGCAACAGCCTGAACGGGCCCC
>JAQDWB010000017.1 GCA_027673765.1 Coriobacteriaceae bacterium AM113-163
CATCGAAATTTATCGATGGCCTATTTCAGACTGTAATGGGCGGAGGTAAACGGAGCAATTTCGAAACCTTTCCGCAACAATTTGCCCTTCGTACCGCTCGACTCCGCTCGCAACGTTCCCTGCGCTACACTTAGTCGCACTGTGGCGCTGCGCGCCGCGCCCGAAACAAGGGAGACCCTCATGAAGAACACTCAGCTGCTGCTGATCAACGATATGTGCGGCTACGGCAAGGTCGCGCTTTCCGCCATGCTGCCGGTGCTGTCGCACATGGGCTACCGTATCCATAACTTGCCGACGGCGCTCGTTTCCGACACGCTCAACTACCCCAAGTTCTACATCCACGACACCACCGAGTACGTGCGCCAAAGCCTCGCTATCTGGGAGGAGCTCGGCTTTGAGTTCGACGCCATCTCGACCGGCTTTATCGTGACCGAGGAAGAGACGCGCATCATCTCGGACTTTTGCCACCGCCGTGCGCAAAAGGGCACCAAGGTGTTCGTCGACCCCATCATGGGCGACAACGGCAAGCTCTACGCTGGCGTGCCCGAGTCCACGATCGGCCTCATGCGCAGCCTGCTCGAGTGCGCCGACTACGCGGTGCCCAACTACACCGAGGCATGTCTGCTTACCGATACGCCCATTGCAGAGCAAATCACGCCCGACGAGGCTCGCGTTCTTGTGAACGCCGTGCGTGAGCTGGGTGCCAAGTCGGTGGTCATTACGAGCGCCGTAGTCAATGGCACGAACGCGGTTATCGGTTACGACCATGTGGCGGGGGAGTACTTTACGATTCCCTTTGAGCTCATTCCGGTCTATTTCCCGGGCACGGGCGACACGTTCTCGGCGGTGCTCGTCGGCCGCGTTATGGCAGGCTGGAGTCTGCAGCGCGCGACGTTCGATGCCATGCGTGTGGTGGCTGAGCTTATCGAACGCAATGCCGACCAAGAGGACAAGTCGGCCGGCCTTCCCATCGAGGCCTGCCTGGACGTGATCGACCATGAGTAACATTGGCGAGGGCGGCGTCAAGCCTGCGGGCGAGAACAGGCCGCTCGGCGCGCCGCGTGGCAAGCGGCCGCGTATCCGCGTGAGCTGCGTGGACCAGCTGGGGACGTGCCGCTGCCACCACGGTCACAAGCCGGGCGACGTTTTTGACTTTGACCGCGATCGCGGCAAGATGTGCGCCATGGCCTGCCATGTGGGCTTTCCCTATATCGATATCCTGCGCTATGGCGGAACCGTGCCTGGCAACGAGCCTGGCACGGCAAAGTTCTGCTGCCCCGAGGTCGATACTCTGAACGTCTGGCTTGCCGAGATCGTCGACGAGTAACCGAGCGAGGATTTTCTCCCGTCGAAATATCGAGCGTGGATTATCTCCCGTTTTGGGCGCAATTTCGCACTCAAAGTGGGAGATAGTCCTCGCTCGATTTGTATGCGAGAATCCCGACCTCACTTATGCCCATGCTTAGGCGCACGCGTCGTTGTTCTATGCGCGAGTAAGCTCAAATTTCTGCATTTCATCAAATTTCGGTACTAAAAATCTCTGCATTTCATCGATAATAGTCGATATAAATATCTGCATTTCATTTATCGAGGCGATGGGAGAGCTTATGTTGCGCAGGAAAATCGCTGATGAGCTTGATTGTTGGCAGAGATCCATTGAACGAAAGGCGTTGTTCGTCACGGGTTCTCGCCAAATCGGTAAGAGCTACTCGATTCGCGAGTTCGGTAAGTCAAACTACGCAACCTATATCGAGCTCAATCTCGCGGAAAATCGCCAGGCAAAAGATGCTCTTCTCGAGGCACGGGATGCCGACGATTTCATCAGCAGGGTGACGCTTCTCTCGGGAAAGCCGATAGCACCGGGCAAAACGCTCGTGTTTATCGATGAGGTCCAAGAGGCCCCCGACATCATGACGATGGCAAAGTTCCTTGTTGAGGACGGGAGGTGCCGCTGGGCGTTTTCGGGGTCAATGCTCGGGACCCAGTTCAAGGGCGTTAGGTCCTATCCCGTGGGATATGTTCACGAGCTTAGGATGTTCCCGCTCGATTTTGAGGAGTTTTGCTGGGCGATCGGGGTGAGCGAGGGAGCTCGCCAAACGATACGCGACGCGTGTATCAGCGAGAAGCCCATTCCTGATTACATTCACGACGCGATGATGGCAAACTTCAGGACCTATACCGTTGTCGGTGGAATGCCAGAGGTCGTGCAGCGTTTCCTTGACACGCGGGGCGACCTTGCCTCTGTTCGTCAGCTACAGTCAGAGCTCAACGAACAGTACCGGCGGGATATCTCCAAGTATGCAAGCGGGCGAGCCCTTCAGGTGCAGAGCATTTACGATCAGCTCCCTATTATGCTCGAGGGCGAAAACAAACGCTTCGTGCTCAATTCCATTGACCCCAAGGCGCATTACGACAAGTACCAGCGAGATTTTGTCTGGCTTGTCGATGCCGGCGTTGCTCTCAAGGCGGATATCGTAACCGAGCCAAAGTCGCCCCTGCTCAAGACGGCACGGCCATCGCAGTTCAAGCTATACCAATCGGATACGGGCATGTTGATGGCGCGCTACCCCGTTGGCGTCGCCCAGGCGGCGTATCTTGATAGCAAGGAACCCAATCTGGGCGGTATTTACGAAAACGTGGTGGCCCAGCAGCTGGCTGCCCAAAATCGCCAGCTTTACTACTATCAGACAAAGAAGCGCGGCGAAGTGGACTTTGTGGTCGACGGACCGGATGGAACAGCTGTTCCGATCGAGGTTAAATCGGGTTCCTATTACCACGCGCACGCCGCGCTCGGCCATGTGCTTGATACGGCCGAATATGGTGTAAGGCTCGGGATTGTTTTCTCGAGAGGCAACGTTGAACGCAGCGGAGCTGTTCTTTATTTGCCGCTATATGCGACCTGGGCCCTTTCGGATGTTTTGGGTGACTCCTGTGCCGAGGGGATAAAGCTGGAGGTCAAGCCGGTCTAGGGACAGTCCCCGACGCGACAAAGGGATAGTGCCTTTGTCGCATCCGCTATCCGAGATAATGAGCGTGGATTTTCTCCCGTCTAGAGCGCACTTGAATGCTCAAAGTGGGAGAAAATCCACGCTCGATCTGTATGCCGATGACGCGGCTCGCGAGGTTCGTGCCTCCGCGAACCTACAGCTGCTCGAGCATAGCGGCGCAACCGGCGAGCACGTCGCGGTAGGTGGCATCGAAATTGCCGGTATACCAGGGATCGGCCACGTCGCCGGGGCGATCGGTCCAGTCGAGCAAGCGCGTAATCCTGCCGTCGGGGTCGTCGCCAAAGATGCGACGCAGGCCGCGCGCGTTCTCAGCATCCATATAGACAATGCGATCCCAGTCGCCATACTCCGCGCGACGCACCTGGCGCGCGCGGTGGGCGACGACGGGGATTCCGACCTCGCGTAGCTTGGCAACGGTACCGTGGTGCGGCGGGTTGCCAATCTCCTCGGTCGAGGTCGCAGCGGAATCGATGACAAACTCCGCCTCGCGCCCGGCGCGGCGCACGAGCTCGGTAAACACCGACTCAGCCATCGTCGAACGGCAGATATTTCCATAACAGATAAACAGTACACGTTGCATGCGCGGTTCCTTTCATATAGAAGGCTGCTAAAGAGCCGAAGCCGGGCGCATACCAAGTTTTATTTCTTGGCCAGTTTGAAGTAGCGCTCAAATATCAATTCGAAAACGTAATAGAACATCAATCGACTGTCGAGGTCCATACTGCCCAAGCGGATTTCTTTTTGCACGGTGTAGATAGGGTAGTCGGCTAGTTTCGAGAGAGAATTTCGAGAAAAGCCGGTGAGCGTGACGACCTTGCATCCGCGTGTTTTGGCTATCGATGTGGCGTCAATAGAGACCTGTGTCTCGCCGCTTACGGAAACGCTGAAGACCAGGTCGTTTTTGCCGAGGAGTTCTGCGTAATGCCTCATGACGTGGCGTTCACTGAGCGTGTCGGTATTCTTGCCCATAATTTTGAGCTTTTCAGCCATTTCGAGGCACGGGTACTTCGAAAAGCCCGAGCAGAAGAACACGATATGCGAGGCGTCCTGGATAAGACCCACAACCGAATCGATGACCCGGTCGTTAAGCAGATCTTTGGTCTGTACGAGCTGGGTATCAAGAGGAAGTGCCTCGATAGTGAATCGATTGCGGTCGAGCGAGGCGGAATACGATTGTTTGAGCTCCGTAAACCCCGAGAAGCCAAGCTTATGGGCAAGCCTGACGATTGTATTGGGAGCGACGAAGAACCGTTCAGCAACGCTCTTAAGCGTGACATCGTCAATATCATCACGCAGCTCGATGATGTAGCGCATGATCTCGCTTTCGAGATCGTTGAGCTTGCTCTCGCCAGCCCGCACATGATCATAAAAAGATTCTTGATCTTTCATAAGATGTTTCAGCCCCTCGCACCTCGCCGTATATATGGTACCGCTTTGTGTAGCCAGGTGAGAAATCGGTAATCGGTCAAGATTGCCTATTGCCCATGAACTGGGCAAACGCGCGTGTTTGCCTACACATATCTGTGTCGTGAGCGAAATCATGTGTCCCCGTTTCGCATTGGCCCACACGGGGATTCGCAAATGACCCTATGTCGCAAAATATCAATCGAAACGAAGCAAGCCGAGGACAACCGCGGAGCCCAAGGTCTTCGAGAACACCGATCAGCCAACCCTGGAGGGACGGAACATGAAGGATAAGCTCAATATTGTGATCGTTGGCGGCGGCTCTACGTGGTGCCCTGGCATTCTTAAGGCCCTGACCAAGCACATGGACATTCTGCCGCTGAACCGCGTGATGCTTTATGACATCGATGCCGAGCGCCAGCGTCCGATCGGCGAGTTTGGCAAGATCCTCTTCGCCGAGGAGGAGCCCGGTGTGGAGTTTGGTTACACCACCGATAAGGACGAGGCTTACACCGACGTCGACTTTGTGCTCTGCCAGATTCGTACCGGCGGTTACGAGATGCGTAGCAAGGACGAGAAGATTCCGCTGCATATGGGAATCATCGGCCAGGAAACGGTGGGCCCTGGCGGCATGGCTTACGGTATGCGCTCCATGCATGACATGGTTGAGATCGTCAACGACGTTCGCGCTCATAGCCCGGAGGCGTGGATTATCAACTACACCAACCCGGCTGCTATTGTGGCATATGGTCTCGAGCGCGTCCTGCCCGATGAACATCGCGTCCTCAACATCTGCGACCAGCCTGTCAACCTCATGCGCTCTTACGGTCGCCTGCTCGGTCGCGATATGAGCAAGACGGAGCCCGTGTACTTCGGCCTCAATCACTTCGGTTGGTTCAAGCACATCTACGATGAAGAGGGCCATGACCTCGTCCCGCAGATTAAGGAGTACACGGAGAAGAACGGCTTCCTTCCTGCCGATGCCGAGCAGCGTGACCAGTCCTGGCTTGATACCTACGCCATGGTCAAGGACATGCTCGAGGACTTCCCCGACTATCTGCCCAACACTTATCTGCAGTACTATCTGTATCCCGAGTACAAGGTCGCTCACCTCGACCCCGACTACACTCGCTCCGACGAGGTTATCAACGGTCGTGAGAAGCGCGTGTTCGCCGAGTGCGAGCGTGTTGCCAAAGTCGGCACCGCAAAGAACTCCTCGGTTGTGCAAAACGACGCTCATGGCGATATGATCGTGGAAATCACCTCGGCCATTTATCGCAACACCAACAAGACCTTCATTGTCATCGTGCCCAACAACGGCATTATCGAGGGTATGCCCGATGACGCCATGGTCGAGGTCGCGGCAAGCGTGGGCGCCAATGGCCCGCAGCCCTATGCTGTTGGCAAGATCGGTACCTTCTATCGCGGCCTTATGGAGAACCAGTACGCCTATGAGCGCCTGACTGTTGAGGCTTGGATGGAGGGTTCCTACGAGAAGGCTCTGCAGGCACTCACGCTTAATCGTCTGGTCGGTGACGCCAAGAAGGCTCGCAAAGTGCTCGACAAGCTCATCGAGGCCAATAAGGATTACTGGCCGGAGCTTAAGTAGCTAGTTCCATAGCGCTTGATAACTGTTATGGGGCGTGTGGGCTGTAGAGCTGCACGCCCCGTTTCTTTAAGAGGGGTATCCCATGAACAAAGATGAGCTGCTGGCAAAGTTCCAGCGCCTGGGCAAAGTCCTCATGACGCCTGTCTTGATCCTGCCAATCGCCGGCATCCTTCAGGGCTTTGGCAATGCCTTTACCAGCCCCACCCTTACGGCAGCTGTTCCCTGGCTTGCTGCTCCGGGCTTTGCGATTTTCTTTTCGATTCTCAAGGCCGCTGCCAGCATCGTTATGAACAACATCCCGGTTATCTTCTCGATTTGTCTCGCCTATGGCTTCGCCAAGTCCGAGAAGGCTACCGCGGCGCTTTGTGGCTTTTTGGGCTACATGTGCATGAATTCCGTGATGGGCACGTTTCTTACGGCGACTGGCGTTATCGATCCCGCGAATCTTACGACGGGCCAGAGCACGATCCTCGGCATCACCACGCTCGACACTGGTGTTATCGGCGGTCTTCTGGTGGGTGCAATCGTCGCATGGTTGCATAACCGTTACTACAAGATTGAGCTGCCTGCCGTGTTCTCCATCTTCAACGGCACGCGCTTTATCCCGGCGGTGACGCTGCTCTCATGCAGCATCCTCGCATTGGTCATGTCCTTTGTTTTCCCGTTTATTCAGAACGCTCTCGGCGCGCTGTCCGAGTTCATCAAGACTACGGGTGCCTTTGGTGCATTTGTCTACGGCGCCGGCGAGCGCATGCTCCTGCCTTTTGGCCTGCATCACTTTGTCTATTTGCCGTTCTTCTTCACGTCGCTCGGTGGCGTCGAGACCGTCGACGGCCAGACTGTTCAGGGCGCTATCAATATCTACAACGCGATCCTGGGCTCTCCCAGCACGCCGTTTAACATCGAGGTCAGCCGTTTTGTCATGAACGGCAAGGTTATCTTCGCCATGTTCGGCCTGCCCGGCGCTGCACTCGCCTTCTACAAGACGGCGCTTCCCAAGAACAAGAAGAAGGCCGCGGCGCTCATGATTGCCATTGTGGTGCCTTGCATCCTCTCCGGCATTACCGAGCCGCTCGAGTACTCCTTCCTGTTCATCGCGCCCATCCTCTACGTATTCCACGCTCTCATGGCTGGTCTTGCCTATGCGCTGACCTATATCTTGCAGTTCAACGTGGCCGGTTCCGCATCCTTCGGCGGCCCGCTCTTGTCGTTGATCTTTAACGGCATTATGGGTGCAGCCAAGGGCTCCAACTGGCAGGTTATCCTGTTCCTCGGCCCCATCTACTTCGTGGTGTACTACTTCGTCTTCAAGTTCATCATCCTTAAGAAGGACCTTAAGACCCCTGGCCGCGAGGAAGAGTCCGACGATGAGGCCGCAAAGGCTCCCAAGACTGTGATCAGCGACCTCATTCCCGCCATCGTTGAGGCAGTGGGCGGCGACAACAATATTAAGTCTGTCGAGGCCTGCTTCACCCGTCTGCGCATCCAGCTTAATGACTGTGACAAGGTAGTTGATGACGCCGAGTTTACCGAAAAGCTCGAAGCGCGTGGCATCGTGCATGTTAACGGCGGCGTGCAGATTGTCTACGGCAATATGGCATCTAACTACGCAACCCAGATGTGCGAGCTGCTGGGTATGGAGTAAACGACTCGCATATCTATAAAATCCAGTATAAAAGGCGGCGGCAGACAATGCGTCTGCCGCCGCCTTTGAGGTGCCCCGCGCACATTTCGTGTACTTCGGATACACGAAAACTGGAAAATCGTGCATTCGAAGTACATGAGATCGAACCACAGCTAAAGGGGCTGGCTTAGCCTGTCGTCAGGTAAGCGTCGCGACTGGAACGATAGACGTTTTAGAGGGAACCTCGCTCTACGCCCTTGCCCGCCTGCGCTCCCAGCGAGCCAACTTAATCGTCACCAGCGTAAGCGCCCAGGCGACAAGCGAGAACGCGGCTCCCACGGCGCCCACGTACGCAATACCAATGCTGCTTACCACGGCGCCGCCCACTGCGGTGCCAAACGAGATGCCGACGTTAAACGCCATGGGTTCAACCGAACTTGCAAGTACCATCGACTTGGGATGGCGGCTGCGTGCCACGTCCATAAAGTGTGTGATGCACGAGACCGAGAATAGGTACATGAGCATTGCCAGGCTAAAGACAAAGATGAGCGCGAGCGGCATGGCGGCGCCCACGGCAAACAGCCCAAGCAGTGCCGCCGCTTGCAGCACAAACGTAACAAGCAGCGCCTTCATGCCAAAACGCGCATCGATCCATCCGCCCAGGATGTTCGAGATCAGGCAGAACACGCCGTAGGCCATAAGCGTGGTGCTCGCCTGAACGGTGCCCATGCCCAGCACCTGCTCAAGATAGGGCGTCACATAGCCGTAGAACACATAGACCGAGCCCACGCCAAACAAAAAGATGAGCATGCCGGTGATGATGCTCGGCTCGCGTAGCAGACCCGCCTGCTCGCGAAAGGTGGCAGGCTCGTCGGTTTGCCCGGCGCGCGGCATAAACGCCACGAGCGCTCCGCAGATCAGAACGGCAAAGGTAAGCGTGCCGTACATGGCAACGTGCCAGTCGAGCGTGTCGGCCACAAACTTGCCGACCGAAGTGACAAAGACCATCGCCACGGAAAACGCACCATATACCACCGAGATGGCAAGCGAAGTTTGCTGCGGGGACAGAAGCTCGGGGATGTACGTCACGCCCACGGCGAGCAGCGCGCCCGAGACAGAGCCCAGGACAATGCGCGAGATAAACAGCACCTGGAAGTTGGGCGCCAACGCCATGACCAAGTTGCCGAGCACAAAGATGATGCTATAGCACACGAGCAGCTGGTAGCGGCGGAAGTGGCCCGTGCTGAGCGCAAGCACCGGCGTCGCGATGGCGTAGACGAGCGCGAACACGCTGATGAGCTGGCCCGCAGTAGCAAGTGATACGTCGAGTTCCGTTGCCAAGTCGCTCTCGATACCGATGACCACGAACTCGGAGCAGCCGAGCGAGAATCCCAACAGCACGAGCAGCGCCAGGCAGAGCCTGGTGCGCGCGGGGGAGAGCGCGGCGGCGGTTGACTTACTTTTAGGCGTGGTTGCGGCGGTCAAGGTTGTCACTCCAATGTCGCATGAATAAGCGGGATTCAATCCCTGCAACTCTAACAGAATGTGTCAGGTGCCTGCCTCCTTTGTCGCAGGCTGCGCTTGCCTGTATAGTCGCAATACAGGCGAAGATGGTCTCAGGTACATTGCGGGCGACAGGAGATCCCATGGGTATGCACACGACAAAGGTTGTAGTGGGCGAGGGCAAGTTTGCGCTCGAGGCCCAGTTGACGGTGACGCCGCGAGGCATGGCGGTGTACGCCTGCTCGCCGGAGTTTGCGCACCTGGGCGCCACGGCGCAGGCCATTCCTCGCCCCGAGCCCGGCCGTACGGCGACGGTGAGCATCCTGGCCGTTCCGTGCCATCGAGACGAAATTCCGGCGCACGATATTGCGGCGGCGCTGGCCACGCGCTTTGGCGTGCCGGTAGTTGCAAGCACGGGTTTTCATGTGGAGAACGCGACCGCGGACGACTTGCGGCGCATGCTCGATACCACCAAGGAACTCATCGCCGCGCTCGAGGAGGCCGCAGCCCGCATTCTGCGCGCCGGCTGGGATGAGGGCGGCGCAGGCGCCGAGGTCGTGGCGGTCGATGCCGCGACCGGCGAGGCGCTTGGCCCCGTCGACCGCATCGAGGCCCATACCGGCGAGGGAATCCTGCATCAGGCATTTCTGACGCTTCTGGTCGAGGGCCAGGGCGAAGACGCGCGCCTGCTGCTCTGTCGTCGCAGTCCGCTCAAACGCCTGTGGGGCGGGGTGCTGGCCGATGGCTGTGCCGGCCATCCGCTCCCCGGGGAAGACGTCGCGGCCGCCACGGCACGTCGCATCAACGAAGAGCTTGGCATCACGCGCGAGCCCGATCAGCTCAAGCACCTCGGACACGTGGTGTACCGCGAGGACCACGGCGACGGCCGCTGCGAGTGCGAATGGTGCGAGGTCTACCTTGCCCATGTTGAGCCGGGCGAGCTGCATATCAACCAAGAGGAGATCTCGGAAGTGCGCCGCGTGGCCCCGTCCGAGCTTAAAGGCTACCTGCAGGGTCACCCCGAGCAGCTGGCCCCCTGGCTCCGCGAGGCTCTGGAGGTCCCCTCCATCCGCGCAGCCCTCGCTATGTGAAAAAAGACAGTCCCTTTGCCACATCCAAACCGTCACAACATTTGATGAAAATCTCGAAAACGAGGAAAAGCGTCGAATGTTGTGATGGTTTTTGTCCAGGGGATCGCTTCTCATCCAAAAAATCCGCTTGACTGTATTGCCGCAACACAGCGCAACGTAGGGAGTGTCCAATAACGGGCACTCCCTTTTGCTGTAGCGACCCCACGCGCGGCGCTGGGTGCCCCCAACAAGAAAGGTGGGGAGATGGAAGCGGAAAAGAAGGCGTTTAAGATCACCAAGCGCGAAATTGGCTTTGTGTTGGGTATCGTTGTCTTTTTGCTGGTGAAGTTTCTTCCTTTGGCGGAGCTGAGCTCGACGGTCGAGCTTACGGCCGGCGGTCAGACCTGTCTGGCACTGACGCTCGCCACGGTGGTGTTCTGGGCATGTGGCGTGGCGCAGCCGGGCTTTGTGGGCCTGCTCTACTGCGCGCTGCTCGTTCTGTTTAAGGTGTGCGTGGACGACACGGGCGCCGCGAGCATCTCGGCGACGGTCGCCTCCACGTTTAGCTCGTGGACTAAGGCCACTATGTGGCTCGTCATCGGCGCCTACCTCATTGCTAGCGCGGTCAAGGAGTCGGGTCTGGGCGAGCGCATTGCCTATGCTTTTATGCTCAAGTTCGTGCGCGATGCCAAGTCGCTCATCATCTCGATCTTCGCGCTCACCTTTGTGCTGTCGCTGCTGATCCCGCATCCGTTCCCCCGCGCCTTCCTCATCCTCGCCGTCGTCTCGGTCATCGCCGAGTCCGCCGGCTACGGTGACGACGACCGCGGCAAGCTCGGCTTCCTCGTGTTTGCCGCAGCCGCCCCGGGCTCCATGTTCTTCCTGACGGGCGACTCCACGCTCAACCCGCTCGTTGCGCAGTACAGCGCCGAGGCCGGCGGCATGAGCCCGTCGTTCGTCGACTGGTTCCTGTACATGAGCGTGCCTATGCTGGTCGCGCTGCTGTGCACCCTGTTCCTGGGCCTCTTCCTCTTTAAGCCCAGCAAGGAGCTCGTCTACGATCGCGAGCAGATCGTGGCCAAGCAGGCCGCGCTCGGCAAGCTCTCCGTCAAGGAGATCCGCACCATCGTGTGGCTTGTCATCGCCATCGCGCTGTGGCTCACCGTCTCGGGCGATTACATCGGCTGGGTCACCCTGGCCATCGGCGTCTGCCTCGCTATGCCCATCGTTGGCGAGGTCCTCACCCCCGCCAGCTGGAACGCTGTCGACATCAAGTCCCTCATGTTCCTGACGGCCGCCATGGCCGTGGGCTCCGTGGGCGGTGCCACCGGTATGAACGCCTGGATCGCCGATGTCGTGCTTCCTAGCTCCGTGCCCGAGAACATCTTCCTGTTCGCCCTGCTTGTCGCCGCGCTATCCATGATCATCCACATGTTCATGGGCTCGGTCATGGCCGTGCTCGGCGTGTGCGTGCCGGCGTTCATCAGCTTCGCAGCTGGCTCCAGCGTGAGCCCGCTCGCCGTGGCGCTCATCGTCTTCACGTCCATCAACATCCACTACATCCTGCCGTTCCATAACCTGCCGATCCTTATCGGCGAGGGCAAGGACGCCGGCGGCTACACCTCCAAAGAGGCCATGCGCATGGGCATCCCCCTCACTGCGGTCGTCTTTATCGTCGTGTTGGTCGAGGCTGCCTGGTTCCACCTCTTTGGCCTGATGTAAGCGGCTGAGCGCTCTGGCTGTAGGCAGCCGAGCGCATGAGCCGCGAGTGGTCGAGTGCTCCACCCATGAGCGCTGCGGTCCCATTACGTTACCCAGCCCGGCGGTACACCGCCGCTGGGCACTCTCCCGAAAGGAGCAACACCCATGTCCGTCAACGATGCTTCCCAGATTCACGATCTGCGTTCTGCACTCGACTTTTTGCGCGAGATGCCCGGCCAGCTGCTCGAGACCGACACCCAGGTCGATCCGGACGCCGAGGTCTCGGGCGTCTATCGCCACGTCGGTGCCGGCGGCACCGTTATGCGTCCGACCAAAGAGGGCCCGGCGATGGTCTTCAACAACGTCAAGGGCTTTGACGATGCCAAGGTCTGCATCGGCATGCTTGCCAGCCGCAAGCGCGTTGCCGCCCTGCTCGACCTGGACGAGGAGCACCTGGGCCTCGAAATCGGCAAGCGCTTCGAGAACCTGATCGCGCCCGAGCGGATCGCCGAGGGTGCGCACGTCGACTGCCAGGAGGTCGTGTACAAGGCGACCGACGAGGGCTTTGACCTGCGCAAGATCGTTCCCGCTCCTACCAACACGCCCGTCGACGGCGGCCCCTACATCACCATGGGCCTCGCCTACGGCACGAGCCCCGACGGCTCCCAGTCCGACGTGACCATCCACCGTTTCTCCTGCGTCGACAAGGACAAGCTCGCCATGTGGATTACCCCCGGCAGCCGTCACCTGGGCGCGTTCTTTGACGAGTACTGCCAGCGTGGCGAGGATATGCCCATCTCCATCTCCATCGGTCTGGACCCCGCTGTGTACATGTGCTGCGGCTTCGAGGCTCCCACCACGCCGCTCGGCTTCAACGAGTTGCAAATTGCCGGCGCCCTGCGCGGCCACGCTGTCGAGCTTGCCGACTGCGTCACCGTTCCGCAGAAGTGCATTGCCAATGCCGAGTATGTGCTCGAGGGCTACCTCATGCACGACGAGACCATCAACGAGGACGTCAACGGCCACGGCTACGCCATGCCCGAGTTCCCCGGTTACACCGGTGGCGCCAAGGTCTGCCCGGTGATCAAGATCACCGCCGTCACCACGCGTGTCAACCCCATTATGGAGAGCTGCATCGGCCCTTCGCACGAGCACGTGTCCATGGCCGGTATCCCCACCGAGGCTTCCATCTACAAGATGGTCGAGACCGCTATCCCGGGCCGCCTGCTCAACGTCCACGCTGCACCCTGCGGCGGCGGCAAGTTCGTTGCCATCATGCAGTTTAAGAAGTCGAGCAAAAATGACGAGGGCCGTCAGCGCAACGCCGCCATGCTCGCCTTCTCGGCATTCTCCGAGCTCAAGCATGTGATCTTGGTTGACGAGGATGTCGACATCTTTGATATGAGCGACGTGATGTGGGCCATGACCACGCGCTTCCAGGCCGACGTCGACCTCATCACCATCCCCGGCTGCCACTGCCACGTGCTCGACCCGTCCAACGACCCTGCGTTCGACCCCACGATTCGCGAGCACGGCATCGCCTGCAAGGCCATCTTCGACTGCACGGTTCCGTTCGACCTCAAGAAGAATTTCATTCGCTCGCAGTTCATGGAGATCGACAAGGACAAGTGGGCCAAGGAGATTGCTTTCTAGTAAGTAGCCCTACCAAGTAGTCAAGGAGTTGTCATGCCTGAGTCTTCTGTCCGTCCCCGTCGCATCGTCGTTGGCGTTTCGGGCGCCAGCGGTGCCGCGCTGGGCCTTGAGTGCCTCAAATGCCTGCGTCAGGCCGGTGCCGAGTCGGCGCTTGTCGTCACGCGCGGGGGAGAGATTACCATCGAGCAGGAGCTCGGCATGACGCTCGACGAGTTTGCGTGCCATGCCGATGTGGTCTACGACAACAAGAACATCGGCGCCGCCATCGCAAGCGGCACCTATCCGGTCGACGGCATGATCGTGGCGCCCTGCTCCATGAAGACGCTCGCCGGCATCGCGAGCGGCTACAGCGAAAACCTGTTGCTGCGCGCGGCCGATGTTCAGATGAAAGAGCAGCGCCGCCTGGTGCTCATGGTGCGCGAGACGCCCTTCAGCGCCATTCACATCGACAACATGGCGCGCCTGGCGCGCGTGCCGGGCGTCATGCTCATGCCGCCCATGCTTACGTTTTACAACGGCCCCGCCACGCTCGATGACGCGGTGCATCACATCGCCGCCAAGGCGCTCGAGGCCGTCGGCGTGTCATGTGCAAACTATAAGCGCTGGTCATAGGCGTCTTTAGGGTAGGATACGAGTAGTGTTTGAGCCCGCTGCCCCTGTGGGCGGCGGGCTTTGTGCGCTAAAAGGATGTGCCGGGAGGACTTATGCAGACAGGCATGTATGCAATTAGCGAGATGGCGAGCTTGTTTAACGTTTCGCGCCAAACGCTCATCTACTACGACAAGATCGGTCTGTTTAAACCCGCCGTGGTTAACGAAAAGGGCTACCGTTTCTATTCGCCTACGCAGATCCCGCTCATGCGTCTGATTTGCATGCTTCGCGACCTGGGGCTCGAACTCGATGAGATCGACCGCCTAGCCTCGACGTTCGACATTAGCGAGATGACCGACCACCTGCGCTCGCGGGTGCAGGCGCTCGATGAACAGATCGCCGGGCTCAAAGCCGAGCGCGCGAGTGTGCAGGAGCGTCTGAGCTTTTACGACGAGGCGGTTTACTGGCGCGAGCGCGAGGGCAAGCCGGAGCTCAAACAGTTTGAGCGCCGCTACGTGGTCTTTGAGGAGTTCCCGGGCGATATCGAGCGCGGCCGCTCGATGCTTCACCCCACGCTCATGCGGGCGATTCTGCGCATGCGTACGTTGACGGGCACGCGCCCCATGCGCGGCTGGGGTGCCATGCTGCGTCGCGAGGCGCTGCATTCCGACGACCCCATTGCCAGTGCCGGCTCCTTCGCCGTGCTGCCGCGCGGTGCCGAGGAATTGCTGCCGAGCGATCCCGCCGAGCTGGCAGAGATCGGCATCGAAGTGCTGCCCGAGGGCACGTATCTGTGCATGAGCCGCTGGGGCATGCCGTACGAACCCGAGGGCATCCGCGCCGTCGTGGCCTGCATGGACAAGCACGCGCTCCAGCCTATCGGCAACGCTTTCGACTTTTGCTACCTCGATACCACGAGCTACGACGAGTCCCACCAGGAGGACTTCTGCTGCATCCAAATCCCCGTCGCCCTCTAGATGTGACAAGGGGACTGCTCCTTCGTCACATTCGTGGTGTGGCTGCTGCCCAAACCGTCACAACATTCGATGAAAATCTCGAAAACGAGGAAAAGCGTCGAATGTTGTGACGCTTTTCCTGTCTGTGCCGGCGAGCTCCCGTGTCATCTGGGGGTATAAGGCTAGCAAGTGTTTATTTGCGAGGCCAAGGGGGCGCCCCGTATGGATATCGATAACTTTGAATGGTGGTATAGCGAGGGCGAGGCTCCGGACGAAGAGTGGGACGAGCCCGCGCCGTGTGACGTGTCGAGCGACGAGGACGAGACCGGCAACGATGCCGGTGTCGAGCCTGAAGCCGCCTCCGATGCCGCCGAACCCCTAACCTTTGAACAGGCTTGGGCCCAGGCCGAGGCCGACGAGGCGAAGGCCGATGCCACGGCCACGCTCGGCGAGCCGGCTGATATGTCGATCTCGCCGGCAAAGACCCCACAGCCGCGCCATACCATCGACCCCGGCAGCACGGCATCCTTCAGCATACTCGACGTGCCCGCGCAGGGTGCCCAGGCGCCCGCCCCCACCCATCGCCCCAACCTGGCTCGCGAGGAAGACGCGGGCCGTCGCTCTCCGCTCGGCCCCATTCTCATCGCCTTTATGGCCGGCGTCATCGCTTGCTCGGCGATCGGCAGCATCTGGGGTCATGTCGAGCAGCAGCGCCAAGACGCCGCCAAGGTCGAGATGTCTGTCGAGCAATCGCTCAGCCGCACGCGCTCGGTGCATGTATCGGTCGAGGTCAAGGACGGCGCGACGTGGGACACCGCGCGCGGCGACAGCCAGATGCTCGTCCATATCGTGGGTCGCACGCTCAAGGGGCAAGCGATCGACGAGTACCAATACGTCAATTCCGAAGGTGACGGCATCGAGCTCAAGCCCGGCGACTACGAGCTCACGGTCGATGAGCCGCCCGTCGCCACCGACGGCACGCGTTACCGTGCCTCAAAGCGCATGGTTCCGGTGAGTTTTAATTCACAGGCGCCCGATACGGTCGACAGCACGCCGCAGGGCGGGTTTGACCTTTACGCTATTGCTCAATAACTGCACCTGTCGCTCAACCCCGCCGCCAAGAGTGGGACAATAGCCCTCGACACCGTTGTTTACTATTGGAGGAAGTAGCATGTCCACCGTCACTACCATCAAGCGCGGCGGCCTCACCGCGGCCATCGATTCCATGGGTGCCCAGCTCACGAGCCTTGCCCTCAACGGCAACGAGTATCTGTGGCAGGGCGATCCCACCTTTTGGGGCAAGCATGCGCCCATCCTGTTCCCCATTGTGGGCTCGCTGCGCAACAACACGGCAACGTCTGCGGCCGGCACCTGCGAGATGCCGCGCCACGGACTCGCGCGCATCGTCGAGCACAAGCTGGTCGAGGTTTCGGAGGACGGCTCCTCGGTAACGTACGAGATCACCGATACGCCCGAGTCGCTCAAGGCCTTTCCGTTTCACTTTAAGCTCAACATGACCTATGCCCTGACCGGCGACGCCACGCTTACCCAGACCTTTGCCGTTACGAACACCGGCGACGTGGACCTGCCGTTCTCGGTGGGCGGCCACCCCGCATTTAACGTGCCCGCCCCCGGTGCCGAGGACGAGGTATTCGAGGATTACGAGCTGGCGTTTACCGAGGCCTGGACGAACGAGGCTCCCATCATCACGCCCGACGGTCTTATGACGTTCGAGGGCAGCTACAAGGCTCCCGATAACTCGGACGTGCTGCCCATCACGCACCGCAGCTTCGATAACGATGCCATCATGTTCACCGATGTCCCGGGTTCCACGCTCACGCTGCGCGGCCGCAAGTCGGGCCACGGCGTCAAGATCGACTTTGAGGGCTTTAAGTACATCGGCGTGTGGTCTGCCGCCAACGACGCCCCGTTTGTGGCGCTCGAGCCCTGGACCGGCCACACCACCATGGACACCGAGGACGACGTCTTTGAGCACAAGGTCAACACCATTACCTTGGCACCGGGTGAGACGGACGTTCGCAGCTTTAGCGTTACCCTGCTCTAGAGGTTCCGCCGTTCTAACGAACGACGGACCGGTCGACGCTGCGCGCCACCCAGAGCGACAATTTGTCATTCAAAAGGCAAGGCATGACCAGAAGGTCTATGCCTTGCCTTTTTCATGCTAACTTGTTCGCTCTGGGTGGCGCCCGCTGGCATTGCCAAAACATCGACGCTCCCAATGACTACCGTGTGTCTATTAATTTTTCGAGCTTGTGCTGCGCTGCTGGTCGCTGGCGTATATCCTGTTAAGTCGTCAGCATACGATTCAACAGGGAAGGCAGATTATGCATTCTCCCCATCAACGCGACGCGCATCCACAGCCGGTATGCAGCCGTCGCATCTTTTTGGGTAGCGCTCTCGCTGCGAGCGCTTCTGTCGTCGCCGGCGCACTTGCCGGCTGCCAGCGTCCCTCCACGCTGGAAGTAGTTCAGTCCACGACGGGCGGCGGTCGCGACGACCTGTCCGATTCTGTGATCGGCAAGGATAAGATCCGCATCGGCATGGAGGCGGCCTACGCCCCGTACAACTGGCAGGTTTCCGAGGCCAGCGAGTTCACGATCCCCATCGACAACGTGCAGGGCGCCTATGCCGATGGCTACGACGTGCAGATCGCCAAGATCGTCTGCAAGGCTCTCGGCGGCGAGCCCGTTGCCGTCAAGCAGAGCTTCTCGGGCCTTATCGACTCGCTCAACAACGGCCAGATTGACCTCATCATCGCCGGCATGAGCGCCACGCCCGAGCGCGAGGAGTCCGTCGGCTTTTCCGACCCGTACTTCATTGGCTACTTTGGCCTGTTCGTAAAAGAGGGCTCGCCCTACCAAAACGCCACCAAGCTCAGCGACTTCAGCGGTGCCACGGTGCTCGGCCAAAAGGACACCATGCTCGATACCGTCATCGACGAGATTCCGGGCGTTGTGCACAAGAACCCGGTCGATTCGGTCCCCACGGTGTTCTCGAATCTGCTGCAGGGCACGTGCGACGCCGTGACCTACAACACTGAGAACGAAAAGGGCTATATGGCCCAAAATCCCGGTATCGTCCCCATCCACTTTGCCGAGGGCGAGGGCTTTAAGCAGGAGGTCACGGCAAATGTCGGTTGCCGCAAGGGCTCGGACAAACTGCTTAAGCTCATCGACAAGACACTCAAGGGCATTAGCCAAGAGGAGCGCGACCAAATGTGGGACGCGTGCCTCGACCGTCAGCCGGCATAGGGAGGCAGCATGAAAGCCATCAACCGTCTGGCCTCCTTTATCAAGGCCGACCACCGTTATGTATACCTGGGCACGAGCGTCATCGCGGCGCTCGGCCTGGCGTTTAGCCAGCGCAACCCCACACCGCTGAGCTTCTTAGCCCCCACCGGTATCTTCCAGGATTGCCTTTGGGCGATTCTTTGGGCCTGGATTGTCGTGTCGGCAGCGGCGCTTGTCACCAAGCTTATGCACTGGAGTGACTATCGCGAAAAGTCGCCGTTCGCATCCGAGCGTTTCCGCCGCGGCGCGCGCCTGGGTAGCTATGTTGTGGTCGCTATCGCGGCGATCTTCTTTATCGACCGCTGCGTCATGTCGTTTATCGACCTGGTGCAGGTGAGCATTGTCTCGGATTCCAACCCCAGCGACTTTTTGTCGAGCCTGGTCTACATGACCTACAAGAGTGGCGACTTCTTTATCCGCGGTATCGAGATCACCATCGCGCTTGCGACCTTCGGTACCGTCATCGCATTCTTCCTGGCGCTGCTCTTTGTGTTCCTGCGTATTCAGACCTTCGATCGCGTGGACAACGACCTGGTGCGCTTCTTTAAGAGCGTCGGCCGCGGCTTTGCGACCATCTACTCCACCATCGTGCGTGGCACGCCCATGATGGTCCAGGGCCTACTCATCTATTACGCGGGCTTCACCGTTTTGCGCGGCATGGGCTTCGAGACCGCCCAGGCCAACCAGATCTGGAGTACCTTCACCGCCGGCCTCGTCACCATCTCGCTCAACTCTACCGCCTACATGATGGAGGTCCTGCGCGGCGGCATCGAGTCCATCGATCCCGGCCAGGCCGAGGCAGCGCGCTCGCTGGGCCTGTCGCAGTGGCAGGCTATGCGCAAGGTCGTGTTCCCTCAGGGTATTAAAAACGCGATCCCGGCGCTCACCAACGAGCTCATCATCAACATCAAGGACTCGTCGGTGCTCTCGGTCATCGGCGTGTTCGACCTCATGTACGCCACCACCACCGTCGCCGGCGTGTACTACCGCCAGATGGAGGTCTACTGCGTGGCGCTCGTGGTCTACCTGATCCTGACGCTCGTGGCGAGCCGCCTGCTCGAAGCCTTTGGCAAAAAGCTCGGCGCCGAGGCCCCGGCAACGCTGCCCAGCTCCAATTAGGCTCAAGACGAGGAGAATCATCATGGCAGATACCGCCACTACCAGCACCACGGCCGCCGCACAGACCAATGGCCCGCTCATCCGCGTCGAGGGCCTGCGCAAGAGCTTCGGCTCGCTCGAGGTGCTCAAGGGCATCGACCTGTCCGTCAATTCCGGTGAGGTTGTCACCATCATCGGCGCCTCGGGCTCGGGCAAGTCGACCTTCCTGCGCTGCCTCAACCTGCTCGAGACCCCGGACGCGGGCCACATCTGGTTCCACGGCCAGGACCTTACGGCCGAGCGCTGCAACATTAACAAGCTGCGTGAGGACATCGGCATGGTGTTCCAGGGCTTTAACCTGTTCAACAACATGGATGTGCTCGACAACTGCACGCTTGCGCCCGTCACGCTCAAAAAGATGAGCAAGGCCGAGGCCGAGAAGGTCGCAATGGAGCATCTGACGAGTGTGGGGCTCGAAAAGTTCGCGCACGCCGCCGTGGGTCGCCTGTCCGGTGGCCAAAAGCAGCGCGTGGCCATCGCGCGCGCCCTGTGCATGAATCCGCAGATCATGCTGTTCGACGAGCCGACTTCGGCACTCGACCCCGAGATCGTGGGCGAGGTGCTCGAGGTCATGCGCAAGCTCGCTGCCGACGGCATGACCATGGTCGTCGTCACGCATGAGATGGCCTTTGCCCGAACCGTATCCGACCGCGTGGTCTTTATGGACAAGGGCGTGGTACTCGAGGACGCCGCGCCGGCCGAGCTCTTTGGCAACCCCAAACACCAGCGCACTCGTGAGTTCCTCTCTCGCTATCTCGAGGACAAATAACCGACCGCAAACGCTTACGTTGCAGGGCCGCTCCCGTGGGGCGGCCTTTGTCGTCACAATCGAAAGGATGTCATGGCCGAGGTTTGGCGCTTCTTTGCGCATGAGGACGATTTTGCCGATATAGACGAGGCCGGCGCGTGCGAGCGCTTGGGCCGCGTGCTGTCGTTTCCGACCATTTCGAGCATGGATGCCGAGGCGGTGGATTGGCAGCCCTTCGACGACCTGCGCGCGTATATGCAGCAGGCCTGGCCGCACGTATTTGCGGCGGGCGAGGTCGAGCTTGTCGGCCATTCGCTGTTGGTGACGCTTGGCGGTTCCGACTCCGCCCTCAAACCCGTCATGCTCATGGGCCACATGGACGTGGTCCCCGTGGTGCCGGGCACCGAGGCCGACTGGACGCATGCTCCCTTTAGCGGGCACGTGGACGACACCTACATCTGGGGCCGCGGCGCGATCGACATGAAGGACCAGGTCGCAGGCATTCTCGAAGCGGTCGAGTATGCGCTGGCGCACGGTTGGCAGCACGAGCGCACACTGCTCCTGGCCTTTGGCCAGGACGAGGAGACGACGCAGTGCGGCGCAGGCGCCATCGGCCGCGCGCTCGAGGAGCGCGGCGTTGAGCTCGAGTACCTGATCGACGAGGGCGACTACCGCATCGCTCCGGCTGCCGAGTACAGTGCGGGCGAGGGTTGGCTCATGCACGCCGACCTGGCTGAGAAAGGTTATGCCGACATTGTGCTCAAGACAAAGAGCGCGGGCGGACATTCGTCCAACCCCTACGGCGGTACGTCGCTCGAGGTGCTCAGCCGTGTCATCACCGCAATCTGCGATATCGAGTGGCCGACGCGCGTGACCGACTTGCTTGCCGCCCAGCTCATCGAGTTGGGGCTCTACACGGCCGACGAGATTGCCGCCAACAAGGACGCCATCGTGCGCGAGTGCCTCACCAGCAAGAAGCTCTATCCGCTCGTGACCACCACCTGCGCGCCCACGCAGATCGAGGGTGGCAGCACCGGCGCCAACGTAATGCCGCAGGATATGTGGGCCAATATCAATTTCCGTATGCTCGAGGGCACGAGCGTGGCTGATGTCGTGGCCCGCTGCCGCGTCGCCGTTGCCGAGGCGGGGCTCGCCGACCGTGTCGAGGTCGAGCTCGGCCCTGGCAGCTCCGAACCCTCGCCGTCTCCGCGCATCGGCGGACCGGGACTCGAGGCGGTTCGCTCCATCGCCGCCCGCTATTTCCGTGATCCAAAGGGGACGGAGGAAAACGGATCATCCGACCCGTTGGCGATTGTCCCCTCGACCGTGATCGGCGCGACCGACGCTGCCAACTACCAGCGCATTTGCTCCGAGTGCATTCGCTTCTCGGCCTTTGTGGTCGACGATGACGAGTGCGACCGCGGCGTCCACGGCACCAACGAGCGCATCACCCGCCGAGCCTACCTCCAGGGCATCCGTTTTCTCATCTCCCTGCTCCAAACGCTCTAGAATTCGACCAAGCGACAGTCCCTTTGTTAGCCGTTGGGGACGTTCTTAAGCGAGTAGTCGTAAAGGAACGTCCCCAACGGCTACGTCCGCTCATTCCGTGCGGGTTATATGCAGGTTTGCCTGTGCACGCTATCATGTATGGGTTAGACCGTAACTATGTACCCCATACGCGAAGGGATGCGCATGTATCTGAAGATCGACATGTTCTAGCCGGGCTTACCCCCGCATCGGCGCCCCGCGCCCCATCAATTCTGCCGATTTTCACCTTCACGCATATAAAGGAGTCCCGCCATGCGCGACAAGCTCGAAAAGATTATCAAGGCCTACGAGGAACTCGAGAAGAAGCTCTCCGACCCGGCCGTCGCCTCCGATATTAAGGAGTTCACGCGTCTCAACAAGGAGTACGCGCACCAGTCCGACCTCATCGCCGCCTCGCGCGAGTACATCGGCGCGCTCGATGACATCGAGGCTGCCAAGGAAATGCTCCACGATACTACCGATGCCGATGAGAAGGAGATGCTCCAGATGGACATCTCCGAAAACGAGGCCAAGCTTCCCCAGCTCGAGGAAGACATTAAGTACATGCTCATCCCAAGCGACCCCAATGACGACAAGAACACCATCGTCGAGATTCGCTCCGCCGCCGGTGGCGACGAGGCGGCCATCTTTGCCGGCGATCTGTACAAGATGTACCAGCGCTTCTGCGAGTCGCGCGGCTGGAAGACCACCGTGCTCGACTCCAGCCCCAGCGAGGCCGGCGGCTTTAAGTCCATCGAGTTCAAGGTCGAGGGTGACCGCGTCTACTCCGTCATGAAGTACGAGTCCGGCGTGCATCGCGTCCAGCGCGTCCCCAAGACCGAGTCCCAGGGTCGCATCCAGACCTCCACGGCAACCGTCGCCGTGCTTCCCGAGGCCGAGGAAATCGACGTCCAGATCAACCAGTCCGACCTGCGCATCGACACCTACTGCGCCTCCGGCCCTGGCGGTCAGTGCGTTAACACCACCTACTCCGCCGTGCGCATCACCCACCTGCCCACCAACACCGTGGTGCAGTCGCAGGAACAGCGCTCCCAGATCCAGAACCGTGAAGTCTGCATGCAGATGCTGCGCGCCCGTCTGTACGAGATGGAGCTCGAGAAGCAGCAGGCAGAGCTCGGTGCCGAGCGCCAGAGCCAGATCGGCCACGGCAACCGTTCCGAGAAGATCCGTACCTACAACCAGCCCCAGGACCGCGTGACCGATCACCGCATCGGCTTCAACTCCACCTACAACGGCGTCCTTCTGGGCGACCAGCTCGGCACCGTCATCGAGGCACTCGCCGCCGCCGAGCGAGCCGAGAAGCTGGCACAGGCAGTCTAAGTTCCGCCGTTCTACCGAACGGCGGACCAGCCGACGCTGCGCGCCGTCCAGAGCGACAATTTGCCATTCAAAAGGCAAGGCATGACCAGAAGGTCTATGCCTTGCCTTTTTCATGCCAACTTGTTCGCTCTGGACGTCGCTCGCTGACATTGCCAAAACATTGGCGTTTCCTTGGTTGTCAAATAATCCGTAGGGAGTCATTGGTGACATTGCCTTGATATTTTATTCAGTCGGCTGTTATGGCATTTGAGCTGCTTACCTGCTTAAGGTAATTGACGGCATAAGTCCGCTATCGAAAATATTGCTCAAAATATCGTTCAAGAAGTCGCGGAGCGATTTTTGATGGGTCGTGCGTCAAGCGATGTGGCAAGTTCTTGGTTAGATATTGGTCAGTTTTGGGGCAACCTTGCCAAAAGCTTGACGGATGCAGATTTAGACGTCGACGAATGAACACTCTAGGCAGGCTCCAAGCATAATTCTGGGCTGATTCTCGATAATCGCCTTTAATCGCCCCTTGCCAAGCGCTGGCCTCGCTTACAATCTGCTCCGACATTCGCGCGCCGTCCGGCGCTTAAGAGGGGAGGGCCCCATGGCAAACGAGATTTGGACCATCAAGCGTTGTCTCGAGTGGACCAAGGAGTACCTGGCCGAGCGCGGCGAGGAGCACCCCCGTCTTTCTGCCGAGTGGCTGCTGTGCGCCGCCACGGGCCTGGCGCGCATTGACCTATATATGCGTATGGACGAGACGCTTAACGCGGCCCAGCTCGAGACCATGCATGCGGCCGTTGTCCGCCGCGCTAAGGGCGAGCCGTTGCAATACATCACGGGCAGCACGCAGTTTCGCATGATCGACGTCGCGTGCGCCCCCGGTGTGCTCATTCCGCGCCCCGAGACCGAGATGCTCGTCGAGGAAGTCCTCAATTATCTGGATGCCGAGGTACTGAGCCCCGAGGCCGCTGCCCGTCAGCGTGTTGAGCTGCCTTGGAACGATGAGGTCGAGGAGGCACGCAAGGCCGAGGCCGCATTGGCCGACGAGCGAGCGACGGCCGAGCGCCGTGCCGCCAACCTCACAGCTGCCGACGAGGCGGCGCTAGGCGGCGATGTGCTGGGCAGTCGCGCTTATGCCGAGGAACTGGCCGATCGCGAGGCCGAGGAAGCCGCCGCGCAGGCGGCAGAAGCCGAAGCGGCAGAAGCAGAGGCCATGGAAACCCCCGAGCCCGAGCTCGACGAATACGGCATCGCCATTGAGGACAACGACCAACAGGCGACTCCCGCGCAAGATGCCGCCGAGGCCAACGTATCTGCCCCAGCCGAGCCCCGCACTGCCCGCGTTCTCGAGGTCGGCTGCGGCACGGGCTGTATCTCGCTCTCGATCGCCTGGGAGCGTCGCGGCCACGTCACCTGCACTGCTACCGATATCGAGCCGCGCGCCATCGACCTTGCTACCAAAAACCGCGATGTGCTTGGCCTCACGTCCGACGAGGTCGCCTTCAGTCTCACGAACCTGGTGAGCTCCATTCCCCGTGAAGAGTGGGGCACCTTTGACGTACTCGTCTCCAACCCGCCCTACATCCCCACCGATGTCATGCGCTCGCTGCCGCACGAGGTCAAGGACTTTGAGCCCGATCTGGCGCTCGAGGGTGGCGCCGACGGCCTCGATATCTTCCGCCGCCTGCTCAACGCGGCGCCCTACATGTTGCGCGCCGGCGGCCTGTTTGCCTGCGAGCTCTACGAGGGCGCGCTCGACGCCGCGGCCGAGCTCTGTCGTCAAGCAGGCCTTTCGGACGTGCGTATCGTCCACGACCTCACCGATCGCCCCCGCATTGTCCGAGCCATCGTCACCGAGCCCAAGCAACGCCAGTAATATTTATTAACTGGTTAGCAAAAATTATAAAGTAGTTTATAATTAGGACGGCTGAAAGAGGTCGGCCCATGCAACCTCCTACCTTTCGGGAAATCATTGCCCTACTCAAGCACGATGGATTCGTGAAGGTCGCGCAAGTCGGTAGTCATGCTAAGTATGTTTCTGGTGACCGCGTTGTCACCGTGAACGGCTCTGGTGGTGATCGACCAAAGAAGGGCACGTGGGCAAGTATTCGTCGCCAAGCTGGATGGTAGTTGGAGGCAAAATGAGGCAGCGATTTACCTATGACTGCGTTCTCATAAAAGAAGACGATGGTTACTGCGCTAGCTTCCCGCAGATTCCCGGCGCCTTTGCCGATGGCGATACGCGCGAAGAAGCGATTGCCCATGCCACCGAGGCACTGATGGCGTTTTTGGCCGATGACCTCAACAACGGTTTGACTCCGGCGGGGTACGAACGCTCGGCCGAGGTCGTGGCCCTTTCGGTCGAAATCGACCACGAGGACGCTCGGGAAGCGGCGTGCCGAACATTTAAAGACGCAGCGCTGGACCTCAAAGTCTCCGCTCCGCGGATTACCGCGCTGGTCAAAGCAGGAAAGCTCGATGTTGAACTCGTCGACGGCCGTCGGATGATAACGATAGACAGCATCGAGCGCTACGCCGCCCAAGAACGCCACGCCGGCAGGCCAAAGAAGTTCGTCGCGGTCCAATAACCCCTCACTTTCACCGACTACTAGAGCCGCTCACCAAACCAACATGCGCTGTGGGCAAATGGATTGAACGTTTCGTGCGAGAATGCCCCTCAGTAAACAAACTTGCACCAGAGCGTAAGGGGCTGGCATACACATGCAGACGGTCTATCGGGTATACGAGGGAGCGCGCGAGCCGCATCGGCTTGCCGTTGAGCGTACGGCCGAGGTACTCGGCTGTGGCGGACTGGCCCTGATCCCGACCGAGACCGTCTATGGCGTCGCCGTGGCAGTCAATGCCTTCTCGGACGCCGTACCCCAAGACACAAGCGAATCCCCCTCGTGGCCGCGCGACCCGCAAGCCACCGTCAATGGCGCCGCGGTCCCTGCGCTCGGTACCGGCTACCGCCGCATCTTCACTCTCAAGCAACGTGAACTCACGCAAACCGTTGCTTGGCTGGTCGATGGCGTCGAAGCGCTCGACCGCTATGGCGTGGATATCCCGGAAGATGCCCGCGTACTCGCGCGACGATGCTGGCCGGGAGCCCTGACTATCGTGATTAAGGCAGCCCCCTGCGTGCCGACCTTTATGCGTGCTGCCGACGACACCGTGGCCCTGCGCGCTTCGGCCTCTCCCGTGGTCCAGGCGCTCATCCGCGCCTGCGGCAGTCCCCTTGCCTGCACGAGCGCCAATACGCACGGCGCGCCCTCGCCGGCAAGCTTTGCCGCCGTCGAGGGTCGCATCCTGGAGGGGGTCGATGTTGCCGTCGACGCCGGTGAGACCCCGTGTCGCGACGCCTCGACCATCGTGTCGTTCCAGCACGGCGGGCTCCAGATCCTGCGCCAAGGCGCACTTCCCGCATCAGAGATCGAACGGGTCCTGTCCGACCCGATGCAATAGAAAGGTGTAAGCGATGTCGTTGAATCTGGGCAGCCTGGGCATGGAAGATGCCTCGTTTAACTTTGGCGGTTCCTACATCATGGCGCTCGACTGCGGCACCACCTCGGTACTTGCGACCATCGTCGACGAGTACGGATGCATCGTCGCGCAGGCACGTCGCAGCGTCAAAACCAGTTTTCCGCGTCCCGGTTGGGTGGAGCAAGACCCCATGGCGGTCCTTGCCAGCCAGATCGCCGTCATGATGGAAGTCCAGTTTAAGAGCGGTATCCACTCCGACCGCATTGCCGCCATCGGCATCTCCAACCAGCGCGAGACCACGGTGGTCTGGGACCGCGTGAGCGGTCAGCCGATCTATAACGCCATCGTGTGGCAGTGCCGCCGTACCGCGCCGGCAATCGACGCGTTGGTTGAACAGGGTTGCGAGGAGCTGGTGCGCTCCCGCACGGGACTCACGCTCGACCCGTATTTCTCGGCCTCCAAGGTGCAGTGGATTCTCGACAACGTCGACGGCGCACGCGAAAGCGCGGCGGCGGGCGACCTCATGTTTGGCACCATCGACACCTGGCTCATCTACAACCTCACCGGCGGCCAGGTCTTTGCCACCGACTACACCAATGCCAGCCGCACGGCACTCTTTAATATCCATACGCTCGATTGGGACGACGACCTGCTGGCACTCTTTGACGTTCCACGTTCCATGATGCCCGAGGTTCGCTGGAGCTCGGGCGACTACGGCCGCGTCGCGAGCGACATCATGACCAACATGCCGCCCATCATGGGCGTGGCGGGTGACCAACAGGCGTCGCTGTTCGGCCACTGCTGTTTCCGTCCCGGCCAGACCAAAAACACCTATGGCACGGGTTGCTTTATGCTCATGAACACCGGCGACGAGATCGTCGAATCCAAGAATGGCCTGGTCTCCACCATCGGTATCGCTGCGGACGGCAAAGTCAGCTATGCGCTCGAGGGCTCTATTTTTGCCGCCGGCTCAACGATGAACTGGCTTCGCAACAACATGGGCATCATCTCGAGCGTGAGCGAGTCGGCACAACTCGCCGCTTCGATTAGCGACAACGAGGGCTGCTACTTCGTTCCCGCCTTTGCGGGTTTGGGTGCTCCCTGGTGGGACCCGCATGCTCGCGGTATCGTGTGCGGTCTGACCGGCGCCTCGAGCCGTGCGACCATCGTACGTGCCGCCTGCGAATCCATGGCATATCAGAGCTACGACGTGCTGCGCGCCATGGAGCAGGACGTGGGGCTTTCGATTGAGCGCCTGTCTGTCGATGGCGGTGCCTCGCGCAACGAGTTCATCATGCAATTCCAGGCCGACCTGCTGGATATCCCCGTGCTGCAATGCGAGACGGTGGAGACCACGGCAATCGGTGCCGCGTACTTGGCGGGTCTTGCCGTCGGCTATTGGGAAGACCTGGAAGAGCTGGAGCAAAATGCCCAGATCGTTAGGACCTTCCTTCCCCACATGTCCGCCGAGCGCCGCGAGCAAAACCTTGCGGGCTGGCGTGATGCAGTCAGGCGCTCGCTCAGCACCTCACAGTAGGGCTGCGATGGGCTGCTCGATACAACAAACCGCTAAACTAATGCATGGCGTGCGGCGGCAACATTGCTGCACACCTTGTCAGCAAGGCCGTTTTGCGGCCGCAACGAAAGGGGCAATCAATCCATGACCGTCACCTACGATGCGTCCCGTGTGACGCTTGTCGATCACCCGCTCGTCCAGCACAAGCTGTCGATCCTGCGCGACAAAAACACCGGCACCAACCAGTTCCGTCAGCTCGTGCGCGAACTCGCGCTTTTTGACGGCTACGAGGCCATGCGCGACCTGCCTATGGAAGACGTCGAGGTCGAGACCCCCATCACTACCGCCACGTTCAAACAGCTTGCCGGCAAGAAACTCGCCATCGTGCCCATCCTGCGTGCGGGCCTTGGCATGGTCGACGGCATCCTCGACCTGGTGCCCTCCGCTCGCGTGGGCCACATCGGCATGGAGCGCGACGAGGTCACCCACGAGCCGCACGAGTATTACTGCAAGATGCCCAAGGATATCGACCAGCGCATCTGCCTGGTCGTCGACCCCATGCTTGCCACGGGCGGTTCGGCCGAGATGGCCATCAGCTACCTGCGCGAGCGCGGTGTCAAGGACATCCGCATGCTGTGCATCGTCGCGGCTCCCGAGGGCCTCAAGTCGCTGACCGAGAAGGACCCAGATGTGCATATCTATACCTGCGCCATCGACGACCATCTCAACGAGGCTGCCTACATCGTTCCCGGCCTCGGCGACGCCGGCGACCGCATCTACGGCACGCTCTAGTCGCTGGGCTAAACGGCCGCGGCTGCAAATGCGAAGAAACGGTGCGCGCGGACGAACAAAAGGCGACCGCGCGCACTCCTGTTAATGGACGTTTTGCCCTGCAGGGTTCGAGAAAAACGTATTACCGTACCTGCGGCATAAAGAAGGTCTTAAGAAAACGAACAGGTGCGTATTAACCGATGCTTTTTCGGTTGTACTTTAACGATTGGCTCGTACAATAGTCACCAATGTTTGGCGGGAACTGTTCTGTGAAGCGTTAAAAAGGAAAGTGAGGACGCCAGTGTTTCAGATAGCCGATCTGCTCGCTATCGTTGCAGGTGCCATCGCGGGCGCAATTGCCTTCCTTCCCTTTGTCTTTACGCTCAAGCCGGTTCTTGACGATAAACAGAATGCGGACATGCTCAAGGGTATGGTGAGTCTGGCGGTCTCGGCAATCGCCCTGCTCGTCTTTACCTTGGTTGTGTTTGTGTTGTTCGGAGAGGCATTTCGCATGTTCCTCCTGGGCGAGGCGATCGGCTTCGTGGCCTTTATGGCCGCCTGCGCGGTTCGTGTCGCCAAGGCGCTGCGAGATCCTCATGAGGTCGAAAGGTAAGTCGTGGAAATTTTTGAAAAGCTGCCTGATGAGATTAATCATCTGGTCAGCGAGTTCAGCTCCACCCCTGTCGTGGGCGATCTGAGCTGCGGCATCACGCAGTACTCGTTTTGGCTGATCGTCTCCACGATCGTGCTCCTGATCGTCCTGACCGTGTTCAAGAAGAAGCAGACCCTGGTTCCCAAGGGCTTCTTCGTCAACGGTTTCGAGTACATCATCGAGTACGTCGAGAACGATATCGGCAAGGGTGTCGTGGGTGAGAACTGGAAGAAGCACTTCCCGTTCCTGTGCTCGCTTTTCCTGTTCATCCTGATCAATAACATGATCGGCCTGATCCCGGGAATGAAGCCCGGCACCGGCGCAATCGGCTCCACCGCCGCACTCGCCATTTTCGCCTTCGTGTACTTCATCTACTACGGATGCAAGGCTCACGGCGTGATCGGCTACATCAAGAGCCTCGCCCCGCAGGGCGTGAGCTTCCCGATGAACGTGCTCGTGTGGGTCGTCGAGCTTTTCTCAACCTTCCTGCGCCTCATCACGCTCGCCGTCCGTCTGTTCTGCAACATGTTCGCAGGACACGTGGTCATGGGCTCGTTCGCCATCATGGCGAGCATGTTCATGCAGCCGCTGCTTCAGCAGGTTTCCGCGGCCCACGCCGTCGGCGCCCTGCCTTCGCTGGCCTGGCTTGCCATCCTCATCCTGATCTATGCGATCGAGCTTGTGGTCGGCGCCATCCAGGCTTACGTCTTCACGGTCCTTACCGCCGTGTATGTCTCCGAGGCAGAGGAGGTCGCGGAGGAGGAGTAGCCTTCCGTTCGCGCCTTAAAGGTAAGGCAATTCGTTAAACCGCCGGTGCCCGTACCCATGGAGCCCGGCAGTTATAAAAAGGTTATCCTGCGTGAAATGAGACACGCACGACAAAGGAGGAATCGTGGGAGTTATCGGTTACGGTCTCGGTGTTATCGGCGCTGGTCTTGCTATCGGCCTGTCTGCTCTGGGTGCTACGGGTGCTATGGCCCGTCAGCCTGAGGTCCAGGGCCGCGTGTTCACCGTCTTCATCATGGGCTCCGCCTTCGGCGAGGCTCTGGCTCTGATCGGCTTCGTTGTCGCGCTGATCGTTAAATAGCACGGAGCGTCAAGTATGAATCTTTCATCCCAGAAGAGCGCGATCGCACTCTCCGCGTCCGCGGCCGCGCTGCTCATGCCGGTTTCGGCGTTCGCCGAGGACGGCGCTGCCGGTGCGGACATCCTCATCCCTAAGATGGCGGAGTTCATCCCGGCGCTTATCGCCTTCCTGATTATCTGGATCGTGCTGGCCAAGGTCGCCCTGCCGGGCATCATGAAAACCATGGAGGAGCGCGGCAAGAAGATCGAGGAGAGCCTCGACGAGGCCGAGAAGACCAAGCAGGAGGCTATCGCCAAGCGCGCTGAGTCCGACTCGATCGTCACCGACGCCCGTCGTCAGGCTGCCGACATCGTTCTCGAGGCCCGTAAGGACGCCGAGTCCGAGCGCGCCCGTATCATCGAGGCTGCTCACAAGGAGGCCGAGGAGATCATCGCCAAGGCCCATACGACCGTCGAGGACGAGCGCAAGTCCATTTACGCCGGTGCCGCGAGCTCCATCGCCGACCTGTCCGTTGCCGTCGCCACCAAGATCGTGGGCGAGGCACTCGAGGACGATGCCGAGCAGAAGAAGCTCATCGAGCGCTACATCCAGGAAGCAGGTAGCCTGAATGCCGACTAGCCGCTATCAGGACAAGGTGCTCGAGACCTACGCGCGCTCCCTTCTGGAAGCCGCTAAGGCCGAGAACCATGTGTTCGAGGACCTCGAGATGATCGAGCGCTTGGCTTCTGCCAGCCCCGAGATCATCGCCGTGCTCGACACCATGTCCAAGCGCGACCAGCTCGACCTTCTTCCCAAGGTGGCAGCTGCCTTTAAGTATGTTGCCGAGGAAGACGAGGATGTAGTGGGCGTGACCGTCACCACGGCGATCCCGCTCGACGACGAGCTGCGTCAAACCATCACTAAGAAATGCGAGCAGGACTTCGGCCGCAAGGTATTCCTTATCGAGCAGGTCGACCCGTCTATCGTGGGCGGCCTGGTGCTCGAGGCCCGCGGCGAGCGTCGTGACATTTCCGTCAAGACGCAGCTGCGCATCGCGCAGGAGACCCTCGCAAACTCTGCTAATTCGTACGGAGGTGAAGCCTAATGTCCGAAACCCTCAATGCCCAGGATATCGCCAAGAAACTGCAGGAGCAGCTCACGAGCCTCTCCGCGACGGTCGATACGCATGAGGTTTCAACGGTCGACGAGGTAGGCGACGGCATCGCGCGCGTCTCCGGCCTCAAGAGCGCCATGGCAGGCGAGCTTCTGGAGTTCAAGAGCTCCGATACCGGTGAGACCGTCTTCGGCCTTGCCCAGAACCTTGACCGTGACGAGGTCGGCGCCGTTCTGTTTGGTGCCGTCGACTCCATCAAGGAAGGCGACGAGTGCCGCACCACTGGCCGCATTATGGATATCCCCGTGAGCCGTGCCATGCTCGGCCGCGTCGTCAATCCGCTCGGCCAGCCCATCGACGGCCTGGGCGACATCGTCGCCACGCACCGTCGCCCCATCGAGTTCAAGGCTCCCGGCGTCATCGATCGTACCCCGGTGTGCGAGCCGGTTCAGACCGGTCTGCTCGCTATCGACTCCATGGTGCCTATTGGCCGCGGTCAGCGTGAGCTCATTATCGGCGACCGTAAGACCGGTAAGACCGCCATCGCCATCGACGCTATCCTCAACCAGCGCGGCAAGGGCATGGTCTGCATCTATGTCGCCATCGGCCAGAAGGCCTCCACGGTTGCCAACATCCGCGAGACCCTCGCTCAGCACGGTGCGCTCGACTACACCATCATCGTTTCGGCCACCGCTGCCGATTCCGCCCCTATGCAGTACATCGCGCCTATGGCCGGTGCCGCTATCGGCGAGTTCTTCATGTACAACGGCGAGGACGGCAAGCCCGCCAGCGAGACCAACCCCGGCGGCCACGTGCTCGTCATCTACGACGACCTGTCCAAGCAGGCTGTGGCCTACCGTCAGATGTCGCTGACGCTGCATCGTCCGCCCGGACGCGAGGCCTATCCTGGCGACATCTTCTACCTGCACTCTCGTCTGCTCGAGCGTGCCGTCAAGATGTCCAAGAAGAACGGTTACGGCTCCATGACGGCACTGCCGATCATCGAGACCCAGGACGGCGACGTCTCGGCCTACATTCCGACCAACGTCATTTCCATTACCGATGGTCAGATCTACCTGCAGTCCGAGCTCTTCTTCCAGGGTCAGCGCCCGGCAGTCGACGTGGGCATCTCCGTGTCCCGCGTCGGTGGCGATGCGCAGACCAAGGCCATGAAGCAGGTCGCCGGCAACCTCCGTCTGGACCTCGCTTCCTATCAGGAGCTCGCTGGCTTTACGCAGTTCGGCTCCGACCTCGACGAGGCCACGCAAAAGCAGCTTACCCACGGTGCTCGCATGACTGAGCTCCTCAAGCAGCCGCGTTACAAGCCGTTTGAGGTTGGCGAGCAGATCGTTACGCTGTTCGCTGGCAACGAGGGCTTCCTGGATGACCTGGAGATTGCCGACGTGCTGCCTTTCCGTGCCGAGCTCATCGAGTACATGGACAATGGCTTTGGCTCGCTGCTCGACAAGGTTCGCGCCAAGAAGATCGATGATGACACCAAGGCTGAGCTCTTGCGCGTCATCGGCGACTTCAAGCAGCAGTTCATGGCCAAGCACCATTCGGATGTTTCTGGATCAGAGGAGAACTAAGCCCCATGGCCAACCTTCGCGACATTAAGAAGCGAATCTCCTCGGTTACCACGACCAAGCAGATCACGCGCACGATGGAGATGGTCTCTACGGCCAAGATCCGTCGTGCCCTCGATCGCTCCAAGCAGGCCGAGCCCTATAAGGAGGCGCTGACCGACGTCATGTTGACGGTCGCCGGCGACGCCTCCTGTTCGGGCACCGATCCCATGCTGCAGAAGCATGAGAGCGTCAAGCATGGCCTGATTGTCGTTATTGCCTCGGACCGCGGCCTTGCCGGCGGTTTCAATACGACGGTGGAGCGCACGGCCGAAAAGCTCGCCGCTTCTTGGGCGAACGACGGCATCGAGTGCGAGATCATCGCGTGTGGGCGCAAACCGGCCACGTATTTCCGTGACCGCGCAAACGTCGTCATGCACTTTGAGGGCAACTCCTCTGAGCCCGATTTCAATCAGGCCCGCATGATCTCCTCTCATATCTGCGATGCGTATCGTGCCGGTGAGCTTGACCGTGTCGAGCTTGTCTACCACCACGCCAAGAACCGCGTGGATCAGGAGCTTCGCGTCGAGCATCTGTTGCCGCTCGACCCCGAGATGATCGCTATGGCCCACGGTCCGCGTAAGAACGAGACCGACGCCCCTAAGCGCATCTCGTCCACGTTCGAGTTCGTGCCCTCTCCCGAGCATGTTCTCGGCAAGCTTGTGCCGTCTTATATCCTGACGGTCATCTACCAGGCCCTGATCGATTCGGCGGCTGCCGAGCAGGGTGCACGCCGCAAGGCCATGCACTCCGCGACGGAAAACGCCACCGCGATCATCTCGACCCTTACCCGCACGTATAGTCGCGTGCGCCAGGCTTCGATCACGACCGAGATTAACGAGATCGTCGGCGGAGCCTCAGCATTGGAGGAACAGTAATGGCTAATAACACCGTAAAGCTTGCGGTCGAGGAAGCCACCAAGAAGACGACTGCCGGTGATGGTCGCATCGTGCGAATCATCGGTCCTGTCGTCGACGTCAAGTTTGACGGTGCGGTGCCCCCGATCTACAACGCGCTCACGGTCGAGGCCGAGACCCCGATCGGTCATCTGAGCACGATCCTCGAGGTCGAGAGCCAGCTTCCGGGCGGCGTCGTCCGCACGGTCGCCATGTCCTCGACCGACGGCCTGCAGCGCGGCCTCATCGCCACCGATACCGGTGAGCCCATGAAGATGCCCGTTGGCCCCAAGACGCTCGGCCGTATTTGGAACGTCATGGGCAAGCCCGTCGACGGCAAGCCCATGCCCGAGGTGGAGGAGTTCTACCCCATCCATCATGCAGCGCCCCGTTTCGACGAGCTCACCACCAAGACCGAGATTTTCGAGACCGGCATCAAGGCCGTCGACCTGCTCGAGCCCTACATCCGTGGCGGCAAGACGGGCCTGTTCGGCGGCGCCGGCGTCGGCAAGACCGTTCTGATTCAGGAGCTCATCAACAACCTCGCCCAGGAGCACGGCGGCACCTCGGTGTTCACCGGCGTCGGCGAGCGTACCCGCGAGGGCACCGACCTGTTCCTCGAGATGAGCGAGTCTGGCGTTATCGACAAGACCTGCTTGGTCTATGGTCAGATGAACGAGCCGCCCGGAGCGCGTCTGCGCATCGGTCTGGCCGGCCTTACCACCGCTGAGTACTTCCGCGATCGTGGCCAGGACGTTCTGCTGTTCATCGACAACATCTTCCGCTTCTCCCAGGCAGGTTCCGAGGTTTCCGCATTGCTGGGCCGTATGCCGTCCGCCGTTGGTTACCAGCCCACGCTGGCAACCGAGATGGGCGACCTCCAGGAGCGCATTACCTCGACCAAGACGGGCTCCATTACCTCCGTCCAGGCTGTCTACGTCCCCGCAGACGACCTGACCGACCCGGCGCCTGCCACGACGTTTACGCACCTCGACGCTACCACGGTTCTTTCGCGTAGCATTTCGTCGCTCGGCCTGTTCCCGGCTATCGACCCGCTCGCATCTTCCTCCGACGCTCTCGATCCCTCGATCGTTGGCGAGGAGCACTACCGTGTCGCCGTCAAGGTCCAGGAGCTCCTGCAGGAGTACTCCGACCTTCAGGACATCATCGCTATTCTGGGTATGGACGAGCTGTCCGAGGAGCAGCGCCTTACGGTCAACCGCGCTCGTAAGATTCAGCAGTTCCTCTCGCAGTCCTTCCACGTCGCCGAGAAGTTCACCGGCAACCCCGGTGTCTACGTCCGCGTCGAGGATACCGTCCGCTCCTTCGCCGAGATTGTCGACGGCAAGGCCGATGACCTGCCCGAGCAGGCTTTCCGCTATGCTTCCACGATTGAGGACGTGCGCGAGCGCGCCCGCAAGATGGGGGAGAAGTAGGTTATGCGTATCCGCATCGTGTGCCCCGTGAGCTGCGCCTATGAGGGCGACGCTGCGTTTGTGTCGATTCCGTCCACGGATGGCGAGTTTGGCGTTCTGCCTGCTCACTCCAGCGAGATCTGCACGATCGACCGCGGTTACGTTCGCGTTTCCGATAAGGCCATGGGCACTGTCGACCACACGTTTGCCGTGGCCGGCGGCTATGCCCAGGTTGCGGACGATGTCGTGACCGTTCTCGCCGAGCGCGCTTGCGATTTGGCGACCGTCGATGCCGACAAGCTTAAAGCTGATATTCAAGGTTTTGAAGAGAAGCTGGGTAATTTGTCGGAGGATGATGCACGCCGCGCCTACCTCTATAATGAAATCGCATGGTGTAAGCTCAAGCTTGCCCAATAGTCAAACGATTTAGCGTTCGACCATTTGCGAACACATCATGCCCGGGATGGCTCAGCCATCCCGGGCATGCTTTTTGAAAGGGTAGACCTTGGATATTATCCGCGTTGAGGGTGGCCACGCCATCGGAGGCTCCGTGCCCATTTCGGGCGCCAAGAACTCCGCACTCAAACTCATGGCGGCAACGCTTCTGGCGCCGGGCAAGACGACGCTGCAGAACGTGCCCGATATTTCCGATGTCCACGTGATGGGCAAGGTGCTCAAGGGCATGGGCGCTACGATCGATGTTCTCGACGAGCACACACTCGAGATTGATACCTCTCAGGTCGATTCTTGGGAGGCCCCCTACGAGCTCGTCGCTAAGATGCGTGCTTCCACCGCCGTCATGGGACCCCTGCTGGGCCGCTTCCATCGCGCCAAGATCGCCATGCCGGGCGGCTGCAACCTGGGTGCTCGCAAGATCGATATGCACATTCTGGGTCTCGAGGCCCTGGGCGTTGAGTTTGATACCGCCCACGGTTACATCAACGCTAATGCGCCCCAAGGTCTGCGCGGTACCACCGTCACGCTCGAGTTCGCCAGTGTCGGTGCGACCGAGAACCTCATTATGGCATCCGTGCGCGCGAAGGGTACCACGGTTATCGACAATGCCGCCCGCGAGCCCGAGATCGTCGATCTCGCCAACATGCTCAACGAGATGGGCGCCAAGATTGTTGGCGCCGGCACGCCCGTCGTGACTATCGAAGGCGTGGAAGAGCTCCATCCCGTTACCCATCGCGTGGTGGGTGACCGCATCGAGGCCGGTACCTTTATCGTTGCCGGTGCGTTGATGGCCGACGATCTCGGTGTCGACGTCACGGGTTTTTGCCCCATCCATCTGGGCATGGTGCTCAAGAAGATGGAGCTCATGGGCATCGATTGCGAACGTACCGACGACGGCGTTCACGTGAATCGCGCCGAGCGCATCAAGCCGGTCGACATCCAGACGCTTCCGTTCCCCGGCTTCCCGACCGACATGCAGGCACAAATTATGGTGCTCTCCGCCCTCGCCGACGGCAGTTCCGTTATTACCGAGAACATCTTCGAGAATCGCTTTATGTTTGCCTCTGAGCTGGTGCGCATGGGTGCCGACATTCGTATCGAGAGCCATCATGCCATGATTCATGGCGTCAAGGGCTTCTCGGGTGCACAGGTTACCTCACCCGATCTGCGTGGCGGAGCGGCCCTCGTCGTAGCGGGCTTGATCGCCGACGGGACGACCGAGGTTTCGGCTATCCATCACATCAAGCGCGGCTACGAGCAGTTTGTCGAAAAGCTGCAGGCGCTCGGCGCGCATGTCGAGCATGCTACCGTCCCCGATCCCGTCATCTACTAATAACAGGTTGCCTATGTTTAATAAAAAGCCCCTCGCGGATACCACCACCCGAAGACCCTCAACTGGTGCGCAGGCCAAGATCTACAGTCGCGATAACGTGGCTCGCTATTCCGAGCGCGCTCGCCAGCGTCGTCGTAGCCACACGATTCGTCACGTCGCGCTCATTGTCGTGCTTGGCGTGCTGCTGAGTGCCACTACCGCTGCCGGCCTGTGGTTTGCCACCATTATGGGCAAGCTCGGCGATTCTAATGTCATTACCGACAATCTGCGTCGGGTTCTGGTTGACACCGATGAGGCAAAGGATCCGTTCTACGTGCTGCTTCTTGGCACCGACGGCCGTCCGGGCGAGGATACGTATCGTGCCGACTCGATTATCTTGGCACGCATCGACCCCACGCAAAAGCAGGCGACGCTCATTTCTGTTCCGCGCGATACCAAGGTCGTGTATAAGGGCGAGACCATGAAGATCAACGCCTGCCATACCGTTGGCGGCGCCGAAGCCATGGTCGAGGCGGTCAACGAGCTGTGCGGTGTTCAGATTTCCCACTATGCCGAGGTCAGCTTCGACGGTATGCAGGCGCTGATTGATTCGGTTGGCGGTATCGACATTAACGCAACCGATGATGTTGACGACCCCGAGCACCTGGATATTAAGATCACCGCTGGTCAGCAGCATATGGACGGCGCCACCGCCCTTACCTATGCCCGCTGCCGCTACACCTATGCCGACGGCGATTACACGCGCATGCGCCACCAGCGTCAGGTGCTTGGAGCCCTTGCCAACCAGATTCTCAATAACTTCGATGCCACGAAGATCTTTGGCCTGGTTAATTCGCTGTCCGATATGCTCGTAACCGATATGAGCGTTCAGGATATCGTGTCTACGGTCAACGCCATGCGCGGTATGGATGTCGACGGTATCTACTCGGCTAACCTGCCTTCGTATGCCGGTGACGACACCATGATCGACGGCGTGAGCTACGTCTTTGTTTACGAGGACGAGCTTAAGGAAATGATGGCGCGCGTCGACGCCGGCAAGGATCCCAAGGGTCCCAATACCATGGGTATGTCCGATGGTTCCAGCTCCACGATCGGCGACCTGAACAACAACACGTCTGACGACTACGCAAACGGTACCGCAACCTCATCGGTCAGCTCTGACGATTCCGATGACTCAAGCGATTCGAGCGATTCGGACTACTACGAAGAGCCCACCGGCGACGGCAACGGTTACGAGGCCAACTACTAAGTTACGGCGTTTTACCAAACGCCGTAACGACTCGACGCTGCGCGCCGCCCAAGGCGACAATTTGTCATTCAAAAGGCAGGGCATGACCAGAAGGTCAATGCCCTGCCTTTTTCATGCCAACTTGTTCGCCTTGGACGTCGCTCGCTGACGTTGGCTCAACCTGCGATGTTGACTACTCCCCTTGTATCAAAAACCGCCCCGTTCTCTGTAGAGGACGGGGCGATTCGTCTTTTGGACTTGTGCAGCCAGGCTTATGCAAAGCGGGCGACGAGCTCCTGGAGCACGTCGGTCATCTTGACGAGCGAACTGACCGGGACGAACTCGTTGACGCCGTGGTAGCAATAGCCGCCGGTGGAAAGGTTGGGGCAGGGCAGACCGCGGAACGACAGCTGAGCGCCGTCGGTGCCGCCACGAATCGGCAGCACTTGGGGCTCAACGCCGCAGGCAAGGTAGGCTTCCTTGGCAACATCAATAAGCTCGGGATAGTCACGAACGATCTCGGCCATATTTCGATACTGCTGCTTAATCTCGACCGTCACGCGCTCCTCACCCAGACGCTGGTTGAGCATCGAGGCGGCGGCATCAATAAGGTCGAGTTTCTGCTGGAACTTGGCGGCATCGTGATCACGGACGATATAGCGCGCCGTGGCGTGATCGACGGTCGCAGATACACCCTCAAGGTGATAAAAGCCCTCGTAGCCTTCCGTATACTCCGGGCGCTGCACGTAGGGGAGCAACGCGTTGAAGTCGCAGAACAGATTGCCTGCGTTGACCATACGGCCCTTGGCGTCGCCCGGGTGGATGGACTGGCCCTCAAAGCGGATGGTCGCCTCGGCGGCGTTAAAGCACTCCCACTCCAGCTCGCCGATGGGGCCGCCGTCGACCGTGTAGGCGTACTTGCAGCCAAAGGTATCGATATCCAACAGCTCGGCTCCGTGACCGATCTCCTCGTCAGGGCAGAAGCAAATGCCGAGTGCGGGATGGGGCAGAGAGGGGTCCTGAGCGATACGCGCGACAAGCGACATGATCTCGGCGACGCCTGCCTTGTCGTCCGCGCCCAGCAGCGTGGTGCCATCGCTGCAGACCAGGTCCTCACCCGCGAGGTCGTTCAGGGCGGGAAGCTTGGCGGTACTCATGGCAACGGGCTTACCGTCAACCGTACCGCAGACCAGGTCGCCGCCTTCGTAGTGTACGATGTGCGGCTTCACGCCGGCGCCCGGTGCAACTTCGGTGGTGTCGAGATGGGCGATCAGGCCAAGGGCGGGCTTGTCCTCAGCGCCCGCACTTGCGGGGATATGCGCGCAGACATAGGCATGCTCGGTCACGTGGGCATCTTCCGCACCAAGCTCGCGCAGCTCTTCAGCCAGCACGTTGGCAAGGTCAAACTGAACGACGCTCGAGGGTACCTGGTCGCAGTTTGCATCCTCGGACTGCGTGTTGATCTGGACGTAGCGCAAAAAGCGCTCGAGGACATCGGGGTTCGTGGTGGTGTTTTCCATAAAGACCGCTCCAATCTTGGTCGTCGTGTGCAACAAGAACTCTAGCACGGTATGCCACGGCATACCGCGACGCTTGGATGGGGTAGAATCAGCCATTGAATGCAGAAGGGACGGAAGATCATGGATACGACAAATAGCTCGCGCGAACTACATCTGACGGTGGCGAACGAAGACTACTTGGAGTGCATGGTTCGCATTGAAAGCGAAGAGGGGGAAACCAACGGCGTGCGATCGGTCGACATCGCGCAGCGCCTTGGCGTCTCCAAGGCATCGGTCAATAAAGCGGTTTCGGCGCTCAAGGCATCCGAGCTTGTCGAGCAATCGCACTACGGCAAGGTAGTCCTGACCGATCGCGGCCGCGAGGTTGGCACGGCTATCTGGTACCGTCATCGCCTCGTCCGCACGTTTTTGGTTCAGGAGCTCGGTGTCGAATTTGAGCGAGCCGATTCCGAGGCCTGCATGATGGAGCATGCGCTATCCGAGGACACGATGAACCGCTGGCTCGCCTATCTCGAAAAGCAGGGAATCAGCGTCGAGGAATAGCGGGATATATATGGATACGAGTTATTACAATCGCTTTGGTGCCGAGGAACTTACGCGCCGCTTGTCGAGCGAGACCTTGTTGGCGCAGGGCCCCATGGGCAGTGTTCTGTTGAGTGAGTACGACGCCGCCGATATTCCACCGGCGTTTTGGAATCTGGCAGAGCCGCAGACCGTTTCTCGTATCCATCGCTTGTATGTCGCCGCCGGCGCGCAGGTACTCATTACCAATACCTTTCAGGCATCAAGCTATGCCCTCAAGCACGACCAGATTGCGCCGTCCGTGGCGGAGGTCAATCGCGGGGCCGTCGACGATGCCCGCCAGGCGCACCCTCAGCTGCTGCTGGGCTCGATGGGTCCGATCGGTATTGAGTGGTTTGCCGAGGACTCGGCCGAGTTTCGTGAGATCCGAGGCATTGCGCGCGAACAGGCGCACGCCTTGCTCAATGCTGGTGTTGACGGTCTGCTGATCGAGACGGTGACGTCTATCCGTAATTTGCAGCCCATGCTTGCCGGCGCCCGAGATGCCGCCGACGGCATGCCTGTTCTGGTGAGTTTTGTCGTTGACGATAAGGGCGACCTGTTGGGCGATGGCCTCAACATCGAGGCAGCCGTTTTGTACGCCGAAAAACACGGCGCAAACTCGGTTGGTGTTAATTGCTGTTCGCTTGCGGCCGCGAACGCGGCGGTGCCCAGGATGGTTGCATCGGCGACTACTCCCGTCACGGTGCGTCCCAACGTGGGCGATCCGGTCCAGACTCAGGATGGCCCCGTATGGCACGAGAACCCCGAAGCTTTCGCGCGCGCATGCATCGAATGGAGACATGCCGGTGCCGCAATGGTGGGCAGTTGCTGTGGAACCACGGCAATCACTACGGCAGCGATGGCCGAGGCGCTCGATATATAAAGGGCAAAACCGCTCCATACGGGGCGGTTTTTTTATTGCCTGCATGTCCTCGGCAGCATTTGCCCAAATGGTGAATGCTGGTGCCGGCAGGTTGCCGAGCGTGTATCGCGGGTATACCTCATGCGTACCATGATCCAAACACTGTGAGGTGTCTGCGCGTGTGCGCGATAATTCATTTTGGAACTGACGGTTGGCGCGCTCGCGTCGATGAGGACTTCACTGCCGATAACGTTGCCCGTATCGCCGATGCCGTCGGCGAGTTGTGGCAAAAGACCAATCCGGGCAAAACGGTATATATAGGGTTCGACACTCGGCCCCTGGCGCGCGAGTTCGCTGAGCTTGCGGCGGGTGTGCTAGCAGCGCACGGGCTAGACGCCGTGCTCGCTTCGCGACCTGTTCCGACCCCTGCCCTTACGTGGGCGGCGGCTTATGACGGTGAGGCGTGCGGCGCGCTCATGGTGACGGGGTCCCATCATCCGCAGGGTTATCTGTGTCTCAAGATTCGCATGGGTGACGGCTCGACCGCCAACCAGGATGTCATCGAAGAGCTCGAAGAGACCATGGCTCCCGAGCCAATGGGGATCGAGGGGCAATATCGCACCGCGGATATCATTCCTGACTATATGCAAGCGGTGGCATCGTTTGTCGATGCCGAAGCCATCCGCGCCGCGCACCTGCGCGTGGTTGTTGACCCCATGGGCGGCGCAGCCCAGGGCTATCTAGCCGACTTGCTGCGCGAGCTTGGCGTTGAGGTGCACGAGATTCACGCCGGGCAGGCGCCTGACCAAGAAGATATCTGCCCCGACCCCGTTGAGCCGTGGGTGGACGCTTGCGAGCATACGGTTATCGAGGACGGAGCTTGCGCTGGCCTGGTGACCGACGGCGACGCCGACCGTATCGGCGCGGTTGACGAGCGCGGCAGATATATACATCCGCATCAGATCATGGCGCTCGTTTTGGGCGACTTGGTTCAATTTCGTAATTTGGAGGGACGCGTCGTCGTCAATCTTTCGTGCTCGACGCTCGTGCGTCGCATTGCCGAGGCGCTTGGCTGCCGCGTGACCGTCAAACCAGTCGGTTTCAAATATATAGCGGCAGAGATGAAGAAGGGTGGCGTCCTCATAGGCGGCGAGGAAGCCGGTGGTATCGGCATCGCCGCGCATATGCCCGAGCGCGATGGAATCCTCGCCTGTCTGATTCTGTGTGAGCTTATGGCAAAGACGGACGCGCCTTTGGGCGTTCTGGTCGACCAACTCGAGGACAGTTTTGGTAAGACGAGTTACGGTCGACGCGATTTGCGCCTTGAGGCCGAAGATGCCGAAACGTTACGAACCCTGCTGCCGGGCGTAAACCCCAAGTCGATTTGTGGCAAGGTGCCGCAAAACGTTAGTCATATGGATGGCTTGCGTTTAGCATTCGAGGATGACACGTGGCTGCTGGTCCGTCCTAGCGGGACCGAACCAGTGGTGCGCGTCTACGCCGAGGGGTTCTCGGTGGAAGAACGTGATGAGTTGCTCGATGCTGGCTGTGCTTTAGCTAGGGGAACGTATCCGCTTTAACCATGAGACTGCCTTATATAAAGAGATGCTCGGTGAGCGGTAGTTAACGGCTGGCAAACGTTAGTCGGATCCCAAACTGTGTAGGAAATGTGTACACCCAGATTCCCGCCCCCGGCGCCCCTCCGGTCTGGCAATAT
>JAQDWB010000018.1 GCA_027673765.1 Coriobacteriaceae bacterium AM113-163
ATGGGAGGTGTTCGGATGAAGTTGCCAATCAAGGGCTTTTTGCTCCCCATCTGCTTCGCGCCCCTCTTCAAACGCTGGTATCATTGCTCAATCAAAGTGATACCAATAAACGTGAGGTCGCCGCGTGATGATCAGAAAAACCCTCGATACCGACATTCCCGCCGTCATGGCTATCTATGACGCGGCCCGCGCCTTTATGCGCGCGCATGGCAACGCCACGCAGTGGCCCGAGGGCACGCCTTCGGCCGAGCAGCTGGCTGCCGATATCGCCGCTGGTGGCAGCTATGTGTGCGAAGTTGACGGTCACGTGGTAGCGACGTTTGCCTTTTTACCGGGTCCGGACGAGTGCTATGACGTAATTGAGGACGGTCGGTGGCGCAGCGACACTCCGTACGCCGTGCTGCACCGTGTGGCATCCGACGGCACCGTGCACGGTATCGCGGCTGCGATGTTCGCCTTTGCCAAAGAGCGTGCCGATCACCTGCGCATCGACACGCATCAGGACAATCTGCCCATGCAGCGTGCGAGCATCAAGGCGGGATTCGAGCGTGTCGGCATTATCCATGTGTCGGACGGCACGCCGCGTGTTGCGTTCGACTGGCTGCGCGAGGCATAAGCGCCCAGGCGCATACCAACACTCCATCTAAATGAAAATGGCCCCGGGTGGGGCCATTTTTTGGCAAAACGCGTTGTTGTGGGGCTCGCGTCGCTGCCGTTCCAGATGAACCCGGGCGGACAAAAGGGGAGGTGCCGGCTTTCGCAAGGCGCGAACCTACGAAAATCGCCGCGCGGCAACGCGGGGCGATGAGCTCGGTCGGGGGATAGGGCCCGCTTCGCCCGCCGGCCCGTAAATTGTATCATCCAGTGTGGAACGAGGGTGCCCGTTGCCACGTGCGATGGGCTTGCAATAAGAGGAGAGCCATGTCGAAGCAAGCGGTCGTTGGAATCTTGGCGCATGTCGATGCCGGCAAGACTACGCTGGCCGAGGCCATGCTGTTCAACGCGGGCCGCATCCGCAAGCGCGGCCGCGTGGACGATGGCGATTCGCACCTGGACACCAACGCGATCGAGCGTGAGCGCGGCATCACGATTTTCTCGTCGCAGGCCGTGCTCGACCATGGCGATACCCACGTCATGCTCGTGGATGCACCAGGGCATGTCGATTTTTCTGCCGAGGCGGAGCGCACATTGCGCGCGCTCGACTACGCGATTTTAGTTGTGGGTGCTAACGATGGCGTGCAGGGACACACCGAAACCCTGTGGCGCCTGCTTGCGCGCTATGACATCCCGACGTTCATCTATATCAACAAAATCGATTTGGAGAATCCCGGCCGCGATGTTTTGCTGGCGCAACTTAGGCAGCGTCTTTCCGAGGGCTGCCTGGATGCCAACGAACTGCTGGCGGGCGGCGCCGTTCAGGAGGACGCTGCTGCGTTGGACGAAGCGGCGCTCGAGGAGTTTCTTGAAGCGGGTGAGCTTTCTGTCGCAACGCTGTCGCGCATGGTTGCCGAGCGCAAGCTCTTTCCCTGCTTTGCCGGCTCGGCGCTCAAGGACCAAGGCGTTGACGAGCTGCTGGATGGTATATGCGCGCTGATGCGTGAGCAGGCGTGGCTCCCGGAGTTTGCCGCGCGCGTCTATCGTGTCAGCCGCGGGGATCGTGGCGAGCGCTTGGCTTGGGTTAAAGTGACCGGCGGCACGCTGCGCGCAAAACAGATGATCAGCGGGCATTCCGGTGCCGAGGCGTGGGAACAGAAGGTCGATCAGGTACGCATCTATAACGGCGAGAAGTGTGAGCTTGCCCAAGAAGTTGCTGCTGGCGGTATTTGCGCCGTGACGGGTCTTGCGCACGTTCGCCCAGGGGACGCCCTGGGCGCGGAGTCCGCGGGCGATGCGCCCGTCATTGCGCCAGTCCTCACCTATACGGTGCTGCCGGGCGAACACGACGTCCATACGGTGTTCAAAGCATTGACTGAGTTGGCGGACGAAGATCCCATGCTCGGCGTAAGCTGGAATACGCATCTTGAGCAGATTCACCTGCAGTTGATGGGCGCCGTGCAGCTCGAGGTTGTGCAGCGCGTGCTGGCCGATCGTTTTGGCCTTGCGGTCGAGTTTGAGCCCGGCGGCATTCTCTATAAGGAGACTATCTCGCAGCCGGTCGAGGGTGTGGGCCACTTTGAGCCACTGCGCCACTATGCCGAGGTGCATCTGCGCCTGGAGCCGTTGCCAGCAGGTTCGGGCGTGCAGTTTGGCACCGTGACCTCGACCGACGAGCTCGATCTTAACTGGCAGCGTTTGGCACTCACCAACGCTATGGAGCGCGACCACCTGGGCGTGCTGACCGGCTCGCCCATCACCGATGTGCGCATTACGCTCACGGGCGGCCGCGCGCATGCCAAACACACCGAGGGCGGCGATTTTCGCCAGGCCACGTACCGCGCGATTCGCCAGGGTTTGATGCAGGCGCGCGAGGCCGGCGCAGCCGTGCTGCTGGAGCCGTGGTACCACTTTGAGCTCGAGGTGCCGGGGGAGTGCGTGGGCCGGGCGCTCTCGGATGCCACACGCATGGGTGCCGAGTACGAGCCGCCGACGATGGCGGGAGACCGAGCGAAGCTTGTGGGTCGCGTGCCGGCATCCGAGGTGCAGGATTACGCGCTGGAGGTGACTGCCTACACGAGCGGGCGCGGTCATCTGTACCTGGAGTTCGCCGGTTATGCGGCTTGCCATGATGCCGAGCGCGTCATCGTGACGGCCGCCTATGAGCCCGAGGCCGATCTGCCCAACACGCCCGATTCGGTCTTTTGCTCTCACGGCGCCGGCTACACGGTCAAATGGTATGACGTGCCCGCCGCAGCGCACGTAAAGATCGATCCCGCCACCTTCCGTCCCTGGCGAGCAGCAGACGCCGAGTTTTTCGGCCACATGTGACAAAGGGACATCCCCTTTGTCACATGCTATTGGTATAACTCAGTATAAGTTGGTATAACTGTTACCAGGGTTTGCCAATCCGAGGAGGCCGATATGAATCCAAATCCCTTTAAGCCCACAGCTGGTAAGCGGCCTCCGATACTCATCGGTCGCGAGTCGGTCATCGAAGATTTTGAGGAAGGGCTCGACAACGGCGCCGGAGCGCCGGGCAGGCTCATGCTCATTACGGGAAACCGCGGCTATGGCAAAACGGTTCTCCTGCGGGAGCTGCAACGTCTAGCCAGCGAGCGCGGATGGGCGGTTGTCTCCGATTCCGCTTCGCTTGGTTTGTGCGACCGCTTGGCCGACGCGCTTCGCTCGAATAAACCCGTTGTGACGTCAATGGAGTTTGGGCCGTCGTTTGGCCGGATGTCGGTCGAGGCGGCGCGGGCAAAAGGCGAGACATTGCGAGGGCTGGTCAACGAGCGTCTCAAGAAGCTCGGTCCGGGCAAGGGCGTCTTGTTTGCGATTGACGAGGCACAATCGGTGTCTATCGAGGAACTGGCGGCTCTTGCCGTCCTCTATCAGCAGGTGCTCGGAGACCAGGATGCCACGGGCTTGCCCGATAGCGACCAGCGCGGTCTTGCGCTGGCGTTCGCCGGCTTGCCCAGTATGGTTGACGATCTGCTCGAAGAGCCGAGCGTGACGTTTTTGCGGCGTGCCCAGCAGCGTACGTTGGGGGCAATATCTTTGCCCAAAGTGCGCGATTCGTATATCCAGACGGTCAAAGACGCTGGTCTTTACGTTGACGCGGAGACGGCGGACCTTGCGGCGCGCAAGAGCATGGGGCATCCCTATATGGTTCAGCTGGTGGGCTATTACATGTGGCGGTCTGCTGTCCGGCGTGGCTCGCAGGTCATCGAAAGGCGCGATGTCGAGAATGGCCATGCGGATGCCGTCTCCGAGTTCTACGAAGCGGTTGACGCACCTCTGTATTACGGTCTGCGCAGCCCTCAGCGCCTCTTTATCGAGGCTATGGCGGTTGACGAGGACAAGCCGACGCGCACGGCGGATATCATTGAGCGCTGCGACCGTACCCAGAGCTGGGCGAGTAAATATCGCGCAAGCCTGATTCGCGAGCGCGTCATCGAGGCCGCCGGATACGGCCTTGTGCGGTTTACCGTGCCCATGCTGGGCGAGTATATCCGCGACCGCGCTTTATGGCATGAGTAGGGTGATAAAGGTGACGGAACAGAAGATGAGCCCGCAGGCTATCGAGGTGCGCGGTGCACGTGTCCACAATCTCAAGGACATCGATATCGATATTCCGCTGGGGAGGCTCGTGGGCATTGCCGGCGTGTCGGGCTCGGGCAAGAGCTCGCTGGCGCTGGGAGTTCTTTATGCCGAGGGCTCGCGCCGTTACCTGGAGGCGCTCAGCACCTATACTCGACGTCGCCTGACGCAGGCCGAGCACGCCCAGGTGGACGAGGTGCTGCACGTACCGGCGGCACTCGCGTTGCATCAGCGTCCCAGTGTGCCAGGCGTGCGCTCGACCTTTGGTACCATGACCGAGCTCAACAACAGTCTGCGTTTGCTCTTTAGCCGCTGTGCCCATCACGTGTGCCCACATTGCGGGGCGCGTGTGGAGCCGAGCCTTAACGTGGCTGCGGGCCTGTCGCTCACGTGCCCCGCATGCGGCCGCGAGTTCTACGCGCCGAGTGCCGAGGACCTTGCCTTTAACAGCGGCGGTGCGTGCCCTACCTGCGGCGGCACCGGTGTCATGCGCGAGGTGGACGAAGCGAGCCTGGTGCCCGACGAGTCAAAGACCATCAACGAAGGCGCGGTGCTTCCCTGGGGTACGCTCATGTGGGATCTGATGAAGCAGGTAGCCGGCGAGATGGGCGTGCGCACCGACGTGCCGTTTAACCAGCTCACGCCTCAAGAGCGCGACATCGTGTTCCACGGTCCGGCGGTTAAAAAGCACATTCTCTACGTTCCCAAAAACGGCGAGGGCGCCACGCCGCTCGATTTTACCTATTACAACGCTGTCTATACCGTCGAGAATGCGCTCGCCAAGGTTAAGGACGACAAGGGCCTCAAGCGCGTGGCGCGCTTTTTGCGCGAGGGGCCATGCCGTGACTGTGGCGGCACGCGTCTCTCCGAGGCCGCACGCCATCCCCAGGTGCGCGGTATCAATCTGGCGCAGGCCGCGGCCATGACATTGGGCGAGGCGATTGAGTGGGTGCGCGGGGTGCCCGCATCCTTGCCGGCCGAGATGCAGCCCATGGCAGCGGATATCTGCGATTCGTTTTTGAGCACGGCCCGTCGCCTGGTCGACCTGGGGCTCGATTACCTCTCGCTCGACCGCGCCGGTGCCACGCTCTCCACGGGCGAGCGCCAGCGTGTACAGCTCGCCCGCGTGGTGCGCAACCGATCGACGGGCGTGCTTTATGTGTTGGACGAGCCCTCGATTGGCTTGCATCCTGCCAATGTCGACGGCTTGGTGGGCGTAATGCGCGATCTGGTGGATGACGGCAACACCGTGATTGTTGTTGATCACGATACGCGCGTTCTAGCGGAAGCTGACTATCTGGTCGAGATGGGCCCCGTTGCCGGAGCAGGCGGCGGTAATGTTATCGCTGCAGGTACGGTGGACGAGGTCGAACAATCGCAGGGCAGCCGCATCGCCCCGTTTTTGCGCTCAGAGCCCAAGCGCTTGCGGCCGCAGGTGGCTGACGACGAAATGTTCGACCAGGGCCATATCCGCATGGCGACCGATGCCATCCATACCGTCAAGCCGCTCGAAGTCGATATCCCGCGCGGTCGCTTGGTCGCGGTGACGGGCGTTTCGGGTTCGGGTAAGACGACGTTGGTGCTCGAGACGCTCATTCCGGCGCTCAAGGCGCAGGCGGCCGGCGAGCGCCTGCCAAAACATGTGCGTTGGGTCGATGCCGAAGGCATTGCCCGCGCAAACCTGATTGACGCTACGCCTATCGGCGCCAACGTGCGCTCGACGGTGGCGACTTATGCCGACATCCATGATGAGCTGCGTCGCGCCTTCGCCCGTACGCCCGAGGCCAAGGCAGCCGGCTACAAGGCGGGCGCCTTTAGCTACAACACCGGCGCTTTGCGCTGCCCTACGTGCGATGGCACGGGCTCGATATCGCTCGACGTGCAGTTTTTGCCCGACGTCGAGATCGTCTGTCCGGCATGTCGCGGCTCACGTTATGCAGACGCGGCTTTGCATATCCATCGCGAGGGCAAGGACGGGAGCTTACTGACGTTGCCGCAGCTCATGGACATGAGTGTGGACGAGGCCCTCGACGCTACGGTGGGGCTCAAGAAAGTTCAGGCGCGCTTACAGACCCTGCACGACCTGGGCTTGGGTTATCTCACGCTCGGCGAGCCCACGCCGGCGCTCTCGGGCGGCGAGGCGCAGCGTCTTAAGCTCGCGAGTGAGATGGGCCGCGTGCAGGATGATGCCGTATTCGTGTTCGACGAACCCACAATTGGCCTGCACCCGCTCGATGTTCAGGTGCTGCTGAGTGTGTTCGACGGCCTCGTCGCCAAGGGCGCCACAGTTGTCGTGATCGAACACGACCTCGACCTTATCCGCAACGCCGACTATGTGATCGACATGGGCCCGGGCGGCGGTGACGCGGGCGGGCAAATCGTCTGCGCCGGCACGCCGGGCGACATCGTGGCCTGCCCCGCAAGCATCACCGGCCGCTACCTATAACCGAATGTGACAAAGGGGCAGCCCCTTTGTCACATTCCCGAAAAGCCTGTTTGGCGCAGGGCCTCGTAGAGGACGATGGCGGCGCTGTTGGAGAGGTTGAGAGCACTGATGCGGTAGTCGTCCGGGTCGACGAAGTTGCCGCAGATATCCTGTCGAAGGATGGCTTCGTGGCTGTCCTCGGTATGCCCGAGCGACTCCTCGTGGGCCTCCCAGGCGTCGGCGTTTTCGAGCGAGTCGCAATCGCGCAACATGGGGATGCGCTCGCAGCGCTCGGGCGCCGCGGCAAGCAGTGGCTCGGGAATCCCCGAACTCTCGCTGCCAAAGACCAAAAAGTCACCGTCGCGGTAGGTACTTTGCGCATAGGTGCGGCGCGCCTTTTTGGTCAGCAGATGCAGGCGTTCGTCGGCGGGGGAGAGGCCGTTGCGCGCAAGGAAATCCTCCCAGCCGGCATAGGTCGTCACGTCCAAATTTTGCCAGTAGCCCAGGCCGGCGCGACGCACCGTCTTGTCGTCGAGCGAAAACCCCAGCGGCTCCACCAGATGCAGGCGGGCGCCGGTAACCACGCAGGTGCGGCCGATATTGCCCGTATTGGCCGGAATCTCGGGCGCATACAGCACAATGTTGAACATGAATCTCCTTGGCTCAGAACGAAAAACCACCACGAAGGGCACCTTCGTGGTGGTTTGGCGGTTACGTAGGCGGAAAATGCCCGCTTGGATAAATCTAGGCGCGGTGCCAGTCGGTCAGGCAGGCATCGAGGGAGGCGATGAGCGCATCCTTGTCCATGTGACGGCCGATGATGCACAGGCTCGTCATGCGGTCGCCCGTCTCGTCGTCCCAAATCTGCATGATCTCGGGGTTCTCGTCGATGATCTTCTGCTTCTCGCCCTCGGGCGCGGAGTCAACGAACAGACCGTTCTCCATCAGGCGCATTTGGTGGCCGGCCTGCTCGAACATGTAGCACATGTCCGGATCGCCGGTCTGCCACAGCGGACCCTTGACGCGGATGACCTCGTCGGGCCACTCCTGCTCAACAAAATCGGTGAACTTCTGCAGGTCAAACGGCTTGCGGCGCGAGTACACAAAGGTCTCGATGTCGTACTCGAGCACCTCGGGGTCGTCGTGCTCCTCGGGATGCTCCATGGCCTCGATCCAGGCGGCGGAGTTGTAGGCGCGCATAAAGTCGAAGCGGTCGGTGTCGAGCAGCTGCTCCATGGGGACCTCGCCGTTTTGGGCCTCGACAATCACGGCGTCCTTCTGCAGGCTGCGCACGATAGCCTTGAGCTCGGCGATCTGCTCAGGGCTCACGGTATCGGTCTTGTTGAGGATCAGCGTGGAGCAGAACTCGATTTGCTGGATGAGCAGGCTCTCGATGTCGTCCTCGTCGATATCCTCGGCCAACAGGTCGCGGCCGCCGTTGAACTCGTCGTACATGCGGGCGCAATCGACCACAGCCACGATGTTGTCGAGTGCAAGCTTGGGCTGGCCGCCCACCTTGGCCTCGTCGCAGAAGCTCGAGATGGTGTAGGCGATGGGGATAGGCTCGCAGATACCCGAGGCCTCGATGATGATGTAGTCGAACTTGCCCGAATCGGCGATGCCCTGCAGCTGGTTGGCAAGGTCGTCCGAAAGCGTGCAGCAGATGCAGCCGTTGGTGAGCGGGATGAGGTCGTCGGTCTCGGAAAGGCCGCCGTCGGCGATGAGGCTGGCGTCGACGTTGATCTCGCCGATATCGTTGACGATCACGGCGGCGCGGATGCCGCCGTCGTTAGCGAGGATGTGGTTGAGCAGTGTGGTCTTGCCGGCACCGAGGTATCCGGTAAGCATGATGATCTTCACGGGTTTGTTGGGCATGTGCCCTCCTTTGTTAGACATGGCTTACAGTTGAATCTTATGCCAAACGCCTGCTCTTATACCCACGCGCCGGCAAATAACACAGGCTACTCCCAGGCTCCCCATACATCGGGGCAATAACCGACGGTGGCCTTTTTGCCGTTGCGCACGATGGGCTCGGCTAGAACCTGCTGGTTCTCGAGCAACTTGTCGAAGCGCTGGCTAGGGGTGAGGTGCTGGATGAGCGCGAGCGTCTCCTCGTCCTTGGCCTTGGGGTTGAGCAGCTTGTCGATGCCGCCGACCGCCTGCATCACGCTCGTGAGCTCTCCTTTGCTCATCTCCTTTTCCTTAAGGTCGATAAACTGCACCTTGATGCGGCGCTCCTTAAAATAGCGCTGGGCCTTCTTGGTATCGAAGGACTTCTTGGTGCCAAAAATCTGGATATTCATGTTCCGCCGTTCTAACGAATGAAGTTGGTGCGCTCGCGATCGGCTTCGGGGGCTTCGATGCCGGCAGCCTGCCCTGCCTCGATACAATGCAGGAGCCAAGCCATGTTTTTGCCGATGTTTCGCATGGTGGCAAGGCCTTCGGCGTCTTGGGCGGCCTCGCCCGGCATGGCGCCAAAGACGTTGTTCCAGTAGGTAGATGCAACGACGGGCATCTGGTTGATGGTGAAGTACTTGTTGAGCACGTCGAAGGTGGTCGACGTGCCGCCACGGCGGGCGACGGCGACCGCGGCGCCCGGCTTGTGCGCAAAGGCCTTGCTGCCAGCATAAAACGCGCGGTCGAGGGCCGAGAGGATGCGTCCGCTGGGGTGCGCGTAGTAGACGGGGGAGCCAAAGACAAAGCCGTCGGCCTGCTCGGCGGCGGCAATGAGCTCGTTGACCACGTCGTCGTCAAAGGTGCAGCGGCAATCGAGCTTGCCACACTGACCACAGCCAATGCAGTCGCGAATGGGCTTGGCGCCCAGCCGGAACACCTCGGTATCGATACCCTCGGCATGCAATTGCTCGGCGACTTCGGCAAGTGCGCGGGCCGTGTTGCCGTTTGCCTTGGGGCTGCCATTGACCAAAAGAACCTTCATCACAAACTCCCTCTGCTGTCGGTGACTTCTGCGGAGGATTATCGCACGAGCGGGCAGATGGCGTGGGGCGCGATGCGAAACGGCCTGTGTTTCACATCGCGCCCCATAACGCTAGTCCAGCTTGGTGCCCGGTACCTGCGGCGCCTCTTTAATCAGCGCATTGAGCTCGTTCAAAATGGAAACGGGCTGTCGGTCGACGGCGTCCAGATGAAGCGTGGCCACGCGAAGGGGTGGTTGATATTCAAATGAGCCGAGGAGCACGGGCGACCCCAAGAACCGCTCGATTTCGTCTGCAACCGCGTCGGTCTCTTCGGGATCAAAGTCGTCAAAGAGCGCCACGAACATCGGTCCGGTCGAGCGGAACAAACGACCCTTGCCGCGCGAGCAATCCATGAGGCAGGCGGCAGTTTCTGCCAAAACGCGGTCGCCCGCATCAAAGCCAAAACGGGCATTGACCTCGGCGATATCGTCAACCTTAATGGCAATAAAGCCCGCCATGCGCGCCACGCGACGCATTTCGCCAATGGCGTTGACCAGGGCGTGGATATCGCCCAGGCCGGTCACGGAATCGGTCGTATCTGCCAAGCTTCGGTTGACGACAATGCCCACATACATGTTGGGCTCGGTATCGGTGCCGTCCAGGCGGTAGCCCGTGCAGTCGCAAAGCGCGTATTTTCCGGCGATATTCATGACGCGATACTGCATGCAGTGGAAGTGCCACGTGCCGTTTACCACCATATCGAGCTCGGCACGTACGTTGTCGCGGTCCTCGGGGTGAACACGGGCAAGCCATATATCGAGCGAGTTGTAGGGATGCTGGGAGGGTAGGTCAAAATCGCGCACGGCATTAACCGACCATTGCGATTCGCCGGTGTCGAGGTTAATGATGAACGGATAGCGTGTCTCGGAGCTCATGGAGATCGCTTGGAACACCCGGTCGTTGCAGAGAGGCTGATCGGCGACCGGGTGTTGCGGCACGTTGTCTTCTTCTGGCTGTTGCACACGGTGCATGAGCTTGTAGCGATACATTTTGCGGTCGGCGTCCTTTGTCATCTGGCGACGCGTATCGCCTGCAAGCGGGTCGACGCGCGAGCAGCCAAAGCTAAAGCTGGCGGTCATGGGCGCCTTGCCGTCCGATGTTGCCTCGATAAGATTGGCACGCGTCCGCTCCAGGCGCTGCTCGAGCTCGGCTTCGTCTGTCGTGGGGGATATAAGTACAAATTCGTCTCCACCGATACGGAACAGCAGGTCATCGGGCTCCATTGTCTCGGTGAGTGCACGGCAGATGCTCAGGATGTAGCGATTGCCCTCGGTGTGGCCAAACTTATCGTTGCAATGCTTGAGGTGGTCGATATCGATATAGGCGCAGGTGAAGGGGGTGCCTTTGCGCCAGAGCTGATCGACATGGCGGTCGAGTCCGCCACGGTTGCCAAGATTGGTGAGCGAGTCGATATAGGCGCCGCGCTCAAGCAGCTCGCGTTCTTGCTGCAGGATGGCAAATGTCTTCTGTAGCTGATCGCCGATGGCGCACAGCTCCGGGGGCAGCGCAGTAACATCGAGCTCGGCGGTCGAGACCCCGCTCGCAAGTCGCTGAAGATAGGAGATAATCGATTGCTCGCCCAAGCGATACGACTCGTTCATGATGGATAACCTCCTTGGGCACAACAGTGGTTTGTATCATATCCCCAATTTGGTTTGGATTGGGGATATAAGTTAGCCAATGGGGACAAAACACCCCTTCGGCGGTGGCGTTTTTGGGGCGTAGGCTGGCTCATGGGGACAAACGTCCCCCTCGGTGCCAGCGTTTTGCGCGCGAGCGTACTAGTCGCTGTCGCCACCATCGAGTAACGCCTCAAAATCCTCCGCCTGCATGGGACGGTAGTAGAGGAAGCCCTGAGCGTAGCGGGCGCCCATTTGGCGCAGCATGTTTGCCTGCTCATTTGTCTCGATGCCTTCGACCACAACGGGCAGATGGAGCGACTGCGCCATCTCGAGCATTGATGAAATGATTTGCACACTGCGGCCTTGATCGCCGTCGACGGGCACAAACGTGCGGTCGAGCTTGATGACGTCGACGTTGACGTTCTTGAGCATCGCGAGCGTGGACTGGCCGGTGCCAAAATCGTCCATGTAGGTCGAGAAACCGCGGGTGTGCAGGTCGGCCGTCAGTTTGTCCACGGCCTCGGACTCTCCCGTATAAGCCGTCTCGGTGATCTCGATGCGCATGAGCTCGGGCGGTAGGTTGTATTGCGCGGCGAGCGCTCCCATATGTTCGGCAACGTCGCAGGCAAGGATATCCACGCGCGACACGTTGAGCGAGATCGGAACCACGCGAAGCCCTCGATCGATGCGCCCGCGCAGCCACGAGGCAACGCCCTGCCAAACGTATTTGTCGAGCGTCACCACAAAACCACTTTCTTCGAGAGCGGGGATAAAGGTGACGGGTGAAATGAGGGAGCCATCCTTGTCAATCCAGCGCGTGAGCGCCTCGGCGCCAATAATCTCGCCGGTTTCCATGTCGACCTGGGGCTGCAAGTAGTAGGTGATGCGGCCGTTTGAGAGCGCGTACTGGAATTCGGTCAGCGTGCGGTGGAACGAGATTTCGCGCTCATACTCCTCGGGGCGGAAAATGGCAATGCGCTCTTTAAAGTCGTTTTTTGCGCGCCGATTGGTAAACATGGCCTTGGCCTGTGCATCGATGGTGATTTCCTCGTTGGAGTCGATAGGGCAAACGCCCATGGACGGCCAGAAACCCACGCCGTCATCGTGCTTGGCCACGGTCTCGCGAATGCGACTATAGATTTGATGGACGGTGTCGTGCTCAAAGGGGATGAGTATGCAAAAGTCGTCTTGGCCCCAGTATCCTGCGACGCCCGTGTCGGCATTCTCGATGTCCTTGAGGACCGTGCCCACATCGGCGAGCACGCGGTCGCCCTCGGCCTGTCCATGCCATTCGTTGAACAGTCGCATGTGCCCCATGTCGACGGTGGCGATACACCAGGCGCCGTCGCGCCTTGTCTGGAGAAATGCGTTGGCGCGCCGCATAAACTCGCTGGGTCGACAGAGGCCCGTGAGCATATCGATGCGCTCGGCGATGGCGCTTTTGCGCCCTATCTCGGGTATGGGGAGGCTGTCGTTGGGGACAAGTCCGCCGGCCGTGCGAAGGCGACGGTCGAGTTCGCCTAAAACGGCGGTCGCTTGGTTGGCTAGGCGCTCGTAGAAGGCCGGGACGACAAGACAGACGGAAGTAATGGTATCGCCCGCGATTCGAACGGGAGCGAAAACGGCCTCTTTTAGATGACGGACCAGTTGCTCGAACGCCTCATGGTCCAACTCGTTGCTGAGCACGACGAACTGGACGCTTCGTGAGCGGTAGACGCGACTCCTGCCACGGGTGATCGACAACATGCGGCCTGCGTATTCGGCAAGCATGTTGTCGACGGCCTCGGCCCCGTAGAGCTCGTTGAGCTTTGTCGTGCCGCGAACGCGCACCGCTATAAGCCCCGTCTCGCAACAGTCGCGACGGCAGGCATCGATAGCGTTGAGCAGCATACGCTGCGTTCCGAGACCCGTGGCGGCGTCGACGGTCTCGGCAAGCGAGTGGTTGACGAGCTCGCCGACATAGAGCGAGGGGACGCCTTCGTCGCCGTCGATGCGAAATCCGCGAGCACGGCAGAGGACGTAGTCGCCGGCGGCGTTGCGCACACGGTACTGCATGACGCGACGGTGCTTGGAGCCGTTATAGATCTGGTCGATATCGTCGCTATAGGCCTCGAGGTCATCGGGGTGGACACGCGTTTTCCAGTAATCGTGGCAGTTGTCTATATGCTCCGAAGGAAGACCGAGGTCGCGCATGGCACCTTGTGACCAAAGGGTGCGATGTTTGTCCAGATTCTCGATAAAGAAATAGCGGCCTTCGTTGAGCATCGAAAGGGCGTCGAAAATGCGATCGCTAACTTCGAAGTCGTCGGCGTGGACTTGCGTGATATTGCGTCGATCAAGGTGCACGGCATGGCGCAGCTTGTAGTCGTACATGCGATGGTCGGCATCGAGCGTCATGCGATTGGAGGCTTCGCCCAGGGCGGGGTCGGCGTGTGACACTCCGTAGCTAAACGAGTGAGGCATCTCGGAATCGTTATTCTTGAGCAGGACCTCTCGACAGTGCTCCAGACGCTCGGCAAGGTCATCCTCGGTCGCAATCGTAGACAGGATGGCAAACTCGTCGCCTCCCAGACGAAATGCCGCCTCGTCCACCTTCATATATAGCTTGAGATAGAGGCTTACCTGCAAGATATAGCGGTTTCCCTCGTCATGCCCAAAGATATCGTTGCAATGCTTAAGGTTATCGATGTCGATAAACGCCATGGTCACGGGCAGTTCCTGCTCCCAGATTTCCTCTAGGGAACGGGCAAAGCCGCCGCGGTTGCCAAGCCCGGTGAGCTCGTCGGTAAAGGCAGTCCTGATCAGATCCTCCTGACGCTTGAGAAGGTCACGGACGGTCTTTTCGAGCGTCTCGGTGTAATTGCTGGCGATATCCATGCTGTAAGCGGCTTTCTGAGGTCGGGGTGTATTGCGTCGGGCGAGCTCGTTGTACACACGCGTTGCTGCTCAACGCTTTGCGTGTATCCAGGCCCCCGCCTTGCTGCGTCGCTGGTTTAATATGTCGGTCCGTGTTCGCTGCTGATAACTATTGAGTAGTATAAACAACAATAGAGGATTGTATATGGGTGCTCCTGCCGCGGGCGGCTATTATTCACCAATCGGTAGCGTGACGATGCGATGCTCGATATAAATGCGACTGAGTCGGTATATGTTGACGGGTATACTTGTTCCGGTTTAAAACGCAGGAACGGAGATGGTTGCATGGCACAGCCAGATACGACGCGCACGGTGGGGCTTGCGCTCGAGGGAGGCGGCTACCGCGGTATGTATACGGCGGGCGTGCTCGACGTATGGATGGAGCACGGCTTGACCTGCGACCATATGGTGGGAGTCTCGGCGGGCGCGGCGTTTGGCTACAACTTTAAATCGCGCCAGATCGGCCGCGCCATTCGCTACAACAAGGCCTATTGCGCCGACAAGCGCTATGCGAGCGTGACGAGCTGGTTGCGAACCGGCGATATGTTCAATGCCGAGTTTGCCTATCATGAGGTACCCATCGAGCGCGATCCCATCGATCTGGAGGCATATCGCGCCTGCCCCATGCGGTTTACGTGCGTATGTACCGATATCGAGACGGGCAAGGCTGTCTATCACGATTTGCCGTATGGCGACGAGCGCGATATCGAGTGGATCCGGGCGTCGTCTGCTATTCCTGTGGCGACGCGTCCCGTTGCTATTGGCGGGCATAAGTATCTGGATGGTGGCGTGGCTGATTCTATCCCCAGCGCATGGCTGTTTGCGCAGGGGTATGACCGCAATATCGTGGTGCTCACGCAGCCGGCGGGCTTTGTGAAGCAGCCTAACAGCGTGATGCCCATGCTGCGTCGCGTGTTCCGTCACTACCCGGAGTTTGTTGCAGCGCTTGAGCATCGGCATGAGGTCTACAATGCCACGCTCGATGACCTGGCGCGTCGCGAGGCTGCCGGCGAGGTCTTTGTGGTGCGGCCGAGCGAATCGGTGAAGGTGCCGTCGCTGTGCCGCGAACCGGATGAGCTCGAGCGCATCTACCAGGTCGGCCGCCACGATGCGGAGGCGACCTTGCCCGCGCTGGAAGCGTATCTGGCGGGGTAAGGGCCGCATGCGGAAAGCGCATCCCGGAATGGACGTCCAAACTGGGATGCGCTTTCCGCTCTTGAAGATATGAGGCTGCGGAGCAGCTGCTCGGCCTGTGTTTATGCCTGCTGCCAAGTATCGACGAGCTCCTTGGCCGCGGCGTGGGGGTCGTCGGCGCTGCAGACGGCGCTTACCACAAAGAAGCCGTCGACGCCGGTGGCCTTGAGCTGCGGCAGGTCGGCCGTCTTGACGCCGCCGCCCACCACGATGGGCACGGGGCTTGCCGCGTGGAGTGCGGCCAGGTCCTCAAAGCTCTTGGTGATGATGGAGCCGTCGGCCGCGCGTCCGCAATCGCGCTTGGTCTCGGTCTCGTGGAGTGGGCCGATGCCCAGGTAATCGACTAGGCTCATGTCGGCGGTCTTGACGTACTCGAGCATCTCCTCGCAGCGGGCCGAAAGGCCCACGATGGCATCGGGGCCCAGCAGCTTGCGACAGACCTCGACGGGAATATCGCTCTGACCCACGTGCACGCCGTCGACGGCAATACCCTGCTCGCGCGCGGCGAGTACGCAGTCAAGACGGTCGTCAATCAGCAAGGCGACCTGACCGGTCTTGCCGGCCTGTGCGATTGCCTGCGCGGCGTCGCCGGTCAGCGCAATGATCTCGCGGGCGCTTGCCACCTTGGAGCGCACCTGGATGCAGGTAAAGCCGGCGTCGAGTGCCTGGGCCACCACATCGCCCACGGGGCGCCCGAGCGTGTTTTCGGGGCCGAGTACCAGATAGGCCGAGATATCAAGGTTGTCGCGGATGCTCATCGTGCTTCCTCCTGCTTTTTGATCTGCGCTTCCATGCGCTCGAGTTTGCCGGTCATGGTGTCGGTAAATCCGGGTCGAATATCTGCCTTGAGCACGACTTCGGTGCGGATGCCCTTGCTCGCCAGCGCAAAGGTTGCGTCGCGCACGACCTGCATGACCTCGTCCCAGTCGCCCTCGATCTCGGTGAACATCGAGGTGGTGCGGTTGGGAAGGCCGCTCTCGCGAATGACGCGCACGACCTCGGCGACCTCGGCGGAGAGCTCATCGCCGGTGCCGCACGGGGCGATGGCCACGGCGACGAGCGTGTTCATGCCGGCGTTGGTTGCGGGCTCGGACATGGCTTATGCCTCCTCGAGCTCGAGTCGGTTATCGGCAATATCCTGGGCGGTCGCGCGGTAGAGCTCGTCGATAAAGGCGACCTTAAAGCTTGCCGGGGCGTCGGCGACAGCGGCGGCACGCGTGCCGGCCACGTTGTAGACGGCGGTGCCGCAGACGGCTGCCGTAAACGGGTCAGCGGCGCAGGCGTACACGGCCAGCACGCCGCCCTGCGAGCAGCCGCAACCGGTGATCTTGGACATGAGCGGGCTGCCGCCGTGGGACTTGGCCACGGTCGTGCCGTCGGTAATCAGGTCGACTTCGCCCGAGACCACTACGGCGCCGCCAGTGTAGCGGGCGAGCGCCACGGCGGCATCGCGGGCGGCATCGACCGTGTCGGTGGTATCGACACCGCGCACGCGGCTCAGATCGGCTGCCTCGCCCTCAAGACCCCACAGGCCGGCAAGCGCGATGATCTCGGAGGCGTTGCCGCGCACGATGGCGGGCTTGTACTGCTTGAGCTCGTTTACCAGCTGGGTGCGCAGGCTGCCGATGCCCAGGCCCACCGGGTCGAGCACCCAGGGCTTGCCGGCGTCGTGTGCCGCCTTGGCCGCGCGGGGAATCGTCTGCTCGTAGATGGGGAAGAGCGTGCCCATGTTGAGATAGATGGCACCGCCGCCGGCAACGAGTGCCTCGCCCTCGTCTGGCAGATAGACCATGGCGGCCGAACCGCCCACGGCGAGCTGTGCGTTGGCGACAAAGTCGATCGTCACCGTGTTGGTGATGGAACCGGCCATCGGATTGGTGGCACGAATCTCATCCACGGCCTTGACCACGTTTTGCTTAAGCTGTTCCGAATCAATCACTGCACATGCCTCCTTGGCATAGAAAAGGGGCGCTGTGCATAGACAGCGCCCCTGTAAAGGCGGCATGCTCCCTACGCCAGCATTAACTGACAGGTTCAAAGGATTGGGCCCCATGCCCTCTCAGCCTTGTGGTTTGCACCGCCGGCACTCCCGCATCGAATCTGTTGTCCCCTATACTAGCCCACCTGCCAAAAAGGGACAGGTTTATTTTGGCAGGTAACAACTGGGACTTTGCATTTTCCCAGATAAAACCTGCCGAAATAAACCTGTCCCTTTTTGGCGGGTCGGTACAATAGATGGGATTAAGAATGACCGAGGGGGCCTTATGATCAAACTTGTGCTGACCGATATGGACGATACGCTGATTCCAGCCGGGCATGACGGCGCCAGCGACTACGCCATCGAGGGCATTCATGCCATGCAGGCGGCGGGTCTGCACTTTGGCCCGGTTTCGGGTCGCCAGCCCTCCGCGATGGGCTGGATGTTCCGCAATCGCGCCGAGTGCTTTTCGACCGGCGCGTTCTGCAACGGCCAGGTCATGTTTGTGGACGGCGAGGTGGTGGCCTCGCATGCGACCGACAACGCCGCCCTTATGCGCTTGGCTGACTACTTGGAGCGAGAGACCGACGATACGTATCTGAAGGTCTACGGCCTGGGCGATGACTTTTGGGGCAACGATGCCTATTGTGTGACGAGCGATCCCGAGCGTGTGCGCCGCGCCATGGAGTCGGGCGGCAACGCATGGCTCAAGGGCGAAGAGGCCCCGTGCCGTCCTGTCGTCGATGACGCGCCGGTGTTCAAGGCGAATATCTGGAGTGCTCGTTCGCGTGAGGAGCTCGCGGAGCTACGCGAGCGCGTTGCCGCTGAGGTGCCGGAACTCTCGCTCGTGTTTCCCAACAATCGTGTGCGCCTGTTCGACATTCTTCCAGCAGGTTGGGACAAGGGTTGCGCCGCGCTGGAGCTGGCGCGCGCTTTGGACCTGACGTCCGACGAGGTGGCCGTATTTGGCGATTCCGATAACGACCTGCCCATGATCGGTGCCGTCCCCAACTCCGTTGCAGTCGCCAATGCCAACGAGTCCGTCACGGCTGCCGCGCGCTGGCATATCGGCGCTGCGGCAGACGATGCGGTTGCCGGGGCTCTGCATCAGATTGCCGCCTGCGCCGCGACGGGGGAGATGCCGTCGTTTATGCGTCAGATGGACGCGACGGGTTTCGACGTCACGAACGTCTAGGGAGAAAGCCATGAAGCTCCAGCAGCTCAGATATGTCGTCAAAGTTGCCGAATGCGGCAGCATCACCGAGGCCTCGCGCCGGCTCTTTGTGTCGCAGCCTTCGATTACCGCGTCAATTCGCGATCTCGAAAACGAGATGGGTGTACACATCTTTGAGCGCACCAACAAGGGCGTCATTGTGTCCGAGGAAGGCGAGACCTTCTTGGGCTACGCGCGCCAGGTGCTCGACCAGGCGGATCTGCTCGAAGGCAAGTACAAGGGCGCGTCCGAGCAGGTGCCGCACTTTAGTGTGAGTTGCCAGCATTATTCCTTTGCCGTTAATGCGTTTGTCGATGTGATCCGCGAGTTCGATGCCGCGCGCTACGACTTTACCCTGCGCGAGGAGCAGACCCACGAAATTATCGAGGATGTCGCGCATATGAAAAGCGAACTCGGCATCCTGTATCTGTCGGAGCACAATCGCGAGGTCATCGAGCGCATGCTTGCCGCCAACGAGCTCGTGTTCGAAGGGCTCTTCTGCGCCACGCCGCATGTCTTCGTCTGCGCCGACCATCCGCTGGCGGGCCGCTCCAGCGTGACGCTCGAGGATCTGGAAGACTACCCGTTCCTGTCCTACGAGCAGGGCAGCTACAACTCGTTTTACTATTCCGAGGAGCTGACCTCGACGTTCGAGCGTCGCAAAAATATCCGCGTGCGCGACCGTGCGACGTTGTTCAATTTGGCCATGGGCCTCAACGGCTACACGGTATGCTCGGGCGTGATCAGCCACGAGCTCAACGGCCCCGGCATTATCTCGATTCCGCTCGACGTGGACGAGTACATGGAGATCGGCATTATCACGCGTAAGAACACGACGCTCACGCGCTATGGGCAGGCCTATATCGACGCGATTCGTCAGCATATCTAGGCTGCTGTGCTCCGCGCGGGTCAAATCTCTTTATGGCAGTTCCAACTGATATAGGAAGTATCTATATCAAACTGTTATAAACGTATATTTTACGATGGCCATATAAGCGCTCATACTCTGTCTCAGTAAAGCAACCAATGCAAAGGGAGATATCTATGAGCACTTCGATTCAACCGAACGCGCCGTTTCGCGCCGATATCGTCGGCAGCTTTCTTCGTCCGCAGGCCGTAAAGGACGCTCGTGCTGCCTATGCGGCAGGCACGCTTGATGCCGAGGGGCTTAAGGCCGTCGAGGACGATGCCATTCGCGATTTGGTGGCCAAGCAGAAGGCCGCCGGCCTGCAGGTTATCACCGATGGCGAGTTCCGCCGCAGCTATTGGCACCTCGATTTTATGTGGGGCCTTAACGGCATTGAGCGCCGCACCTCACGCACGGGTTATATGTTCCATGACGAGGAGACGACGGCCGACACCGCCGTGGTAACCGGTCCCATTGGCGGCGAGAATCATCCGTTCGTCGAACACTTCAAATTTGTCAAGGCGCTCGAGGGGGAGGGCCAGGTCGCGCGACAGACCATTCCGGCGCCGATCCAGACGTTCTCCGAAGTCACGCTCGACCGCTGCGATGGCCAGCAGGAGAGCCTGCGCGCCGTCTACAAGACCGACGAAGAGCTCGCCGATGCCATCGCCACAGCATACCGCACCGTGATTGCCGACCTGTACGCAGCAGGCTGCCGCAATATCCAGTTTGATGACTGTACTTGGGGCATCTACTGCGACACCGATTTCGTGGCAAAGACCGGCATGAGCCCGGTCGACCTGCAAAAGGTGTCCGAGCTGGGTGTGGCGCTCAACAATGCCGCCATCGAGGGCAAGCCCGACGATCTGGTCATCAACACGCATGTATGCCGCGGCAACTACCACTCCACCTACGCTTTTGAAGGCGGCTACGATCCCATCGCTCCATATCTGTTTGCGCATGAGGACGTCGACGCTTTCTATCTGGAGTTCGACACGCCGCGCGCCGGTGGCTTTGAGCCGCTCAAGTACGTTGCCCCCGGCAAGAAGGTCGTGTTGGGTCTGGTGACTACCAAGGCGGCAGAGCTCGAGAACGAAGACGCCATCGTCGAGCGCATCCGCGAGGCGGTAAAGTACGTGCCGCTCGAGAACCTGTATCTGTCTCCGCAGTGTGGCTTTGCCAGCTGCGAGATTGGCAACAAGCTGACCGAGGACGAGCAGTGGGCAAAGATTGCGCTGGTCAAGCGCATTGCGGAGCGTGTCTGGAAATAGCGATGCCGTTCGCAGGTGGCGGTGCGTGTGAGGCACTGCGTATCGCGTACAATGGTTCGGATCGTATCGTTCGGGCAGGTTATCCGATATGCCCGATCGCCCTTCCATTCGAAAGGACATCAATGCCCCAGTCCTCGACGCCCGCCGTCAGCGATGCCATCTATGACGCATCGTCGCTCGGCCGCCCGCGCATGTTCCTGCTCGGTCTGCAGCACCTGTTTGCCATGTTTGGCGCCACGGTGCTGGTGCCCGTGCTCACCGGTCTCTCGGTGTCGGCAACGCTTTTGTTTGCCGGCTTGGGCACGCTGCTGTTCCACTTCCTGTCGCGCGGTAAGGTGCCGGCATTTTTGGGCTCATCGTTTGCCTTTATTGCCGGTTATGCCGCAATTGCGCCCAACGGCGAGGCCGAGCTTTTGCCCTACGCCTGCCTGGGCGTTGCCTGCGCCGGTCTGCTCTATCCGGTGCTGGCAGCGCTGTTCCGTGCCTTTGGCGCCAAGCGTGTCATGCGCTTCTTTCCGCCGGTGGTGACCGGCCCCATCGTCATTTCCATCGGTCTGATCTTGGCAAGCTCTGCTATCGCCAACTGCCAGACCAACTGGCTTGTTGCCGTTGTCGCTGTGGCCGTGATCGTCATCTGCAATATTTGGGGGCGCGGCATGGTCAAGATCGTGCCGATTTTGCTGGGCGTTGTGGTGAGCTATGCCGTTGCGGCCGCGCTGGGCGAGGTCGACTTCTCTGGCGTCGCAGCCGCCCCCTGGGTTGGCTTGCCCGTCGTGTGGGACAACACCGTGTTTGCGCTCTTTGGACCGCAGTTCGATAGCGGTCTTGCCACGACGGCCATCATCACCATCATGCCGCTGGCCTTTGCAACTATGATCGAGCATATCGGCGATATCTCCGCTATCGGCTCCACCTGCGAGCGCAACTACATTGCCGATCCCGGCCTGCATCGCACCCTGCTTGGCGATGGCCTGGCGACCATTCTCGCATCGCTCTTTGGCGCTCCGGCTAACACCACCTATGGCGAGAACACCGGTGTGCTTGCCCTAACGCGTGTGTTTGACCCGCGCGTGATTCGCATTGCCGCGTGTTGTGCCATTGTGCTTTCGTTCTGCCCCAAGTTCGCTGCTGTCATTGCGGCCATGCCGGCGTGTGTAATCGGCGGCGTGTCGCTCGTGCTCTATGGCATGATCAGCGCCGTGGGCGTTCGCAACCTCATCGAGAACCAGGTCGATTTCCAGAACAACCGCAACGTGCTGGTGGCCGCTCTGGTGCTGGTGCTTTCGCTCGGCATCGCGTACAGCACTGCCGGAGCTATCGTGTTGGAGCTGGGCGGCGTGACCATTTCGCTCTCGGGCCTTGCCGTGGGATCGCTGGTGGGCATTGTGCTCAATGCCATCCTACCGGGTAACGACTTTGAGTTTGATGTCTCCGAGCTTGAGGAGGCTGCTGAGTAACAACTGCGTCCAGCTAAAACAAGATATGGTGCCCATGCGTATATGCGCGTGGGCACCATTTTTAATGCGTCAGTATCCAGTGGATGCCGCGGGCCATGCGCAAGTCGGTCTGGGAAAAGTGATTGCCGGGGTTGAGCTCCAGCGTCGTGGGAATACCACGTTCGCCGAGCAGCTTTTCCATTGCGCGCGTATCGTCGAGTACGTGCCGCATCATGCGGTTGGGAGTCTTGGTCTCCTTTTTACCGAGCGACAGATAGACAGCCTGCGGGCTGCCGGCAAATGGCGCCGTGCTGGCGCGATCGACAAAGTCGGGAAACCATAGCGACCCCGATGCGCTCGCGGCGCGGTCAAATGCGTCGGTTTGCCAGAGGGACCAGAGTGCGAAGAGGCCCGCGAGCGAGTAACCGGCAATGCCGCGCCAGGTGGGCGGCTGAGGAAGCGACGACTCGGCCTCTGGGATTATCCAGTTCAACAGCTCATCGAGAAATCCGGATGCCTGGCCGCCAAAGGGCTCGGCATCGCGCACGGTTCCGTCGCATCCCCAGGGGCTCAGCTCGCGATTCCAGTTGAGGCTGCCAATGCCGACAAGCGTGAAGGGCGGGCAGTTGAGCTCTCGGCAGCGTTCATAAACCTCCGTGCCGTCGCCCATGACCACGGGAAGATAGATGACTGGTGCGCTTTCGGCATGCTGTGCATGAACGGTTATCTGCTTTTGATGCGCTTCCATGACGGGCTTCTCTCGGCGTTGTGATATCGACGGCCCCCATTGTCGCACGCCGGCTCATGCAGGTTGGGCTAGACCAAAGACAATCTCGTGCATACCCTGCGGACACATATGGAAAACGCCACCGCCGGAGGGGAGCTCGGCGGTGGCGTTGTTAAACGGTGCTGGGGCTCGGGGCCTTCGCGGGAGCTGCCATGTGCGCAGAGGCGTCTAAGAGCGCTTACGGCTCGCCATGGTGCCTGCGGCGATAGCGGCTGTTCCCGCAAGGACGGTTGCCACGATGGCCGCACCCGAGGTGTCGCCGGTTGCCGCGAGCACGCCGGTAGTCTTGGCTTTCGTGGTTGAAGCCGCAACGGCCTTGGTCGGCTTTGAGCCCTCAGGCTTGGGGTTTTGCTTGGTCTCGTCGGGCTTGGGGTCTTCCGGCTTGGCTACCTCGGGAGGTGCGATGGTCGTGCTTTTGGCGACTGCTTTGATATAGAGGGAGTCGACCGTGGCGTCGCCCGTGCCGATGGCTTGGCCTGCCTCGTAGATGCCGTCACGGAGCTTGTGATAGTCAATGACCTTGCCGCCTTCGGGCGTCTGGATGGCGGCGTTCTCAATCTTGATGGTGCCGATTGTCTTGCCGTCAGCGCTCATGGCACGGGCAAAGATTGCCGCTGTATATCCTTCGGCCGTTACCTTGCTGCGGGTGATCGAGATGACTGCGGGTGTGACGCCCTCGCTGGTCTGGGCGATGATGCCGATGTTCTCGCCTTGGGGTTCGCGCCTCGTCTCGCCATCTTGGTTTTCGCTGTAGGGGATGGGGCCGTCGCCGTTCTCGACATAGCGGGCTATGGCCTTGACAACGGAGTCGCTGATGTAGATGTGGCCACCCTTCTCGTTGGGTCGATCGTTTCTGGTGGAGAATGCAGCCGAAACCTCGCCTTCCGCAGACGCGTCCACGGTGGAGCCGTTCTTGACGACGATGTCGTCCTGGTAGGTGAAGAGGGCGATGGCGCCACCGTATCTGCCTTTACCTGCACGGACCGTCACGTTTGCATGATCGAGGGTGATGCCCTTGTGGGCATAGACGCCATATTCAACACCGTTTACGTTGAGGGAGGCGTTTGTGGCTGCGAGGCTGCCCTTGGCCTCGACGGCAGCGTCTTTCTCGGAGCTTGCCTTGACCTGGCTGCCGTCCGAGATGTTGATATTGCCGCCGCTCCAAAGGGCCTCACCATCAGCTGAGCTTGCCTCGACCGTCCCGCCACCCTTGATGGTGAGGTTCTTGTCGGTTCCAATACCCTTGTCCTCGGTAGCCCTGGCGGTGACGGCTCCGCTGTCGTCAATCGTGATATTGCCGTTTGCCCTGATGCCATCCGATGCACCCGTGGCGTTGACGTTGCCCGAACCTTTGATAGCGAGATCACCCCCGGCATTGATGGCATCAAACCCAGTGCTCGTGGCGTTGACGGATCCGGCTCCGTCGATGTTGATATTACCCGTGGAGAGGATAGCGTCCTCAGTAGATGTCACGCTGAGCGTGCTGCCCGCGTCGCCTTGGATATTGAGCTCGGCATTCTCGTTAGTGCCATGAGAAACGTTGATGCTTTCGATCCATTCGGCAGTGACGATGTTGGTTCCTGAGTAATTCACGTTGAGCTTGCCTGCGGCCTGGATCTCGCCGCCGTTATAGTTGTTGAGCTTCAAGTCGTCGGCGCCGTCCCACGACCAGGTACCGGCTTCGTCGCTCGCCGCGGTGTTGTACTTGTTGCCGCCGACCTTGACCCATTCCGCTGCGAGCGAGACGCTCGGCATGAGCAGCGAGCTCACCGTGAGCGCGCATACGGCTCTCACGACGATGCGGCGCGTCACGCGGCGCCAGCTGCCGTGCGCGAGTCTTATGCGACGGCGAACGTCGGGTTCGGCAACATGGGTTCCGGCGGTAGTGTCATTGCGTTTGGGGGTCGTGAACAAGGCTGCCATGGTTGCTCCCGTTCTCATAGGGCCTATACGACTAGATTCAGCGTATCTGCTGGATGTTGCCGGCGGTAGTGCCGTTTGGAGGGCAAAATGGCCAAAATGGGGGAGAAATAGGCCGCACGCCGGCGCAGGGACCGGCGCTAAAAGAAAAGCGCGGGGCCGCATGGCGACTCCGCGCTTTATTGTTCAGCTTTTGCAGCCTTGCCCTCACGCTACGAAGAAGTAGACGAGGAAGGCAAGGGCCGCGATCCACCCGTCCTGTGCGAAAAAGTGTTTACGAGCGTTTGCGACTCGCCAGGGCGCCTGTGACGATATCGGCCGTTCCTACAAGGGCGGTCGCTATGATGGCCGCGCTCGAGGTGTCGCCGGTTGCGGCGAGGATGCCGGTGGTTTTGGCTCCCGCGGTTGCAGCCGCAACGGTCTTGGTCGTCTTCGTGCCCTCGGACTTGGAACCCTCGGGCTTGGTCTCGCCTGGCTTCTCCTCGGGTTTGATCTCCTCGGGAGGCACGATGACCGTGCTCTTGGCGACAGCTGCATCGTAGGGGGAGTCAATCGTGGCATCGCCCGTGCCGATGGTCTGCCCCGCCTCGTAGACGATGCCGTCGCTGAGCTCTTCCTTGTTGCGATAGTCAATGACTTTGCCGCCTGCAGGCGTCTGGATGATGGCGTCCTTGATTTCGATGGTGCCGATCGCCTTGCCGTCCGCGCTCATGGCAAGGGCGAAGATAGCCGCCGTGTCTCCCTCGGCCGTGACCTTGCTGCGGACGATCGAGATGGTCGCGGGCGTGATGCCCTTCTCGGTCTGCGCGAAGATGCCGATGTTCAGGCCCTCGGACTCAGGGATGATTTCGTCGTTTTGGTCTCCACTGTAGTGGTCGGGGCCGTCGCCGCCGGTCTCGGCATAGCGGGCTATGGCCTTGACAACGGAGTCGCTGATGTAGATATGGCCACCCGCTTCGTCGGAGTAGAAATTACTGGTGGAGATTGCAACCGAGAACCTGCCTTCTGCGAGCGCATCCACAGTCGAGCCGTTCTTGATGACGATGTCGTCCTCATCGGTGAAGAGTGCGCTGGCTTCCCCGCCATCTGAGCTTGCGCGGACCGTCACGGTCGCGCCATCGAGCGTGATGCCCTTGTAGACATAGATGCCATACCCAACGCCACTTGCGTTGAGGGAAGCGTTCGTGACCGTGAGGCTGTTTTTACCGTCGATGGCGGCGTCTTCCTCGGAGCTTGCCTTGACCTGGCTGCCACCCGAGATCTCGATGTTGCCGTCGGCCCAAATCGCATTGTCTTTGATAGAGCTTGCCTCTACCTTGCCGCCGCCCTTTATGATGAGGTTCTTGTTAGCATCGATACTCTGATCGTCGGTGGCCTTGGCGGTGACGGTTCCGCTGTTGTCGATCGTGATGTTGCCGTCGGCCCTGACGCCATCAGAATCGCCCGTGGCGTTAACGTTTCCCGAGCCCTTGATGGTGACATCGCCCCCGGCATCGATGGCATCGTGCTCGGTGCTCGTGGCGTTGACAGTGCCAGCGCCGTCGATGTTGATGTTGCCGACGGAAGTGATGGCGTCACGAGAAGAGGTCACGTTGAGCGTGCTGGACGCGTCGCCCTGAATATTAAGCTCGGCGTTCTCGTTCGCGCCATCCTTAACCTTGATGCCGCGGCCGTTGTCGTTAGTGACGGTGTTGTTGCCCTCGTAGCTCACGTTGAGCTTGCCCGCTGCCTCGATCGCGCCGCCGTTATAGCCGTTGAGCTTCATGTCGTCGGCACCGTCCCATGACCAGGTGCCGGCGGCGTCGCCCGCCGCAGTGCCGGCGTTGTACTGGGCGCCGCCGACGTTGACCCACTCCGCCGCGAGCGAGACGCTCGGCATGAGCAGCGAGCTTACCGTAAGCGCGCATACGGCGCCTACAACGATGCGGCGCGTCACGCGGCGCCAGCTGCCGTGTGCGAGCAACGTGCGACGGCGCACGTCGGGCTCGATAAAATGGGCTCCAGAGGTTTTGTCATTGCGCTTGGGGGTCGTGAACAAGGCGGCCATGGTTACTCCCATCCTCATAGGGCCTATGCGATTACGCCCAGCATATCTGCAGGATGTAGCCGGCGGTAGTGCCGTTTGGAGGGCAAAATGTCCAAAACTTGGGAAGTAATGCATCGCGCGCCCGCGCGGTGCCTGGCTTTAAAAGAAAAGCGCGGAGCCGCTCGATGCGACCCCGCGCTTTGGTCTTTTGCTTTGGCAGCTTTGTGCTTACGCTACGAAGAAGTAGACGAGGAAGGCAAGGGATGCGACCCACATGAGCGGCTTGATCTTGGAAGCCTCGCCCTTAAAGAGCGCGACGACCACGTAGGCGATAAAGCCCAGGCCAATGCCGGCAGAGATGGAGTAGGTGAAGGGCACGCCCGCGGCGATCATAAACGCCGGGAAACCCTCGGAGACATCGAACCAGTCGATCTCGGTGGCCTCGCTCATCATGAGGTAGCCGACGTAGACCAGGGCACCGCAGGTGGCGGCGCTGGAAACGATGGAGACGACGGGGGAGAAGAACGCGGCGAGGATAAACAGCACGCCGGTGGTGACGGAGGTGAGGCCCGTGCGGCCACCGTCGGCGGCGCCAGAGGTGGACTCGACGAAGGTGGTGATGGAGGAGACGCCCATGAAGCCGCCCACGGCAGCGGCGGCGGAGTCGACGACCAGGATCTCCTTGATGTTCTCGACGTTGCCGTCGTCGGTGAGGAACTCGCCTTGCTTGGCCACGGCCATCGCGGTACCCATGGTGTCAAAGAAGTCGCTCATGAGCAGCGAGAACGAGATGACAAGGAGCGTGGGGTCGGTAAGGACCTTGACGATGGCGGGCACGCCGCCGGCGTCGGCGATGGGGCCACCGATGCTCGAGAAGTCGAGCGGGGCGATGATACCGGTCGGAGCCTGGGTTACGCCTAGGGGGATACCGGCGATGACGGCTACGACGATGCCGATGAGCAGCGAGCCGGGGACGTTGCGGCAGGCGAGGGCGACCGTCACCAGGATGGAGATGATGCCGACGATGAAGGTGGGCGAGGTGATGTCGCCCAGGCCGACAAGCGTGCCGTTACCGGCGGTGATGATGCCGGCGTCGGCAAGGCCGATCATGGCGATGAACAGGCCCAGGCCCACCGAGATGGCGTGGCGCAGGACCACGGGGATGGCGTCCATGATGGCCTCGCGCAGGCCACAAAGGACGAGCAGCAGGATGACGACGCCCTCGAGGAAGATGACGCTCATGGCCACGTGCCAGTCGCCGCCGCAGACGGTGGTGGTGATGCCGGCGATCATCGCGTTGACGCCGAGGCCCGACGCACAGGCGAGCGGGCGGTTAGCGAAGATGCCCATGCAGATGGTCATGATGCCGGCGCCCAGGCAGGTGGCGCAGGCGAGCGCTCCCGCATCGATGCCGGCGCCCGAGAGCACCGCGGGGTTGACGGCGATGATGTAGGCCATCGCCAGGAATGTTGTCAGTCCAGCGCGAAGTTCGGTCCCGATTGTGGACTTGCGCTCACTGACGTGAAAAAGTTCGTCCATGCATACCCTTTCCTTGTTCGGCCCCGAGTTTAGGCCGATTGACACGAACTTCCTTACTATATCGCCTTTTTAACGTTGATGTTCCTCGCATGTTGATGTTCGGCGCTTTGTAGCAGACGGATGGTATTTTTCGCATGAAAATGTATGGGTACCGTATACTTAAGCGGTTACAACGACCCCTATGGAGGAACGTATGATTAAAGAGCTTTGCCACGACGAGGCTATCCTGTCCCAGCGTTGCGAGGTTGCGACTGTCGAGGACGAGTCGGTCGCACAGGACCTGATCGATACCATCAAGTCGCTCGACGATGCCGGCTGCCTTGCCGCTAACCAGATTGGCGTTACCAAGAAGGTCTGCGTCTATCTGGACGACGCCGGCGAGCCCCATGTGCTCTACAATCCCCGTCTGGTGTTTGGCCTGGGCGCCAGCAAGATGGAGGAGAGCTGCCTGACGCACGAGGAGGTCACCAAGTCTACGCGCTATATCAAGTGCAAGGTTGCCTTTGACCAGATCGTCGACGGCAAGATGCGCGAGCGCAAGCAGGACTTTGTGGGCTTCGAGGCGCAGATGGTCCAGCATATGATCGACCACTGTCTAGGAAAGTTGGTCTAAGGGGACCAAAGCACCGCACCTTGCCGCTCAATCGTCGCTCGCGTACCTTGAGTACGCTTCGCTCCTCTTTCGTGGCAATCTGCGGCACTTTGACCCCTTAGACGACCTGCGGGGTTAACTTGGTTGAGTTTATCCTGCTTGAATAGTCCGGGCGTGACATTGTTGTCATGTCCGGGCTTTTGTGTTTAGCGCCTTTTTGTTTGGTGACAATAAGCTTAGCAAGAACGTAAGGCTAGGAGGCGCTATGTGCACGAGTATTCGATTTACCGATGATTCCGGCCACATGTATCTGGGCCGCAACCTCGACTGGAGCTTTGACTACGGCCAACAGGTTCGCGTGATGCCGCGCGGGTTTCACATTCCGTATTCGTTTATCGACGACGCGACAGCGGCACACGCGGTAATCGGTATGTGCATCGATTACAAGAACTACCCTATGTTCTTCGATTGCGGCAACGATGCAGGCCTTGCCGTGGCGGGTCTCAATTTCCCGGGTTATGCCGAGTATGCCGAGGACCCTGTCGACGGCAAGACCAATATCGCGGCCTATGAGTTTCCCCTGTGGGTGGCAGCGACGTTCTCGACGGTCGATGAGGTCGAGGCTGCGCTGCGCGATACGGTGATTGTCGCCAAATCTGCAGGAGAGGGGCTGGGCGTGTCGCTGCTCCATTGGATTATCGGCGACAGCCAGCGTAGCATCGTGGTCGAGATGATGGCTGACGGCCTGCATGTATACGACGATCCGGTCGACACCCTTGCCAATCAGCCCACCTTCCCGTGGCACATGGAAAACCTGCGCACCTATATCACGGCCACCAGCGATTTTCCGCAGACGGCGACATGGCGTGGCGCCGAGCTCAAGCCCTATGGCGCGGGTGCCGGCATGCGCGGTATTCCCGGTGACTGCTATTCGCCGAGCCGTTTTGTAAAGGCGGCGTACCTCAATGCCAATTACCCGCAAAAGGAGAGCGAGGCCGAAAACGTCGTCCGCATGTTCCGCTCACTCGAGGGCGTGGTGATGATTGAGGGGGCGTCCAGGATGGGCGATGGCAAGTTCGAGAAGACTATCTACACCGGATGCTTTAGCGCGCGCACGGGCAATTATTACTACGCGACCTACGATGACCCATCGATTCGCTACGTGAGGCTGATGGATGCCGAGGGCGCGAGCCCCGATAAACTCGTGGTTCCCGAGCCGCGTCGTTCGTAGCCGTTCGCTTTACTGCAATGCAAAGCGGCCCTGCATCTCCCGTGAGGTGCAGGGCCGCTGTCGTTGATACGCGACGTCGCTAGAAGTTGGCGTCGTTGAGTTGTTCGCTCTCGAGGCCGTCGAGCTGTTGCTGTTCGGGCGTATCGGCGACGCTCTCGAGCAACTCGGTGGGGTCGACGTTCATGTTCCTGCCGGCTTCGTTGCCGTTGACCAGGTCGTCCGAGAAGATATCGACTTCCATTTCCTCGGCTTCCTCGATCTGGATCTCGAGCGGCACATGGGTGCGTACGAGTTTGACCGCCGGGCGCATGCGGGCAAAGAGGGGCACGTACTCGATGATGATGGCCGAGTTCTCAAGACCGTACCAGCGTGCCGGGCTTCCGCAGGCGCGGCGGACGGCGTACTTGATGGCCATGACGCGATGGTCGTTGCGGTTGATGTCCGTCTCGGGGGCAAGCATCTTGCGCAGCATGCAAAAACGGAAGTCGCCCACGTTGCCGCGTGTTTCGTAGATGGAGTAGGTGTGATGCTGCGGCGGTAGCTCGCCCGATGCCATCAGGTCGCCGACGATCTGGCGCAGGTAGGCGTTGATGCGTTGGTTGACCTTAAAGCCCAGGTCCAGGCGCACGCGGAACAAAAAGTCCGTGCCAAAGGTCTCGACGGAATACTCGTGCGTATAGGGCTCATCGGTAACGTGTACGTTGATGAACCAGTATGCCTTGGCGCGCTTGGGATGCTTATCCAAGATGGAGTAGAGCACGTCGCGGTCGAGCGTGAGCGGGTCGGGGCTGTTGGTGAGGAACACCAGGTTGTCGGCGAGCACGGGGTAGGTCTCGTCGTTGCGCAGGCGATTGAGCTGGTCGATGTACTTGGAGACGGGCAACAGGATCGTCTGCGTGCGCTCGATGGCGGTGCCGCGGCGCCATACGTACATAAGGCCGAACAGCAGTGCCGCCAGGAAGATCATAACGTAGCCGCCGTCAAAGAACATGGTGAGGCACGAGGCGAAGAAGCACAGCTCAATGGCACCGAAGAGCAGGGCGAAGACGCAGGCACCCAGCTTGTGCTTGAGGATGCCGGCGATGTAGCTCGTCAAAAGCGTCGTGGTCATGAGCATGGTCACGGTAATGGCGAGGCCGTAGGCGCTCTCCATGCGCTCGGAGTTTTGGAACAGCAGCACGATGAAGATGCAGCCGACCCACATGATGTTGTTGACGAGCGGAATATAGAGCTGGCCCTTGGTGTCGCTGGGGTAGTGGATGCGCAGGTGCGGCATAAGGTTGAGACGGGTTGCCTCGGATACCAGCGAGAACGAGCCGGTGATGAGCGCCTGCGAGGCGATGATGGCCGCTACGGCCGAAAGCACGATGGCAAAGGGGCGCAGGGGCTCGGGGAGCATCATATAGAACGGGTTGACGATATCCATCGCGAGCATCTGGGGGTTGGAGTTATTGGCGAGCAGCCAAGCTCCCTGACCCAGATAGTTAAGGATGAGGGCCGCCTTAACAAACGGCCAGGATGCATAGATGTTTGCCTTGCCCACGTGGCCCATGTCCGAGTAGAGCGCCTCGGCACCGGTTGTCGACAGGAAGACAAAGCCGAGCACCATGATGCCCGAGTGGTTGATGGGCGAGAACAGGAACATGATGCCGCGGATGGGGTTGAGCGCGCGTAGGATGGACAGGTTGCCGAGCATGTTGAATAGGCCGGCGCTTGCCAAGAACAGGAACCATAGTGTCATGAGCGGGCCGAAGAGCTTGCCGATTGACGAGGTGCCGGCGCGCTGCATGGCAAACAGCCCGCAGATAATGATGATGGTGATGATGATCACATTGGTCTGACCGTCACCCAATAGCGCGTGGCCCCACTCGATGGTACGCAGGCCCTCAATGGCTGTGGTGACCGTGACCGCGGGGGTGAGGATGCCGTCGGCGAGCAGCGCCGCGCCGCCGATCATGGCGGGCAGAATCAGCCATGGTGCCACTTTGCGCACCAGGCTAAAGAGGGCGAAGATGCCGCCTTCGTTGTGGTTGTCGGCCTTCATGGCGATTACCACGTACTTGACCGTGGTTACGAGCGTCATGGTCCAGATGACGAGCGAGAGCGCGCCCAGGATCATGTCCTCACTGACGGTACCGATGCCGCCGTTGTTGGCGACGATTGATTTCATGGTGTACATGGGGCTCGTGCCGATGTCTCCGTAGACGACGCCGAGCGTTACGAGCAGCATTCCAGCGGAAAGGGGGATGGCTCCATGCCCGCCCTGCCCGTGCTGGCCTTGGAGGTTTGCCTCCAGTTTGTTGTGTGCCACGTGGACTCCCTTAGACATCTGGCCTCTGCCAAGAGCAGTGGACCTTTATGCCATCTTTATACATATAAGAGCAGTTTGGCACATCGGGTTGTTTTAGACAATAATCCCCATCTGGGGATTATTCATGTACGCAGGTAGCATTTCAAAACAGGGGCTTTTAAGCGCGTACTGCCTGGGCGATACCGGCCTTGGCGCTTGCGCGCTTACCGGCGAGTTCGCAAAAGATCGCGCCGCCGATGATGAGCGCGGCACCCATCAGGCGGACCGGCGTCATGGTCTCGCCCAAAAGGGCAACGGAGAACACGACGGCCGAAAGCGGCTCAAGGTAGCCGACAACCGCGACGGTCTGGACGGGCAGCTTGGCGACAGCGCTAAAGTAGAGCAGGCAACCGATGCCGGTGTTGACGACGCCGAGCATAGCGACGGCGTGCCAATCGATGCCTGCGGCGATGCCGGGGGAGAGGAACGAGGGGGCACCTTGCGTGAAGAGCGTAAGGATCAACGCGGTTACAAAGGCGGCACTCACCTGGAGCGTGGAGTTTTCGAGACCTTCGATGTGTGGCGCACCCTTGCTAGCGATGACCATTAGCGCATAGCAGAAGGCCGAGGCGATTCCGCAGGCGATACCAGCAATGGGCATATTGCCGCCTAGACCTTGCGCTGCAATGAGAAAAGCACCGCAAGCAACGGCGATGAAGCCAGCGATTTTGCCGCCGGTCAGCTTTTCGTCAAAGATGAGCGGGGAGAGTGCCATGACAATGATGGGGCCGCAGTAGTACAGCAGCGAGGATACGCCGACGCCGATCGTCTGGTAGGCGCGGAACAAGAAAATCCAGCTGGCGCCCAGCGCGGCTCCCGAGACGATGAGCGCTGCGGCCTCGCGGGGGCGAGACGGAGCCTGCAGGTTATGGCGCTTGGTTATGAAGAGGATGGCGGCAAGGGTGAGAGCGCCCAAAAACGTGCGTAGTAGCACGATGTCGGAGCTCGGCAGCGCGATGGCAGCGGCGATGATGCCGTTGGAGCCAAACAACAACAGTGCTGCTAAATATGTGATCAGTCCGTTGTTCATGCGCAGCCGCCCCTTTCATATCCCTGTATATTCACTATGGGTGAGGTGGCTTTAGAAGAAAAGCGAATATAATGCATGGTTAACATGACAAAACATCATGCAAGGATGGAGGCGCGCCGTGGAAACAAATATCCAAAAGATGCAGGTGCTGCTCGAGACGGTACGCGCCGGAAGTTTTACGCGCGCCGCCGAGCACTTGAGCTATTCGCAATCGGGCGTGAGCCGCATGGTGGCCGACCTCGAGGCCGACTGGGGTTTTAAGGTACTCGACCGCAGTCGCGAGGGCGTGACACTTTCTGCCGACGGGCGGCAGGTCATGCCGGCTGTCGAGGCGCTCTGCGAGGAATTCATTCGCTTGCAGCGGCGGGTGGATGAGATGCGTGGGCTCATGCGCGGCAAAATCTGCATCGGTACGTTTTCGAGCGTGGCGACCCACGTACTGCCGCCGGTGATTGCGCGTTTTCGCGCCGATTATCCAGACGTCGATTATGAGTTGCTGATGGGCGACTATTCAGAGATTGAACAATGGGTGACGGAGGGCCGCTGTGATTTGGGCTTTATCCCGCATGAGCCTCGAGAAAATGGGATGACATCGCGATCTTTGGTGCGCGACGAGTTGATGGCGGTGGTGCCGACAGACTCTTTGCTTGCCAGTGCGGAGGCCGTTTCCCTTGCCGATTTGGCCAACGAGCAGTTTATTCTGCTGGAACGCGGTAGCGACGACGAGATTACGCCGCTGTTTCGTCGGGCGGGTCTGGCGGTGCGCTCTAAGCTGTCGACCTGGGATGACTATGCAATTATGGCCATGGTTGAGGACGGTCTGGGTGTGAGCATCCTTCCGGCGCTCATCTTGCGGCGCTGCCAGTTCGATGTTGCCGTGCGTCCGCTCGAGGGGCATCCCCATCGGCAGATCAATGCGATATATCGCACGACCGATGTTTCGCTTGCCGCCGCCCGTTTCCTCGAATACCTCTAAACGAGCGCGCGTCGATATCGCCTTGGGATAAATCTCGAGGTTTGGCTCATTTTATTTTTGAAATTGAACTTTTCGAAATAGCACGGCGTTATACTGCTGCCTAAATTGAACTCAGGTTCAATTCGTGTTCTATAAATTGAACTTTGCCAGCAAGGAGGTTCTAGTGGCCCAAGAGACGTTTAGCGATCGCCTGCGACAGGCTATGTCCGATCGCGACGTTCGACAGTCGGATGTGATTCGTGCATCGGAGATGCTCGGCAAAAAACTCGGCAAGAGTCAGATGAGCCAATATGTGAGTGGCAAGACGATTCCGCGGCACGATGTGGCAGAGCTGCTCGCCCGTATTTTGGAGGTCGATGTTTCCTGGCTGCTCGCCAGTGACGCCGATCAAGGCGAGACGTCCTCGTCCCATAACGTTGCCAAATCCGAACCTAATCCCACGGCTCAAATTGCAAGGAGCACCACCATGCGTACCTTTTCTAAATCCACCAAGCTCGACAACGTCCTCTACGACGTCCGCGGCCCTGTCGTCGACGAGGCCGCCCGTATGGAGGACGAGGGCGAGCGTATTCTCAAGCTCAACATCGGCAACCCCGCGCCCTTTGGTTTCCGCACGCCCGACGAGGTTATCAAGGACATGCGCCAGCAGTTGCCCGACTGCGAAGGCTATTCCAACTCGCGTGGCCTGTTCTCTGCGCGCAAGGCGATCATGCAGTATTCGCAGATCAAAGGCCTGCCCAATGTTCAGATGGAGCATATCTACACGGGCAACGGCGTGTCCGAGCTCATTCAGCTTTCGATGAACGCGCTGCTCGACAATGGCGACGAGATTCTGATCCCCAGCCCCGACTATCCGCTTTGGACGGCGTGCGCAACCCTTGCCGGCGGTCATCCTGTGCACTATCTGTGCGATGAGCAGGCGGATTGGTATCCCGACCTGGAGGATATGGAGTCCAAGATCACAAGCGCGACCAAGGCCCTCGTCATCATCAACCCCAACAACCCCACGGGATCCGTCTATCCGCGCGAGGTGCTCGAGGGCATCGTCGAGGTTGCACGCAGGCACCAGCTCATGATCTTTGCTGATGAGATCTACGACCGCCTGTGCATGGACGGCTACGAGCACGTCTCGATTGCCTCGCTCGCCCCCGATCTGCCCTGCGTTACCTTTAGCGGTCTGTCCAAGTCGCACATGATTGCGGGCTATCGTATTGGCTGGATGGTGCTTTCGGGCAACCAGCGCTGCATGAGCGACTTCATCATGGGCATCAACATGCTCTCCAACATGCGCCTGTGCTCCAACGTGCCGGCTCAATCGATCGTTCAAACGGCACTCGGTGGTCATCAGTCCGTCAACGACTACATCCGTCCCGGCGGCCGCGTCTACGAGCAGCGCAACTTTGTGTATGAGGCGCTCAACAAGATTGACGGCATCTCGGTGGTCAAGCCGCGTGCGGCGTTCTACATCTTCCCCAAGATGGATGTTAAGAAGTTCAACATCACCGATGACGAGCAGTTTGCCCTTGACCTGCTGCACGAGAAGAAGATCCTGATCACGCGCGGCGGCGGCTTTAACTGGGCCGAGCCCGACCACTTCCGCATCGTGTACCTGCCGCGCATGGAAGTGCTCAAAGAGTCGCTCGAAGACCTCGCCGACTTCTTCGATCACTACCGCCAGAATTAATAGTTCCGCCGTTCTACCGAACGGCGGACCGCTTGACGCTGCGCGAGCCGCATTCACACCAATCTGACGTTCAGCTTCAAGGGCGCGACCAGAAGGTCAGCGCCCTTTCGTTTCACGTCACCTTGGTGCAAATGCGGCTCGCTCGCTGTCGTGTGCTCAACCCGCATCGTTATCACGATTCGCATTTAACGGAGCAAAGCTGGTTATTTTTCTTGGCTGTCTAAATAACGATTCCTTGGCAGTGGTCGATTTCGTGTTGGATGATCTCGGCGGTGTAGCCCGAGAAGTTTTTGATGCGGTGGACGAAGTTCTCGTCCAAATACTCCACCTTAATGCGGCGGTAGCGGGTACAGGGGCGCTCACCGATCAACGAGAGGCATCCTTCGCTCGTCTGGTAGGCGTTGACCTGCTCAAGAATCTGCGGGTTGTACATAAGCAGCGCCCTGTTGCCGTCCTTTACGCAGATGATGCGTTTGCGTACGCCGATCATGTTGGCGGCAAGCCCCACGCACTCGTGCTCATGCTCGTGGAGTGTATCCAGGAGGTCCTGTCCGGTTGCGGCATCGTCGGGTCCCGCGTCTTCGGAAGGCAGGCGTAAAAAGAACTCGGATTTCATGATGGGCTTGATCATGGCGGGCTCCTTAAGGTGGACACGTTTGGTTCAGGCCATGATACCGCGACATGTCGCATTAATGTGTGCACATAGATTCTGCAGCTAGATTGGATGGCGACACCATAAACTAATGGACGTTTTGCCGAGAGGCATGAATGTTTAAAGCGCAAAGAGTGCGCGACGGGCCCCGCGAATGGGGCGATGATGCCCGAGAGGGCCAAGAAGGAGTCTCATGTCTGAGAACGAAGAGATCATGAACGAGACCGAGAACGAGACCATGGCTGCCGAGGTTGAGGCAGTCGAGACCGTGGAGACCGAAGCTGCTGAGGTTGAGGCTGCTGACGAGGTTTCTGCCGAGGAGGAGGCCGAGGTTGTCGAGGCCGCCGTTGATTACGATGACGAAGAGCTGATGGACAAGATGCAGAAGGCCGCCCGCCTGCTGCGTAGCCGTCGCTTTGCTATTTCCAAGGAGGAGGAGGCCAAGGCCGAGCGCATGGCGAACATCGAGCGCGCCATCAAGCTCCTTGACCTCAAGCCCAAGATGGAGCAGAAGGAGATGTCCGACCTGCTGGGCATGCGCCTTCGTGAACTCGATGGCCTGATGGCCGAGGCCGAGGCTGCCGATCTGGTCGGCCGCATCGACGACGCCGAGGGCGATATGCGCAAGATCGTCGTCTTCGCTGCCGAGGATGCCGCTGAGGGCCTGGTCGAGCTTGCCAACAAGAAGGAGAAGCTCCTGCCCGAGCTTTCTTACGAGGAGGCTACCGAGCTGATGGCCGCTCTCGATAAGGTTATCGCTCCGCTCGTCGCCATGGGCCTGGACGAGGACCGCGGTCCTCGCGGCGGCCGTGACGAGCGCGGTGGCCGTGGCGGCGACCGTGGCGGTCGCGGCGGCTTTGGCGATCGCGGTGGCCGTGGCGGCGACCGTGGCGGTCGCGGTGGCGATCGCGGTGGCCGTGGCGGCTTTGGCGACCGTGGCGGCGACCGTGGCGGTCGCGGCGGCTTTGGTGGCAACCGTGGTGGCTATGGCGATCGCGGTGGCAACCGTGGTGGCTTCGGCGGCAACCGTGGTAACGACCGCGGCGGTCGCGGTGGCGACCGTGGCGGCCGCAACGGTGGCGGCTTCCGCGGCAACCGCTTTTAGGGGTTACGCGGTTCTACGAACCGCGTAACTAGTTGATGCTGCGCGCCACCCAGGGCGACAATTTGTCATTCAAAAGGCAAGGCATGACCAGAAGGTCTATGCCTTGCCTTTTTCATGCCAACTTGTTCGCCCTGGGCGGCGCTCGCTGGCGTTGCCAAAACATCGGCGTTGCCATGATCCAAGGTAGTCATTGGGTGTTCCTATAGTTTTGTCAACCGTCGGGGCTACTCCCGGTAGGGCACCCGGTCGCGCATCACGGCGTATATCGCCCTGAGCCGCTTCCTCGCGACGGCCTTGAGCGCCCGCCCGTGCCCCATGCCCCGCGCCCTGCAGGCCCGGTAGTACTCGCCGTAGCGCCCCGAGGACCTCACCAGGCTGTTGCACGAGAAGATCAGCAGGGACTTGAGCCTCGCGTCGCCGCGCCTGGACGCCCTGACCGACCTCACCGACGTGCCGGAGCTCCTCACCCTCGGGGCTATGCCGCAGTACGAGGCCAGGTGGTCGTGGTCCGGGAACCTCGCGATGTCGACCGACACCGCGAGCTGCGCCGCGGTCCTCGGGCCGATGCCGGGCACGGTGAGCAGGCACGCGTAGGTCTCGTCGCCCTCGAGCAGCGCCGCCGTCTCGGCCTCGAGGGCCCCGGCCTCGTCGAGGGCCTCCGATATCCGGGCGGCCAGGAACCTGACCTGCCTGTTCTCGGCCTCGACGAGCGCCGGCGGGGGCGCGGTGGAGGCGGCCGCGGCCTCCCCGGCGGCCTCGGCCCGCGGGCCCCCGGCCCCGGAGCGGGCGATCCCCCACGCCCCGCCGAACCCGGCGAGCAGCTCCAGCCACCGCCGGTCCGACAGGTCGACCGCGGCCTCGAGGGCCGGGCAGGACTCGAGCAGCACCGCGCGCAGGCGGTTCTTGTCCCTGGTCGCGCAGGCGACGACGTGGTCGCGCTGCGACGAGAGGGCGCGGGCGGCCTCGAGGGCCTCGCCGCGGCCCGGGACCCCCGACAGGGAGTCCGGCACGCCCAGGGCGGTCCGCGCGATCACCGCGGCGTCGCGCTCGTCGGTCTTGGCCTCGCCGGCGAACAGGCCGGCGGCGCGGCTGGCGGCGAGCCCGGGCAGGTGGGCGACCGCCAGCCCCGCGGCGCGGGCGCGCCGCACGGCGAGGGACCCTATGTTGCGGAACTGGTCGACGACGACGAGCGTGCCGGCGGGCGCGGAGGCGAACAGCGCGTCGAGCTCGGCCTCCCTGTTGCGGACGGGGGCGCTGGCCAGCACCTCCCCGTCGCGGTCGATAAGGCAGGCCCAGTGCGATGACTTGCCGACGTCCAGGCCGAGCACGGCCGCGGGCCTGGTGGATGGCGCTTTCACGGTGGCATCCTTCCGGTAGTCGTTCGACCGGATGGCCTCCCCCTCGGCACTCACATTACCAGCCGCGGCCTCTGCCCGGCACTTTCCTATCAGCCGTCGGGGGCGGCGCGTCCCGCGCCGGCAGCACCCAACGGGCCCTCTCGGGGGCAGGGACGTTCGGCCGTGCGCGGGCGCCCGGTCGGCGGCCCGTTCTGGGCGCGCCTCAATCGTAGCCCGAGACGGGCCCGGGCTGACAATTTCGACTGTAATGGACGTTCTTAAACGACTACATAGCATGAGAGTGGATAATCTCCCGGTTTGAGCCTGCATTCAAGCTCAAAGTGGGAGATTATCCACTCTCATTTGTTATGTGTCCGAAAATCCACGCTCGTTTCTACTCTGTCTACATTTGTAGGAACAGTTCGTGGAGGCGGGTGTCTTCATCGAGTTCGGGGTGGAAGGTTACGCCGAGCTGGTTGCCCTGGCGGGCAGCGACGATGCAGCCATCGACTTCGGCCAGGGCCTTGGCGTCGCCGTGGACCTCGACGATGCGGGGTGCGCGGATAAACGTCAGCGGCGCTTCACCGTCGATGCCGGCTACTTGCCCTTTGGTTCGAAAGCTGCCGAGCTGCCTGCCGTAGGCATTGCGCTCGACAAGTACATCCATGGTTGCCAAACGCGGCGTCCCCTTATCGTCGTGGGCGGCAAGATCGCGCGCCAATAGAATCAAGCCGGCGCAGGTGCCCAGGACGGGCATGCCTTCAACAATGCGGGCGCGAAGCCCGTCGAGCATGCCAAGCTCGGCAAGCAGCTTGCCCTGAACGGTGGACTCGCCGCCGGGGAGAACCAGGCGGTCAAAGTTCTGTTGTAAATCGGCCGCCTGCCTCAGCTCAACACAACGTGCGCCGAGCTCGGACAGCCTCGCTTCGTGCTCGGCAAAAGCACCTTGGATCGCCAGCACGGCGACCGTCTGGTCTGCGTAATCACTCATGTGCGATCCTTTCTGCCGGACTAGCGTCCGCGCTCCTCCATGATGATCTCGATCTCGTCGGCGTTGATGCCCACCATGGCCTCGCCCAGGTCCTCCGAAAGCTCGGCAATGAGCTTGGCGTCGGTGAAGTTTGCCACAGCCTTAACGATGGCGGCGGCGCGTTTGGCGTGGTCGCCGCTCTTAAAGATGCCCGAGCCAACAAAGACGCCCTCGGCACCCAGCTGCATCATCAGCGCGGCGTCCGCGGGGGTTGCTACACCGCCGGCGGCAAAGTTCACCACGGGAAGCTTGCCCGTGGCATGGACCTCGCGCACAAGCTCGACTGGAACTTGCAGTTGCTTAGCTGCCTCAAAGAGCTCGTCATCGCGCAGAGCAGCAACGTCGCGGATTTGCTTTTGAATCTTGCGCATGTGGCGCACGGCTTGGACGACGTCGCCCGTGCCCGGCTCGCCCTTGGTGCGAATCATTGTGGCGCCCTCGGCAACACGGCGCAACGCTTCGCCCAGATCGCGGGCACCGCAGACAAACGGGACGTCAAACTGGGTCTTATCGATGTGGTAGACATCGTCGGCGGGGGAGAGAACCTCGGACTCATCGATGTAGTCGATCTCGATGGCCTGAAGGACCTGCGCCTCGACGATGTGACCGATGCGGCACTTGGCCATGACGGGGATGGAGACGGCCTCTTGAATGCCCTTGATCATCTTGGGGTCACTCATGCGCGACACGCCGCCGGCGGCGCGGATGTCGGCCGGGATGCGCTCGAGAGCCATGACGGCGCAGGCGCCTGCCTCCTCGGCGATACGTGCCTGCTCGGGCGTGGTGACGTCCATGATGACGCCGCCCTTGAGCATCTGCGCGAGCTCGCGATTGAGTTTGACGCGATCTGCCTTGCTGGTCTGTTCTGCCATGGTTGCTCCCTTGGTTGGCATGTGCATTGCTTGACGGAAAATCCTATCGGGGAGCTGGGCATGGCAAAATACTCAGTTTTCGAGATAATAATAAGGTCAGCTTAATACCAGATTGAACAGCTCGATAAGGTCAGGTGATATACTCATGCTTGACTACAATTTAGAAAAACGCGGCGAAGCATCGCTCTATGAGTATGTTTACCAGCAAATCCGAGATGATATCGTAGCTGGACGCATTACGGCGGGGGAGCATCTGCCGTCCAAGCGCGCCTTTGCCAGTCATCTGGGAATCAGTGTTATTACCATCGAGAATGCATATAGCCAGTTACTCGCTGAGGGCTATATTTGCTCAATGCCACGTCGTGGCTACTACGCTTGCGAGCTTCCGGATGCACCGGTTTTGGCTTCGGCTGCGGAGGGCATCGACCGAGATGCCGTCTCTGTGGGCCCCAGCGTGCATGATGTCAACGGACAGGTCGAGCGATTCGATGCGCTTTCTCCTTCTGCTTTGGAGGCGGCGCGGCTTTGGCAAAGCGCGCTACGGGCGACGCTGGCATCCGAGGACGAGCGCGAAATCTTTTCGCCCGCACCGGCGCAGGGCACTGCTCGGCTGCGACGTGCGATTGCGCACCATCTACGCGGGACGAGGGGTATGAATGTCGACCCCAACAACATTGTTATCGGTGCGGGCGCCCAGCTGCTCGATACCATGCTGGTTCAGTTGCTTGGAGCCGACAAGGTGTATGCCGTTGAGGATCCGGGCTATCTGCGCCTGACGCGCATCTATCAGGCTATGGGTTGCGAAGTGCGTCATATCCCGTTGGACGGTGAAGGCGTGGACTTGAGTGCTCTGCAGAAAACCGGGGCGGATGTCCTTCACCTGATGCCGTCTCACCAATATCCGACCGGCCTTGTGACGAGCATTGCGCGTCGCTATGCCCTGCTGAGCTGGGCCGCCGAGCAGCCGGACCGGTATCTCATCGAAGATGACTTTGATTGTGAGTTTCGCCTTGCCGGCAAGCCGATTCCCGCGCTCGCGTCGATCGATGCCGCCCAATCGGTCATCTACACCAACACCTTTTCAAAAAGTCTGTCGTCGGCCCTGCGTTTGGCGTATATGGTCCTGCCTGATGAGCTGATGGAACGGTTTAGGCGCAACCTTGGTTTTTACGCCTCGTCGGTGAGTTCTGTTGACCAGGTCGCTTTGGCTCGCTTGCTGGAATCGGGTGATTACGAGCGACATGTGAACCGCGTGCGCGTTCGAGCTCGCGAGGCGCGTGATGGCCTGACGGCGCTTGTGCGAAAGGCGTTTCCGGCGGGGGAGTTTTTGGTTGAGCACGCGGATGCCGGCCTCTACTGCGTCGTAGTTGCGGAGTGCGATACGGGCGGAAACTCTTTTACACGCGCCCTCGCGCGCTCGAGCATCCCTTACATCGATATCAATGACTGTTTTTGGTGTCCCGATGGCGCATCTGTCCCTGAAAACTCAACTCAAATTCTTGTTCAGTATGACGATCTGAGTCCAAAAGTACTAACTACCTTGGAATTGCAGCTAATGGGGGGTGTTCCTATAGTTTTGTCAACTGGGAAATGCTCT
>JAQDWB010000019.1 GCA_027673765.1 Coriobacteriaceae bacterium AM113-163
ACCTCGGGACGCTCTTACACCACGTCTGCGCGCGCCACCGAGCTGCGCCCCCGTTTTGTGTCCTTTGGGCCTCGAACTGCCTCCCCTGGGACCTGATTGACAGCCCACTCCAAGCCCCGTGGGCAAAAAATGGCAAATATGAGTACTGTCACCTTTTTAGTAACAGCCAAAACAGCACCAAATGCTGCTCACACGGCTTGCACGCGCTCCTAAATTACTCAAATAGCTCTATAGCGGGCTTATATGTGTTAGGTTAATGAACATATTTTCTGTTATGTCTATTATCTTTTGCCGGCAATATGGCACTACAATAGCAACAGTACTCATATTTGCCATTTTTTGTCCACAGGACTTAGAGAACGCCAAAAAATCTAGCAATGCCAGCGAGCAAACCGCGTCAGCCGATGCAAGGAGTGTCCCCAAGTGCCGGCAGATAAGGAACGTCCCTAACTGCCAGGTTTGAAAGGTAGTCATTGGGGACGTTCTTAAACGACTAGTCAAACAAGAACGTCCCCAACGACTACTCATTTAAGTACGTCCCCAATGAGTGCCCCTGGAGCAAGACAACGCCGCAGGTAGAGGGCGGACAGCGAGCGCCGTTACGCGGGTTGGTAAACCCGCGTAACTAAATACGTTCCGCGATCTCGTGAATGAGGTAGTCGGTCTTTTCCCAGCCCAGGCACGGATCGGTGATCGACTTGCCAAAGACGCCGCCGTCGACCGGCTGGTTGCCGTCCTCAAGGTAGGACTCGATCATAAAGCCCTTGACCAGCCTGGAGATGGCTTCGTTGCGGCGGCAGCTGTCGAGCACCTCCTTGCAAATGCGATACTGCTCCAGCGGACGCTTGCCCGAGTTGTCATGGTTGCAGTCGATGACCGCCGCTGGGTTGGCATAACCGGCGTGCTCGGTGTAGCGCTCGGCAAGACGCTCCAGATGCTCGTAGTGGTAGTTAGGGTAGGTGCGGCCGTCGATGCCAATGTAGCCGCGCATGACGGCGTGCGCGAGCGGATTGCCGTCGCACTCGACCTCCCAGTTGCGGAAGATAAAACTCTGGTGCGCCTGGGCGGCGTAGATGGAGTTGAGCATGACGGTGGTGGAGCCGGCAGTGGGGTTCTTCATGCCCACGGGTACCGAAATGCCGCTCGACACCAGGCGATGCTCCTGGTTCTCGACCGAGCGCGCGCCCACGGCAACGTAGCTCAGCAAGTCGACGAGGTACTGGTAGTTGGACGGGTAGAGCATCTCGTCAGCGGTGAAGAAGCCCGTCTCCTCGATGACGCGCAGGTGCATGTGGCGGATGGCCTTGACGCCCTCGAGCAGGTCGTCGGGAGCCTCGGGGTTGGGGTTGTGCAGCAGACCCTTGTAGCCGGTGCCCTTGGTGCGCGGCTTGTTGGTATAGACGCGCGGAATGATGATGAGCTTGTCCTTGACCTCCTCGGCGGTCTTGGCCAGTCGGTTCATGTACTCAAGCACCGAGTCCTCGCGGTCGGCAGAGCACGGACCGATGATAAGCACCTTGCGTGCGTCCTCGCCGGTAAAGACTTTGGCGACCTCGGCGTCAAATGCCTGCTTTTTGGCGGTAAGCTCGGCAGAAAGTGGCATTTCCTCGCGGATCTCCATGGGGATCGGCAACTTGCGTTTGAATTCCATGGCCATAGTGGCCTCCTCAATCTATAGAAAGAGCAATAAGCGTATTGTCGAGTGCTCGGCATTATCCGCTGTCGCACGCTAAAGTGCAAGCACAGCCTACTAAAAAGGGAATGAATCGACACAAGAGCCCGCTCACCACGAGAGTGGATAATCTCCCGTTTTTGGCCCATGTTCGCGCTCAAAGTGGGAGATTATCCACTCTCGTCGGGCAAGCGTCCGAAAATCCTCACTCGTGACCCCTTTTCCTCCGTCCCCGAGGGATCGGGGCTCGCCTGCCGAATGATTGATGCGGCCGCCCTGCGTCCATGTCACACTCAGAGGTGGCCTGACCCAACTTGGAAGGAGCCTTCATGAGCCTTGACAACGTAACCCTGCGCGCCGCCACGCTCGACGACCTGACCGGCATCGCTGCCATCTACAACCAGCTGTGGTGCAACACGCTGCGCAACCGCGGCGACGTCGAAGCTGCCGATTTCTGCGCGCGCTTTAACATCGCTATGCAGCTGCAACGCTCACCTATCGCGCTTGTCGCCGAGGCCGAGGGCCGCATTATCGCCGCCTGCTGCATCGGCATCTTCGAGGACGGCAAGCCGCGCACCAACCCCACGTGGGAGTCCTGCTACAACGAGATGCTCGCCCAGGCAACCGAAATGGCAAAGGCTGCCGACGCCAAGCTCGAGGGCTCGCTCTTCGGCGACAGTCGCGAAAAGGCCACGGCGGATCGCTTTGCCGCCACAGGCAACGAGTATGCCCAGGGCCAGCTCAACCTGATCATCATCGTGCCCGAGTGGCAGGGCAAGGGGCTCGGCCGCGCGCTTATCGACCTTGCGCGCGCCGAGCTCGCCAAGGCAGGCTGCACCAAGTTCTTCCTGATGAGCGACTGCAACTCCGACTGGCAGTTCTACGAGCACCTCAACATGAAGCGCATCCTGGAGGATCACAGTCAAGACACCGGCGACGGTTTTATCGTCTACATGTACGGAGGCGACACGCAGGGATAACCCGCTAAGCAAGTACCAAAACCACCACAAAAGGCGCCCATCCCCCTTGTGGTGACAGGTTGTATCTGGGCGAACGTTAAGACCACCGCGGGGGAGCTGCTTTCCCTCGCGGCGGTTTACTAACCGTGAAAACCAAGTGAGTAGGCTTTTGGCGGGATCCCGAGCACACCCCAAAACGCCGCAGCTCTGGCCTGCGGTTTTATCGAGCGTTTGTCGCGATGTGCTCGGCAGATCCCAAAAAGTCTACTCACTTGCATCCGAGACGCACCAGGCAGGCAAAAAACCGCCGCGAAAGGGGCCCGTCCCCCTTCGCGGCGGTTGTTCATCGCGGTTTTGCGACGGTTTTGCGGTGGTTTTGCCCGCCTGCTACTCGCTGTAGCGAGTGGCGATGGCAACTCGCACCATGCCGGCGCTCATGAGGTACGTTGCCATAGGCTGTAGTAGCGCATGTCATAATCCTACAGCAGCATTCGCCATAATCTGACAGTAGAGTTTTCCACAATCTATAAGTAGCCCAGGTCGGGACCCTATTTAACAAACCAAATTCTCGCCCAACGCCATTTCCTCTCCTGGTGACCGGTTCATTTTGGCAGGTTTCATCTGGGCAAACGCCAAAACCACCACAAAGGTGCCTGTCCCCTTTGTGGTGGTTTGAAGCTCTCCTGGGCGGGATGCTAGACTTGCGGCATATACATTCGCGCCAAAGCACGGGTCGCATACAGGAAAGGAGATGCCATGGCGCCTATCGCACCGCTCAAGATGCTCGTCGCTCCTGCCGCCAAGGCCATCGCCCACCTGAGCGACTCACTTACTTACGATGAGGTCCCCTGCATCGCCGAGGAGCGTTCGGACAGCCGCCCGTACCTGGGCCACGTCCCCTACTTTGCGCCTAAGCTCGCTTCTAATCCCGAGCACCGCGAACAATAATCCAAGATGCAGCAAGCGCCGCGCAACTCGCGGCGCTACTGTTTTGGTGCAAAATAACCTGACCCCTATGCACCAACGCCGGGATTGTCGATGCTGCGGCCGCGGCGCGATATAAGGCGCGAGACCTCGCCTAACAACACACCGATCGCCACGCCCACAAGAATCGGCAACTTTGCCATCTCGGCAGGTGAGCTGTTGAGCGGCACAATCGTAGCGACAATCGAAAGCACAAGTTCCACCACGGGAATCGCGAGCGCTACCGCGAGCACCTTACCCTCAAAGGGCGCACGGAACACGCGCGGGCGATCGTCGTATGCACGCAGACGCCAAAACGCTGGGAACATTGGGATATAGCTCATGAGCAAAAAGACGACGTTCATTGAGAAGAAAACCCAAAAGACGTCGGATCCCTCACCCAGCGGGATCTGAAGCAGCAACACCAGGCTGGCAAAACAGCCGTTAATGAGTGCCGAGCCATTGGGCATGCCGGTCCTCTTGGACACCAGCGCAAAGGGGCGCGGCATGTTGCCGTGACGTGCGGCATAGCTCGCTACGTTGTTGACGCCAAAGCTCCAGCAGATCATGTTGGCAAAGAGCGTCACCAAAAAGGCCACGCCCACGATCATTGTCAGCGGGTGGCTGCGCCCCACCATGGCGGCGACCGCGTCCACAATGCCCGAATCGAGCGAAAGCTGTTCGGTGGGAACCGCGGCTCCAATGCCGATGCCGCAGATGATGTAGATCGCCGCAATGGCAACGCCGCCGGTGATAACCGCCTTGGGGATATCGCGCGACGGGTTTTTCATCGTGCTGGCAAAGGTCGCGACCACTTCGAAGCCCATAAAGTTGAACAGGATAATCGATAGATACGTCAACGAGTTGGTGTCGCCCAGATCTGGAATGAAGGTCTTGAGCGACATGTCGTTGGCAAAGCCGTTATTACAGGCAAACCAGATACCGACGATCCCCACCACGGCGGTAATGAGCACCTTGATGACAGCGCCGCCGTCCATGACCCAATCGGCCTCGGCCACCGACTGCATCGCCATGACCGTAACGCCCCACACAAAGGCAAGCTCAATGACAATTCGGAGCCCGAGTGAAAACTCGAAACCCCATACCGCAGTGATGACACTGGGGAACATGCAGGCGATACTTGCCACCCACAGCGGAAAATTTACCCAATAGCACCAGGAGCAACGGGCGCCCCAACGGTCGCCCAGGCCCAGGCGGACCCAATCGTACAGGCCGCCCTCGGAATCAAACGCCGTACCCAGCTCGGCCACCACCAGGCCATAAGGCAGCAAAAACGTGATGATAAGGAAAATCCACCAGAAGAACTGCACGTTACCCATGGCAGAAGCCGGAGCTGCCGCCTCGATAGTAAACACGACGCAGATAACCGAAAGGATGACCTCAATCAGGGAAAACTTCTTACCTGCCATGGCACGTTCCCCCTACAGCAAAAAGGATGGCATCTGTACCGAAGGCGCAGCCCAAGGTAGGGTTGCAGGCCGCGTCACCGGTACAGGTGCCATCCCAAAGAGAGGAGAGGATGAAGTTGTTGGACCAACGCTCGCGGAACAGGCGCGTGTAGATGACGATACGCTGGTACATAGATACTCCGATCAAAACGGCCGCGTTGACGGCCGGAAACTTTCGGCAATTGAAGACGCCTCTGACCTGAGAAATTCAAGCGAACAATTGGCCTAACCCGCAAAAAATCCCAGGCCAGACGCGTACTCAATCAAAGAAAAGGGCACTCCGAAGTGCAGGCAACGGAGTGCCCGTTCCGCGTCACTGCACCAGGTAACCCAAAAAACAACGCAGCAGACAAAGAGGGAGAAAAGCAAATCTGCTCAAACAGAAAACCCAGCCGACCAAGACGTCGAATAAACCGACCATCAATGCCCCGAGATGGTCCGATTCACCGACCGTCTGATTGATCGGCTGGGTTTCCGAGGTGCGGCAGATTGCCCTGAAAGAGGAGGGCATAGACCTTAGGGTCATGCCCGACGATTGAAGGGCAAGGTGCCGTGCCTCGGGAAGACAGACAATTACGCGGACGGCTCCTGCTGCGTAATGCAGTGGATATTGCCGCCGCCAAAGACGACCTGCTCGGACTGAACGCCGACGCACTTGTAGACGCCCTCGCCCCAGACCTCGTCATAGATCTTCTGGAGCGTGTCAACGGCCAGCTGGTCGTTCTCGTCGCCGTACTGCGGGACGATAACGCCGTGATTGGTGACCAGGTAGTTCATGTAGGAAGCGATCAGCGGCTCGTCGGGGACGCGAGGCTCGGCGTTCTCGTCGGCGTCGATGGTGTCGCAGGAGGCCTGGTCCATGAACAGCGGGTTCACGGGCATGCAGAGCTTGTAGACCTTCATCTTGCGGCCCTTGGCGTCAACGGCGTTGGAGAGGGTCTCGTAGGCGGCGTGGCACTGCTCGTAGAACGGATACTCGGGATCGTCGGTCCAGATGCAGGCCATGACGCCCGGGGCGATGAACGTGGCGACGTCGTCGATGTGGCCATTGGTCTCCTCGGGGTCGATGCCCTCCTTGACCCAGATGACCTTCTCGACGCCCAGGTAATCCTTGAGGCGCTCGTCCATGTAGGCACGAAGCTCCTCGCTCCAGGGCTCGAACTTCTTCTTGAACTTGGGCCAGATGGACTCGGGATCCTCTTCCTCCTCGAGCACCGCAGAGCAGGTGCGGCCCGGGGAGAGCAGGCACTGGTCGGTCACGACAAGGGTGCCCTCGCCGTCAACGGTGATGGAGCCGCCCTCGAGGATCATGTCATCGGGACGATAGCGACGGCAGCCGGAAAGCTCAGCCATCTTAAGGGCAATCTGCTCGTCCTTGTCCCACGGGAAATAGAGGCCGTCGACGAGACCGCCGTAGGCGTTGAAGTGCCAGTGGTTGGCGCGCTTCTCACCCTTGCCGTTGATGACGTAGGTGGCGGCGGTGTCACGGAACCAGGCATCGTCGGTGGTCATCTCGATGACGGTGACGTTCTCGTCCTCCTCGAAGACGGCCTTGCAGTTGGCATAGTCGACCTGGTTGGCGCACATGGTAACCGGGGTGAACTCGGCGATGGCGCGGGCGATGGCGGCATACTGCTTCTGGGCCGGCTTGGCGCCGTGGGCCCAGGTGTCGGTGCGGTGGGGCCAGCCCATCCACACGCGATCCTGCGGGGCGAACTCGGCGGGCATAAAGAAGCCGTCGGCCTTGGGGGTGGACTCGGACTCGGTGATCGTACGCATAAGATTTCCTCCAAATCGAACGATCGCTTGCTGCGGGCGGGTTACCCGCAGCCTAAAACCAAGAGATGGTAGGCGCCCGTTCCCCGGCAAAGGTCGGGGCGCCCGGTGCCGGTTTTCACGGAATCGCACCGGCAAGCGACGACGTAACCAAGTGCGCGGAGACAAAACGCACGAAGGATACGGAAGAGAGATTGGGGTGGGCGGTGGTTACCGGAGCTATCGCTCACACCCACCCCAGGAAATAGTGAGCAAATTTGTCGCTTTGGGCACGCCCTCGAAGAGGCTAGAGTGCCTGGAGTCGGGAGCGACAAGCCCGACGAAGCGTACTTTGGTACGCGAGGAGGGTTGGAGCCCCGAATCCGGGTGCTTTAGTTCTCCTCGGCCTCGGCAGCCTCCTCAGCCAGGCGCTGAGCAGCCAGCTCGGGGGTGAGACCCTTGTACTCGGTCTCGCGGCCCTTGGCGCTGACGACGCGGACGATCTCGCCGATGAGCACAAGCACGATGAAGATAACGATCATCGGGAGCTTGTCGCCAATCTCGGCGGCGGAGAGCGGCACCAGCGTTGCAACGATGGCCAGGATCAGCTCGATGCAAGGGATGGCCAGCATGACCTTCATCATGGCGCCCTTAAACGGGAACGTGAAGATACGCTCACGGTTCGGGTCGTTCTTGCGAAGGTTGAGGAACGCCGGGAACATCGGGATGTAGGTGAGCAGCAGGAAGACGACGGAGGTGCCGAAGAGCATCCAGAAAACACCATTGGAGATAGCGTCGATGGGAACCAGCTGCAGGCACAGCACCAGGGAGGCAACGACGGCGTTGACCAGGTTGGCACCGTTGGGCATATCGTCGTCAGAGATCATCGAGGCGAAGACCTTGGGCATGTTGCCGTGCTCGGCAGCGTAGCGGGCGACGGAGTTAACGCCGAAGGACCAAGCGGCCATGTTGGCGAACAGGGTGATCAGGAAGGCGATGCAGATGACCTTAAAGATCATGGAGTCGCCCACCATTGTCTGGACTGCATAAATCATGCCGTAGTCGGGGTCGATGGAATCGGCCGGCACAGCAGCGCCGATGCCAAAGCCAGCGAACAGGTAGATCACGGCGATGGACAGGCCACCGACGATGATGGCCTTGGGGATATCGCGAGCGGGATCGGCCATGTCGTCGGTCATGGTGCAGATGACCTCGAAGCCCATGAAGTTAAAGATGATGATCGACAGGTAACCGAGAGCGTTGGTGTTGGTGAGCTCGGGCAGGAAGGTGGCAGCGGACATGTCGTTCGCAAAACCGTTCTCCATGGCATACCAAATGCCCAAAGCGCCAACGATAACGGCGACGGCGACCTTGATGATGGCGCCACCGTTAAGGACCCACTCGGAGTCGGCCGCCTTGGAGCGGCCCATGAGGTAGACGATCCACACAAAGGCAAGATCGATACCCATCTTGGCGATCAAGTTGAACTCGACGCCAAAGACCATGCCCAAAATGTCGGGGAACATGGTAGCCAGCGAGGCGATCCACAGCGGGTAGTTGACCCAGTAGTAGTACGAGATGCGGGCGCCCCATTTGTCGCCCAGGCCATCGCGTACCCAGTCGTAAATGCCGCCCTCGCCGTCATAGGTGGTACCGAGCTCGGCGACAACCATGCCGTAGGGAAGCAGGAAGGTCAGGATCAGGAAGATCCACCAGAAGAACTGCTGGTTGCCAATGGCAGCAGCAGGAGCGGCGGCCTCGCAAACGAAGACGACGCAGATGATGGTCGAAATGACCGTCAAGAAGGAAAGCTTTTTCTTTCCGTCGCTCATGATGAGCTCCTTCGCTCAGTCTTGGACAGATCCGAGGCCCTAAGGTATTAAGGCAATTGCTTGGGCCTCGGTGAGCGGGCGACAGGAGACGAGCATCCGCCGCCCGCAAACGTGCTTTTAGAAGCCTTGAGGCTTAGAGCTGCTCGAGAGCCTCGAGAGCGGCGTGGAGCTCAGCCTTGGCGGAGTACTCGACACCCTCGTCGTTGAGCGGGGTGCGCTTGCCCAGGGCGGCAAGGAGAGCACGGATGGAGTGCTTGCGGTTCTCGGCCTCGACCCAGCACAGGGAGCGCTCGGGATCGTCCATGACTTCGTCGACGACCTCCTCGTTGCGGGTGGCCGGCAGGCAGTGCATGAACTTGGAGTTGGGGCCGGCAAAGTTCATCATGTCCATGGTGACCTGATACTTGGGATAGAACACGTCCATGTAGTTCTCGCCCGAGACCTCCTCGTCGTACAGGCCATACCACACGTCGGTGTAGATGAAGTCGGCGCCCTTGATGCACTCGATGTCGTCGGAGATGACGATGGAGCCACCGGAGACCTTGCAGTTCTCCTCGGCGATGGCCATCATCTGCTTGCCGAACTCGGCGCGCTCCTCGACGGTGCCAACGTGCAGGCCGCCGTCGGGGATCTGGTGGCCCTTAGGTCCAAACTGGACAAACTTCATGCCGACCTTGGAGGCGATGAACATGAGGGAGACGCAGACCTGGGTGGCGTCGCCGATGAAGGCCAGGGTGCAGTCCTCGATCTTCTTGCCCTCGGGGAGGTTCTCGAGCATGGTCATGAGGTCGCCCATCTCCTGCGTGGGATGGTTGAACTCGGACATGCCGTTGATGACGGGCACAGCGGAGCCCTCGGCGAGGCCGACGACGTCCTTGTGACGGTCAACGCGAGCCATCATGATGTCGAGCAGCGAGCCCATAACGCGAGCGGTGTCGCCCAGGGACTCGTGACCGCCGAGCTGGATGGTGCCAGGGCCATAGAACTGAGCATGGCCGCCGAGGTCGGTCATAGCGGTCTCGAAGGAAAGACGAGTGCGGGTGGAGACCTGCTGGAAGATCATGCCAAGGCTCTTGTTGCGGAGCAGGTGCGGATAATAACCGTCAACCTTGATGGCCTTCTTCATTGCCAGGCCAAGATCCTCGATAGCCAGGATCTGCTCTTTGGTGAAGTCGTTGGTGTCGATGAAATCCTTAGGCAGTGCCATGTCGATTTCCTTTCCGCCGGTCTTGCCGACTATTACTATGAGGCGCTCGAACATCACGCCTCGTGTTGACAAGACCATCATTCACCCGTATGCAATTTTTACCTAGTTTATTCGGGATTAAAGACCGTTCACGGAGTTACACCCCCTCTAAACCAATATAAACCCGCAGGTCAAGAGTTTACAGGGGGTTTACCATCTAGAACCGCGAACGGTATACGGCTATGCTGTATCTCGGCGCCTAATCCACAATGAAACGAAGGGTTGAGACGTCTATATCCCACAAGGTATACAGAACTCGGCCATAGAATAAATGAGATGGGACGGTGACAGATGAACACCCTGATGTTCTTCTATACCCTAGCGATACTCGTGATCTGTATTGTGACGGCGGTGCTCTCGCTTGCCGCCTATGCCTCATCTCGTCGACGCTTCTTTATCTATGGCAGCGGCGTATTTATCTGCTATGCCATCGAGATGACCGAGATTTTCTTTTTTGAATACACGCTGCAAAACCAGAGTTTTCCAGCCAGCGACTATTACTCAATTACCATGCCTGTGTTGCGGACCTTTGTGGCGACCGCTTCGCAGGCTTTTATTTGGCTCATTGCCATGGATTTGCTCGACAAGCATTCAAAAAAGCAGTTTGTCATTCCCGTCGCAACGTTCTTGCTGAGCGAGCTGCTGATTATCGTCGCTGTCCCCTACGGCCCCATTCATCAATGGCTCTACTACACGATGCGTCAGGTATTCCTTGTTTTCGTGGGGCTATATATCTTTTGGACGGCACGCAAGAGCACACAAGTCGAGCTGAAGGCACGTGTCAACAACCAACAAAAGCACCTGATTATCGGCGCTATTCTGGTCGGTTGCATCGTTGCCGAGGATTTCTACAACATCCTTGTTGTTCCCATGAGCCTGGCACCCTCTTGGCTGCAGCTGTACCTGTCCGAGCGCAACTTTAGCGAGAACATCTTTGCGTGCTACTTTGCGATTCTGCTGATCATCTATGCCTATCACGTGCTTTCGATTCGCATGCAGGAGGCGCCCGAGGAAAAGAACGTCAGCGATCTTGATCGACACATCGAAGAGCAGATGCCCTTCTATCGCAACGCCTACAAGCTCTCCAACCGCGAAACCGAAGTCATGCGTCTGGTTGTGTTGGGCAAATCGAACCAAGAGATCGCTGACGAGCTCTTCCTTGCCGTGGGTACCGTCAAGACCCACATCCACAACATCCTGGTCAAAACCGAGCAGCAAAACCGTACGACCCTGATCCTCCACTTTTGGAAACGATAACCTACCAAAAAGGGACAGGTTTATTTTGGCAGGTTTTATCTGGGCAAATGCCAAAACCGCCGCGAGGAAGTTGCCTTCCCTCACGGCGGTCTTCTAGCAGCCAAAACCAAGTGAGTAGACTTTTTGCAGGAGGCCGAGCACACCCCGAATCGCCACAGCGCTGACCTGCGGTTTTATTGAGCACTTGTCGTGGTGTGCTCGACAGATCCAAAAAAGTCTACTCACTTGCATCTGAGAGGCATCCGATAGACAAAAAACCGCCGCGAAGGGGGCCGACTCCCTCCGCGGCGGTTGTTTGCGTTGGTTTTGCGACGGTTTTGCCCGCTCGCTACTCGCTGTAGCGGGTGGCGATGGCGGCTCGCACCATGCCGGTACTCATGAGGTACGTTACCAGGAAGTAGCCGCCGTAGGCTGCCAAGAAAATCGCACAGGTAAGGCCCACCGTGCCGCCGATGCTCATGTTGCCAAACGTGCTCACCAGCTCGATGATCACCTTGAGCGCCACAAAGGAGTGCGCCAGACCCACTGCCAGCGGGAACAGGAAGAACACCGCTTGCTGCGCCATCACCGAATGGCGAATCTGGCGGTCGTCACAGCCGATCTGCGCCAGCACGCGATAGCTGCGGCTTCCGTCGGCCACATTGGAGAGCTGCTGGATCGACAGAATTGCCGCACATGCAACGACCAGTACAAAGCCAATATAGATGGCTAGATAGCTAATCATGCCGTTCATCTGCGCCGCCTGCGTATAGATCTCGGAGCGTGTCATGAAGATTCCCCACGACCCCGGCTCCTTGCCGTCAACGAGCAGATTGTCGAGCATGGTGTATTTAATGCTCTCGTCTGCCTTGGTCACATCCATCCCCTGCTTGTAGTTAACGAGCAGATTACTGGAATACGGCTGCAGGTTAAGCTGGGACAGCAGCTCGTCGGCTACGACCACGGTACCGGGATTGCTGCCGAGTGCCGAGTTGGCGATGGCAGCCGTGTCCTCGTCCGACTTATCGGCTGCGGGCTTGAGCTCATGTCCGCCCAAGGTGAGGGTATGGCCCCCAGCCATGTACTTGGTGTACAGGTCGCCCAACTCGCCGCCCATATCGCACGTAAGCAAGTACTGGTCGCGGCCAATGTTCACCGGCTCCTCGCCCATCATCTGGCGCAGTTTGTTGTACTGGCTCGCCGGCGTCACAAACAGGCCCATATCATCGGCATTGCTACCCTCGAGCGCCTTGGGGAGCTTTTCGCCCATGGCCTTGCACATCTCGCCCGCCGTCACCGAAGGATCCGAGCCGCCAAGCGTATAGCTCAGATACGAATCAATCTGCACATGCTCGCCGGCAACATCGGCGATATTGACCTTCTTCCCGGCCTCGTTGCCATTATCTGCCGACTTGCCCTTGATACTTTCCGCAACGTTATCGGGATCGATACGGTCACCGTGCCATGCAGAGTACAAATCGACCGTTGCGTCTGCCAGCACCATGCGATCGGCCTCGGAAGGATTGACATACTCCTTGTAGTAGTCGAGCCTATCGGACGCGTAATAGATATACGTCTGCGACATATCCGCCGGCGTATAGCGCTCCAGGTTCTCGTTCATCACGTTGGCGATCGACATGCCGCAGGTCACCGAGGTAATGGCCAGAAACAGGATCATCGCGATAACGCCCATCGAAAAGCACACCGTGTTGACCTTGGCCGCAAGCTGGCGCACGGTAAACATGTTGAGGCCGCGCCAATACACGCTGCGCAGGCTCTGCAGCAGCTTGATAAGCATGCCCGAAAGGCCCCAGAAAAGGGCAAAGGTACCCACCGCAACCATGGCCGTGGTGATACCAAACTGGTTCATGGCCTCCTGCAGCTTACCCTCCGTCGCGGTGAGCGGGAACCCATCGCGCAACAGGCGGTAATAGGCCACGCCCACCAGCACCACGCCCACGACAAAGATGGCGATCGCAATCCAGGGGTTGCGCGTCTTGATGCTCTCGTTGCGCCGCTCGGCGCCCATAAGCTCGATGAGCTTGGTACGGCGCACGGCGCGAAGGTTCAGCAGTAGCGTAAGCACAAACATCACGAGCATGCAAGCAAGGGTCAGGTTGAACGCATGCACCGAGAAAAAGAAGTGGAAATTAGCGATCTGTGTCTTAAAGAGCGAGGCCGTAAAGAATGTCATGAGCTGGGAGAGCCCCACGCCCAGCACAATGCCGGCGACAAAAGCGCCGACCGAAACAAATACGGTCTCGAGCGCCATGATCGTGGCGACGCGCCCGCGGCGCATGCCGAGCACCTGGTACAGGCCGAACTCCTTTTTGCGGCGCTTCATGATGAAGTTGTTGGCATACACCATCAAAAAGGCCATGACGCCGGCCAAAAAGTACGTCAGGTAGCCGAGCATGCCGCCCATGAGCTCGGACAGTCCCTCCTCCTTGATGCCGGCAATGTCGACCTGCATCGAGACGGTATTGAAGGCATAGAAGACCGTGACACCCAGGGTGAGCGTCAGCAAGTAGACAAGGTAATCGCGGCCGGCGCGGCGGACGTTGCCCCAAGCGAGTTTACAGAGCATCGGAGCCCTCACCGCCCATCATGGCAACGACCTCCATAATGCGGTCGAAGAACTCTCGGCGGTCGGTATCGCCGCGGCGCAGCTCGGTGAAGATCTTGCCGTCGCGAATAAACAGCACACGGCTCGTGTAGCTGGCGGCAAAGCTGTCATGCGTGACCATGAGTACCGTGGCGCGCAGGCGGCGATTCAGGGCCTCCAGGCTCTCGAGCAGCAGACGAGCGCTTTTGGAGTCGAGGGCGCCGGTGGGCTCGTCGGCCATAATCATAGTGGGGTCGGTGACGAGCGCGCGAGCCGCGGCAACGCGCTGCTGCTGACCACCGGACATCTGGTAGGGATACTTGTCGAGCACCTGGCTGATGGACAGGCGCGCTGCCACATCCTGCACGCGGGTCGAAATCTCTGCCGAGTTTGCGCGGGCGATGGTGAGCGGCAGGGCGATGTTCTCGCGTGCCGTGAGCGTATCGAGCAGGTTGGAATCCTGGAAGATAAAGCCCAGCTCCTCGCGGCGGAACTGCGAGAGCTTGGCCTGCTTCATGCGCGTCACATCCTGGCCGTTGATGCGGATGGCGCCACTCGTGGCGGCATCGATGGTCGACACGCAGTTGAGCAACGTCGACTTGCCCGAGCCCGAGGCTCCCATGATGCCGACGAATTCGCCGCGGTTGACGGTAAAGTTGACGTCGTTGAGCGCGCGGGTCACGTTGCCCAGCGCTCCATATACCTTTTCGAGATGCGCGACCTCCAGTACCGGGGTCGCCATTTGGGTGGTTTGCATACCGAGTCCTTTCTTGCGATTAGTCTACGGCATCTATAGTCGCAAGGAGCCGAGTCGGCTACCATCGATATGGCTTACGCTTGCCTTACCGTTGTGTAAGGTAAGGGTAGCCTGCCATGTGTTGATGTGGAGAGAGGGCTCCTGTTGAAGACTGTTCATGTTGCCGCCGGGATCATTCGCAAGGATGGATCTGACGAGCTACTTGCCGTGCAGCGCGGCTATGGCGACATGCAGGGACTTTGGGAGTTCCCAGGCGGCAAGCTCATGCGCGGCGAGACGCCCGAGGACGCCGTGCGCCGCGAGCTCATGGAGGAGCTGCAGGTGAAGGTCACCAACCTGCGTGACTTCTACACCGTTGAGTACGACTACCCCGATTTCCATCTCTCCATGGAGTGCTACTACTGCTCGCTCGCCGATGAATCCGATGAGCCCCAGAAGCACGACCGCCAGCTCGATATCCGCTGGATTCCGCGCACCTCGCTTGCCACCGTTGAGTGGATGCCCGCCGACAAAGGGCTTATCGATGCTCTGATTGAGTTGAGGGAAGATCGGCTTGAGGCCAACGGCACTGCCAACTACGCCGACGTCACCGCGACCGACGAGCCCTCCACCAAGCCCAAGCGCGCACCTAAGCGCCGCAGCAAGAAGCGTCCCAAGCCCGGCCTGCTCGACGGCATCGATACCTCGGACCTTTCCGCCGACGAGCGTGAGCTCGTACGCCGTCGTGCCGCCATCAAAAAGTCCATGAAGGGCAACAAGCGCGCCAACACCAAGCCCGAGCTGCTCGTTCGCCAGCGCCTGCGGGCAGCGGGCCTTACGGGCTATCGCTTGGAATGGAAGGTTCCCGGCAAGCCCGACATCGCCTTTCCCGGGCGCAAGATCGCCATCTTCGTCAACGGCTGCTTTTGGCACCGCTGCCCCAAGTGCAACCCTAGCCAGCCCAAGCGCAACGTTGAGTTTTGGGAGGCAAAGTTCCGTCGCAACGTCGAGCGCGACCGCGCTGCCGTGGCAGCACTCACTCAAATGGGCTGGACACCCATAACCATCTGGGAATGTGAGCTCAAAAAAGACCGCATCGACGCCACGATGGAAAAGGTCATCGAGCAGGTGCGGGCTGCAGAGCCGCAGCGCTAACAGCGAGCATCCACACGCTCCGCACGTCCGCGCCACATCCACGTCACAAACCTTAGAAAGTCCTTAAGCCTAAAACCTTTCAAGAGTGTTACTCGATACCTCTGACCTGCAGTTTCATCGTAACATCAAACCAGGTTAAGCCTTTCTTTAGCGCTTCTTTTCAGCAGCCGCGGCATAATACTGCCAACGCACGGGACCTAGCAGCACACCCCGTGCGCAACCTTTTGGTGGACATCGAGGAGGCCGCATAAGCATGCATTCTTCCAATGACGCAGCACAGCGGCCATCCCTAAATCATGCAAACCTTTTCTCCTTCCCCCCGACACAGAGAAACGGCCTCCTCGACTCCCCCACCACAAAAACCAAGCGCTCAGCCGATCAGAGCCTCAACTTACGAGCATCCTTCGAAAAGCTCCAAGCATCCCTAGACAAGGCGTTCCCCGAACAGGCAAGAGCAATCTAAGCCCATCGCGCTTTATACTGATGCCATGCGAAACATGGATCACATAGAATTGCACCGCGGAGGACGCGAGGAAGCGTTTCCCGAGACCGCCGAAGACTGGTCCTATATTGCCGAACGCGCAGAATTCGCTCGCTATCCGGGCAATTCCGTCCCCTGGCACTGGCATTCCGAAGTTGAGCTTTTCTATATGGAGCAGGGAGCGATTGACTATCGAACGCACGCGGCTCATGAGCACGTACGCTTTGAGGAAGGGTCCGCCGGCTTTATCAACGGCGGCGTTTTGCACAGCACGCTGCAATCACCCAATTCGGCGCCAGCCATTCAAATGCTGCATATCTTTCAGCCGTCGATGCTCGGCGATCCCGCGGGACGTCTCCAAAAGCGCTACATCAACCCATTGCTTCAATGTCGAGGCGTCGATGTGCTCAAATGGTCACCTACCAATCCCGACGATATGCCCTTTATCGATTTGCTGAAGAGCTCCTTTAGCCACGACCTTCAACGGCCGCAGAACGAGATGGCGCTTCGAAATAGTTTGTCAGAGCTCTGGATTCAGATTTACGCCAAGGCCGAACCGCTCTTTTCCTCCGACAACGCCTCTTGGATGACCAACCGTGACGTACAGTTCAAGGCAATCCTGGACTTTATCCGCGCGAACTATGCAGCCGCTATAGATGTGCCCCAGATGGCATCTGCAGCCGGCGTAAGCGAAAGAGAGTGTTACCGCATTATCGAAACTTGTGCAGGAACGACCCCGGCGGCATATCTGCGCGCATACCGCATAAACCGTGCTTGCGAACTTTTGGCACACACCACGCGAACGGTACAGACAGTCGCGCGCCAATGCGGATTTATAACAGCAAGCCATCTTGGCCAGGTATTTAAAGAACAAATGGGGTGCACTCCTTCGAGCTATCGAGCAGCGAGGCAGAATCTCGATAGCACCAGGCAGAAATCCCGCTAGCCCTTCTTCTGTCACTGCATCAAACTTGCAGGCAAACAACAGAGAGGAGCAATCATATGAAGCACTTTGACCATATCGTATTTGACGTTGATGGGACATTGGCAGATACAGAAGAAAGCGTTCTGTCATCGCTTGTCCAGATTGTCCAAGAAGAGACCGGCAAAACGCTTCCCCGACACGAGCTTGACTTTGCCCTCGGCATACCCGGCAAGGATGCCCTTGAGAAACTTGGGATCTACTCGCAGGCAACGTTGGATCGCTGGTGCCAAGTTGCCGCCAGCTTTAAAAGCACCATCAGCGTGTTTCCAGGTTTGCTTGAAGTCATCGCAACACTCGCCGATAGCGGCTGCAAACTTGGCATCGTCTCCTCACGTGCGCGCGACGAATACACAAAAGAAATTGCACCCCTTGGTTTCGATAAGTATTTTGAGCACATCATCCTTGTCGAAGACACAACCGAACATAAACCCGCACCCGCACCCATGCTCGAATATCTCCGACGTGCGGGCGCGAATCCTGGCAACGTCGTCTACGTTGGCGACACCGTCTACGACGAACAATGCGCAACTTCGGCAGGGGTCAGTTTTGCCAGAGCGGCATGGGGATCACACCAAGATATCCCAAACGCCACCTACAACCTCAAAACCCCCAACGACCTGCTAACCCTAACAACCAAATAACCCACGCGTCCCACCCTTTCAGCCCCAACGCCACAAGGGCGATTGAGCAGGACGGCTTGGGCGGGTCCCCGTACTTAGTTTCCAAAATCATTCCGCAGCGCGAAGGCTTCTTATTATTTTCAGACCTAACGCCACAAGGGCGACGACCTCGAGTAGGTCAACTTGGGAGGGATGAGGGCTTAGTTCCCCAATCTTTCCGCAGGGGGCAAAAAGCCTCGCCGCACGAAGTGCGCAGCGAGGCTTTTTGCATGCCCGAGGACGATTGGGGAACTAAGCCCTCATCCCTCCCCGGGATCTATTTTGAGTCGGAGTACCCTTGCTGTTACTCTGCTTTGCCCACAGAGTTGAGGTTGGTCATGCGGATCTTAACCAGCTCGGTGATCTCACGCATGCCCTCCTTGGCCGGCTTCTTGGGATCGAAGCAGGCAGGGTTCTCGGCCATGTAGGCCATGAAGCCCTTGGTGTAGGCCTGACGCAGCTCGGTGGCGTAGTTAACCTTGCAGATGCCGTTCTTCACAGCCTCGGCAACCTGCTCATCGGGCACTCCGGAGGTGCCGTGCAGAACCAGCGGCACGTCGACGGCGTCGCGAATGGCCTTGACCACGGACTGCTCGATGTGCGGATCGCTCGTGTACACACCGTGGCTGGTGCCAACGCCAATTGCGAGGGAGGTGCAGCCGGTACGCTCGACGAACTCCTTGGCCTCGGCCGGATCGGTGTAGGGGCTCTCGCCCTCAACCGCGGGACCGTCGTCCTCCTTGCCGCCAACCTTACCGAGCTCAGCCTCGACGGGCACGCCCATGGCGCGGCCAGCGTCGGCGACGGACTTGGTCAGAGCGATGTTGTCCTCGAAGGACTCGTGCGAGCCGTCGATCATGACGGAGGTGTAGCCCGTGCGGAAAGCCTGCATGCAGCGGTCATAGCCATCGCCGTGATCGAGGTGCAGAGCGACGGGCACGGAAGCGCGCTCGGCGGCAGCCTTGACCATGCCGTAGAAGTAGTCCAGACCAGCGGTCTTGATGGTGCCCGGGGTGGTCTGCATGATGACGGGGGACTTGGTCTCCTCGGCAGCGGCCAGAACGGCCATAACAAACTCGAGGTTCTCGACGTTGAACGCGCCGACGGCGTAGTGGCCGGCCTGAGCGTCCTTGAGCATCTTTTCGGTGGTAACAAGTGCCATGAGCGTTTGCTCCTCTCCCTCGCCCGCATCTGGACATCGGGCGTAGCTGTTCACAAGGCGTTTTACCTTGCGTTTTCTGCGCTCATTGTATGAAATTCAGCGGGTATGCATGTGCGAGATATTGAGCCCTTGCAGGTCAATACAGTCGTTTTTGAAAAGCAAACGGAAGGGGTTGAACCCGAGCGCGCGTGTTCGAAATTGAGTTTTGAGCCTTGATCATCTTTCTTTTATAGAAAAAGTAAGTAATCGAAAGGCGTTTTCTTACTTAAAAAGAAAATGAACGAAAATAGACTCAACACAATTCCTGCAAATTTCAGACGATAATGGAGCGGATATGGCCCATGCAACAAACCGAGCTTTCGCCGATGAGCGTCGTTCCGCCATCATGGAGATGCTCGAACATAACGCCTCGGTGCAGGTGGCAGAAATCGCCCAGACCTTTGGCGTGTCCTCCGTTACCGCCCGTGCTGACCTAGACGCGCTCGCCGAAGCAGGCAAGCTGCGCCGCACGCATGGTGGCGCTGTGTCGCTCCAGAAGCGACTGACCGTTTCCACGCAGGATCGCCGCATCAACGTCAATGTCGCCGCCAAGCAGGCCATCGCACAAAGCGCCATCGAACTCGTCAGCGACGGCGACACGTTGCTCGTCGACTCCGGCACCACAGCGCTCGAGTTTGTCCGGCTCCTCGACCAGCGCGATGGCATCACCGTCATCACGGCCGACATCACCATCGCCGATTATATCGACGAGAGCATGCCCTCGGTCGATGTCGTCATGCTGGGCGGGGCGCTGCGCAAAGGTCATCGCTATCTGTACGGCCCACTTACCATGCAGGCGCTCCAAATGGTCCATGCCGATCTGGCCGTCATGTGCCCTGGCGCTTTCGTTCCCGGCTGCGGCTTTACGACCGACTTTCCGCAGATGGCCGAGACCAAAGCGGCTATGGTCGGTGCCACCCGCCAAAGTGTCGCCCTCATGGACGCCAGTAAGGTCAACGGACGTGGCATGTACCGCTTTGCCGAGCTGACCGACGTCAACGCCATAGTGATGGACCGTGACCCCGATCACGCCGTCGCCACCTCAATCGCCGAGATCGCCGACGGCGCCCGCCCAAATCTCCTCATCGCCGGCGCTTAAACAAAAACCACCACAAAGGTGCCTGTCCCCTTTGTGGTGGTTTGAGCGTTAAACGTGAACGTGTCGCTACTTGGAAAGCTCGTCGGCGAGGGCCTCGATCTGAGCGCGCGAGGCGTCGTTGAGCGAACCCAGCACAGTCACCTTGTTCTGCGTCAGGGTGATGTCCTTCATGCCCTTGAGCTCCTTGGTCATAACCTTGGCAGCTGCAGGCGCCCAGGAACCGGCCTCGACGAGCGCCACCGTACGGTTCTGATAGGCGTGCTCGGCAAGCGTGTGGATAAAGGTACTCACGAACGGGAAGATCTCGCCCTGATAGGTGATGGAGGCGAGCACCAGGCGGTCGTAGCGGAACGCATCCTCAACCGCCTCGGCCATATCGTCGCGAGCCAGGTCAAAGACGGAGACCTTCTGGCCGCGGGCCTCGAGCGCAGAAGCGAGCTCCTCAACGGCAGCCTTCAGATGGCCATACACGCTCGCATAGGCAATCGTGATGCCCTCGTCCTCGGGCTGATAGCTCGACCAGGTGTTGTAGGTGTCGAGGTAATAACCCAGGTTCTCGGTCAGCACGGGGCCGTGGAGCGGGCAGATGATCTGGATGTCCAGATTGGCGGCCTTCTTGAGCACGGCCTGCACAAACTTGCCGAACTTGCCGACGATGCCAAAGTAATAACGGCGCGCCTCGCAGGCCCACCCTTCCGGATCCTCGATGTCGTTGGCGCCGAACTTGCCAAAGCCGTCGGCACTAAAGAGCACCTTGTCGGTGGCCTCGTAGGAGAACAGCACCTCGGGCCAGTGCACGTTGGGGGCGCCGACAAAGGTTAGGCTGTGGCCGCCCAAATCGAGCACGTCACCCTCCTTGACAACCATCTTGCGCTCGGGGAAGTCGGTGTCAAAGTAGTTAACCATCATGCGGAAGGCGCCCATGCTTGCCACAATCTGTGCCTGGGGATAGCGCTCCATAAAGGCGGCGATGCCGGCGGAGTGATCGGGCTCCATGTGATGGATGACCAGGTAGTCGGGCGTGCGACCGTCGAGTACAGCCTCGAGGTTACCGAGCCATTCGTCGACAAACCCGCCATCGACTGAATCGGCGACAGCGATCTTTTCGCCCAAGATAACGTAGCTGTTGTATGCCATACCGTTCTCGGACACATCGTACTGGCCCTCGAACAGGTCAATGTCGTGATCGTCGACGCCAACGTAGCGGATATCCTTGGTGATCTCCATCAGGCAAAGCCTCCTAGATAGACAAAAGAGCCCGTCTATCATAGCACTCGGCTGCATCCCAACAGCTATCTGCCGGCATCCTTACCGATTGTTATTAAAATGCGATAAATCGCCGTTTACCAGCACAAACTATGAGCGCGGTATCGCCGTGCTATGTCGAATGATGAGCTGGCCGGGAATACGAATGGCAACGGTTTTGCCCACCGTACCCGCCTCGGGAACCGCATGCTCAAACACCTCGCGCCCACGCTGATGCAAGTCGAATCGAACGGTCGTGAGCTCGTTGTGTGCTACAAAATCATCGAGCGAATCATCGACGCCCACCACGCTCACGTCCTCGGGCACGCGCAAGCCGCTATCGCGCAGCGCGGCAATGGCGCCGTTTGCCATCTGGTCGTTTGCCGCGTAAATCGCCGTCATGGTGCGGTCGTGCTCAGCCAAGTACCGAGCGGCCTCGTAGCCGCTGTTGGCAGACCAGTCGCCCTCGAGCGGCTCTACCGTCTCGATGTGTTTACGCTCGAGTGTATCTTGCCAACCGGCGCGACGAAATTGCTCGTCGACCGAGAACGACGGGCCGCCAATATAGCGAATCTGCTCGTGCCCCAGCTCAAACAGGTGATCCATAAGCAAGAGCGAGCAGCCGTAATGGTCGGAATCGACCGTGGTCACGCGCGGATGCGCGTACATGGTAACGATGACCGTTCCAATGCCCGGCAACGGATCGAACGTCTCGAAATCGGGCGCCATGCGACTCATGCCGATGATGATACCGTCCACGGGCAGCGCGGCCATACGACGCGTGGCCTCGGCAAGCGAAAACTCCTCGGTCTTGGACATCTCGACCAGCGTGATGGCGCAATTATGCTCGCGAGCTGCGCTGGCGATGCCGTCGATCATTGAGAGGTTCCCAAACTTGGTGACATCGTTGACGCACAGCCCGACCGAATGGTAACGGCCGTCGCGCAGCGAGCGACCGGCATAACTCGGACGAAAGCCAAGCTCTTGCATAGCGGCCTGCACGCGCTGGCGCGTCTGTTCGTTAACGTTGGGCAAGCCGTTGGTGACGCGCGAAACCGTCTGCTGCGAAACGCCAGCAGCGCGGGCGACGTCGGCCATGGAGACCGGACGCGTACCTGTATCGTTGGACGGGCGCCTTGTCACAGGATCACCTTCACCCTTGAGAGATCTGAATAGCGTGAATGCCGGACCGGGCAGAAATACATCCCGCGCCGAGGCCCGCTATCGTCGGACGCATGTTAACGTACTCTACTTTTTCTATCTGCATCTCTTCTGCTTTATAAGTCCATACGGCAGTACCGTTCACGGCTGAATTTCTACCGATTACCAGATTCTCAAAAAGTGATAAGTGTTGTGTTATGAGTACGTTAACATAGCCCGTAACGTGCGGCATCGTAGATGCTGAGTTTATGCCGCTTCAGATTGTTAACGTACTCACTACGACGGAAAACTCGTCAGTATGCGCCAAGGAAAGGACCCTCATGACCACCCCCGACGAAAAGACACTCGCCACGCTCACCAAGCTGTTTGAGGAGGAGTTTGGCCCCATCGGCGATCGCCAGGTGCTCTATGTGCACGCGCCCGGCCGTTCCGAGATCAGCGGCAACCACACCGATCACGAGGGCGGTCACGTTATCGCCGGCTCGCTCGATGTCGCCGTCGACGGCATCGCCGTGGCAACCGATTCCAACAAGGTCCGCGTCGCCGACGAGGGCTACCCCACGTTTGAGATTACCCTCGACACGCTGAATGTTCAGGAGTCCGAGAAGGGCACGTCCGCAAGCCTCGTGCGCGGTATGGCCCACGAGGTCGCAGCGCTTGGTGTTGAGCCCCAGGGCTTCGACTTCGCCTTCACCTGCTCCGTCCCCTCGGGTGGCGGCCTTTCCAGCTCTGCCGCCGTCGAGGCCGCGTACGGTCGTGCCATGGAGGCACTCTGGGGCGCGCCCGCCATTGAGCCCGTCACGCTCGCCCAGATGAGTCAGCGCACCGAGAACAACTACTACGGCAAGCCCTGCGGTCTGATGGACCAGGCCGCTGTGTGCCTGGGCGGCCTTGCCTACATGGACTTTGAGGACCAGGCCCAGCCTAAGACCCAAAAGCTCGAGCTCAACTTTGAGGATCACGGTTATGCGCTTGTGCTCGTTAAGGTTGGCGCCGACCATGTGGCAGCTACCGACGACTACGCCGCCGTTCCGCGCGAGATGCAGGACGTCGCCGCCGAGTTTGGCAAGGCACGCCTGTGCGAGGTCGACGTTGCCGACTTTGACGCTAAACTCCCCGAGCTGCGCGCCAAGCTGGGCGACCGCGCCTGCCTGCGCGCCGTTCACTACTGGTACGAGAACGGCCTGGTCGACAAGCGCTGGGCAGCTCTGAACGCCGGCGACATTGACCAGTTCCTGGTCCTGACGCGCGAATCCGGCGCCAGCTCCGCCATGTACCTGCAGAATGTTGTTGCCAAGCTGGGTTCCGAGCAGCCTTCCATGTATGCCTTGGCACTGGCCGAGCATGTGCTCGACGGCCGTGGCGCCGTTCGTATTCACGGCGGCGGCTTCGGCGGCACCATCCAGGCCTTCGTGCCGCTCGATCTGGTCGACACCTTCATTGCCAAGATGAACAGCTGGCTGGGCGAGGGCTCTGCCCGTCACTACGCCATCTCTGACAAGGGGGCTTATGCGGCATGGCTGTAATGACCGACGTGCGCGAGGCTGCACAGAGCCTCATCGAATATGCCATCCACCGATCGATGATCGGACAGGACGATCGCATCTGGGCATACAACACTATTTTGGAGTGCATCGGCGCCACGGGCCCCGCGCTCGACATGGCTTGGGCGCTCAAGACCGAGAAGATTTCGCTCTTGCACCCCGATACGCTCCCCGACTTTGACCTGGAGGGCACGCTTGCCGCGCTTTCCGAGGCCGCCGTTACCAACGGTGCCGCCGAGGACACGGCGTCGGGCCGCGACCGCATCGCCATGCACATCATGGGCGTACTCATGCCGAGGCCTTCGGTTGTAAACGAGGAGTTCAACGGACGTATGGGCGTCAACGAGCCCCGCGCCGCGACCGACTGGTTCTACGGCCTGTGCTGCGACGCCGGCTACGTGCGCCGTGCCGCCATCGCGCGCAACATCAAATGGAGCGCCCCCACCAACTGGGGCGATCTTGAGATCACCATCAACCTCTCCAAGCCTGAGAAGGACCCACGCGATATCGCCGCGGCTGGTGCCGCAAAGAACACGGGCGAGAAGTATCCCGCCTGCCAGCTCTGCATCGAAAACGAGGGCTATCCCGGACGCTCCGCCGCAGCCGACGGCGGCGCTCACCCCGCTCGCCAGAACCTGCGCATTATCCCCATCCAGCTCAACGGCGAGCGCTGGGGTTTCCAGTACAGCCCGTACGCGTACTTTAACGAGCATTGCATTGCCATGAGCTCCGAGCATCGTCCGATGCACGTCGACCGCAAGGGCCTGACCTGCCTGCTCGACTTTGTGGACCTGTTCCCGCATTACTTCATCGGCTCCAACGCCGACCTGCCTATCGTGGGCGGCTCGATCTTGTCGCACGACCACTTCCAGGGCGGCGCGCACGAGTTCCCCATGATGCATGCCGCCGAGGTCTCGCAGTTTAGCGTGCCCGGTTTTGACCAGGTCACCGGCACTGTGCTGCAGTGGCCGCTCTCGGTGCTGCGCCTGCGCTCGCATGACCGCGCTCAGCTGCTCGACGCTGCCGAGAAGATTATCCTCGCCTGGCGCGAGTGGACCGACGAGTCTGTGGGCGTTATCGCGCACACGGCCGACGGCGTAGCGCACAACACCGTGACGCCCGTCATCCGCCGCGTCGACTCCCGCGGCAACGCCGGCGGCGAGATTTACGAGGCCTACCTGGCGCTTCGCTGCAACATCACGACCGACGAGCATCCGCTGGGCGTTTTCCACCCGCATGCCGAGTACCATCACATTAAGAAGGAGAACATCGGCCTGATCGAGGTCATGGGCCTGGCCATTCTGCCGCCGCGCTTGGTTCCCGAGCTCGGCGCTGTCCGCGAGCACCTGCTAGCGGCCAAGGCCGATGCCAGCTACGATCTCGCCGGTGCGCTCGAGGGCGATGATCTTTGCCGCAGCCACGCTGCATGGGCCGAGGACGTTTTTGCCCGCCGCGCCGACGAGCTTACGGCCGACAACGCCATCGATATCCTGCACGAGGAGGTCGGCGTGGTGTTTGGCCACGTACTCGACAACGCCGGCGTCTTTAAGTGGGACGAAGCCGGCCGCGCCGCCCAGCAGCGCTTTATCGACTCGCTGTAATGATCCCTTGGGGACGGAGGAAAACGGATCATTTCGTCTTCAAGACAACGGCGCCCGCCGGCAACGTCGCCGGCGGGCGCCGTTTTTGAGTGTAGTCATTAGGGACGCTCTTTAGTCATTGGGGACGCTCTTAAACGACCAGTCATTAAAGAGCGTCCCCAATAATTACGTCGATGTTTTGGCAACGACAGCGAAAACCCGCCAGAGCGAGCAAGGTGCCTTGAAACGAGACGGCATTGACCTTCTGATCATGCCGCCGCAGTTGAAAGGCAGATTGCCGCTCTGGCGGGTTTGCAGCGTCGGCTGGTTACGGTGTTTGGTAAAACGCCGTAACTCTACAGTTCAGTCACGACAACGTTGTTGTAGATCTCGTCCCAGCGGTCCATGACCAGGTGGCCGGTCTTGGGATCCATGGCGTTAAGCTTGCCGCAGGTATTGGCGGTCTTGAGCACCGTGACATCGTCGGCACCAGCAGCAATGGCATGCGCAAAGCCGGCGATGGTCGAGTCGCCGGAACCCGTCGCGTTCACAGCCGCAATCGCGGGCGTCTTGGCGCGGAACGCGCGGCCCTCATGGAAGCCCACCGAACCGGCAGCCCCCATCGAAACGACAACCCAGGGGATACCGGCAAAGCGGTCATCGGCGGCAAGCGCCTCGCGCAGGGCATCGACATCATCAGTCGTAAAGGACGTACCCAGCAGGCCGTTAATCTCGGTCAGGTTGGGCTTTACGAGCTCAGGCTTAGCGTCAGACTCCAGCGCGGCCTCCAGCGATGCACCCGAGGTGTCGAGCAGCACCTTGGCGCCCGCCTCCTCGGCGATCTTGACGAGCTCGGCATAGTAGCCGGCATCGACGCCACGCGGCAGCGAGCCCGAAAGCGTCACAACGTCCGCCTTCGCTGCAAGCTCGGCGAACTTGGCCGTAAAGGCATCGAGCTCGGCGGGAGCGATCTGCGGGCCGCTCTCCAGCAGCTCGGTCTGATTGCCCTCGTGCAGGATATTCAGGCAAATGCGCGTCTCACCGGCGATGGGCACAAAGTCGTTCTTGACGCCGTCGGCATCCATAAGCTCGGCCATATAGGCACCCATGTGGCCGCCGAGCAGACCGGTCGCGAGCACATCGTCGCCCAACTGCAGCAGCACGCGGCTCACGTTGAGGCCCTTGCCGCCAGCGGTCTTTTCGGGCGTCACGCGGTTCACGTCGTCGATAATCAGCTTGTCGAGTTGATAGCGCGTATCGATCGACGGGTTCATGGTAACGGTCAGAATCATGTTGAACTCCTGTTTCCGGGGCACGACACGCGCAGCCCCAAACATACGATAGCTCGTTAAAGGATCTCGATCTCAAAACCGCGAGTGACGGTCTCCCCCGGCTTGGCAACCAGGCAGCCACGCTTGTGCTCCAGAATATCGTCCTCGTCGGAGCAGGTGGACAGGCCGCCCCACGGTTCCACGGCCACAAAGTCGCCCTCGGGCTTGCTCCACACAATCAGGTATGGCATATCAGGGAACGTCAGGCGCACGCCCTTGTCCTCGGTTTTCTTGGTCAGCGTAACCACGCGACTGTCGAGCACGTCAAAGATGGTCTCCGCGAAGTCGAAGAGTTCGTGGGTCAGCGGCAGGTTCTGGCCGATCATGGGGTTCTTGCTGCGATGCTCAACATCAATCAGGCCCGTCGAGGGAACGGCGGTACAGAGCTCGGCGGCCTCACGCTGATCAAAACGAAGCTCATAGTCGTCATAGGACTCGCCCTCGTCGAGCGGGCACTTAAAGCCGGGGTGGCCACCCACAAAGAATGGCATATCCTCGGTGCCCTCATTGGTCACCTCGTACGACACGGCCACCTTAGCCGCATCGATCGTGTAGCGCGCGACGATCTTAAACGGATACGGATACTGCTCGAGCAGTTCGGCGTGGTCGGCAGAGCTTAGGCTCAGCGCAACCATGTTGTCACCCTGCTCCTCGAGCTTCCACTCCTGCTTGCGGGCAAAGCCGTGGCGGGCAAGCTTGACCTCGCGGCCGCCCATGGTCATCGCGCGACCGTTACGAAGGCCGCCGCAAATCGGAAAGCAAATGGGCGCCTGGCCCGACCAGACCGAAGGATCGCCCTGCCACAGGTACTCGCGACCGTTGGCTTTAATCGAAGTGAACGATCCGCCAGCCGTGCTCAGTGTCACACGAACAGAACCGTTATCAAGAACAAACTCCATAGGAGCCTTCCCTTTCGTACGCCAGCCCGCCGAGTCAATAGGGCTGATAGAAAACCGGCCCGCGCCCCCTCACAGAAACGCGAGCCGTCAACGGACTAGTAAATTACGCCGGATACCCGCTAGTCATGGTATTCGCCGCGGTCCCACTTCTCGAGGAACTCGTCAAAGAAGTGCGGGTCAGCCTGAGCCTCGGCATCGGCCTTATTGCAAGCGTCGATCTTGGCGATTAGGGCATCGTGCTCGGGGGTCTTCTCGTAGGGCTCCTCCAGGAAGGCAAGCATGATGTCGGCCATCAGGAACTCGCCGGTAATCTTGCCGCCAAAGCCCACGATGTTGGCGTTGAGCTCGCGACGGGCATACAGGGCAGAGGTCATGTCGCGGACCAGGGCACAGCGAGCGCCGGGGACCTTGTTGACGGCGTTGGTAATGCCGATGCCGGTGCCGCACAGGGCCACGCCAAAGTCGGCCTTACCGCTGGCAACAGCCTCGCCCACGGCCTTACCGTAGATGGGATAGTGCGTACGGGTGTGGCTGTAGGTGCCACAGTCGAACACCTTGTAGCCAGCCTGCTCCAGGCGGTCGGCCAGATAGATCTTCTCGTCCGTAACGATATGGTCGCAACCGATTGCGATGGTCTTCTTCATCAGAACGTCCTTTCGTCTGAATTCACAAGTTGAGGTAGAAGTTCGAGTTCTCGGTGGCTCTCGTTAGGCCATCTTGTTGAGCATGTCGACACGGATCTGGTGACGGCCGCCGGCGTACTGGGCGCGCAGGAACTCGCGGGCGATCTTCTTGGCGACCTCGGTGCCCACAACGCCCGGGCCCATGGTGACCATGCGCGAGCCGTTGTGCTCGCGGGTCATGTAGGCGGAACGCTCGTCGGAAATGTTGGCGACGACCATGCCCTTAATCTTGACGGCGGCCATATAGGAGCCGACGCCGTACTTATCGAATGCGAAGCCCTGGGAATCCTTGTGCTCCAGCAGGTCCTTGGCAACGGCGGTCGCGGAATCGACAAAGTCCGCGGCAGGGGTCTCGGAATAGTCGACGACCTCGTGACCGTCGGCGATGAGCATCTCCTTGATGGACTCCTTCATCGACATACCGTCGGCATCGGAAGCGATTACAACCCTCATGACATCCTCCTTGAGAGATACGCAGGTGCGTAGTTTCTGTTTGGAAGTGTTGAATCGCGTTCAGGTCCGGGCATCTGAATGTGCGGTTCTTCACTGTTCATGTTTATTTGAACACATTCGAACATAGGTTGCAACCATTATTTGTTTAACTTTGTTCTTTTTTGAACAAATACCGTTTACGGTTGATTGCCGACCGTTTGAGCCCGGCGCAGACGTAGCGACCATGTGTTCAACAAACAAAAGGGCGGCCGAGAACGTGTCTCGGCCGCCCCTTCGGCGGTATTCCCCGGTATATACAGCTGTTTTAGCTACTCAGACTGCCTGTTCTTCTTGGCATGTTTGGACGGAGCGCTCAAGAAACGACCCGTCAGATAGTTCGCGGGACCGGAGATATCAATCCCCAGCAGGGTGTGGCCCAGCCACAGAAACGCCACAAGCACCAGCAGCGGGATAACGCACGAGGTCACGATCATCACGATGACGCCTTCGATCAGATCGGTCACCTGATGCACGATCTCATCGGTCATCTGCTTGGCACCGCTGGTCACCGATGTGACGAGACCCGAGGCGCCGTCGGCAAGCTGCTCAAGCACATTCTTGGACTCTGTGGACTCGGTCTTTTTCTTGCTTGCCTTGGAGCTGTCGCTATCTGCCGCACTCGCAGCGTCGGCCGCCTTTTGCTCGGCTGCCTCGATGCTCACTCGATACGTTTCGTCGACCTTTTGCGACACCCATACGCTTGCAGGCACCAACGCCATGCCGATCACGGCAACCACCAGCACGCGCGTCGCCACGCGGCGCAGGACGGCGCTCGTGCTCCAGCGCCCGTGAATGCCGAGCGACACCGCAAAGAGCACCAACGCAAGCGGGATTAAGATGCCCAAGCCAACCGACCACAAAATCGTGAGCAAATATTTTTCTAGGTATAGCACGGCAAGCACGATACCAAGGTTGCCTGAAAGCTGCGCGAGCTGCTCGGCGACCGGCGTTCCCGTATCACCCGGCAACGCCGTAATGCCCGCAGACAGCGCCACGCACGAGGTCGTGAGCGCCAGTACGTTACCTTTCTTTTGATCGATGACCTCGATGGTGGAGTCCCAAGTCTTGGTATCGGCAAAATGCGGACGAGCTACAAAGCCCGACAGCAGCGCCAGCACCACGAGCGCAACGATAAAGCCAATCTGCAGCTTTTTGTTTGCGCACACGACATCGGACAGGCTGGGCTGCAGCTCGGTTACCGTCGTATGCTCGGTTATCTGGACAGGACGCCCATGAGCCATCTCATACGCGTCTCTTTTTTGAATTGATCCGTTGTCCGGCATTTGGATACCTCCTCATTCCGGCCTGTATTGCGGTGGAAAGTATACCCACCCATCGAAAAACCGAACGGCAGGAGGCGCAACAAGCTGCTGCATGATCCGCCCGCCATGAAATGGGCCCATCTACTACGTTTAACCGCCCATCCCCGACCATGCCACAAAGCGAAAAAACAAAACCGCAGGTAGAAGTCCTGCGATTTTTCATGAAACGCGGGTGTGGTCGGGGGTATCGGGTTAAACGTAGTAGATGGGCCGTTTTCGTGGCGAGCGTTGCCAACCGCCCCTCGGAAGACGGAGGAAAGCGGGTCATCTTGGCCTGTTGAGCCCAATTTCACCGCAACCAAGACAGAAGGGATACAGAAAAACCCTGCCGCGGATAGCGGCAGGGTTTTTGGAAGGGGATGAGGTTGTGCGAGCTCGTTAGGCGAGCTTAGCCTCGAGTGCGGCGATGCGCTTATAGGCATCGATGGTAAAGCGGGTCTGCTTCTCCAGGATCATGGTGGTCATGAGAGTATCCTGAGCGTGAGCCATGATGAAGGTCATCTCCATCTCACCGCCGCCGGCCTCCTGCGAAAGCAGCTTGGTCTGCGTGTCGTGGGCGCCGATAAGTGCATCGCTGGCATCCTTGTGCAGCTGCTCGGCCTTCTCAAAATCACCCTCGCGAGCAGCATCGAGCGCTGCAAGCAGATCGGTCTGGGCGTCGCCCGCGTATGCGACAATCTCGAATCCAACCATCGAGATTTCTTCTTTGGTTGCCATATTGCGTTCCTTTCACATATGAACCAACGGAGAGCATCGCGTCCGGGCATACGCGCTGCGCTGTGTATGGCAGGAACATTAACATTCAAACAAAAAAGAACAGCGCAAAACGTAATTTCGAGCTGTGAACGGTTACTTTTCACCCGTGAACGGTTTTTAAACCAATCTGAACATTCTCGAACACAATTTGCGGCAACCCAAACAGGTCCGCACCCTAGCGTACATCGCGCACCGTATCGCCCTCGACGAGCACACCCGGAAACAGCATGTGCTCCACACCGGGTGCAGCGCCCTCGGCGCCGGCAATCTTGTCGACCGCCCACATGCCGACGCGCTTGTTGTCAAAGCGCACCGTAGCCAGGCGACGATCGGGCACGATATCGCCCAAACTATCGTCAACACCCACCACGCTTACGTCCTGGGGCACGTGCTTCCCGCGCGACTCGAGCCCGCGAATGCAGCCGTAGGCCATGGCATCGTTGGAAGCATAAATGGCTGTGCAGTTCGGATCGTCCGCAAGCACCTGGCCGGCGGCATATCCGCTCTGTGCCGTCCAATCGCCACGGACGAGTCGCGGCGGCTCAATACCATGCGCGCGCAGCGTCTCGCGCCAGCCCTCCTCGCGACGCATGCCCGAAAGCGAGCGCTCGGGACACGAGATAAAGTGCACAGTCTTGTGCCCCTGCCCCAGCAAGTACTCGACAACCTGACGCGAGCAATCGAACTGGTCGTTATCGACCGTCGAGCACAGCGGGTGCTCCAGCATGGTAACGAGCACCGTCTGCATACCGGGCAGCGGCTCGAAGGTGCCAAAGTCCGCCGGCATGCGGTTCATAATCACAACCATGCCGTCCACCGGCAGTGCGCTCATGCGCGACGATGCGCTCTCGAGGGTATAGGGGTGTCCGTCTACTTTAGTAAGGGTGATGGCATAGCCGTGTTTGTCGGCAGCGGCGGCAAAGCCCTCCATACGGTCGAGGTTGCCGGTGCCGGTAATGTTGAACATGGCGACGCCGACAGTCTTAAACTTGCCGCGGCGCAGCGATCGACCGGCAAAATTGGGGCGATACCCCAGCTCGCGCATGGCGGCACGCACGCGCTCCTTGGTCTCGGGGCGCACGCTGGGCGAATCGTGCACCGTACGCGAGACTGTCTGCTCCGAGACGCCCGCGAGACGCGCCACGTCCTTAACGGAAATCGATTTTTTAACAGCGGCCATAGGTCGATCTTTCTATGTCAACGATGCCATCGCGGGCATCCCAACAGACAAAATGAACGCCTCCAAGTATATCCAACGCCTCTCCTGCCATACGCTCACCACCCAAAACCTACCGTTCACCGACAATCTTGCTTCCCCGAACGGCTTTTGTCGATCAAATGTTAACGTTGCCATTGTGCAAACACAGAGCCACCGGGCGGCTCAAACGTTTACGCGCAAGGAACCGACGGTTCGCAGGCACAGGAACCATCGGTTCGCGTCTTTTTTGTGTCGCAAAATGGCAACGTCAACATTTTGGCAACCGAACGCCAAAAGATACCATCGTTGCTAACCCACCGACTCTTAGGAGCATTGCATGGAGCAACTCATCGCCATCATCGAAAAGGGCCAGCCCTTTTTCAACGCGATCGCCCGCAACAAGTACCTCAAGGCGATCCGCGACGGCTTTATCTCCGTCATCCCCATCATCATCTTCTCGTCCATCTTCTGCCTGGTAGCCTCGGTCCCCAACATCTGGGGTTTCTACTGGCCCGATGACATCAACAACGCCCTGTGGAAGTGCTACAACTACTCCATGGGCATCCTGGCCATCGCCTGCGCCGCCACCACGGCCAAGCACTTCGCCGACGCTCAGAACCGCGACCTGCCCAAGAACAACCAGATCAACTTCATCTCGTGCATGTGCGCGGCCATCATCGGCTTCTTGCTCCTTTCGAGCGACACGATCGCCACGGACGCCGCCAGCGGCTTCAACACCACCTATCTTGGTTCCAAAGGCCTGCTGACTGCCTTCATCGCTGCATTTGTGACCGGCATCATCTACAAGTTCTTTATTAAGCGCAACATCACCGTCAAGATGCCCGAGCAGGTTCCGCCCAACATCTCGCAGACCTTTAAGGACATCATCCCCTTCTCCGTCTGCATCACCGTCTTTTGGCTCTTTGACATCGTCTTCCGCGCTGCCTTTGGCTTCTGCTTTGCCCAGGGCGTCATCCAGGTGTTCCAGCCCCTGTTCACCGCTGCCGACGGCTACATCGGCCTCGCTGTGATCTACGGCGCCATGAGCCTCTTCTGGTTCGTGGGCGTCCACGGCCCTTCGATCGTCGAGCCCGCCATCGCCGCCGCTCTCGTTGCCAACATGACCGACAACCTGGCTGCGTTCCAGGCCGGCCAGCACGCTTCCGCTGTCCTGACCCAGGGTGCCCAGTACTTCGTCGTCTGCATGGGCGGCACCGGTGCCACGCTCGTCCTGGTCTTTATGTTCTGCTTCCTGGCTAAGTCTCAGGAGATGCGCGCCGTCGGCAAGGCCGCCATCGTCCCGGTCTGCTTTGCCGTCAACGAGCCGCTGCTGTTCGCCGCACCCATCGTGCTCAACCCCGTCTTCTTTGTCCCGTTTGTCTTTGCCCCGATCGCCAACATCTGGATCCTCAAGATCTTTATCGACTTCTTGGGCATGAACGGCTTTATGTACACCCTGCCCTGGACCGTCCCCGGCCCCATCGGCACCATCATGGGCCTGGGCTTCCAGCCGCTCGCCTTTGTGATGCTCGCCATCATCCTAGTCGTCGACTTTGCCCTGTACTACCCGTTCTTCCGTGCCTATGACGCCCAGAAGTGCGCCGAGGAGGCCGAGATCTCCCAGGAGGAGCTCGCCGCCAAGAACGCCGAGAAGGCCGCCAAGCTCAACGACGCCTTCCAGGGCAAGGCCGATGCCAAGAGCGTTGCCGCCGGCGCTGCTGCCGAGGCCGTGAAGGCCGACGCCCCTGCTGCTTCTGCAGCACCCGCTGCCGAGGCAGCGACCGCCAGCGACCTCAACGGCAAGCGCGTGCTCGTGCTCTGCCAGGGTGGCGGTACCTCGGGTCTGCTCGCCAACGCGCTGGCCAAGGCTGCCAAGGAGCGCGGTATTAACCTCGAAACCGCTGCCGAGGCCTATGGCAACCACGTCGACATGCTCCCCGACTTTGACCTGGTCGTCCTGGCCCCGCAGGCAGCCAGCTACCTGGGCGACCTGCAGAAGGATTGCGAGCGCGTGGGCAACAAGTGCGTCGCCTGCCGCGGTAAGCAGTACATCGAGCTCTCCCAGAACGGCGACAAGTCTCTCGCCTTCGTCTCCGAGCAGCTTTCGAAGTAAGTAACGCCTAGGGCCAGCCGACCATCCAAGACCGGCTGGCCCTTCGATTTAGACGATTGGATCATCATGTCCGTTAACCCTGCTAGCGTCACCAACCCGCCTGCGCAGTTTCCCGAGGACTTTGTCTTTGGCGGCGCCACTGCTGCCTACCAGGTAGAGGGCGAGACCCGCACTCACGGTAAGGGCAAGGTTGCCTGGGACGACTTTCTGGAAGCCCAAGGCCGTTTCTCCCCCGATCCCGCTTCGGACTTCTACAACCAGTACCCCGTCGACCTGGAGCTGTGCGAGGAGTTTGGCATCAACGGCATTCGCCTCTCCATTGCCTGGAGCCGCATCTTCCCCAACGGCACCGGCGAAATCAACCCCGAGGGCGTCCAGTTCTACCACGATCTCTTCGCCGAGTGCCATAAGCACCATGTTGAGCCGTTCGTCACGCTGCATCACTTTGACACGCCGCTTCCCCTCTTTGAGAAGGGCGACTTCCTCAACCGCGAGACCATCGATGCCTTTGTGGACTTTGCCACCTTCTGCTTTAAGGAGTACGCCGACCAGGTGACCTACTGGTTCACCTTTAACGAGATCTGGGCCGACGCCTCCAACACCTACATCGAGGGCACCTTCCCCGGCGGCGTCAAAGCTCATCTGGCCGAGGCCTTCCAGTGCGAGCACAACATGATGCTCGCCCACGCCAAGGCCGTGCTGGCCTTCCACAACGGCGGTTTTAAGGGCAAGATCGGCGTCATTCAATCGCTGGAGTTTAAGTATCCGCTCAACGAGAACGACCCCGCCGACATCAAGGCCGCCAACAACGAGCACGTGCTGCAGAACCAGTTCCTGCTCGACGCCACCTTCCGCGGGGACTATGCTCCCGACACCCTCGAGTGCGCCAACCGCCTGGCTGCCGTCTCGGGCGGCGCCATCGAGATCCTGGACGATGATCTGGAAATCATGCGCGAGGCTGCGCTCTACAACGATTACCTGGGTGTCAACAACTACCAGTGCCGCTTCCTCAAGGCTTACGACGGCGAGAACGACCTGCACCACAACGGTACGGGCGAGAAAGGCACCGGCCGCTGGCGCGTTAAGGGTATTGGCGAGCATGTGAACAAGCCCGGCGTCCCCACCACCGACTGGGACTGGATTATCTATCCCGAGGGCCTGTTCGATCTGCTCGTCTACATTAAGCAGCGCTACCCCAACTACAAGCAGATCTTCATCACCGAGAACGGCATGGGCTACAAGGACCCCTACAAGGACGGTTTTGTGGACGACCAGCCGCGCATCGACTACATCGAGCAGCACCTGCGCTGGTTGCTCAAGGCCATGGAGGTGGGCGTCAACGTGGGCGGCTACTTCCTGTGGAGCCTGCAGGATCAGTTCTCTTGGACCAACGGCTACAACAAGCGCTATGGCTTCTTCTACGTAGACTTTGAAACCCAGAAGCGCACGCCCAAGGCAAGCGCCTACTGGTACAAGCACGTGGCGCAGACCCGTCGTCTGGACTAGCGGCTTGCGGCGAGCAAAATTGCTCCGCTCACATATCCTGTCCCCCATTTCTCAGCCGGGGGCGGCACGTCACACGGCGCGCCGCCCCCGGTCTTTTTGTTTTTGGGCTGGTCAGGAGCCGTTTGTCTCGATCTGTAACATCTAGCCGAGCTTTCCAGTCCTAACTGTTACAGATTGAGATGAAAGGGACCGACCAGGCCGAATTGTCTCAATCTGTAACACTAAAACCGGTTTTTGACGTCTAGCTGTTACAGATTTAGATGAACGCACAGGCCAATCCCTTCAATCTAAATCTGTAACAACTAGCTTGTGTTTTCGCCCCTAGCTGTTACAGATCGAGACAAATAAAATAAACCGGGCTGACAATCTCAGCCGCATGCCCCCTTTTTGGCCGCATTCCACCGATCAGATAAAGATCGTCATATACAGAGGTAGATATATCCTATGCCCTTCAGCCCTGAGCTGTTTTGGGTGAAGAACTATCTCTTCTCCGACTCGTCGTTCGAATCGTCTGCCGAAATCGTCAAGCGAGATTGTTGAATACGATTTGGAAGATTTAACTTCAACAGGAGTGACCCGCGGTTTTCCAGCCGCGTCTTCAAAGCCGCGCGAAACAAGAAAATCAATTTCACGCGTTCTGGGCCGACTCCCCTCTGTTTTGGAAGGCTCCTGCCAGCTGTAATAAAAAAGCGAATGCCCCAGACTCTTAAGCTGCTGCGCCACGATGTTCTCGATTAGCATTCCTTTATTAATTGAAATTCTTCCAAATTGAATGTCTCTATGAACATCCATAAGGTCCGGACCATCATCAAACGCCAAGCTCACGAGCAATCCAGTGTCCGCCATATAGCATTTAAGCGAAGACGCGTCCTCGTGCAGGCGGTAACCCACGCTCGGATCACTGCATAAATAGCAACGGTTAATCAGTCGCGCATCCTCAAGCCAGATTAACGCCGACTCATATGTCTCAAAACGGGACCCCTTCTCCACGCTGTCAAATTTGAACCGTTTATTTGCCGCAGATAATTGACCCGGAATATCGTCATAAACCGCCCGCGCACGTCTAGCGTCCGAACCTCCAAACTTGGCAATGTCCTCCCTGTACAGTGCGATAATCTGCCGTTTAACCCTGTCGCATCCTCTAAAATCATTCTCTGCCACAAAGGAGTCGACCGACTGAGGCATACCACCGACAAGCATATACTCATCAAATAATCTCATGCACGTCGCATGAACGCCGTCCGGAAGCGCGGTCCGAGATTCGCGCGCTTTACGGATCTCTTCTGCATAAAGATCTTTTCCGGTCGCCCAAAGATACTCCTCAAAATCGAGGGGCTCGAGAGGGATTCTTTCTTCCTCTGACGGTATGACAATGCTATCGACATTCTTTTTGATGGAGACAAGAGAGCCTGTCTCGATGTAATCAAATCTGCCGTCTTCTACAAGATGCTTTATGTATTCGCGCGCGATGGGAAACCGCTGCACTTCATCAAAAATGACCAGCGACTCTCTCGGTTCGAGGGCCTTACCATACTGCAGCTGAAGCATGCGTAAAAAAAGATCGACATCTTCACGATGGTTCAGAAATATATCGAGCGTGGCTTTGCTAGCAGCCGAAAAGTCAATGTACAGATAATCCTTGTATTCATTTTGCGCGAAGCACTTGACGAGCGTCGTTTTGCCAACGCGTCTTGCACCCTCAATAAGCACCGCAGTGCGCCCTTGCGAGCGTTCTTTCCACTCCTGCAGACGATCATATGCCTTCCGTTTAAACATAATCTCACCTCAGCATAATTTACGTGCTAGTTTACAAAAATACCGACCTTCAGATATATCTAATAATACAAAAATACCGAGCTTTAAATGAGCTTATAGTTACAAAAATACCGACCATTGCAAAGGTCACAACAAACAATATCTCCGGCAACGCTCGCTAGCAAATGACCTGCGCGTGCTCCTCGATGGCGGCGCGATCCTCGGCGGCAATACCCGGCTCGCACACCACGGCGTCCAGGCTGTCCAGGCGGAAGAAGGTGTAGAAGTCGCGCTTGCCGATCTTGCTGGAGTCGGCGATCAGATAGCGCGAGTCCGCCTTGCTAAAGGCGAGCTGCTGGATACGGCCCTCGTCCATGTTGGACGTGGATACGTCACCGTCCAAGATACCGTTGGCGCCGATAAACGCCGCATCGATGCCCAGCGCACGTAGGGTATCCTCGGCCGTCGGCCCCACAAAAGCGGCAGTGCGGCGGCGGTACATACCGCCCACGAGGCACAGCTCGCAGTCCTCGCGCTCCTCGAGCAGGTTGAACACCGAAAGCGAATTGGTCACGATACGCAGGCGAAACGCCGGCAGCATCGAGGCCATCTGCTCAACCGTGGTGCCCGTGCCCAAAAAGATGGTCGAGCCCTCCTCGATAAGCTCCACAGCACGGCGCGCAATCTGCAGCTTTTCCTCGGCATGCTTAGTGCGCTTCTCGCTGTGCGAATACTCATGGCGCAACATAGCGTGGGGACGGCCCTGTGCACTGCGGGCTCCGCCATGCACGCGCTCGATCTCGCCTAGGCTCGCAAGTTCTTCGAGGTCGCGGCGAATCGTCATGTCCGAAACGCCCAGCGCATCCGAAATCTCTTTGACCGAGACCGTGCCCTGCTCCTCGAGCAGCTGGCGAACCTTATCCTGTCGCTCTGCCTTAATCACGATGAATCCTCGCCGTTCTTTGCGCGCATATCATTCAAACAGTAACGAACAAATTGTATCAGACTCGTACGCGTCAAAAATGAACGCCCGCACAGCTCCAATCATCACTTTTTTGAGAAAAATACCCCCAGCTTTAGTGGGGTGTAGTGATAATCTCGCCTGTTCGCGCTACAGTTTGTCGGAAATACCTCGATGTTAGGAACCAAATGATCACTTCCGAGCTTTTCGGCACCGCGCCGTGCGGTACCCCCGTTCATCGCTACACCCTCAACGGGCCCGAGATCTGCGTTCGCATTATGGACTATGGCGCCACCGTGCTGGGTATCGATGTGCCCGACATTCCCGGCAACGTGCGCGATGTGGTGCTGGGCTTCGATAAGCTCGAGGATTACTTTGACAACCCCGCCTGCTTTGGCGCGACCATCGGCCCCGTGGCAAACCGCACCGCGGGCGCCACGATCACCATCGACGGCACGGACTGGCATATGCCTGCCAACGAGGGCACCAACAACCTGCACAGCGATCTTGAGCACGGCCTGCATAAACGCGTGTGGGATGTTGAGCTCGACGAGGTCCATAACACCGTGCGCATGACCACCTCGCTTAAGGACGGCGAGCTGGGCCTGCCCGGCAACCGAACCTTTACAGCCGTGTTTACCGTTACGCGCACCGGCGTCTTCCGCATCGAGTATGGCTGCGAGAGCGACCGCGCCACCTACGTGTCCATGACCAACCACACGTACTTTAACCTTGCCGGTCATAACGCCGGCATGGACTGCGAACATTTCTTTGTCGCCAACGCCGCCCACTACCTGCCCATTGATGACCAGAACATTCCCACCGGCGAAATCGCTCCAGTCGAGGGCACGCCGTTTGACTTCCGCATGCTGCGCCCCGTCGCTCCCGGCATGGAGGCCGACGACCCGCAGATTAAGCAGGCCCGTGGCTATGATCACTGCCTGTGTATCGATGGCTATCAGTACGGCCGTAATCTGCGCCGCGCGATGCACGTCGAGGAGATGTGGACCGGCCGCGAGCTGGACTACTACACCACCGCCCCGGGCGTGCAGCTCTACACCGGCAACTGGCTGGGCGACGAGCATGCCAAGGACGATGCCAACTATGGTTGGGGCGCCGGCTTTGCCCTCGAGGCCGAGATGTACCCCGACACGCCGCACCGCCCGCTGTTCCCCCAGGGCATCGTGGGGCCGGGTCATCCCTATAGCAATGTGATCGAGTACCACTTTATGAGGCACTAAGCCCACAACGCAACATATCGCACAGCAGCGCCCGCCGGCACCACCGCCGACGGGCGTTTTTCTATCCAGTCGAACGCCCGCTCGTTCACGGCGTGGGTCGGCCTGACGCCCTCCGAGCACTCCAGCGGG
>JAQDWB010000002.1:0-1732 GCA_027673765.1 Coriobacteriaceae bacterium AM113-163
CCGCGTGGGTCGGCCTGACGCCCTCCGAGCACTCCAGCGGGGAGAGCGACCGCAGGGGCGCGATCACCAAGGCCGGCAACAAGCACCTGAGGAAGACGCTGGTCGAGGCCGCGTGGCACTACCTGACGTGCTCGGGGCGGCCGAAGGACCTCGCCAAGGGCCAGGCCCCGGACCATCACCCCGGAAGCGGTTCGATCCGAAGCCGTTGAGGCGAACCTCAGGTCCCTTTTCTGCGAGCGCCCAGGGCGCCACACGCGTGCACAGACTGTCGGTTCGACGTAGAAGCCTCAGCCGTAGCAACGGATTGCCCGGCGAGAGATCGCCACGGGCGGATATTAAACTGCAAAGACGAGCGTCGGTAAGACACGCCGAGGTCGCCGCGGACGGGTTGATATAGGGAGAGGGCCTGACCCCATATCGTTGGGGCCAGGCCCGATTTTGCCTCTTGACAATGTCCTGCTCATATTAAAAGGACAGTCCTTGCCAACCCGGACGGCAAACCGGCCAATCGGCAAGGGCTGTCCCCGATCGCTAGTCGTTTAAGAACATCCACGACGACCGGGTGGCAAGGAGTCTCCCCAAGCACCGGCTGGAAAGGAACGTCCCCAGGTGACGGGTCGAGGATAGGCGTGGATTTGGCGCTGATGCGGTCTCAGTCATAGAAAAATCCTCTCTGCCCACAGAGAAGCAGACAGAGAGGATGGCACCCGCTGAAATGGGTTCGAAATCGAGTGGGCTGACCGCCTACTCTTGTTTGGTTCGTTCAATAACCTTTTTGAGAGCCTTTATCAACTTGTAAACGAGATAGATCACCGCAGCGGCGATTCCGACCTCAACCAGAACTATAGCCAGGAGGGAAACCTCTCCGCCAATGTTGATCTTACCCAACACGCCCATATTGAATCACGCTAGATATGTATGCAGTCGAGAGCCATTTATTTCAGCTCCAAGAGTATAAGTCGCAGACGCCATACCGCCTACACCGGTAAAAAGAAAGCTCCACTTTGTTCGTTTGGAAGAAAAACTCTTACTGAAATTCGATAAGGCAGCACCAACGGAAGATGCCTTATGGCCCCACCACGATGTAATGTTGTAGTTCTTGATTGATATCCAGTACTCAGCATCGAGCACTCCAGTATAGAAGTAAACCTTCCGATTCCCATCAGTAGCGTTGTAGTAGCCGTCCCAAATCGGGGCAACATCAGCTTGCTCTTTCTCTATCCCAAAAACACCTGTAGAGCCATCTGGCAGCTCGATAGTACGTTCTTGTTTCGGCCCATCATTCAAATCGAAGCATGCGTCGGTGGGCGTCAAATACTCAGAAGCATTTGCGGAGGGCAATAAAATAAATCCGGTGGCGAAAAATAGGACAACCATTGCTAACAACAACTTGGGCATTTTTTTCATCATGTCCTCCTGTCACGTGTCATATGTAACGACAGCCGCGGCAATTTAATTATCGCCTGGTTCTGACAATTTTTTTCCGGCACAGCGGCTAATCCGCAAAAGGCGCCATTTTGTCCGTTAGCGGTTTCTTTTTTATCAACAGACGACCAGGTTCCGACAACTATGTATCGGGGGCGCTCTTAAACGGCTGGTCGTTGGGCGCGCTCTTTCGCCGCCCGGCAGAGACGATATGAGCAGGACATAAAAACATTGAGAGCCCCTGCTGCATGGAAGACCGCGGATCAGGCCGACAATGGTGAGTGTCTAATTCAGCCGCGGCGGCCAC
>JAQDWB010000002.1:1742-191857 GCA_027673765.1 Coriobacteriaceae bacterium AM113-163
TAAGTGCCGGCTGGCTGCATTAGGAGTATCATCGTCTGCGCAAATAAGCACGAAAGAGCATATTAGAGATTGAGAGCGTATGACAGACACCGCATCTAAGCACATTGACATGACCACCGGCTCGCTATGGCGCAATATTCCCCTGTTCGCCTTCCCCGTGGCCGCCACGAGCATCTTGGAGCAGCTGTCGAACCTCATCGCCACGGTCATCATCGGTAACTTCTCGGGCGACCAGGGAACCCTCGCCATGGCGGCGGTCGGCTCCAATGTTCCGCTTACCAGTCTTATGCTCAACCTTTTTATTGGCATGTCGCTTGGCTCCAACGTGGTCATCGCCAACGCTATCGGTCGCAACGATCAGAACATGGTCAAACGCGCCGTCCATACCTCGATTTTAATGGCGCTCGTGGGCTTTGTCGTCATCGCGCTGGGCGAGATCTTTGCCGAGCCCATGCTCGCCGCGCTCAACGTTCCTGCCGAAACCATGCCTCTCGCTTCGCTCTACCTGCGCGTCTTTTTGCTGAGCATGCCCTCGATCTTGCTCTACAACTTTGAGGCCGCGATCTTCCGCTCCGTCGGCATCACCCGCATGCCGCTGCAGGCGCTTGCCGTGTCCACCGTCCTCAACATTGGCCTGGACCTCATCTTTGTCCCCGTGCTCCACTGGGGCGTCGCAGGTGTCGCCATCGCCACCGCCATCGCCTATACCGTCAGCGCCGTCACGCTCTTTATCCGTCTGCTCAAGACCGATTCCGTCGTCCGCGTCACCCTGCGCGATCTGGCTATCGACCCCGTCGCCCTCAAGCGCATCGTTAAGATCGGCCTGCCCGCCGGTATCCAAAGCGCCGTCTTTGCCGTCGCCAACATCATCATCCAGTCCGCCATCAACAGCTTGGGCACCGAGGTCATGGCGGCATCCAGCGCTGCCATGAGCCTGGAGTATGTGTGCTACAACCTGCTCAACAGCTTTAGCCAGGCTTGCACCACCTTTGTGGGACAAAACCACGGCGCGCGCCAGATCGACCGCTGCACCAAGACGCTCAAGGTCTGCCTGGTCGAAGGCGGCATCGTTGCACTCACCACGATTATCGTCATCGTCGGTCTGGGGCGCGAGATCCTGGCGTTGTTCAACAGCGATCCCAACATCGTCTCGATCGGCTATATCCGCGTGTGTTCGATCTTCCCGGCGTACGCCTTTAGCATGTTCTACGAAAACATGTCCGGTTATCTGCGCGGCTTTGGCATCTCGCTCATGCCCGCCCTCATCACCATGATTTGCGTCTGCGGCATCCGCTTCTACTGGGTATTCTGCGTGTTCCCGCACTTCCGCACCTTTGCGAACATCATGATGGTCTACCCCATCAGCCTGGGCACCACGGCGTTCTTTATGGTCGTGGCGGTACTACTCTGCCACCCGGCACGCACCTATCGCGCCGCCCAAGCCAAAGCGACAGCCCGCTAAACACCGCACTCAACGCCATGCCAGTCATTAATTGACAATATGTGAGCTCATATAGTCGATAAAGTGCCTCGTGGCGATAGGCATGGTGTCCCAGCTGCGCCAGGCTGCCACTACGTCACGCGAGGGAGCGTGCACGATGGGACGCACGCGAATATCGGCCCTCATGCCCTCGACGGTACGGCGATACAGCATACTCACGCCTAGGCCCTCCTCCACCATCGCCATGATGGTGTAGTCGTCGGTCACCTCGCTCGTCACGTGCGGCGACAGCCCATGCGCCGCGAATGCATCGAGCACCAGGCTCTGTTCGCCCTCATCCAGCAGCACAAACGGCTCGGACGCCAGGTCGGCGAGCGTCACCTTTTCCTTTGCCGTCAGCGGATGCGCGGCCGGCAACAGTGCTACCAACTCATCGTGATAGACCACGCGCTTCTCGAGCCCAGCAGTAAATCCGCGTGCCGTAAAGCAAAAATCAACCACGCCATCGTGCACCCACTGGGCATTGCGCGTGTAATCGCCCTGTTTGAGCGTAAAGCGTACACCCGGATGCAGGGCACCAAAGTCGCGGATCACGCGCGGCAACACGGTGCGGCTCACGTTGGTAAACGTTGCGATACGAATATCAGTCGAGGAGAGTCCCAGCAATTCCTGGCGCTTGCCCTCAAGCTCGGCCTCGGCAGTTACAATCTGGCGCAGATACGGCAGGTACTGCTTGCCGTCGCGCGTAAGCGAAACGCCCTGCTTGCCGCGCTCGATAAGCGTGGTACCCAGCTCGCGCTCGAGCGCTTTGACGGCCTGGCTCACCGCGCTTTGCGTATAGCCCAGCTCATCGGCTGCACCCTTAAGACTGCCGCGATCGACCACCATACAAACAATCTGATACCGCGATGCCATCGTACCTCCACATCGACGTAGCCGTAAAACGTTTTGCCAGCGCTTTTCCCGCCTACATTAGTATTACTTAATCATACTGAAGATACATTCGCTTTACTACATCTAAATCTGGGAGCAGAATCCTTTTTGCGAAACCGTTCTGTAACAAAAGGAGTCCCATGGATCGCAAAAAAGCAATCGCGCTCTCGTTTTCCGTTCCCGTCGCATGGGGCTTTTCGTATCCCCTCATGAAGATCGGCATGGACAGCATGAACGCCACGAGCATCGTTGCGCTGCGCTGCATCATCGCCTTTGCGGCCTGCCTGTTGCTCTTCCACAAGCGCGCTTTCCGCATCAACCGCGACCTGATGGTTCGCGCCGCCATCATCGGCGCCATCATGGCAACCGAGCTCACCTGCATGTGCTTGGGCTCCAGCCTTACCTCCGCCTCCACCGCCGGCTTTTTGCAGAGCCTGACGGTCGTGATCGTGCCGTTTGCCAACGCCGCCCTGCTGCGTCGCGCCCCCGAGCGCAAGGTACTCATCGGCACCGCCATCGTCACCTGCGGTATGCTGCTGCTCTCGGGTGCCGACTTTACCAGCCTGAATCCCGGCGCGATCATCATGCTGCTCTCCGCTTTTGTCTATGCCGGCCATATCATTGTGGCGAAGCGCTTTGTCGAAGATGTCGACCCGCTGGCTCTGGGCGTTTGGCAGCTGGGCTTTGGCGGCCTGTTCTCGGGCATCGCCGCATTTGCCTTTGGCGGTTTCACGCTTCCCGGCACGCCGGGCGAGGTCGTGGTCGTCGTCGCACTCGCGCTCATCTGCTCTGCCTACGGCTTTATCACCCAAACGCTCGCGCAGCCCCACGTGCCCGCCGAGACCACCGGCTTTGCCTTCTCGCTCGAGCCGGTCTGCTCCGCCGTCTTCTCGTTCTTCCTGGTCGGCGAGGTCCTGAGCCCCATCGCCTTCTTTGGCGCCGCCCTCATCCTCACCGGTGTCATGGTGGCAACCGTCGAGCTTCCTCGTCTTCGCGCACATGAACACGCTCGCATGGCAGGAGCGCCCGAGCGCGTCTCGTAGACCCCACTCTTCATACAGCCGTGGCATAAAGGCAACCGGTGCGCCTTTACAATAGATGCCAACAGAGCATCTGCCATAAAGGAGCCCCATGGACACCGCAACCCGCGACCGCAACATAGCAACTTGGTTGGGCGATGCGCCGCAGCCGGTACGTGACACGACGAACCAGCTGCTCGAGCGCATCGCCCTTTTACGTGCCGAGCAGACTATCTACCCGGCACAAGACGACATCCTCAATGCCCTCGCCTACACGCCGGCAGACCAAGCCAAAGTTGTCATCTTGGGTCAAGACCCCTATCACGGACCCAACCAGGCCATGGGGCTTTCGTTCTCGGTCCCCGCGACGCAAACCAAACTGCCGCCGAGCCTGCGCAACATCTATAAGGAACTCAGCGCCGATCTGGGCTGCCCCATCCCCGCCACGGGAGACCTGACCCCATGGGCACAACAGGGCGTCCTGCTCCTCAACACTACGCTCACCGTGCGCGAGCATGCCGCGAACTCACACGCCAAGCTGGGCTGGAGCACGCTCACCGACTACGTTATCGAACGCTGCTGTCAGCTGCCCCAGCCGGTCGTCTTTTTGGCATGGGGCCGCTTTGCCCAGCAGATGGTCGAGGGCAAGCTCGCCGCGACCGGCGCGGGCAAGGCGGGCGGCAAGTTCTGCCTTGCCTCCACGCACCCCTCGCCGCTTTCGGCCAACCGTGCCACGGCAGAACTCCCCGCTTTTATGGGGTCGCGCCCCTTCTCGGCAGCCAATCGGCTACTCGAACAGCACGGCTCGACCCCCGTCAACTGGACTTGCCTCGGCTAAAAACCGATACATCAAAAACGCGCCCGACGGCTTTCCATCGGGCGCGTTTCCTATTCGGGCCAGATAAACTGTGTGCGGCCGGCCTCGCCGCCATCGATCAGCAGGCTCTGCCCGGTCATAAACCGGTTGGTCACGCCCACAAAGTAGATCCACTCGGCGATCTCTTGGGCGGTGGCCCAGCGTTTAAGCGGTGTGAGCTCCATAATCTGGTTCCACAGGCGTTCGTCTTCCATCACGCAACGGTTGAGCGGCGTGATAACGCCGCCCGGGTCCACGCTGTTGGCGATGGCCCGCGGCGCCAGGCGGTTTGCAAGGTTCTTGGTGTAGGCGATAATGCCGCCTTTGCTGGCAGCATAGGCGGGAAACTCCGATCCCGTATGTCCGCTCGCCGACCCCACATTGACCACGGATTTGATAGCCGGCGTCGGCTTGGCGGCAAGCCCCTCCCCCACAAAGGCGTAGCGCTCGGTCACGTTGATGGTGCCACGCAGGTTGGCGGCGATGTCATCGGCCGAATCCTGCGTACCGGCAACGTTCACGATTACCTGAGGCTCAAGGTTGCCCGGAAACGAGTCCGGCTCGCGGACATCAACGATCAGATGGCGGTAGCGCTCGTGTTCGATCGCCGCCGGCAGCAGATCAAAGCCCACGACCTCGTGACCCTCGTCCAAAAAGCGCTGCACGCACGCGGCTCCGATACCGCCCGAAGCGCCCGTGATCAAAACCCGCATACTTGCTCCTTAGGCGGTTGCGTGGCGCTCGAGGTACTCGGCGCCCACGTTCTCGCGCTCCCAGCCACGCACAACCTTGTAGCCCACGGGGCTCAGGAAGACCTCGCACAGCAGCTCGGCGACGGCGCCCGTCAGCGAGCACATAATGACCTGCACCCAAGTCCAACCAAAGAACGTGTGGCTCACCACAATGGCAAAGACCAGGTTGTCGATAAACTGGCCAACACCCGTGGACACATAGGAGCGGAAGGCGAAGCTCGCAAAGTTATTCTTTTTGAGCATACGGCCGAGCGACTGGTTGAGCGTGGAGTTAACCACGGCAGAAACGAGCATTGCCAGCGAAGAGCCCAGCACCACGTACCAGGTGCCGCCGATGGTGGCGTTAAGGGCGGTGTTGACCTCGATCATATCCGTGTCGTAGTAGGCGCCCCACATGCCGGGCGTGAGAGAGCATGCCCAAAAGCACAGGCTCACAGCCAGGTTGACCAGCAGCGCGAGGATAGAGATTTTGATGGATGCCTTAGCGCCAAAGCGCTTGCAGATCATGTCCTGGCACAAAAACGAAACCCAGCTCACCACAAAGCCGCAATCGAGTGCCAGATACGGCAGGCTGATGAGCTCTTTGTTGGCCAGCAGGTTCATCATGATGACGCTCACGAAAAACAGCGAAACCGTTGCCGCGGGAATGCTCCGCAACAGGACCTTATAGTCCTCCATGACCTTCTTGATCATTGTGTACTCCTTTGGTTTTAGGTTTAACGAGCAGGATATCGGACCCGAACTGCTCGGACGCCCCGGTCTTGAGACGACGGTGGGTATGATAGCCGCTCACACGGCATCAGGCAAGCAAGCGGCGCGGCGGCACCGCAGGGCCACGGCGCCGATGCGTTAAAAGGCTACGTTGCCAAACTCCGACAGGATAAGGTTGGGGTTGTGGTCGGTCGCCCAGTCCACGTTCCACGGGCTCGTGAACAGCAGCAGCTTGCCGCCGCGCATGTCCTCGACGCGCAGCGTGTCGCGCGTGAGCGAAAGAGCCGGGATATCGATGGTATCGGGGTCGTTCTGGATCCAGCGGATGTCCGTATAGGGCAGCGGCTGGCGACGTACCTCAACGCGGTACTCGGCCTTCAGGCGGCGCTCGAGCACCTCGAACTGCAGCACGCCGACCACGCCCACAATGACGCTCTCCATGCCGGCACCCAGCTCGCGGAAGATCTGGATGGCACCCTCCTGGGCAAGCTCCTCCATGCCCTTGACGAACTGCTTGCGCTTGAGCGTATCGACCTGCGTAATGCGAGCGAACATTTCGGGGGCAAACGTCGGGATCTGCGGATACTGCACGTGGCGCTTGCCGGAGCACACGGTGTCGCCGATGCTAAAGATACCCGGATCGAACAGGCCCACGATATCGCCCGCGTACGCCTCGTCCACGATGGCGCGGTCGTCGGCCATCATCGAGGTGCCCGTGGCAAGCTTAAGCTTGCGGTTGCCCTGCACGTGGAAAGCGTCCATGCCGCGCTCGAACTTGCCCGAGCAAATGCGCACAAAGGCGATGCGGTCACGGTGATTCTTGTCCATGTTGGCCTGGATCTTAAACACAAAACCGCTAAAGTCGTCGCGGCAGGGATCGACCGGCTCGCCGGCGAGCGTATCGGTATAGGCGCGCGGCGTCGGGGCCAGGCGCAGGAACTCCTTAAGGAAGGGTTCCACACCAAAGTTGGTAAGCGCCGAGCCAAAGAACGCCGGGCTCAGCTTGCCGCAGGCCACGGCATCCAAGTCGAGCTCGTCGCCGGCACCATCGAGCAGCTCGATGTCGTCCATCAGGTTCTTATGGTTCTCCTCGCCGATGAGCTCATCCATGGCCGGATCGCCCAGCTCGGCCTCGACCTCGGCAACCTTCTTGGTGGCGTTGGCGTGGCCGTCGCCCTCAAAGGCAATGACGCGACGGGTCTGACGGTCGAACACGCCGCGGAAGTTGCGGCCGCTGCCGATCGGCCAGTTCATGGGATACGTATTGATACCCAGGACGTTCTCGATCTCTTCCATGAGCTCAAAGGGGTCGCGAGCCTCGTGGTCGAGCTTGTTCACAAAGGTAAAGATGGGAATATGGCGCAGCGTACAGACCTTAAAGAGCTTTTTGGTCTGGGCCTCGACGCCCTTAGCGCCGTCAATGACCATGACCGCGGCGTCGGCAGCCATAAGGGTACGGTAGGTATCCTCCGAGAAGTCCTGGTGGCCGGGGGTATCGAGGATGTTGACGCAGGCGCCGTTATAGGTGAATTGCAGCACCGAAGAGGTGACGGAGATACCGCGCTCCTTCTCGATGTCCATCCAGTCCGAGACGGCATGCTTGGCCGAGCTCTTGCCCTTAACCGAGCCGGCAGTCTGGATGCTGCCGGTATAGAGCAGCAGCTTCTCGGTAAGCGTGGTCTTACCGGCGTCCGGGTGGCTGATGATCGCGAATGTGCGGCGCGACGAGATTTCATCCGACAGGCTTGCCATGCGGATCCTTTCTTGCATTGAGTGCATTACGTCGTTGTAACCGCACTATTGTAGCCGCGAAAGCCCGCCATAGGGCACCTATCAGGACAAATTCATTAGCCAAGCTCGCTGTGTTGTGGGCCGCTGCTTCAAGGACTGTCTCAATCTGTAACATCTAGCCGCCAAAATCGACTCCAGATGTTACAGATCGAGATAAACGGCTGGGAAGATCGACGCCGTCTCAATCTCTTTCTCAATCTGTAACAGGAAGACGGGTTTTGAGCCTCCACCTGTTACAGATCGAGATAAACAAGCAGGCGGACAACCAATGTCTCAATCTGTAACAGATAGCCGCCAAAATCGGGGCTAAGTGTTACAGATTGAGACAAACAGGCAGGAAGGTCGGGGCTGTCTCAATCTGTAACATCTAACTGCCAAAATCGGCTCCAGATGTTACAGATCGAGACAAACGAACGAAGGGACAGACGAGCCCACATTTCCTCTTGCATAACTGTGCATAGTGTATATATACTGTGCTTACCGGTTATATACACGTGTAGCCCAACAGCTAAGGAGCCGCTGTGGACATCATCCTATCCAATTCGAGCGACAAGCCCATCTACGAGCAGATAACCTCGCAGGTCAAAGCCCAGATCCTTTCGGGCGCACTCGCTGCGGGAGCCAAGCTCCCCAGTATCCGCGCGCTGGCGAGCGACCTGGGCGTGAGCGTCATCACCACCAAGCGCGCCTACGCCGACCTGGAGCAACTCGGCTTTATCTGCACCGTGCAGGGCAAGGGCTGTTTTGTCGCCGAGGGCAACCAAGAACTCTTGCGCGAAAACCAGCTCTGCCATATCGAAGAGCTGCTTGCGAAAGCGGCGAGCCAAGCCGAAGCCTTGGGCGTCACGCGCGACAAGCTGCACGAGATGCTCGACCTCGTAGCCCCCGAAACCATGCAGTAGCCATCTGCAAGAAAGGCTATACCATGCAAAACTTGCTAGAAATCAAAGGCATCTCACGCCGTGTGAGCGACCGTTTTTCGCTACGCGACGTCACGCTCGCCGTGGAGCCTGGCCAGATCGTTGGCTTTGTTGGTGCCAACGGTGCTGGCAAAACAACGACGATTCGAGCCGCGCTCGGGCTTATCAAACTCGATGCCGGCGAGGTGCGCCTGTTTGGGCAGCGCTGTGGCGCCGAGGCGCCCGATGAATCGCAACGCCACCTGCGCTCCCGCGTCGGTCTTGTCCTGGACACGTGTCCTTTCCCCTCCACGCTCAAGGTAGGCCAGATCGAGAGGCTCGTAGGCCCGGCGTACCCCACGTGGAGTAGCGAAACGTTCGCCAGATTTATCGACCGATTTGGCCTTGATCCCAAAGCCAAGGTCAAAGACCTCTCCCGCGGCATGGGCATGAAGCTGCAGCTCGCCTGTGCGCTCAGCCACAATGCCAAGCTGCTCGTTTTGGACGAAGCCACCGCGGGCCTCGATCCCATGGCGCGCGAGGAACTACTCGATGAGCTGCTCGCCTTTGTTTCCGACGGCCAGCGCAGCGTACTGCTCTCGAGCCACATTACGTCCGACCTCGATCGTACCGCCGACCGCGTCATCTGCATCGATAACGGCTCGATTGTATTTGACCTGCCGCGCGAGGACATTACCGACCGCGCCGGCATCGCCCACTGTACCCAAGCACAGGCCGCCGAGCTTACGGCTTGCGTCGAAGGCGCCCGTGCCGCCCGCCACGCCTATAGCGTGGACGTGCTCGTGCCCAACCGTCGCGATACGCTCGAGGCTTTCCCCGAGATTCCCTGCGATCGGGCAACCATTGATGATTATCTTCGCCTCATGCTGAAAGGGGCTTCGAAATGAAACGCGCCTTTATGTCCGAGCTCGCCATCGTTCGCACGCTTATCCCGAGTATCGCGGGCGTCGGCCTGTTCATATTCGTCGTGCTGACTCTCGCCAACGCATCGGATGGAGATTCCGGCATGAGTGCCGGCGCCTGCGCGGTCAGCGCCATGTCGCCTATCATGGTCATGAGCTCGCTGGCCGGCTTCGACAATCAAAACGGATGGGAGCGTTATCGGGCAACGCTGCCCCTCTCGCGCAAAGACATTATTTGTGCCCGCTACCTGTGCATCGTTGTCTTCTCAGCCGTCATGGCGTGCGCCGCCGCGCTTTTGAGCATCATCACCCTTCCGTTCTTCGATCACACGGGCATGCCCTCGACGGGACAGATCGTCTTTGAGACCACAATAGCCTCCGCCGCATCGATGCTCATCTCCCTCATGATGGTGTTTTTGGCACAGCCGCTGTTCTTTCGATTTGGACACATGGAGGCGCTGCGCCTTTCCGTCGGCCTGTTTGCCCTGCTCGGGTGCCTTGCCATGGCAGCGTTGAGCTCCTCCAACCCCATCAGCAACTGGCTCATATCGATTGCCGGGGCGAATCCCGATCCCGCCGTCCTCGGCTGCCTGTGCGCAGGAATTGCGGTACTGGCCCTCGTGCTATGTGCACTTAGCTGCATCGTCAGCGCCAAGGTCTACCGGACACGCGACCTGTAGGCAAGCGCGGTATCATCGGGCATGCGCCGCAGATCTGGCGCGGTCTTTTATGAGGAGGCGCTCAACCCGTGTCGTGGGTTACAGCAGCATTTGCATCAGCTTTCTTTGCCGGCATCACATCCATTTTGGCCAAATGCGGCATCAGGCACACCGACTCCGACGTTGCAACCGCCATCCGTACTTGCGTGGTGCTCGTATTTGCCTGGGCAATGGCGGGCATTTCTGGATCCATCGGAGCAATCGGCGCCATTCCCGCCAAAGCCTGGCTATTCCTCACCCTCTCGGGACTCGCCACCGGCGCCTCGTGGATCTGTTACTTTAAGGCGCTCAGCATCGGAGACGTCAACAAGGTTGTACCCGTCGACAAGATGAGCACCGTGCTCGCCGTGCTGATCGCCATAGTGCTTTTTGGTGAGACAGGCAACCTGGCGGTCAAGCTCGTGGGAACCGCAGTTATCACGCTCGGCACGTTTTTGATGATCGAGAAAAAGCAGTCCGTCGGCGCAGAGCAAAAGCAAGACCGAGCCTGGCTCGCTTACGCCCTCGGCGCCGCCGTGTTCGCGGCACTCACCTCCGTCCTCGCCAAGATCGGCATCGAAGGTGTCGAGTCAAACCTGGCCACGGCAATCCGCACCTGTGTGGTACTTGTTATGGCATGGGCAATCGTGGCTGCCAAGGGAAAGCTGGAGCAGGTCGCGCGCATTGACCCGCGCGAACTCGCATTTCTTGCGGCATCGGGCATTGCGACCGGCGCGTCGTGGCTGCTGTACTACTACGCCATCGCTGCAGGCCAGGTGAGCGTCGTCGTGCAAATCGACAAACTATCGATTGTCGTATCGGTGCTGTTCGCACGACTGGCCTTCAACGAAAAGCTGTCGCATCGAAGCGCCATCGGCCTTTTCCTCATCGTGCTGGGCACCGCCGCGCTCGCGATTTGGAAGTAGCGTCGGTGCCAGGCGAGATTCAGTCCACCCGCAAATCCGTGACACAGCGCCCACACCGGGCTTGAGATGTTTGTATTGCCCGCGCGCTACCGTGCTACTTGCGCAGCGGCTTGGGCAGCGGAATGCCCGCCGCGATGACGGCGGCGATGATCATGCAGACGATACCCTTGAGCGGGAAGCACATGAGCAGCAGGCCCACAACCATGACCGGCTGACGCATAACGGCGCCCATCGTCGAGGCGGTGCAGACGGCGACGCAAAAGACCGGATCGGCGCCGGTGAGGATGGCAAGACCATAGCCCAGGCTCACACCCGAGAAGATAACCGGGAAGAAGTGGCCGCCACGCCAACCAAGGTTGATGAGGGCGGGCGTCAGCATGGCCTTAACAAGACCGGTCGCGATAAGCACGCCGGCGGGAATGGTCAGATAGGTCTCCATGAGCACGTCGGCTTGGGTCTCGCCGGCAAACATGGTGTAGGGCAGGACCGTGCCACAGATGGCGAGCGCCAGACCGGCTAGCATGGCCTTGACGACAGGGCGCTCCCCTATGGTGTGGGCCAACGCCTCGCTCGCGTGCTCCGAGACAAAGTACAGCCAGCCGCAGACCGTACCGATGAGTGCCAGGGGAATAAGCCAGACAAGCTCAAGGTTGCCCACCTGGGCAGCCTCGAACCTCGGCATACCCATACCGCCGCCCATAAGCTGTCCGAGCAGCAGATAGGTGCCCAGGCCGCCGGCAATCGCGATGCCGTAGACCACGGTCTTTTGCGCCTTGGGCAGCTTGATGGTGATCTCGTCGGAGGCGGAATCCTCGTCTTCGTTGGCGCCCTGGCCATCGGCGCTACCGGCGAGCGGCGCCACAAAACCAAAGACGGGCGCGGTAAAGAGCGCCGTCAGGGCGGCCTGGGTACCCAGCAGCGTGAGCTGCCTAAACTCGGCACCAAAGCGACGCATGCGGTCGCCGACCCAGCTGCACAGACCCGCGATAACGCCGGTCAGGCCGGCCTCCGGTCCAATGCTTCCGCCAAACAGCAGCGGCAGCAACGCCGCGAGCGAAAGCTTGCCCAGGTTGTCGTACGGATAGCGACCGTCTTGCTTAACCTTGGCCATTACCTGGTTGAGGTCATCGGTCTTGGTGCCCGTAAGCTTTTCGTACAGGCCGATCAGCAGGCCGCCCAGCAGGCAGACGAAAAACGGATACGGCAAAAACCCGAACGGGCCGCTCGCGAGCTCGGGTGAAGCGACGCCCAGCATATGCGGGATCTCGGTCCATAGATAGTCGATACCGCGCTCCATCGCAAAGAAGAACAGCCAGACCGCGGTGCCCGCAAACGCACCGGTCGCAGCCACGCTCACTAAGAACAGCGCACGGTTTTTGGGTTTTGCAAGGGTATCCATCGGGACCTCCCGTGGTCAAATCGACAAAGATACGTTTTATTGTAGGACGAGCAGGCCTCGGGCGGGCTAACCATCTACGCCGCGAACGGTGCCGTTGGGTGCCGCACGAGCGATGAGCCTAAGGCTTAGGCGCCGATAATCGATGCGATTTGACGCAGGTCGTCGGCAAAGTAGATGCCGGTCTGGCGCTGCGGGCTCGATAGGCCCTTGTCGATCATGCGCCCGAGCAGCGACTTAAGATCGTTGTAGTAGCCCCCGAGGTTGTACAGGATGCACGGCGCATCGAGATGCCCCAACGACACGGCGGACATGACCTCGGCAATCTCCTCGAGCGTGCCCGTACCGCCCGGGAAGGCGATGAACGCGTCGCCGAGCTCGATCATCTTGGCCTTACGCTCGGCCATGTCACTCGTCACGATGAGATCGTCAATACCGTCGTGTTGAAACTCTGCCTCGATAAAAAAGCTCGGCTCAACGCCCGTCACATGCCCGCCAGCATTGAGCACGCTATCGGCAAGCGCGCCCATCAGGCCCGACTTGGAGCCGCCGTATACCAGCGCGTGGCCGTTGGAGCCAATCCACGTGCCGAGCTCTCGCACTGCAGGCAGAAACGCCGGGTCGTTGCCGACGCTCGCGCCCAGGTATACCGTGATATTCATATTCAGTCCCCCTCGTCGTGACGCGCGTCGCCCGTTCTAGCGTTGGCGTCGGCGATATTCGCGCACACGGCGCGACAGGTCGGCGAGCTCGTCACGATCGAGCTCTTCCAGGTGCTCAAGATCGTCCATAAAGCGCGCCATGGTGTCCTTTTGACGCATCTTGATGAGCGTGTTGCAGTAGTTCACCGCCACGCCCGTGAGCATGGCGATGTAGAAGATGCTGATGACGCTCAAAACGACGGTGATAGCGCGGGCAACCGGCGTCTCGGCCGGGATATCACCGAAGCCGATCGTCGATACGGTCTCAAAGCTAAACCAGAGGCCGTCGCCAAACGTGAGGGTCGTGGGCTCGGACAGCCAGACGGCCGTCGAGCACAGCAGATAGAAGACGAGAAACAGGCCCGTGATGCGCGCAAAGCCAGCCTGGCGCAACACGTCGGCAAGCGTCCTCAACTTGTTCATCGCGACCTCTTTTCCCAGACGCCCAATCACATTCGCTCGGTATTGTCCCACGCCTCCCCCGCAAACGGAACTAGTCATTGGGGACGTTCTTAAATGACTAGTCAAACAAGAACGTCCCCAATGACTACCTGACCGTTTAGCGGTGCGGTGGCTGAGTGGGCAGGTTGAGCTGGTATCCTTATGTGATACTGTCTCGACTCGATAGGATTACATGTGAAACCTTCCGCCATCCTTCGTTTGGCTCTATATCGCACCCTAGCCGTCGCGGTTGCCGTACTCACCGTACTGAGCGCCGTCATGCCTGCCCCCGCCTTTGCCGCCGACTCCGACCGCCAGGTCAAGACGGTCCGCGTTGGCTGGCTCGTCAACAACAAAGGCTTCCAGGAAGGCACGCCGGGCGAGCGCCTCTCGGGATGGGGCTACGAGTACCTCCAGACCCTCTCGTATTACACAAAGGGCTGGCAATACGAATACGTTAGCGGCACCTTCTCCGAGCTTATGGACATGCTCGAGGCAGGCGAAATCGACCTCATGCCCAACATCTCGTATTCGGCAGAACGCGAGCAGAAGCTGCTCTTTTCCTCAAATCCCGAGGGCACCGAGCGCTACTATATCTACGCCAGGCCCGACCGCGACGATCTAGCCAAGGGTGACCCTCAGGCGCTCCAAGGCCTCACCATCGGCTGCAACTCTGGCGTTATGCAAACTATCGTCGGCCAGCAGTGGCTCGCCAACGAAGACGTTACCTGCACCTATAAAGAAATCGACACCGGCAGCGCCCTCTTTGAGGCGCTTGCAGACGGCGAGGTCGACGCCGTCATCATGAACGACACCATTTCGTCGCCCGATGCGTCACCCATGTTCTACGTAGGCTCGAGCGACTACTATTTTGCCGTTCCCAAAAGCCGCCCTGACCTGATGAACGACATCAACGCCGCCATGACGACCATCGCCCGCGATAACCCGCGCTATAACGAGGAAGTCAAAACGAGTTACTCGACCCAAAACAGTGGCTCGTCATCGCTCACCGGCACCGAGACCACCTGGCTCAAAGAAAACGGCAATACCATCACGCTCGGCTATCTTAAAAACCAACTTCCCTACTGTACGCAAAATGACGACGGCGAGATGGAAGGGTCGCTCGCCTCGCTTGCAACGACGTTGCACGACAAGTTTGACATTACGGTCAAAACAATCGCACTCTCGAACAACAAGCAAATGATCAAAGCCCTTTCCAACGGAACCATCGATGTCGCCCTGCCGTTGTTTCGCGACTACTGGCTCGCCGAGCAGACAGGGGTCATCCAGTCAAACTCGATGGGAACGGTTTCGCTGACCGCCATTCACAATGGCAAAAACCTGAACAGCGACCTTAAGAACATCGCTTGTACAAAGAGCACAATCGTTAACCGTTTTGAGCTCGAAAGTCTCTTTCCGAACGCAACGGTAACCGAGTATTCGAATGACGGCGAGGTGCTCAAAGCCCTCGATGAGGGGAAGGCACGTTGCATCATTGTCCCCAGCACGCGCCTGGAAACTCTCCGCGACATCTACGACATCGAGGATTTCGAAACACAGGAACTCACCAACACGGCACAACTATCGTGTTTAATTTCGCGCGGCAAGCCCGAGCTGCTGGGAATCATCAATAAGGGCATCGTCAATGCAGGTGAATCGCTCTCTGCAAACAGCTATTTCCCCACATCGTACTCGGCGCAAGAATCGGATGCGTTCCGACTTCTCTACCGCAACCGCATCGTCATTGCGGCAGTCGTCATCTGCATTTTGCTCACCGGCATCGTCATCCTTGTCTGGTCGCTTTACCGCGCACAGGAGGAACGGCAGAAAGCCGATGCCGCCAACGCCGCCAAAACCGCTTTCCTCACGCGCATGAGCCACGACATCCGCACGCCGCTCAACGGCATCCTGGGCCTTATCGAAATTGAGGAATTGAGAGAAGGCGACATGCAGGTCGCCCGCGAAAGCCGCGCCAAGGCGCGCGTTGCCGCCAATCACCTGCTGTCACTGATTAACGACATCCTCGAGATGGGCAGGATCGAGGAGCGCAAAGTGACGCTCGAGCACGAATCATTCAACCTTAAAGAGCTGTGCGACAATGCGCTCGTACTGTGCAAGCTCCGCGCATCGGACCGCGGCATAACCATGCTCGACACCAGCGAGCCCTACGCTGTCGACCAATATATGATCGGCAGCCCCACCCATATTCGGCAGATCCTTGTCAACCTGCTCGACAACAGCATCAAGTACAACAAGCACGGAGGCACCGTCACGTTCTCATCGACCATCAAGCCGGTCGACGACGAGCACGCCGTGTTTTGCTTTAGCGTCTCGGACACCGGCATCGGCATGTCGCCCGAGTTTCTAAAGCACATCTACGAACCGTTTGCCCAAGAGGGCAACGATGCCCGCAGTAAATTTCAGGGAACTGGCATGGGCATGCCGATCGTCAAATCGCTCATAGACATGATGGGCGGCACGATTGAGATTTCGAGCGAGGTCGGCATGGGAAGTACGTTCAACGTCCAGATTCCGCTCGATATCGACAAGAACCCTCAGGCAAGAGAAGGTGCGGACGAGCAGGCGATCAGCTGCTCGCTTGCCGGCATGAACGTTCTTTTGGCCGAAGACAACGAGCTCAATGCCGAAATTGCCCAGGCCCTGCTCGAAAGCGAAGGCATCGTCGTAACTCGCGCCGCCGACGGCAAAGAAGCGGTCGAACTATACACTAGTCGTCCCGCCGGCAGCTTCGATGCGATCCTGATGGACATCATGATGCCGGGTATGGATGGCTACGAGGCAACTCGCGCGATTCGTCTGAGCGAGAAGGCCGATGCAGCCGACATCCCCATCATCGCGCTCACCGCCAATGCCTTTGCCGAGGACGCCAAGGCGGCACACGATGCCGGCATGAACGCCCATCTGCCCAAACCGCTCGACTTTAACAAGCTCAAAAACATCCTCTCCCGCATCAAGAAAAACGGAACTGTTTCGCTATAGTTTGTGCCCACCCACCATGCACAGTTAGAAAGGAAGCCAACGATGTTTAGGCCCTTACGTCGAAAGAAACGCGCCATCACTGACGAGGAAGCGCGCGAGTTGCTCGCTATCTGCAAGCGCGGTGTCTTTGCCGTCAACGGCGATGGTGGCTACCCGTATGCCATTCCCGTCAACTACTTCTTTGACGCCGAGCACGACAAGATTTATTTCCATGGTGCCAAGGCTGGCCACAAGGTCGATTCACTCAGGCGTGATGATAAAGTCTGCTTTACCGTTTACGGCAACGAGTGGTACAAGGACGACGACTGGGCTCCCTACGTTATGAGTACCGTGGTCTTTGGCCGTTGTCGCCTGGTAGATGAGGCGCCTGCGTTTATCGAGGACAAAGTCCGCCAGCTCGCGCTTAAGTACTACCCTTCTGCCGAAGAAGTCGAGGAGGAAATCGCCAAAGACATCAAGGGTGTCCAGCTCTACGAGATTTCGATTGAACATCTTTGCGGCAAGCAGATTCATGAAAAGTAAGCCTAAAAGCAGGTCTTGCAAATAGCGATATGGCCCGGTTCCAACCAACAGTGGTTGGAACCGGGCCATATGCTTATGAAGCGGCGGCAGCTATGTGCTCAAGCGCCTCAATGAGCTCCTGCGAACTCACGGGTTTGCTCAGGTGCGCGTTCATACCCGCCTCGCGCGAAAGCCTACGGTCGTCGGCAAAGGCATTGGCGCTCACGGCGATAATCGGTGTAGTCGCGGCATCCTCGCGGTCGAGCGCTCGAATCTGGCGCGTGGCCTCAAGACCATCGATACCAGGCATCATAATGTCCATCAACACCACGTCGTACTCGTGCGATGCGCTCACGGCAAACGTCTCGACGGCAGACTCGCCATCTTTAACATGTGTCACGACAGCACCGGCGCGGTCGAGCGTAAACTGTGCGATCTCGGCATTCAGGTCGTTGTCCTCTACGAGCAAAACACGCAGGCCCTGGAGCGTATCGTTGTCGCCTGCATCCACGGAAACCGTCTGGGGAATCTCGGATTGCTTGCACCTCTCAAACGGCAGGCGGATGGTAAACGTCGTCCCCTGCCCCATGGCGCTCGTAAAGCTCATGGTTCCGCCCATAAGCTCGACTAACTGTTTGGCAATAGACACACCCAGGCCAGTTCCCGATAAAGCGCCTTCCACCTGTTGTTTCTCGCGGGTAAACGGCTCGTAGATGTGCTGTTGGAACTCCTCGCTCATACCAACGCCGTTATCGGCGATCGTGTATTCATAGACGGAGATGCCGTCCATCGGCTCCACCTCGCGACACGTCATGCGAACATAGCCGCCCCGACGGTTGTACTTGACGGCGTTGCCGGCAATATTGGCCAACAGGCGCTTAAGGTGCGTCACGCTCGCTCTAACATAGGGATGATCGAGAGCCTCCTGGTCACAGATAATTGTCACCAGACGTTCCTCGGCCTGGCGCTCCAGAATATCGCGCACTTCATAGTTGAGGGCCACCAAATTTGTGGGCACGAGGTCCAGGCTGACCTGCCCGCTCTCCAGGCGACTCATATCGAGTGCCTCGTTCGCAAGGTCGAGCAGCAGTCCCGACGCCGTCCAGATCTTTGAGCGGCACTCAGTCTGCTTTTGCAGGTCGTCTGCATTGGCATTGCCCACCTCGACCATACCGCGAATGCCGTTGATGGGCGTGCGCAGGTCGTGGCTCATGCGACGCAGGAACTCCGTCTTTGCAGAGTTGGCAGACGAGGCTTCGCGCGCTGCTTTTGCCAGCTTGTCGCCATAGTCGCGCTCCTGCAGCAACAGGTCGGCAAAGCGTTGGCGCTCGGCGCGGCGGCGCGCCAACACAACAGTGGCTATAACACCGCCGTAGAGCGCCAATACACTGGCAACAACAGCGGCGACAACCTCAAAGTAACGCTGCGCGGGCGCATAGGTGTACACGTAAAAATTGCACGCTTTACCAAATGTGCCCAGATACCACTCTCCGTTGGCATTGACCAATCTGACCTTACCAGCCAGGCAACGCTCCTTAATGCCGTTGACAATGATGGCATCCGTCGCAGGCAAATCGAACACGCCTGACACGGCGGGCTCGACAGCGTTGGTCGCAACGACCTTACCGTCGTTTTCGATCACGATATTGCCGCTATCGATAGTCTCATAACCATCGAGCAAGCTCTGCAACTTGAGCGTATTGCTCGCGACCGCCTTGGCGCTCTGGTGCCTCACCGCGACAACGATGCCCTCACCGTCCCGCCGGGCCACGCAGCCAATGTCTGCGACCGAATCGTCCGCAAGCGTAATGCGAGCGGTATAGGACTTAAGCGGATGGGCTGCCACCTCCAGCACAGGCGCCTCTTTGAAATTCGCAGCGAGCGACTCGTAGCCCACGTCATCCTTCGAGGACTCGGACACCAAGTTGCCCGATCCGTCAGTCACGATCAGCGCCGTCACATTAAACTGGTCAGCATATTGCTCCAGCGTAGCGTTATCCACCGAGCCGTCGCGCTCCATATTGCGCGCCGCCTCTCCGGCAATCTCCATAACGCGAATCAGGTTTTTGGTCGCATAGGCGTTGTTGAACGCATCGTAGGAAAGGCTCTGCGTCGCCACGTAATTGACAGCTTCGGCAAAGCGCTGTTCGGCCTGAGCTGTCGTGTAACCGTAGCTCATCACGCCGGCAACAGCCGAGAGCGCCATCCCCAACAGGGCGGCAAAGAGCCATACCCGGGCCGAGCGATCGTCCCGCTCATCTGCGGTGTGGTCGGGTGCATCAATCACGACAGGCCCTCCATATTCAAAAATGGCGAAGGGTCATCAAAGTACTTTGACACCAGGCGTTCCATGGTGCCATCGGCAAGCATTTCTTGGTAGGCATGGGTAAGCTTAACGTCGATGCCGCGCGTGTCATTGATATCGAAGGCGGTACCCAAACCAACCTCCAGCAGCGGCTCATCCAAAATGCGATACATCACGCCATAGTCTTTTTCGTAGGCGAGCAGCGAGGACTCGTGCGCGGCGATGGCATCGACCAGGCCCTCGACGAGCGCCGGGTTCAGGTATGAGCGGTCCGAAAAGCTGTAAAGCTCCTTAATCTGCGGAACGTTTTCATTGGTGTGATCGAGCAGAATCGATTCGGGCTTGGTGGTGGACTGGACCGCCACGACTTTACCTTCAAGATCGGCAAGCGTGTAGATATCGCTCTCGGGATCGACAGCAACCACCTGTCGGCTCGCGAGGTACGGGCCGGCCCAGCGATAATCGCTTTCACGGCCCGTCATACTAAAGCTGCCCATGACGCAATCGAGCTCGCCGCTCGCCAGCAGCTCTTTGTTCTTTTCCCAATCGATCAGCTGGTATTTTGGCTTGTAGCCAATGCGGCCCAAAGCCTCGGTCAAAATCTCGACATCCAGGCCAACAATATTGCCGTACTCGTCGCTGTACACAAACGGCGGATAGAGGTCGCTGCCGACGTTGAGCGTCTTAAGGTTGTCGTCTTTGACCTGCGAGGCGGCTGCGCCTTCTGATGCAGACGCCGCGGCCCCATCATTCAACCCGGAACAGCCAGCTATCGCCACGACAAAGGCGCCCACCACTGCAAGCGCAACAAACAACGATATGGCGACCGAGCGACGAGGTCTTTTCATCGAGCTCCAGACAATCCTGTTTACAGACTCAAGTTCAAAGATAATAGCAGACAAAGCCGCGCTCGCGCTCAATGGTTACAGACGCTTTACCCATACGGGGCCTTCCAGCCGACGCGGCAGAAGGCCCCGTATGCATCGCCCGCTTACCGTGCATTAAAAACGTAGCAGTCCAGGCGGTCGCACGCTTCCCTCACGCGCGAAAGCGGCAGTGCCAGATTCACGCGGATGTGACAGGGCCCGTGGAACGGACGGCCGTCCTGATACCCCACGCCCACGCGCGCCCCCTCGTCGAGCAGCCACTGAATATCGTGCCCATGCACGCAGCACCACTATGGGAATGCGGACAAATGGCCGGTTAGTCCTGCGCGTTGTCGACGGCAGTTACCGTCAGCCTGGTTCCGTCAACCGTAAACGATATATCGAGCCCGGCGTAAGCCAAGTGGTACACGCGGTTTGGCTCGTGCTTGCTGCCCGGGCGGCGCGGATCTTGGCGAAGGACCTCTATCAAGCCGGAGAGCTTTGCAGGCGGGACCATATCCTGCAGCGCATGCGGAAACTCAACGTCGAGCTCTTGCCATGGCGCATCTTCAATCCAGCCGCCGGTCGCATCCGGGTGACAGTCCGCAAACGGAATGTAGGGCTTGATATCGTAGATGGGCGTGCCGTCGCGCAGATCTGCTCCCAGCACATGGATGATGGGGCCGTCGTCGGTAAGCTCGACACAATCGAGCTTGACGCAGGTAAGACCGATGGGATTGGGGCGAAACGGGCTGCGTGTGGCAAATACGCCCACGCGCTCGGCTCCACCCAAGCGCGGCGGTCGCACGGTCTTCGACCACTTGGCGTTGGTGCCGGACCTGTCCTGCGTCTTGGCATCGGCGGCGATGTCTTCCGCCGTGCCGCCGGGCGTTCCGTTTTCAAAGCGCCAGAGCAGCCATAGGTGAGAGAAGGAGTCCAGGCCCTCAACCGCTGCATTGGAGGCAAATTCCGGCTCAAAGACGATGCGCCCCTGCAGATGGGGCGCCAAAAAGCTGTTGCGCGGAATGCCGAACTTCTGCGGCAGGTCGGTATGTATGTGTGCAATAGGTTCCATGCCGGTCATTGTACGGCATGAGGGCATGGACGCTGCGTGCAATCCCCCACCACGACCGCCCTTTTTGCAACCAACGGTTGCTTGGAAGGGCGTCGGCCGCCGCGTATGCTTAAAGCCGCAAGCAGCAGAAAGGAGCTATCATGGCCTTTGCAGAAAAACTCATCGCCGTCCGTCGTGCCAACAGCCTCACCCAAGAGCAGCTCGCCGCCAAGCTCTATGTCACGCGCCAGGCCGTGAGCCGCTGGGAGCGCGGCGAAGTCACCCCGGGCATCGACATGATGAAACTCATTGCCGCCGTAACCGGAGAGCCGCTGTCGCACCTGCTCGAAATGCCCGAGCACTATTGCCAGAGCTGCGGCATGATACTCACGCCCGATGACTGCGGCACCGATGCCGCGGGCGCCAGGACCGATCATTACTGCAAGTGGTGCTACGACCGCGGCAAGTACACCTATAAGACCACGATGGAGGCAATGATCGAGGATTGTGCTCCGCGGCTGGCACAAAACACCGGCATGTCGCTCGACGAAGCCGTCTCGCTCATGGGCGCCGTGCTGCCCCAACTGGAGCGCTGGCGCACCGTGCAGGAAAACGAGGAGCGCTACGGTGCCGAGGCGCGAGCGCGCTATGGCGATGAGGCTATCGATGCAGCAAACGAAACGTTACTGGACATGGATCCTCAGACATGGAACGACATGAAGGAACTTGAACGCGCTATTCTGGGTCAACTCTCGATTGCCATGGGCGACGGCGACCCAAAGAGCAACGAAGCCCGCAAGCTTGTCGCAATGCACCGTCGATGGATTGGCCTTAACTGGGGGCACGAACCTCAAGACGAAGCATACCTAGGCCTCGCCCACGGCTATCTTGCCGATCAGCGCTTTATCGACTACTATGACAAGCCCTGCGGCACCGGAGCCACGGCTTTTCTGGTCCAGGCAATCGAGTCGTCGTCGGCTCACGCATAGACCGCAGCGGCTTTGGGTATTTCAATCGAAACCTCAACCGATTGGAGACCCATGGCTACTGATCACGAGCTCGCACTGTACGTTATGACCGGCTGCCCGTATTGCATAAGGGTCAAGCACTTTTTGGCCGATAACGGCGTGACCATTCCCGAGCGCAATATCTCGACCGACCCCGATGCCGAGCAGACGCTCATCGCCGTCGGCGGAAAACGCCAGGTTCCCTGCCTGTTCATCGACGGCAAGCCACTCTACGAATCGAGCGACATCATCGCCTGGGTACAGGAGAACCTGATCTAGTACTCATTGGGGACGCACTTAAATGAGTAGTTCCACTCATTGGGGACGCACTTAAATGAGTAGTCGTTAAAGAACGTCCCCAATAACTAGTCCCCCGCCGAACCCAAACATATACGCCAGCATCCAAAGTCGACTTTTTTCGACACCTTTGAATGCTGGCGTACAGCTTTTTGTGGGCGGTCGTTGGGGACGTTCTTAAATGACTAGTTGCTTGAGACGGCCTTTGGATTATGGCTGTTTGAAGCCATCCGACGTCTCTGGAAAGGGCTCCTTAGAGGACCGTGTTCAAAAAATGGCAAATATGAGTACTGCTACTTGTTTAGTAACAGCGATTTTAATCATTTCAGGGATCATTCAACGCCCCGAGCGTCCGCAGACGGCGTTATTTCTCCCCATATGTTCAATAAAAGAGAAGCCTAATGGTATTAAATCTCATCAGGGACCTTATTTTTGAAGAAAATAAATGCAACCACAATGGCAACAGTACTCATATTTACCCTTTTTTGCACACTGCCCTCCAGAATAGTCGTTAGGGACGACTCAAAATAGCAATTCCGGCACTTAGACGCTCTCTTCTTGAATGACTAGTTGTTAAAGAACACTCAGCGACTACTCCAATTCGCGACACACTGTGTCGCGAATTGAGCTGTTCTCACCACCGAAGACCGGTGAAAGCTCCTGGCCAGAACCTCGATAGTTTGTTAAAGTGCCCCCTCTGCAGGTTCAATGAGCGCTCATGTTCCAACTTGGAAAGTGAAGAAATATCGAAACCATCGATGCCCATTTCCTATCGAAAAAACTAGTCAAAACACGCTAATTAGCTTGATAAGCTGCTTGTATTTTTGTCTACAAAACTGTATACAAAAAGAGATTCCGAGAACCAGCGCTCGACATTATGTCGATCGATAGGAGGCGCTATGGATGCTAAGCAGCTCGAAAAGATGATGGGGTTTGCACCCGGAGAGTTGGAGAAAGCCGCGGAGGCATACGAAAAAGATGAGTGGCCGAAGAGTCGCACCATCAAGCTGGGAAGGCCGTCGATCTCTGATGAGCCAAGCGTTGTTTTATCGGCACGTGTGGGTGAATCGGTTCTTGAGGCGTTTGACGCAAAGGCAAAGCGTCATGGGCAGACACGCACAGAGCGGCTCAGGGAGCTCATTACCCTTGACGCAAGGATTGCCTAGTCCCCCGCCGAACCCAAACGTGTATGTCAGCATCCAAAGTCGACATTTTTCGACATCTTTGGGTGCTGACGTACAGCTTTTGCAACATAGTCGTTGGGGGCGTTCTTAAATGACTAGTCGTTAAAGAACGTCCCCAACGACTAACTAGCCGTGAAAGCGGGCTATGGGCGCAAGTGGCTGCTCGCGAAAGACGCGCTCGACGGCGGCGCGGTATTCGTCGACCTTTTTGGTCTTGCGCACGATCTTGTGAACGTTAGCGGGATTGGCGAAGGCGCATTTGGCGTAGAACCACCACTCCTTCATGCGAAAGACCGCATTGCCGCCAATCTCTTCCGCATATGCCGCAAACAGCGTGTCGTAGAAGCGCTGCAGCTCAGCAGCCGTGGCAGTAGGGCCGCCCTTAACCATGCGAGCCAGCGCGGGGTTCGCAAGCAAGCCGCGCCCCAACATTACGTGACGCGTTCCGGGATAGGCCTCCACCAGCGCATCCATCTCCTCAAGATCAAAGATGTCGCCGTTGTAGGCCACCGGGAACGGCGCCCGCTCCAGCGTCTCGCCGTAAAACTCTTTGCGCGGCGAACCCGCATAGCGGTCCTTTTGCACGCGCGGATGCACGATCAGCTCTGCCAGCGGCATGCGGCAATAGAGGCCAAGCACACGCTCGTATTCGTCGTCGCTTTCCAACCCCAGCCTGGTCTTGACCGACACCGGCAACGGCGAGCGTTCGCACACGTCGCTCAAGAACACCTCGAGCTCGTCGAGATTGCGCAAGAAACCCGAACCCTTCCCCTTGGCTACAACCGTGCCCGAGGGGCAGCCAAGGTTGAGATTGACCTCGTGATAACCCATGTCGGCGAGCACCTGCGCCGCCCACACAAACTCATCCGCATTCTTGGACATCAGCTGAGGCACCACGTTAAGCCCCTGGTTATTGGCGGGATCGACCTCTTTAAACGCCTTACCGCCAAAGCGGTTGCCCACGCGCGGCGGCGGCAAAAACGGCGTGTAATAACAATCGAGTGCGCCGAAACACTCCGCATGCACGCGACGGAACACATGCCCGGTAATCCCCTCCATAGGGGCCAACGATAGAATCATCAACATCTACTCTCAGATCAATGCGGCAAAGGGACAGTCCCTTTGTCACATCTGCAAATCATCATTCGAGTGTTTATTTTGGCACAGCAACGCAAGCGGCCCCATGCACGTTATTCGTCCTTCGGCAGCGGCTTCATGCTCCAAAAGACGACGTTCATAATGACGACGATGATGAGCACCACGCCGTTGGCCACCCAAAAGCCCATATTCAGGCCGAGCCACTCCGAGGTGCCAAACAGGTCAATCCAAATCTGCGTCCAGTTCATGCGAACGCTCCTCTCATGTCAAATCCCCTGTTACAGCAACTCGCCATAGCGCCTGACATAGGCCTTCTTAAGACTTGTTGCCAACGCCATATACAGCAAGATGCACGGGATCAGGAACAGGAAGTACTCAACGGGCAGGGCACCCAGGCCCAACGTAGGCCCAAGCGGGCTAAACGGAATCGCCGTGAGCAGCGCGATGCCCGTCATCGTGAGCAGCATCACCGGCGCCGAGGCACGGCTCTGAATAAACGGCAGCTTGGGCGTGCGAATCATATGAATGACCAGCGTCTGGCTCCACATGGACTCGACAAACCAACCGGCCTGAAACAGCGCGATGTATGCCAGCTGCATCTGCTCCAGTGCAGCGCCCGAGTAAACATGCGCCAGCTCGTTAAACAGCACGCCGTGGCTCACAAACAGCGGGCAGAAGACAAAGTACATAAAGATGTAGGTCATAAAGTCAAAGATGGAGCTGGTGGGCCCGATCCAGATCATGAATCTGCCGACACTCGACGCGTCCCAGGTACGCGGCACGCGCAGGAACTCCTCGTCCACATTATCCCAGGGAATCGCCAGGCAGCTGCAGTCATAAATCAAGTTGAGCAGAATCAGCTGGATGCTCATCATGGGCAAAAACGGCAGCAGGGCAGACGCGGCAAGCACGCTAAACATGTTGCCGAAGTTAGAGCTCGCGGTCATCTTGATGTACTTGATCATGTTGGCGTAGGTCTTACGCCCCTCGATGATGCCTTCCTCGAGCACCATCAGGTCCTTCTCGAGCAAGATGATGTCTGCCGACTCCTTGGCAACGTCGACAGCGGTATCGACCGAGATGCCGATATCGGACGACTTCATGGCCGAGGCATCGTTGATGCCGTCACCCATGTAGCCTACAACATGCCCGTTGTCGCGCAGGACGGAGACGACACGCGCCTTTTGATCCGGTGTGAGCTTGGCAAACACCTGCACGTCCTCGGCACGGCGGGCGAGCTCCGCATCGTCCATGGCAGCAATGTCGCTACCCAGCAGCATGTTGTTGACCTGCAGTCCCACCTGCTTACAGATGGTGCGCGTGACCTTCTCGTTGTCGCCGGTCAAAATCTTGGTGGCGACGCCATGGTTGCGCAATGCCTCGATGGCATCGGCCGTCGACTCTTTAGGCGGATCCAAAAATGCCAGATAGCCAATCAGGACCATATCGCACTCGTCCTCGGCGCTAAAGGCACCGGCCGGCGAAGGATTGGACTTTTGTGCAATCGCCAACACGCGAAAACCGTCATCGTTCAGATCGGCGACCGTTGCCAGGATACGCCTGCGTACCTCGTCGTCCAGCACGCGAACCGCACCATCGATCTCGACATGCGAGCATACCGAGAGCATTTCCTCGACAGCGCCCTTGGTGACCATCTGAGTCTTACCGCTGCGGTCGCGCACCACGGTGGTAAGGCGACGGCGCGCAAAATCAAACGGCACCTCGTCGACCTTTACGTATGCCTCCGAAAGATCGGTGAGACTCGGGTCGTTTTGCTCCTCTTCCTCGGTGCACTTGATAATCGCCAGGTCCATGAGGTTCTTGTAGCCCGTCTGGAAATAGCTGTTGAGATAGGCGTGGCGCAAAACGCGCGAATCCTCCTGACCGTTGATATTCCAGTGATACTCCAGCACCACCTGGTCCTGCGTCAGCGTGCCGGTCTTGTCCGTGCACAGCACGTCCATGGCGCCAAAGTTCTGAATCGAGTTGAGGTTCTTAACGATGGTCTGTTTTTTGCTCATGGCAACTGCGCCCTTGGCAAGGCACGTGGTGACAATCATGGGCAGCATCTCGGGCGTAAGACCCACGGCAATGCTGATGGCAAAGAGGCCGGCATCGAGCCAGTTGCCCTTGGTAACGCCGTTAATCAAAAAGACGAATGGGACCATCACCATCATAAAGCGGATGAGCACCCACGAGACGCCATTGACGCCTTTGGAAAAGCTGGTCTCCACGGCGTCATCCGAAAGGCTCGACGCCATCGAACCAAACAGAGTCTGCTCGCCCACGCTAAAGACGGCTGCGGTCGCGCTGCCCGAGATCACGCTGCTGCCCATAAGGGCGATATTCTCGAACGACGTTGCCGAATCGGATTCTACACAGGTCGTGGGCATTTTCTCGACAGGCTCGCTCTCACCCGTCAGGCTGGCCTGGCTCACAAAGAGGTCCTTGGCCTCGATGATTCTCACATCCGCAGGGATCATGTCGCCAGCGGAAAGGTGCACAATGTCGCCGACCACCACATCGTCGATGGGAATCTCCTCCTTGGGAGCACCCTTTCGAGTGACCGTCACGGTCGTCGTGATCATGTCGAGCAGCTTTTCGGCCGCGTTGCCGCTACGCGCCTCCTGGATATAGCGCAACGTGCCCGAAAGCACCACCATCGTGGTGATGATAATCACGGTCAGCGGATCGAAATCTTCCGGCACGCTCCCCATAAGCGAAAGGGCGGGAAACACCATGTCCGTTGCCGCCGAGATAATGGCCAGGAAAAATAGGATTGCCGTAAAGGGGTTGACGAAGGCGTCTGCGAGCCTGCGGGCCAGCGACTTATTCTTGCCGCGCGTGACCACGTTGCGCCCGTTGTCCGCCTCACTGTGTGCGACCTCGTCGCGATCCAGACCACCCAGGTTGGACCCGACCCATGTCATAGCATCGCTCAGCGGAATGGTCGCCGCATACTGGATGCGCCCCTCCGCACGATGCCGAATCAAATCGTGCTGCGCTTGAGCCGTCGAAGCCGCACGGTGCATGGTTAACATCTTCACTTACTACGCTCCGTTCTATCGATTGCATGCAGAGCAACTTAGCTGCGGCGGTCCTTAACAAGATGGGACCGCGGCGACGCACACCGCCCTGCGCTTCCGGTACTGTCACTGCCGCTCAAGGTCCTCACCTCTCCTTCGCGTCTGCGACTGTTCACAGCATAGAAAAGCCGCAAGACCAGGCACATGGCTGGTTTCTTGCGGCTTTCTTGCGATTCGGCAAGGATTGTTCTGCTGCTTTCTATTGGCGGGGGCAATAGGCCAAAGCGTCATTCCGTCATCTTGTAGCCCACGCCCCACACGGTTAGCAGGTAGCGCGGGTTGTCGGGCTCGGGCTCGATCTTCTTTCGAATCTTTCGGACAAAGGCCATGATGTTGCTGTCGTCGAGCAAATACTCGTCCCGCCACACCGCTCGATAGATTTCTTCCTTGCTAAAGACCGTGCCCCTATTGGTGGCCAAAAAGGCAAGGATGTCAAACTCCTTGGGCGTGAGCGAGGCGGGTACACCCAAGACCTTCACGGTGCGCGAAGCCAGGTCAATCGACAGCCCGTCGATAACGATGGGCTCTGCGGCGGAACCCGGCTGCGAACCCGCGAGCATGAGTTCGACGGATGTGAGTCTGCCCGACGCGATATCGGCAAATATAGGCGCAAGCTCGTGGGCGGCGGCACTGCCGGACGAGAACAGCGCACCGCTGAGCTCGGCGGCCTCGGCGGGCGTGATCGCTATGTTGGTTCTGTTCGTTTGCATAGAACCACCCTAGAACAAACTGCTCGCACGGGACAGGTAGACCCGCTTGATGACCGAAACGACAACAAGGTACAGCACACTGAGCAGTGCGACGACGCCCAAATACCACGCCGGTAAAGCGGCAAGACCGATCAGTTGCACCGCCGGACCCAGTGCGAGTAAGGCAGACGCGACAAGCATGATGCCGACCATCATCGCGAGCAAACGGCGCGGGCGATCAGCCCCGCGAACGCATCGTGTTCGCAAGACCAAAAGCACCAGCGACTCGGTCCATGCGCACTCCAGCAGCCAACCTGCTTGGAACATGGCAATAAAGGCCGCCCTACCCGCGGCGTCCAACGCCATAAAAGATGCGCCGCATACGGCGGGGCACACGCCAAAGAACAAAATGGCAAAGGTGATGATGTCAAAGGCCGAGCTCGCAAAGCCAAAATGGAGCATAAAGCCACCCAGGCCCTTGCCCGACCATGCCTTGGGGCGAGCAATCTCCTCGCCGTCAACGTTATCCCACGACAACGCCAGGCAGGTCGCGTCGTAAAGCAAGTTGAGCAAAAGCAGCTGAGTAGCGGTCGCCGGCACAAAGGGCAAGAAGATGCTGGCGGCAGCCACCGAACAAATATTGCCAAAGTTAGAACTCGACGCGATGCGAATGTACTTGGAGGCGTTGGCGAACGAGGCCCTGCCCTCGCGTACGCCCTCGGCAACGACGCCCAGGTCGCGCTCGAGCAGCACGAGGTCGGCAACCTTCTTGGACTCGGCGGCGGCAGAATCCACAACGATACCGACGTCTGCCGCCGTAAGCGCCGGCACGTCATTCACGCCGTCGCCGATATAGCCGACGGCATGGCCCGAAAGCCGGATGAGCCCTACGATACGCGCCTTTTGCGCGGGCGTGAGCTCGGCAAAGACGCGAGTCTGCCCCACCTGGATAAGCGCCTCGGACTCCTCCATGGCATCGAGCATGGCACCCGTGATGACGTTACCGGCGGGAATCCCAAGGCGTTTACAGGTAGAACGAGCGACCGACGCCGAATCACCGGTCAGCACGCGCACCTCGACAGACAGGTCGGAAAGTGAGCGAATGGCAGCGTGGGCGCTAGCCTTTGGTCGGTCGAAGAAGCCCAGAAAACCGCACAGCACCAGACCGTCCCAACCCGCCGCCGTCGTACTGTAGGCGACAGCGAGCACTTTGATGCCATCGGCACGCATATCCTCGGCAACCTCGTAGGCGCTCTGGCGCCCTTCTTCATTCATGGGAACGAGCTCGCCTTTAAAGCTCGCCCAGTCGCAATGTGCGCAAACGCTTTCGACCTCGCCCTTAACGATGGTCAGGCGACTGTCGGGACGAGCAGGCAGCCCCAGACACCCAAGTGCCCCCGGTGTGGTGCCGAGCTTAACGCCCGACGCCTTGACAACGTGATCAAAGGGATCGGACGCATACAGGGTAAATGCATGACCAAGATCTTTGGCAGCAAGGCGAAGCTCGGGTGCGGCACACGCATCGGCAATAGCCCGGTTAAGTTGATTGGCGACGGTCCCCTGATTCATACTCTCGAGATACGCCAAGTTGAGGGTCTGCTCGCTCTCGTTGCCCAGGATATCGGTGTAGTACTCAAGCACCGCGACATCTTCTGTCAGCGTTCCCGTCTTGTCCACGCACACTACGTCCATGGAGCCCAGCGACTCCATGGCATCGGCGTTCTTAACGATGACTTGCTTGTTTTTGAGACGACGGGCGCTGCCCGACAGACAGACGCTCGTAACGACTGGAAGCATTTCGGGAACCAGACCAACGGCCGTTCCCAAAGCAAACAGCAGCGCTTGCGCCCAGTCGCCCAACACGACGCCACGAATCGTAATGACAAACGGCAACACAATCAGCATGCACTTGACTAAAGCCGCGCAAATGCTCTTGGCCCCAACATTAAACTGCGTGGCAGGGCGGGCGCGCCGGCACGGCACGGCCTCATCCTTGTCGGCACATGCAAGAACGGTTGCCGAGGCCTTGCCATCAACAATAGTCGTCCCTGCGCGAACGGTCTCGCCCTCCCGCTTTGCGGTCTGGCCACTCTCGCCTGTAAGCGATGACTCGGAAACAAGAATGTGATTGCCCTGGGCAAGAATCGCATCGACCGGGCAGAGCATGCCAGCGTACAAGCGAATCACATCGCCAGGCACAAGCCGGTCGGCATTGACTTGAACCCAGCATGCGTCAACACGCTTCCAAACGGCCGCATGGCTCGCCCTCAGCATATGGCGATTGAAGGTGCGCATAGCCTCATTTTCATAGAACAGACGCACCAAGCCGCCGACCAGCCACATTGCAAACAACACAGTAGGCGCGAACACCCCCGTCTGGCCCTGCGCCTGCGGAACGACATCGACCAAAAAAGCCAAACCGGCCAGCGCAAGCAACAGGGACGAGAACGGATTGAAAAATGATTTTTTAATCATCAGAGCCTCTTTCTAGCATGGATTCGATTGTATCCGAGGCATATACCGGTATCCCCGCCCCACTCCTTGCGACTTCCTTGCTTTTACATGCAACACATGTGACACAGGAACGGCCCCTTTGCCTTATTCCTTGATTTCCGGTTACCGCACACAAAGAACAAACGCCTGCTAATCATTTACGCTCAGGGACATGCGTACGCCACAGACGGAAAACGATGGGGATCGAGGGCTTCGCACAGCAGCTCACCGAACATGACAAGAAGTGCATCCAGTGATACTGCACATACCCAAAATCGCAGCAACTGTCCTCGTCATGGCGTTCGCAGTATGTCTGCTGAGGCTGCCACTCCGCATGACCAAAGACATCGTATTTCGCCAAAAGGGTTTCCAGCCAGCGGGAATGTATTCCGCAATCAAACTCCCCGCAATCGCACTCACCATCTTTTGCTATTGCGCCCTTGCACCGCGCTTTGGGATGCAGGACAAACAGTGAAAGGAGCTGCAAGCAGGTTTACACTCTAGCTGCTGCTCTCAAACGCCGTCTACATCTCGAGGTCTAATACTTTTCCCGAGAAGTGAACGGCTGTATTTGGGCCCCCGAAACATCGACATTTTTAGACGTTAAAACCGCAGGATTCGACTGGCAAAACCGCAGGAAATTGCACGCCAAAAGTGCCGATGCTTCGGGGGTCCGTTTTCACTCGTTCACTTCTCGGGAAAAGTATTTGACATCGATTTCGCAAGGACCCCAATATGGCAAAGGGGCAGTCTCCTGCCGCATAACGAGGCGCCCTATTGTCACTGGCAGAATCCATCCGAGGACTGTAAGGGGCACGCATTCCATAAGAGTTGAATCCAACAGCTAAAACCGATTCCACATGCATGAAAACGCGCTCGGTATCAGGCAAAAAGCAGTGATGGCAAGGAGAGACGTCCCATTGCGACGGGCGCGAAAAGCATCCTTGCCAACGCCCAGGCAGCGCATCGTATGCTCGGCAGGACCATCTGGCAAGCCGAAATGGCAAACCCATCGAGCCGCCAAGACACTTTAGCCGCATGACCATGCACTCACATCGATGGCAGGATTCCCTATACTGAGTCACATATGACGGTATCGCGCCAAAGGAGAACGCCGTGACCACGTCGCAGATATCCCTGCTCGCGCTCATCTCGGTTGGAGGCATCGGCATCCTGCTTATCGGAATGAGCACGCTCATGAAAGCCGCCGCCCGCAGGAAAGCCAAGGCCTGCACCGCTATGATCATGGGAACGGTCATTGACCACCGCTTTATGGGCGAAGGCAGAATGTATCCCGTTTTGGAGTACACCGTCGACGGCACGCGGTACCACGTGAGAAAACAATTCCGCGGCGTAAAGACCAAAAGCTTGTCGGGACTCCCCGTCCGCACGCAAAGCGCGGCGTACGAAGACGCCAAGGGCTGGTTGCACGTACAGACAGGACCCATCGCACGCCTAGATACTCTCGCAGAGCAGCTTTGGCCCCTCGGCAGCCAAATGACTGTGCACTACAACCCCAGCAGCCCAGACAAGAGCTATGTCGAGCGCCCTATCGTGGGCGACTTTGCCACGCTGATGTTTAACATCGCGGGTATCTTGCTCATCGCGCTGAGTATTTTGCTCTATGTTCTTATCCAGCGCTAGCTCAGACTGATACATCCCGCGCGCCGCGCGCCGTAATGACCGCCACGACACCAAGGACCAGCTATGGCAACACTCTCCGAACAAGAACGTAAGCGCATCCAGCGATACTGCATTTGCCCAAAGGTTGCCGGCGCGGCGCTTGCCATGGCATTCGTGCTGCCCTTATCGATCATTCCTTTCGAAATGGTCGACGACATCGTCTTCCATCACGAAGGCTTCCAAGAGACAGGCATGATGACCGCCTTGGTGCTCACCGCCATCGAGCTCGTTATATTCTGCTACTGCGCTCTCGCCCCGCGCTTTGGCATGCGTGGCAAGCAGTGGAAGGAAATGCAGCGCTGGCTCGCCGTCGAGCAGAGCGAGAAAGACCGCTCGGCACAAATCGCAGGCGTTGTTGGCACGCAGGCCGCCGCGCGCCTGCTCAAGAACAGCGACAACGAGACCGCGCGCAACCTGGGCGGCGCGGCAGAAGTCGCCGCTGCCGTAGGCGCCGTCGCCACCGCGGCAGACGTGCTTACCGAGAGCTTCGCCAACGCAAAGGCTATGGCAGAGGCCTGTGGCGTGCCTGTCCCCCGTGCAAAGAAGTGGGTCATCGCGCTTGTGGCGCTGCCCCTCGCGATCGTATGCGGCGCCTATATCCCGCAGCTGGCGCAGGGAAACATCGAGATGCAGGAGAACGCCGCGGCCGCGGCTGAGCAGATCGCCATTGCTCGCAAGGCATTAGAGCCCTCATGCGAGTACGTGTCCGCCGATGACCCCTACGAGCGATACCAAGATTACGGCTATCACGTCCGCGGTTATCTGCACGACGGCGACTCCGATACCCAAAAGACCCATACGTACCTGGATTTTGACAACAAGGGGACACTCACGGAAGTGAGCTACGCGGCAGAGGTCGACCCCAGCGCGAGCCTCGAGGATAACCTTGCCCGCATCGAACGCGAGCTTGACGAGCTTTCCTCTGCCGTTCAAACCGTTGACGTCAAGACGGTGAGCCCCGAGCTCTTGGCACCGCAGAAACTCCCCGAAGAGTTTAGGCAAGCTTTTTTGAACGGCTCGCTCTACGAGAGAATCTCTATCAGGACGAGTGACGACCCTATTAAAGCGTATTACTCGTTTGACACGGATCCCGAGGACGAGTTTGACGAGTACACCCATCCAACCATCCGCATCACGCTGATGGGCAAAACGAACTAGGTGCAGGGAGATGAATGTGACAAAGGGGCTGTCCCTTTGTCACATTATTCGGAACGTAGGGCCTCCACGGGGTCTTTCTTGGATGCGCTGCGGGCCGGCAGCAGGCCAGCGACAACCGTCAGCAACACCGAAATCGCGATGAGCACCAGCGCATCCTGCACGGGCAGGCTCATCAGATTGGGGACCTGTTTGACCGCAAGCGCCCAGGCATTGACCGGAAAACTCACGAGCACCACGACGACGATGGCGAAGACGCCAGCAATGAGGCCTTCGATGAAAGTCTCGGCGTTGAACACGTTGGCCACATTGCGCTTCGACGCGCCGATCGCGCGCAGGATGCCAATCTCCTTTTTACGTTCCAGCACGCTGATGTAGGTGATGATGCCGATCATGATGGAGCTGACGACCAAGCTGATGCTCACAAATGCGATGAGCACCAAGCTGATGGTGTTCACGATGTCGGTTACCGAACCCATGATAATGCCCATGTAGTCGGTGTACGAGATTGCCTGCTCGTCGTGGCCGGCGGCTTTGACCTGCTTGTTATACGCATCGATGTGATCGAGTACGCGCTCCTTGGCCTCAAAGTCGCGCGGGAAAATCTTAACCGAGATGGGATCTGCCTCATCCGCATAGCCCAACGTGGTCAGATTGTTATCGTAGGTGAGCTGCGACGCCTTGGCATAGCTCATCATGAGCGAACTCAGGTCCTCGGCGTCCATGTTGAAGTGTATGGCATTGGCAAAGGCGCTCGCATCCACACGCATAGCGCCCGCCAGGTTAGCAATACTCGACGACACCTGCGTAGCCACCTGTCCCATGAGCCCCGCCGCGCCTGCTTTAAGCTGGGACGATACAGTTGTCGCAATCTGCTCGCTAATTGTCTGCATCACCTGATCCATAGCCTGTTGCAGATACGGAGCCAGCTGCTTTTGCACATAGTCGGTCATCGCGTGCTGCAGGCGCTCTACCAGGGCATCGCCGCCGAGCGCTTTGAGCTGGGCCAGGATTTGCTGGGCTACCGCATCACTCTCAAGATACGTCGAGAACGCGGCGGCGAGCTTCGACGCGTCCTTAAGATCTTCGGGCGACAGCGCCTTAAACTGATCAGACTGCAAAAAGCCCTCAAACAGTTGGTTGGCAAGCGTTCCCACCTGCTGCATTTGCTCGGGCGTGAGCTCCAGACCGTCAAAGATGCCCGAGAAATCTGGGGCCGGTGCTTTTGCCATGATGCTGCTGAAGTCGATGTCCTTGCCAACGCCCGAAAGGTCAATATCCAGGCCCGACAAATCGATGCCCGAAAGATCCATGCCACCGGCAGCACCCGAGAGTGCAGATGCATCGAACGAGAACGCGCTCTTCAACGCCGCCTCGTCCACACTGAACATGCTGCCCAGATCCACGCCCTGCTTGGCCTCGCCTTGCAGTTCGTCGAAAGACTTGCCCGTAAAGACATCCGTCTCGGGGTGGGCAAGTTGCTCCTGCACTATCTGTGAATCGGCGGCGCGCTCCATAAGCTGGCGAGTCAGCGCGTGTGTATAGGCAATACCCGGAGACAACGCGCTCGCGTTGGCCATCTCGTTCGGTCGCACCACGCCCACAATACGCACGTCAATACCGTCGGCAACCTTGGCCGTCATAAAGTCGGCATCGCCAGACATGTCGGTCCACATGCCGGTCTCTTCGTTTTTGCGATAGGCATCGGCCGGCGACAACACCTTAAACGTCGTGGACAGTGCATCGTCGTAGGTAAAGTCGCTGCCGGTCTTGGGCGTCTTGACCTTGCCGTCGGCCGTCATGGCACTGTTAACCAGGTCGTTGAGCTCATCGATATCCAGCGCGCCGATACTGTAGAGCGTGTAGTCGCCCACCGTTCCGCGGCTCGAAAGCACCATCACGGCCTCGTTGGCGGACGTAGGCCAATGGCCGGCAACGACATCGTACTGGCTGTCGAGCAGGCTCTGGTCGTCAATCATCTCGTTAAAGACCGAGGTTCCCATGGAATCCATGCTCACCGTTGCCGCCGAGCTCGCGCCTCCGCTCATGGCCTCGGTCATGGCGTTGGGCACCAGCCGGACAGGCTTCTCATCGCCATTCCTGGCACGATAGACAACCGGCGTCACGCCGTAGCCGTACTGAATGGCGTTGACCTCTTTATCGATGCCGTCGCCACCGGCATCGAGCCATGCCTTAAAGCTCGTCATGTCGTTGGACTTAACGCTTGCGAACATATCCTTTACGGCCGTGACCACAGGGATCTTATCGGTCCCCTGAGCCTTGCCGTCGGTGCCGTCGTCGGACGAACCCTCGTTCTTGGACGTATCGTCATCCGTGGCCCCATGCCCGCCCATCATGGACGACAGGTCGTAATCTTGTTTGGAAATCGTAAGCGGATAGCTCGAGAGTGTGTCCTCCTCGACCTTTTTGATGTAGCCGTTTACGCCATTGGAGAGCGCCAGAATCGCCGCGATGCCAATAATGCCAATCGAACCTGCAAAGGCAGTCATGGCCGTACGGCCCTTCTTGGTCATGAGGTTTCGGGCAGAAAGCCCCAGCGCCGTTACAAAGCTCATCGAGGTTTTGCGCGTGGGCTTGGCCTCGCGACGCGCGGCCTCGGCAGCATCAAAGGGATCTGAATCGTCGGTGATCTTGCCGTCCGCCAGGGTGACGATGCGCGTGGCGTACCTGTATGCCAACTCGGGATTGTGCGTGACCATGATGACCAGACGGTCGCGCGCAACGTCCTTGAGCAAATCCATGACCTGGACGGACGTCGTTGAATCCAAGGCGCCAGTCGGCTCGTCAGCCAGCACAATCTCGGGGTCATTGATCAGGGCGCGGGCAATGGCCACGCGCTGCATCTGCCCGCCCGAAAGCTGGCTCGGGCGCTTGTTAGCGTGCTCGCCCAGGCCAACTTTCTCCAACGCCTCGCGCGCACGCTGGCGGCGCTCAGCACGCCCTACGCCCGTGAGTGTGAGCGCCAGCTCAACGTTTTCCAAAATGGTCTGATGCAAAATGAGGTTGTAGCTCTGGAACACAAAGCCGATGCGATTGTTTCTGTAGGCATCCCAATCGCGGTCGTTGAAGTCCTTGGTCGAGATGCCGTCGATCAGCAGATCGCCCGAATCGAAATGATCGAGTCCACCGATGACGTTGAGCATCGTAGTTTTACCCGAACCCGAGGGACCCAGGATGGCTACAAACTCGTTATCGCGAAAAGACAGGCTTACGCTGTCGAGCGCTACCTGCGTAAACGACTGCGTAACGTACCTTTTGCAAATATCTCTGAGATCCAGCATGGACGGCAACCTCTCTCGCACGGGCGCGCTCGCCCGCTCCCCCGCCGTTCACGTTCGGCGCGCTTGTCCTACTCTATCCTCATTTTTGGCCGATACCAGTGAGGAATGTAACGAACCGCGCCAAAAAACGAACGGGACAGCACGCCGCATGGCGCACCATCCCGCATATAACATCCCCGATGTGACAAAGAGGCTGTCACTTTGTCACATTCCAATGCGCGCTACTTTTCGAGCCCGCACGGCATAACGTTAGCGCTGCCGCGGCGAGCCTCAGTCACGGCTGCAAAGAAGCGATAGCCGCCCGAGAAGTTAAAGCACTCAAAGCCATGCTGCGCCAAAATGCGGCAAGCAATGTAGCTGCGAATGCCGCTCTGGCAAATTACGTAGACCGGCTTGGCCCGGTCGAGCTCGCCCAGGCGATTGCGCAGATCATCGACGGGAATGTTTACGAAACCATCGATATGCCCGCGCTCATACTCCCCTTCCGTACGAACATCGAGCAGCTGCACGCTGCCATCGCGTGGCAAGTTGGGCTCATCCTCCCAATGCCACTGCGCCAGTATGGCGCGATTGAGGTTCTCGATCATAAAGCCCGCCATATTGACGGGATCCTTCGCCGATGAATACGGCGGCGCGTATGCTAGGTCCAAATCCTTAAGCCTATCGCCGCGCATGCCTGCCTGGATGGCAGTCGCCAGAACGTCGATACGCTTGTCCACACCATCGATGCCCACGATTTGCGCACCCAGCAGTCGCAATCCCTGCTTCTCGAAGACAACCTTCATGGTCATGGGCGTTGCACCCGGATAATAACCCGCATACGAACCGGGCGACAGGACCACGCTGTCGCAGTCAATTCCTGCCGCGTGTGCCGCCTTTTCGGATAGTCCCGTGCTTGCCGCCGTCAAGTCGAATACCTTGATAACCGATGAGCCCAACGATCCGAGGTAGCAGCTGTCCATGCCGGCTATGACATCGGCGACGACACGCCCCTGCTTGTTGGCGGGGCCGGCGAGCGAAATGACCGCGTCCTCGCCGGTCACCTGATGCGTGACCTGCACGGCATCGCCCACGGCATACACGTCGGCAGCAGAGGTCTCCATGCGGTCGTTGACCACAATAGCCCCCTTGATGCCCAGTTCGAGCCCCGCCTCTTGCGCCAGATGGCTCTCAGGTGCCACGCCAATGGCAAGCAGCACCATATCGGCTCCGATAGGGTCATCGCCCGCAACATGGGTGACAACGCGGCCATCAACTTCCTCAAAACCTGTCACATCGGCCTTGAGGCGCAGATCGATACCGTGCTCACGCACCTCGGTATGCAAAAGGGTCGCCATGTCGTAATCCAGGTTGTTCATAAGCTGGACGGGACGCTGCAGAAGGGTCACCTGGAGCCCCAGCTCACACAGATTCTCCGCCGTCTCGACGCCAATGAAGCCGCCGCCGATCACGACGGCACTGCTCGGTCGCCGCTCTCGAACATAGCTGTGAATACGCAGCGTGTCCTCAACGGTGCGTAGGCTAAAGATTTTATCCGAGTCGATGCCCGGCAACGCAGGGCGAATCGGCTTTGCACCCGGCGACAGGATGAGCTTGTCATACGTCTCGACAAATTCCTCGCCCGTCAGCATATTGCGAACCTCGACCGTATGCGAATCGGGATGGATGGCAAACACCTCGTGACTCGTCTTGACCGCAATGCGAAAGCGATCCCAAAAGCCCTTGGGAGACTGCAGCGTCAATGCGCTCTCTTCTTCTATCACGCCGCCAATGTAGTACGGAAGCCCACAGTTGGCATACGATACAAAACCCGTGCGCTCAAAGATGACAATTTGGGCCTGCTCGTCGAGTCTGCGCAAACGTGCCGCCGCCGATGCGCCGCCCGCGACGCCTCCAACGATAACCACCTTCATAGCCAACGCACCACCTTTCCCGTGTAGTCGCTTATGCCGCCGATATTCTTGACACTGCCATACCCAGAACGCTTAAGAAAACTCACAGCTTGGTTGCTTCGCGCACCGCTCAGGCAATGCACGAAAAGCTGCGTGCCCTTTCGACGTATGCCCATGATGCTACCCCGAAGCAGAAAAAAGAGTCGCTGTTTCCAGCGACTCCCCTTCAGTTGTCTGTCCCACGGACTTACTGTTCGCTCTTCGCGAGTGCCTGATCGATCAGTTTGTTGAGCGCCTCGCGCTGCTCGGCGGAGTTGATACCGCCCATGATTGGCTCTCCCACGATGTTGCCGTTCTGGTCGATCACGTAGGTGGTCGGGAACGAGTACAGGTTGGAGGTGAACTTTCCGGCCTCGCTGTCCGACTTAAACCAGATGTTCTTATACGTCACGCCCTTCTTGGAAAGCACGTCCTTGGCATCGGCCACCGCGTCTTTGTTGCCATCGAGTGTAAAGGAATTAACGCCCACGACCTGGCCGCCCTTCTCGGCAAGCTCCTTGTTGAGCTTCTCCAGATCGCCCAGCTCTCCCACGCACGGCTTGCAGGTGGTAAACCAGAAGTTCATGACGGTGACCTTGTTCTTGGAGAACAGCTCGTCGCTGTTTACATCGTTGCCGTCCAAGTCCTTGCCCTTAAAGCTGGGGAACTTCGTCTCCCCGCTCTCGCCGTTGGTCATACCCGCGGTCGAGGCATCAACGCTCTCCCCCTCGCCGGGCGTGCTGCCACATCCGGGGAACTCCTTCTCCAGCGCCATGAGCTTGTCCTCGATCTCCTTGACCTGCTGCGCACCGGCCTTAAGCGTCTTAAGCTCGTCAGCCGCAAACTGATCCTTGGCGCCCTCGATGGTATCGAGCAAGAAGTCACCGTAGTTCTTGCCGTCCTCAATCATGGGGGTGTCTTTGTTGGCCGCAAGGAACACCTTTTCCCATAGGGCATTATCGCTCGCAAAGATCTCGTTTTCCTTTTGCAGCAGCTGCTGATACAGCTCGGCCGCCTCCTCGGCACTTGACGGCTTTTGCGCTATGAGCTCGGCAATCTGCGCATCGCCGCTCGTAGCATCCTTCGCGTCGCCCTTGGGGGCAGAGCACGCCGCGAGAGTCAGCGCCAGCACGGGCAGCATCAACAGAGCCGCAATTTTTAACAGTTTCATGGTTCCTCCGTTTATATCGAAACTTATATAGGTACCTATTTGTTTTCGCAGGCTTGCGTGGACTGCGCGGGTTTGTCGCCCGTCACACCCAGCCCATAGCGAAAGCTAATAGCATCGACGGGGCACGCGCCCACGCATTTGCCGCAACGAATGCACTCGGCATGGTTGGGCGTACGCGTAACGTCCACGTCCATTTGACACACCTTGGCGCACTTGCCGCACGAGACGCATTTGCACTGGTCAACCTGGATCCCCAGCAAAGACACCTTGTTCATGAGCGCATAAAACGCACCGAGGGGGCAAATCCATTTGCAGAAGGGGCGGTAGAACAGCACGCTCAGCACCGCAACCACAATGAGGATCGCGAGCTTCCAGGTAAAGAGCTTTCCCAGCGCAGAGCGGATTCCCATGTTCATGATGGACAGCGGAATCGCGCCCTCGAGCACGCCCTGCGGGCAGATGTACTTGCAAAAGAACGGGTCGCCCATACCCACATCGTTGACCACCAAGACGGGCAGCAGCACCACGGCAAACAGCAGCACGGCATACTTGATGTACGTGAGCGGCTTGAGCTTTTTCGTGGAGAGCTTCTTGCTGGGAATCTTATGCAAAAGCTCTTGCAGCCATCCAAACGGGCACAAAAAGCCGCATACAAAACGTCCCAGCAGCACGCCGATTAGAATGAGCGTTCCGGTGACGTAATACGAAAAGCTAAACTTAGACGAGCCCACCACCGACTGAAACGACCCGATGGGACACGCACCTGAGGCCGCCGGACACGAGTAGCAGTTGAGCCCCGGCACGCAGACGGCTTTGCCCGCTCCCTGGTAGATGCCGCCCTTGGCAAAGTTAGGCAGGTGAATATTGGTCGCAAGCGTCGCCGCCGCCTGAATCAATCCACGAAATCGCGCTAAAAGATGCGATGCAGTGTTTTTTCTTTTATCCAATTCCGATACACTCCAAGCACAGCCTGATTGCCTTGGCCAGCACGGCATCTGCCTCGCCGCGCATAATTCCAAAGCCAACCATGGCTACCCCAACGATCAGCAAAGCCACCTGCGCCACAGGCTTAATCGCTTTGAACAATCTGACCACTCCTTTCGTTTCGCGACCCATTGGACCATACCGACTATAAAATCCGTGTTAAGCGTGAATGATTATGCAAGGAGAACGTTATGCGCATCTTGGTCATCGAGGACGAGCGGGCGCTGTGCGATGCGATCGCACGCAGCCTGCGCAACTTGGCCTATAGCGTCGACTGCTGCTACGACGGGCAGCAGGCCCTCGATCTGCTCGATGTCGAGACCTTTGATCTTGTCGTGCTCGACCTCAATCTCCCCCATGTCGACGGCATGACCGTGCTCAGGCAACTCAGGACAACTGATTGTGAGACCAAGGTGCTTGTGCTCTCGGCACGTGGCGAGGTCTCCGACAAGGTAGCGGGGCTCGATGCGGGCGCCAACGACTACCTCACCAAGCCGTTCCATCTTGACGAGCTGGCGGCACGCATACGCAGTCTCACGCTCAGGCGCTTTACGCAAAACGACGTTGTTCTAGCCTGTGGATTGTTGAGCTTTGACACCAAGGCGCGCCTCGCCTCCGTGGGCGGCGAGACCCTATCCCTCACGCGCAAGGAGACCGGCATCTTGGAATACCTGATGCTTAACCAGGGGCGGCCGGTGAGCCAGGAAGAGCTTATCGAGCATGTATGGGACAGCAGCGTCAACAGCTTTAGCAACGCGACCCGCGTGCATATCTCGTCGCTGCGCAAAAAGCTGCGCGGTGCGTTGGGGCACGACCCCATCCGCAACCGAATCGGCGAAGGCTACGTTATGGAGGACGGCAAATGAAGCGGCTGTCGCTGCAGTGGCGCATCACGTTGATGACGGCACTGCTGATATGTTCAACCTGCGTACTTATGAATTGCCTGGTTGGCTACTCCGGCATGCGCTACATGGACTCGATCGGCAATGAACTATCGGCGCACAGCAAGGTGGAGGCGGCCTCGCCCAGCTCATTTGACCCGACAAACAAAGAGCTCGACGACGCGCTGACCATCGTCGTGAACGACGCCCAAGAATCGTTTGGCGCGACGAGCTGGTATATAACTGCGGCGGTGACGCTGCTCGGCGGCGTGCTGGCCTACTTTGTAAGCGGGCGCGCACTGCGACCGCTGCGCTTCTTTGCGACGCAAGTCGAGAGCGTGCGGCCCGACAACCTCGCTGACACAAAAATCAGCGAGGACGTGCCCTCTGAACTCAGGCGCTGCAGCGCGTCGTTTAACGACATGATTGCCCGCCTTGACGAGGGATTTTCCGCACAAAGACAGTTTACGGGCAATGCGGCGCACGAGCTGCGCACGCCACTTGCGCTCATGCAGGCCCAGGTTGAGCTTTTTTGCGCCGAGCACCCCGACGCCGACGCCGATACAGCGAGCCTGCTCGGGCTGCTGCAGGAGCAGACCGAGCGGATGACGCACATGACAAAGACCCTGCTCGAGATGAGCGAGCTGCGCAGTGTCCCTTGCAACGATGCGATTGACCTGGCGCCGATGATCGAAGAAGTACTCACGGACCTGGCGCCCCTTGCCGAGCAAAAAGACATCACGCTTACAAGTGAGGGCGACGCGCAAACGATCGGCAGCGATACGCTAATCTATCGGCTGCTGTTCAACTTGGCCGAAAACGCCATACGCTATAGCGCGCCCAACTCGACCGTGCAAATCAACGCCTGCGCCGAAGGCGACCGCGTGCTGCTACGCGTGCGCGACCAGGGGCCGGGCATTCCCGAGCAATACCAGACGAGCATCTTTCAGCCCTTCTTTCGCGTCGACAAATCGCGCAGCAGGGCATACGGCGGCGTGGGGCTGGGACTTGCGCTGGTCTGGGAGATTGCCGCGCTCCACGGCGGCTCCATCGAGGTCGAAGAGAGCTCGGAGCGCGGAACGACCATGCTCGTGACTCTTCCCACTCGCGCACTCGGCTCATTAAAATAACGAACGGGATGGCACGCCGCGTGGCGTACCATCCCGCACATAATATCGAGGATGTGACAAAGGGACTGTCCCTTTGTCTCATCTGTTAGTTCGCAGGATACGTAAGGCCCAAGATGTACGAAATTGAGCGAAACGCCAGCAAAAAGCCCCCGCTTCCAAACGGAAACGGGGGCTAGGTGAGTTAGCTTACTCCCACTCGACCGTGCCAACGGGCTTCGGCGTGAGGTCGTAGCAAACGCGGCAAATACCGGGGACCTCGGCGGTCACGCGAGCGGTAATGCGCTTGAGCAGCGCCCAGTCGAGCTCAGGCACCTCGGCGGTCATGACGTCGACGGTGTTGATGCAGCGAATAATGCAGGGCCAGTCGTAGGCGCGCTTGCCCTCGCGCACACCGGTAGCGCGGAAATCGGGCACTACGGCAAAGTACTGCCAGATGGTCAGGCCGGCCTTGTCGATCTCTTCGCGCACGATGGCATCGGCCTCGCGCAGCGCCTCGAGACGGTCACGGGTGATGGCGCCAAGGCAGCGGACGCCCAGGCCAGGACCGGGGAACGGCTGACGCTCAACCATGTTCTCGGGCAGGCCGAGCTCGCGGCCCACGACGCGCACCTCGTCCTTGTACAGCAGCTTAACGGGCTCGCAGAGCTCAAACTGCAGGTCCTCGGGCAGGCCGCCAACGTTGTGGTGAGCCTTCACGCCGTCCTGCGACTCCAGAATGTCGGGGTAGATGGTGCCCTGGGCGAGGAAACTGACCTCGTCACCGACCTTGCGGGCCTCCTCCTCGAACACGCGGATGAACTCGGCGCCGATAATCTTGCGCTTGGCCTCGGGCTCGTCGACGTCGACGAGTTTATCGAGAAAACGGTCGGTGGCGTCCACGTAAACCAGGTTGGCGTCCATCTGATTCTGGAACACGTCGATGACCTGCTCGCTCTCGCCCTTGCGCATGAGTCCATGGTTCACATGCACGCAGATAAGCTGCTTGCCGATGGCCTTGATCAGCAGCGCGGCGACAACAGAGCTGTCGACGCCGCCAGAAAGGGCCAGCAGAACCTTCTTGTCACCGATCTGCTCGCGGATTGCGGTGACCTGCTCGTCGATGAACGCCTGAACAAGTTCGGGAGTGGTGATACGCACCATATCGTCGGGACGCTTGTTGGGATCCATGCAGGGCTCCTTTTCGGGTCGATGGAACGCGCCGCACATATGCAAACGCGCTGTCATATGACCTCATTATATGCAGAGCGAGGTTCGTTTCCCATCGCTTCGGCAGTGCTTTTTGCAGGGGCGGCAGTTTTTCCTTATGCCAAGGTCAGCCATGCCTCGACAACCACCTTAAGAGCATCGCCAATAGACTCTTCCTTTATACGTTCGGCATAATCGTAGGCGATACCCACAAATTCCAGTCCCGAGCAACAGGAGTACAATTGCTGCTGATGTTGCCACCTGATGGGAGATGGAAGATGGACTGCGATGGCTACCCATGCATCCCCATGCCGTTGATGTGCACCGCCTTTGTGCCGGGGCAGATTGACGCTGCGGTTGCAGGCATTTCCGACCCCGATTCACGCGCCATCGCCACGGCAGAAGCGCTGTACTTTCGCGGACAGGCCACACTCGCCGCCGAAACAGCACGCCCCTATCTTGACGCCACCGATCCCGCGCTGCGCTATTCCGCATGCTTTATCTGCGGATACGCCAGTCTGTCGCTCAACCGTATCGCCGACGCCCGCCGGTGCCTTGCTGGCATCCTCGATACGCCGGCCGACGAGGAATCGTCCGCCATCCACGCCATGCATATCCTGTTCGCCTCGGCCGCGAGTGTCCTGCTGCACTTGCCTTCCCCGTATTCTGCCGAAGAGTTTTATCCGCTTGCGGCGCATCTGCCCGAAGGCCTGCGCCTGTTCGCCAGCTACGTGATGGCGCACGCGTTGTATCTGCGCGGCGAATACGGCCGCAGCCTGGGCATGGCGGAAAACGCCCTAATTATGAAACAGGGAAGCTACCCCATCTCGGAGCTATTCCTGCACTTGTCGGCTTCGATGGCCCGTATGAGTCTCAAAGACGTCGACGACGCAAAAGCGCATTTCGGCGCCGCTTGGGACATTGCGCGCCCCGACGGCCTTATCGAACTCATCGGCGAGCACCACGGCCTTTTGCAGGGACTCATCGAGGCATGCCTAAAATCGCAATACCCTGACGATTTCGCACGCATCATCGAGATTACGTATCGATTCAGCTACGGCTGGCGGCGCATCCACAACCCCGATTCGGGTGAGGACGTTGCCGACGACCTAACGACCACGGAATTCACCATGGCCATGCTCGCCTGTCGTGGGTGGACCAACGCCGAAATCGCACGCCATATGGGAGTATCGCCGGGCACCGTCAAAAACCGCCTATCCGGTGTATACGCAAAGCTTGGCATCGGCACACGCGCCGAGCTGGTCGCGCATATGCTGCGTTAGCGACCGGGCTGCCAAGCGCATCGAACGCGTTCCGGAACCCGGCGCTTCGCTCAATCAATTTGGACATTTTGACCCTTGAACGGCACTACCGCCACGAAGCGGCTTCTCGCAAAATTGGATTATTTCCACCGATACCTGCGGGATGGGAGCCAAAGATGCTTGATCGCCGTTCGTTACTTGTTGCCGGAGCGTCCTCGCTAGCGAGCATTATGTTGCCTCGCGTGTCGGGAAGCGAAAATGCCTTCCTGCTGCCGTTCGCGCCCACCGAGGCATACGCCGACGAAGAAGACCCCTTCAAGGTACTCGTTCTCTCGCGCACCATGTTTGGTGTGGTCGTGGTCGACGTCGCCAACAAGAATACGCCTATCGCAGGCGCCAAGGTCACGCTCACGTCGCGCTACGCCGCGGGCAAGCAGCTCTCCGCCACGACCGACAACGAGGGCACGGCCATCTTTGAGGTCGCGCCGCTTTCGGAAGGCTACGTGGACGAGGCAACGCTTCTCGACGCGTACGACTTTAACGGCGGTATCTCCATTAGCATGGCGGGCTACCGCGATGTCGAGATTCCCCTTGCGCGTATCCAGGGCGGCACCGCCATTACCGCGCCCACGCGTCCGCTTTCCGACGGCGAGCCGTACTTTCGACAGCTCACGTTCGACGAATGGGACATCCAGTACGCCGACGCCACGTTTATGGCAATGCCAGCGGACAAAGCAGCAAACGAACAGCCCGACACGCACGCCTTTACCGTGCAGGCCCATCTGCCGCAGGGCGGGCAGGCAACGTTGCATATCAATAAAGTGATGCCCGCTGCGGGCAGCTCATCCGAAACCGTCACGCAGATCGGCCAAGTCAAAGCCAGCGCATCGGGCGCGGATAATCTGGTGACGTTCACGCTCGAAGACAAGTTCCTCGATGCAGCGTCGAACCTTCTGGAAGAAGGATGCAAGTTGCGCTTTGTCCTCGACTACCAGGGCAAGACCTATACACTCTCTTCCCCCATGGCCGTTGTCACTGCGCCGGCCGCAAAGGCGGAATCGGGCTCGACCACTATCGTCCCCACCACCATGGACCAAGAGGTCACTCCGTTTGATTTCCCCGCGGCATTTCCCGGCATCGGCGGCAATAAGTTCACGTGCTGGATACCCTCGTTCCCCATTTTGTTCAATTTCTCGTTTGCTGGATACGTGCTGTTTGGCGGAGGATACAAACCAGCCAGCTATATGAACGATTCGGGCAATCCGGATCCGGAATACTGGAAGAAATCGCCGCGCGAGTCGGGCGCCAAGCAGGCAAACCGCTACCTCGACGAGATGGAGGGGAAGTGGAATCAGTACAAAAGTATGAGTGCCGGTTCGGGCACCGATCCAAGAAACACCAAGCTGCTTCGTCACCACTGCACGCTGCTGTTTACGATGGATATCGCCACACAGCTGTACGGATCGCTCGCCTACGACTGGGTGGGCAAAACCTGGGGCAACAACAACGACCCCGCATACGGCAATATTAAGGCCCTCTTCCAGGTAAGAACCGACCTCAATTGGACCGAGCAGTTTACCCTAGGACCGGTGCCGTTTTTCCTAAATGTCAACCCCTGGGTGCTGGCAAAACTGGCGCTCGCCGTGGGTGCCCACACGCACGGAAGCGGCGCGGCGTTTTTTAAAAACATTTCGCTCGATTGGTCAAACACGTCGGGCTCGTTCACCATCCAGATCGGGCTTGCCGTCACCTTTGGAGCCGGCGTTGCAGGCGTCGCCTCGTCTGCCGTGCGCGGCGCCGCATCCCTCACGTTGTTCATTGGGTACGAGAAGGCGGATGGACACCAGCTTCCGCGACTGCGCGTAGGTGCAGACGTCGATGTCGATGTGATGCTCCAGTTCGTCATGTTCAAGTGGACCACCAAAGCTTGGTCGGGATCGTGGCCCACACTCGCCGATTCGTGGAATATGTCAGTGAACAATGGCGATCAGTATGTACTCCAGCGCTCTGAGCTGGCCTTGGGTGGAGATACGCCTTATACGCTGGATGCCCGCTTCGGCACGCCCGGCAACATGGAGGCGGGCGGCGTGCCGCAATTTATCGCATCGGCCACCATCGTCACCAACGCCGAGCTGCTCGCACGCGCCGAGGTTAAGGCCATTGCCGTAAACGTCGCGCCTGTCGTGCGCGATTGGGATCAAGCGGTCACGCGCATTGAGCTCGAGGCGGATGCAGAAAGCGACGACACGGGACAGGTTGAGCATTTCGTCCACGCGCTGATGGAAAACGACGAAAACGCCGCGCCGATGTACGAGTACACCTATATCGGACAGGCAACGAACGCCGTTGCGGACCCCAACGCCAATTCTGCCGGTGTGTCGGAGGACGAGCGTGGCGGCATAAAACCCTCGAGCGACAACGTGCTGTTTTCCGGCGTGCTCAGCGAAGCCCACATGAGGCTAACGATGATCGCCGGCGTGGAGTGCCTATTCCGTATCGCCTCGGTGAGCTATGGCGACAATGGACGCTCGCGCCTGGTGGTGCACACAAAGGCAAACGGCACGTGGTCCGCTCCCACACCCGTGGACTTTCCCCTTGGGTTTGGCGAAAACGACGTGGAGCGCGACGGCATATACGATTACGACTTCGACGTGGTGGAATATACGGACGGCAGAGGAAACCGGGACGCCTACGTGCTGCTGGTCTCGGGCGAGCGCCCCGCCGGCGACAACACCCTTTTCGATACGGCAAGCACATCCGGCATACTGTCCGTTGTGCGCCTGCGCATAAGCAACGTCGGAGTTCGCGTGGTATCGCATGCGTCATGGCGCAGCATCTCGCGCGGCCGCCTGCAAGAGGATGGCTACCATTGCCTGCAGTGCCCGCGTATCACGGTGGGCAAGACGCTGGTCGACGGGCGCCTGTCGGGTGCCTACCTCCACCGCCGCGGAACCACCGCAGAAAAGGCGCTCGGCAGCGAGGCTGAGGTTGCGCTGGAGTGCTTTACCCTGTGGTCGGACGTTTCGGGCGACAGCCTGACGTTCCGCCAAGTTCTCCGCTTTCCGCAAGCACCGTCGAGTATCGAGCTGGGCGAGCCCGAAAATATCAACGGCAAAATGGTGGTGCCCGTTGCGTACGAGACCGCAGACGGTTGCGGCTGCGCATCGTACGCCGTGATCGGCCAGTCCATTGCGGGCTGGGGCGTTATGTCACCAGACGCCACGGTACCCCGTGCGGTGCCGTGGCCACAACATTCGGGCTTTTTGGCCACCGTCAACGAGCAACTGCAGCATATTACTTGGACGCGAGGCGCATCGGCATTTGCAACGCAGCCCGTGGGTGCCGCAGGCTGTGGCCCGGCATCGTTTAGCGTAAGCAACAACGGCAGGTGTGTACTCTATGTAGAGAACACCGACGGCAAGGTGGGACAAACCTACGACGAAGAAGGCAACCCGGTAGCAGTGATGGGCAAGCACTTCCGCATCTTCGCCAGCACCTTGGCAGGCGATCTTTTCACGGAGCCGTTCGTAATGTGCGAGCTGGACCATCCCGTCGATCAGATAACGACATTTTTGACGTCGGGAGGCATGCTCTCCGCGCTCGCCACGCACATTGTGAGTGCCGAGCAGAGCAAGGCAGAGCTGCACGGCATCGAAGTGCCTTTGGTGGCATGTGCCACTCCGACGGGCGCGGTCGCTACCTCGGGCGCGGTGGTGCCCGGAGCAGCAGGCGAATCCTTCATGGTCACGGTTCGAAACGACGGCAACACCTTGCTGACCGCCGGCACGATCGATCTGTACCGAGAGGGCTCCAGCCAGCCGTTCTCCAGCGCATCCATTGGATTCGGAGCGAACGCGCGCATGGCTTCGATCTACGATCCAGAGCTTGCCGAGGACGCTTCGGCCAACGACATGGCACACGTGAAGCACGCGCTCGAGGCGCTGGGCGCACGTTTTGCGACGCACCCGCTGGTTGCCGACAATGGAAACGCCGTGCTGGCACCAGGCTGCACGGCACAGTTCCGCATGAGCTTCGCCATCCCCGAAAGTTGGAGCGACGAAGTGGGCAAACGCGTAACGCTGTATGCGAAAGCGCGTGATCTGGTGGCGCTCGATCCCGTAACGCTCGGGGAAATTCGACCAGGCGCGAACTCGGCGCTGGGTGCCGTACTGCACGAGCTTCATGTGCCCGACGCGGCATGCGAACGCTCAGAAGTTCAGGTCGGCGTATGCGATAGCGCGGATGCGACAGGACTTCACGACGCCCCGATGACGGCAGACGGCGATGGCGGCTCGAGTGGCGGCGGTACTGACAAGGGCGGCGGCTCCGGCGGAAGCAGCTCCGGCAGTGGCAAGGACCACGGCAATAACAAGCGCTCCGGGAAAGCGGGCGCGCTTGCGGGCACGGGCGATGTCAACGTCCCCCTTACAGCAGCCGCCGCAGCACTCGCCGCGGCAGGCGCCGGCCTCGTCGCCTACAGCGCCCGCCGCACGGCGGTCGAAACCGACACCGCCAATGAGGTCAATTTGGATAGGCCTCGCTAGCTCCTACTTACTTTTGTGAGAGACGCTGAATCGGCTCATCGAACATCAAAATGGGCTGGTTCTGGATACCCAGAGCCAGCCCATTGCACATTAAATGTCGTCTGAGGAGTCGAGTTCTGCCTCGAGCTTGGCACGGCGTCTTTTCGCCGTGAAAAACGTTGCGCACAGGACAGCAAACGTGGCCGCGAAAATCGTCGCACCGCAGAACACGCCCGTGGCCAGGTTCGCCAACCAAAAGACGCTTTCGAGCGGTACGATCTGCGCCTCAGCGACACAGCGCATTGCGGCAATAACAAGCGCGAACGCGGTGCCGCTAAGACCGCTGACAAGCAGGAAATATCCAACAGGAAGATGCTCGGTTTGCCCAAAACGATTGGTATCGACATAGCCCTTCCGCGTTTGCAGTCCTGCGCAAATCAACATCACGAGAATGAGCCACAAATACATGGCTGCCTCGAACGGCGCTGCAAAGCCATGCGGCATTTCACTGGCGTCGCTGTGAACCCACGCAACCTGTCGAGCTATAAACTGGTAGAAAAAGATCATCAACATGCCAAACGAAAGCAGCACGAAACCAATCTTGTAGATCTTCGCGCTCTCAGCCTCCAGGCGCTCATCCTTTGGACCGGCATATTCACGCCACTTTTGCACGAGTTTTAAATCTTCAAATTTCATAGCGAACTCCTAAAGAGCGTCAGGGTCGACGTTGCTCTCGTCTTCCCAAAACAAGTCGTTCAACGTAACGCGTAGCGCTTTACAGATTGCCACGCACAAATTGAGCGTGGGGTTGTAGCCGCCCGCCTCGATAAGGCCGATGGTTTGGCGCGTAACGCCCACGGCTTGGGCTAAGTCAGCTTGCGAAAGGCCAGCCGCCGCGCGTGCCGCCTTCATGCGTAGGTTCTTTTTGCCCGGCATGGAGTTCCTTTCGTAAATGTGGACAGATATCCGTTGCAACATGACAGAAATATATTGCATCCTTCACAAGATGTCAACTATATCTGTCATTATGGAAACCATGTTCGCCATCGCCATGTGGACATAACAATCTCGATTCGCTATTCAAACTTACTCGGACAGAACCGACTCGGTTTTGTCCGAGTAAACGTGATTGATAGTCGATCGCTGTGCCCGCTCGTGCAATCAGCATCATTCGATTTTGTTTAGTAAAACTAGGTCCCTATTAAATAAAATTCGTTTGTATCCAAATTTGTTTAACAATGCCGCGTTACCGCTAAACACTATACCCGTTAATCCGAACGATTGTTCGATGGATTTCGTGTTGGGTGGAATCGTCTGTGGGCTGGGCTATGCTACCTTGACTATCTATATGACTAAAACGCAGCAAAGGAGCACCGAGAGAGCGAGTATGGCAAAAAACACCGCAAACTATGGTAACGACAGTATCCGCCAGCTCAAGGACGAGGAGCGCGTACGCCTGCGCCCCGCCGTCATCTTTGGCTCGGACGGACTCGACGGTTGCGCGCATGCCGCCTTCGAGATCCTGTCCAACGCCGTTGACGAGGCGCGCCAGGGCTACGGCAAGCTCATCACCCTCACCGCCTTTCGCGATGGCTCTATTCAGGTAGAGGACAATGGCCGTGGCTGCCCGCTCGACTGGAACCCTTCCGAGAAGCGCTTTAACTGGGAGCTCGTCTTCTGCGAGCTCTACGCCGGCGGCAAGTACAACAACAACCAGGGCGGCGACTACGACTTCTCGCTCGGCACCAACGGCCTGGGCTCGTGCGCGACCCAGTACGCCTCCGAGTACATGGACGTCACGGTTTGGCGCGACGGCAGCAAGTACTCTCTGCACTTTAAGAAGGGCAAGGTCGTCGGCGCCAAAAAGAAGGCACTCGAGATTGAGCCCAGCGACGAGAACCGCACCGGCACCACCATCAAGTGGCGCCCCGATCTTGAGGTCTTTACCTCCATCAGCATTCCCCACGACTGGTATCGCGAGACCATGCGCCGCCAGGCCGTGGTCAACGCCAACGTGACCTTCCGCCTGCGCATCGAGGGCGACGATGGCGAGTTTTCCGAAGAGGATTTTTGCTATCCCAAGGGCATCGAGGACTACGTGCTCGAGAAGGTCGGTACCGACTACCTTACCGAGCCCTTCTTTATCGAGGCCGACCGTCGCGGTCGCGATCGCGAGGACCTGCCCGATTACAACGTAAAGATCACCGCGTGCATGTGCTTCTCGCGCACCCTTACGATGCAGGAGTACTACCACAACTCGTCATGGCTCGAGAACGGCGGCTCGCCCGAGAAGGCGGCCCGCAGTGCTCTGACCAGCGCCATCGATGCTTACATTAAGCAACAGGGCAAGTACAACAAAAACGAGAGCGGTATCAAATGGCAGGACGTCCAGGACTGCCTGGTGCTGGTGACCAACTGCTTCTCCACCCAGACGTCCTACGAGAACCAGACCAAGAAGGCCATCAACAACCGCTTTATCCAGCAGGCCATGACGGCATTCTTTAAGGAGCGCCTTTCGACCTACCTGATCGAGAACAAAGACGCCGCCAATAAGATCATGGAGCAGGTGCTCATCAACAAGCGCTCGCGCGAGAATGCCGAGAAGACCCGCCAGAGCATCAAGACCAACCTGCAGCAGAAGACCGACATGGCCAACCGCGTGCAGAAGTTCATCGACTGCCGCTCCAAGGACAAGAGCCGTCGCGAGATCTATATCGTAGAGGGCGACTCGGCAGCAGGCGCCATTCGCACCTCGCGCGATGCCGAGTTCCAGGGCGTTATGCCCGTCCGCGGTAAGATCCTCAACTGCCTGAAGGAGGATTATCCGCGCATCTTTAAGTCCGACATCATCATGGATCTCATGCGCGTACTGGGCTGCGGTGTGGAGATCAAGGACAAGCGCATCAAGAACCTTGGCGCCTTCGACCTGGACAACCTCAACTGGAACAAAGTCATCATCTGTACGGATGCCGACGTCGACGGTTATCACATTCGCACGCTCGTGCTCACCATGCTCTATCGACTGGTGCCCACGCTTATCGACGAGGGCTACGTTTATATCGCCGAGTCGCCGCTCTACGAGATCAACTGCAAAGAGAAGACCTATTTTGCCTACACCGAGCTCGAGAAGAACGGCATCCTTAAGGAGATCGGCGACCAGAAGTGCTCGATCAACCGCTCCAAGGGTCTTGGTGAGAACGATCCGGACATGATGTGGCTCACCACTATGAACCCCGAGACGCGCCGCCTGATCAAGGTGGAGCCCGAGGACGTCACCAAGATGGAGACCATGTTCAACCTTTTGCTGGGTAACGACGAGGCGGGCCGCAAGCGTCACATCTCCGAGCACGGCAAGGAATACCTGGACCAACTGGACCTGCAGTAGCAGCAAATCGATAACGACGGCCCATAAGAAGTTCAAGAGGAAATCGTGGCAAAGAAGAAGACGAAGAACCAGCCCAAGAAAAAGCAGGTCAACGCCGAGAACGTCATCGGCCTGCACTCCGAGGTCACCGACCAGCCAATCACGCAGACGCTCGAGGTCAACTACATGCCCTACGCTATGAGCGTCAACGTTTCGCGTGCGTTCCCCGAGATCGACGGCTTTAAGCCCTCGCACCGCAAGTTGCTCTACACCATGTACAAGATGGGTCTGCTCAAAGGCGAGCGCCAGAAGAGCGCCAACATTGTGGGCCAGACCATGAAGCTCAACCCACACGGCGACGCCGCGATCTACGAGACGATGGTGCGTCTGGCAACCGGCAATGAGGCGCTGCTTGCCCCCTTCGTGGAGTCGAAGGGCAACTTTGGCAAGTACTATTCGGGCGACCTGAGCTACGCCGCCTCGCGTTATACCGAAGCCAAGCTCTCCCCCATTAGCGCCGAAATCTTCAAGGACATCGACAAGGACCCGGTCGACTTCGTCGACAGCTACGACGGCGCCATGAAGGAGCCGCGCCTGCTGCCCACCACGTTCCCCAACATCCTTGTCTCGGCCAACAAGGGCATCGGCGTCGCCATGGCGTCCGATATCTGCGGCTTCAACCTCAACGAGGTCTGTACCGCCACCATGCATTACCTGCAGGATCCCGACTGCGACCTGCTCGAGTACATGCCCATGCCCGACTTCTCGACCGGCGGCGAAATTATCTACCGCCGCGAGGAGATGGAGAAGATCGTCGAGACCGGCCTTGGCAGCTTCCAGATCCGTTCCCGCTGGCGCTGGATTCCCGAAGAGCGCATCATCGAGGTCTACGAGATCCCCTACACCACCAAGACCGATGTCATCATCGAGCGCATCGTCAAGCTCTCCAAGGAGGGCAAGGTCAAAGAGATCGCTGACATCCGCGACGAGACCGACCTCTCGGGCTTGCGCATCGCCATCGACCTTAAGCGCGGCGTCGACCCCGACAAGCTCATGGCGAAGCTCTATCGCTCGACCACGCTGCAGGATTCGTTCTCGTGCAACTTCAACGTACTGGTCGACGGCTATCCCCGCGTTATGGGTGTGCGCCAGATCTTGCACGAATGGGCCAAGTGGCGTATTGAGTCCACGCGCCGCCGCATTAGCTTTGACCTGGACAAAAAGTCCGAGCGTCTGCACCTTCTGCACGGCCTCGAGGCAATTCTGCTCGACATCGACAAGGCCATCGCCATCATCCGCGGCACTAAGCTCGAGGCAGAGGTTGTACCCAACCTTATGAAGGGTTTCGACATCGACGAGACCCAGGCCGAGTTTGTCGCCGAGCTCAAGCTCCGCAACATCAACGAGGAGTACATCCTCAACCGCACCAAGGACATCGCCAAGCTCGAGGGTGAGATCGCCGAACTCGAGGAGATCCTCTCGAGCGAGGACAACATCAAGAAGGTCATCAGCGACGAGCTGGCCGCGGTTAACAAGAAGTACGTGATGCCGCGCCGCACGGGCAGGATCGAGCCCCATGAGGTTATCGAGGTAAGCTTGGAGCCCGAGGTCGAGGAGTACCCGGTTACCATCATGCTTTCGCGCGATGGCTACCTCAAGAAGATGACGGACCGCGTGCTCAAGAAGGCGACCACGCTCAAGTACAAGGACGGCGACAAACCCTTTATCGAGTTCCCGTCCTCCAACACGCACGAGCTGCTGGTCTTTACCAACAAGAGCCAGGTGTACAAGTGCAAGGTCGCGGCGTTTGAGGATACCAAGTCGGCCCAGCTGGGCTCGTACCTTCCGACCGATCTTGAGATGGAACCCGACGAGAGCGTCATCTGGGTCATCGACCCCGAGGACTACAAGGCCGACGTGCTGTTCGTCTTTGAGAACGGCCGCGTGGTGCGTGTCGCGCTTTCTGGATACGTTACCAAGACCAACCGCAAGCGCCTTAAGAACGCCATCTACGGCGGCAGCAAGCTGCTGTATGCGCAGGTGCTCAAGGAGGACCGCGACCTCGCGCTGGTCTCGAGCGACTACCGCCTGATGAACTTCAACACGTCGCTGCTCAAGACCAAGACGACCACCAACACGCAGGGCGTCCAGGCCTTTACGGCCAAGAAGGGCCGCTCGGTCACCACCGTCGGCACGACCGAGGAAATCCTTGGCGCCGGCGTCTCGGCCGAGAAGTTCACCGCGCAGAGCCTGCCCTCCGCCGGCGCCCTCATGAAGGAAAATGACATGCCGAGTTTGTTTGACTAGGTACCACGGCAACGAGATCGTTAGATACTTCGCAAAGCGACGAGGCCCGGAACGCAACGGCATTGCGCCCGGGACTCGTCGTTTTTCTTCTCAACTATTTTTTAACGCAGATAAATTGATTTCTGCTTATTTTTCTGCGTAAAAAATGTCAGCGTCACTACTTCGATGCCCTTTGGTCAGTCGTTAGCAAAACTTGCAAAAGTTAGCAAAACTTGCAAAAATTAGCAAAACCTGCAAAGGAGCTACCATGGAGTACAGCAAGAACCCCTTTACCCCAACATTTGGAAGCGTCCCTCCCTTTCTAGCGGGTCGCGAGCATATCCTGCGCGACATCAACCGTGGCTTTATCAACGGCCCAGGAGATCCCAACCTGTCGACCATTTTTACTGGCGCAAGGGGAACGGGCAAGACGGCACTTCTCTCGCTCCTTTCAGAAACGGCGCTTGAACACGACTGGATCGCAGCAAATGTCTCCGCCATGCCAGGCATGCTCGAAGATATTATCGAGCGAACCAAAGAAGCCGCAGATAGCTACCTCTCACAGCCTCACGCGCGCATAAACGGTGTTCAAATTGGCCCAGTGGGCATCGATTGGACATACGCTCAAGAGGCTCAGGGCAACTGGCGCACGCGCATGAATGGCATCTTTAAGCAACTCGAAAAACATGACATCGGACTTCTCATCACCATCGATGAAGTCACCGTCGATCTCGAAGAAATGCTTCAATTTGCCTCTGTTTACCAGCACTTTGTACGCGAAGGTAAAAAAGTTGCCCTACTCATGGCAGGACTGCCCTACAAAGTATCGGCGTTGCTACGTAACGATTCCGTCTCGTTCCTCAGACGCTCCCAGTATCATCAGCTGGGACGAATCACTGATGTTGAGATTGCAAATGCATTTCGTAAAACCATTGAAGCAGGAGGACGCTCAATCACGCCAGAAGCGCTCGAGGACGCCGTGAAGGCCGTCGACGGATTTCCCTACATGATGCAGCTCGTCGGATATCGCACTTGGGATGTTTCGGAAAACTCGCCCCAAATCAGTACATCCGATGTCCAGCAGGGTTCTCTGCTTGCCCGTATGGAGCTACGCGATCGTATTCTCGAAACGACCTATCGAGAGCTTTCTGACAAAGACATTGAGTTTTTGCTCGCGATGCTGCCCGATTCTGGCCCCAGCAGGGTCTCAGAAATTGCCAAGCGTATGGGCGTCGCCAGCAACTATGCAAGTCAATACAAACGCCGCCTCCTCGAGGACGGCGTTATCGGGGAACGTGGACGTGGCCTCGTCGGCTTCGACATCCCCGCGTTCAGGGAGTTCCTGAGCGAGAAGGCCTCCTAGCGCGCCAAGATTGTCCGCAAGGACTTCAACGCATGGCAATCAGCAATCCTCTTGGTAAGGGCAGCAAGCATTTCAGCTAGTGTTGATTGCCATGCGTTCTTCTTGCCCTTAGGCCAGCTTGCGAGCGAGCTCGCGCACCTCTTTCAACTTGGGCGATGAGGCCATGCTGTCGCGCTCGGTCATGCCGCTAATGGTGACAATGCCCTGGTCCTCCCACTTGCAGTACGCGCAGGCTGACTTGTACATAGCGATAGCCGCATCATAGACGCCCTCGCTGTGGCTATCGAGCAAAAGGGCCGTCTTGGTGAACGGGAAGCCCGTGGCACCGAAGGCGTACAGACGGTCGATGGCGGCCTTTTCCTGCGCGGTGATATCAAACCAGTAGATAGGCGAAGCGAAGACGACCATATCTGCGTCTTTCAGCGACTCGATCACGTTGGCCATATCATCCTTCTGCACGCAGACGCCCTCATGGGCAAAGCAGTACTGACATCCCAAGCAGCCGGCGATCTTCTTGCTGGCAACGCGGACGACCTCGACCGCATTGCCGCCCTCACGCGCGGTCTCGGCAAACGCCTCGACCATGGTGTCGGTATTGGCGCCCTTACGCGGGCTGCCGCTCAATACAACGATATTCATAGGATTCCCTCTCCTTCATGCTGCAGGCGCGCAGCATTTTTTCTTGTAACCAAAACAAATGGGGTTAATCAATCGCCAGCAGGCCATATCTCTTGCTCAAGTTCCCTAAAGAAGCTCAAGGCGATTGCGATTGCCTTATACAACATCGAAAACCAAAGAGGGGCCATAGCAACGTCGCCCGCCTGAAATGGCACGCTGTCAAGATCAACTACGGGGATCGTGGCGAGTCGATACCGCCCGCATGCCTCCTTCGGAATAGGCACTGAGCAGCTCCTGGGCGTGAGCGAACTCGGGTCCCCGCCTCCAACCAAGTAGGCGGTTGACCGCGAGATTTCCCTGGACGTTGTGGACGAAGAGCAGATAGGCGTCCTCGCGCGAAAGCCCAGTCTCCTCCATGATCGAGGGAACCATCTGCTCGGCGCCGCGCTCGACGACGCGCTGTGCCACCCGGGCGTACGCGTCGTCATCCGAGTAGAGCAGATAATAGTCATCGTTTGCCGGCGGACGCTGGCAGAGGGCACCCGCCTCCGTTCCCTCGAGCGGCGGCACCGCCGCCAAGGCCTCGTCGATAAGCGCGTCGAGCAGGGCGAACTTGTCCTCGTAGTGCAGATAGAACGTGCCACGGTTAATATCGGCACGGCGGCAGATATCCGCTACCGTCATCTTCGCGAAGCCGACCTCGGCCAGCAGCGCGAAGAACGCCTCCCGTATGACCGAGAGTGTATAGCGTCGGCGACGATCGATCTTCCCCGCTTCCATTACCCCTCCAATTGCAACGCTCGACAATGCCCGGCAAACGCTCGTTTATCGACAGCAAGCCGAAGCTGTTCATTGCTCTTAAGCAAATCGACATGGATACTTTTTATAGACACGTGTTTATAATAGCTGAAAGAAGGTATCCAGTGACCCTGTACGAGCAGCTCGTTATCGAGCTCACCAACCAATCGTTTTCCCTTCAGGCCGCCTACCGCAGCGGCGGCACGCCCTATGAGCTGAGTGACCGCGAGCCCGAGCCCTACGACCAGCAAATCGAGGACTTCGCCCGCATGATCGAGGAAGCCGATTGCGTGCTGGCGGGCGGGGCCTCCGGGCTCTCCGCGGCGGGCGGCGGCGACTTCTACTACGAGGACAACGCGACCTATCGCAAGCATTTCGGCAAATTCGCCGAGCGTTACGGTTTCAAGGGCGCTTTCGAGGGGTCGTTCTACCGCTGGCCCACCGCCGAGGCGCGCTGGGGATACCTCGCCACCTTCCTCGACACCACGCTCAACGCCCCGCTGCGCAAGCCCTACAGGGACCTCGACGCCATTCTCGCCGAGAAGGATTTCTTCGTGCTCACCACCAACCAGGACACGCAGTTTGTGAAGCTCTATCCCTGGGAGAAAGTGGCAGAGATCCAAGGCGACCACCGCTTCTTTCAGTGCTCCCGCTGTTGCACCGACGCGGTGTGGGATGCGGTCGAGCCGGTCTCCAACATGGTAGAGGCCATGGGAGACGGCCTTGAGGTTCCGACAGAGCTCGTGCCGCGCTGCCCGCACTGCGGGGCAGAGGCGTTCCCCTGGGTTCGCGGCTACGGCAACTTCCTGCAGGGCGAACTCTACGAGGAGCAGTACCGCAAGGTGTCCGACTGGCTCGACGCGCACGCACGGCAGAGGATCCTCTTCCTCGAGCTGGGTGTGGGCCGCATGACGCCCGCGTTTATCCAGGAGCCGTTCTGGGCCCTCACGGCGCAGTTACCGCAGGCCAGCTACATCGCCGTAAACAACAAGACGCAGTTTCTCCCCCGCGCGATCGAGGATCGGGGGCTCGCCGTTCGCGCCGACATCGCCGACGTGCTTGCCGACGTGCGCAAGACGCTGGGGAGGTAGCGCATGGAGACGGCGAAAGCAGTTCGCATAGGCAGGGCGCTAGCCGAAGCGGATCTTGTCATCATCGGCGCTAGCAACGGACTGGACATGGCAGAGGGGCTCAACCTTTTCTGCGCCGATGCTCATTTCCAAGAGGCGTACGGGGACCTCGCCCAGGCAGACGGCATCGGCTGCATACTGCAGGGGCTTGCCTCCCCGGATGCCAGCGTGCGACGCCGATGGGCCGAGCGGTTTCATCAAAAGGAATATCTCGAATATGAGCCCGGCTCGCTCATGAACGAGCTGCGGCGTCTTACAGAGCACGCTGACACCTTCGTGATCACGTGCAATATCGACGGGCACTTCGTACGCGCAGGGTTCAACGAGAACCGCGTGCTCGAGACGGAGGGGGGCATACGCACGTCGATCGACGAGCGGCGTCTCGCCCATCCAGACGCCCTCGCCACGGCCCAGCTCGAGGAGCTCGAGCGCCTTGTGCAAGCCCATCGCAACGGCAGGGTCGCCATCCTCGAACTTGGCGTGGGACTGCGCAACGGCATCATAAAGCACATGCTCGCCCAGATCGCGAACGTCTGCGAGCACGCCACCTACATCGTGTTCAACTACAGCCAGGCCATGGCGCCCGACACCTCGTGCGAGACGATTCTCGTTGACGGCGATATGACCCCGGCTTTCGAGGAGATTGCCCAATGCCGTCTCTAGAGAGGGAAGCGTATAGGCTTCGAAGCCTTATCGACGATGCCGACGCCATCATCGTCGGCATCGGCTCGGGCATGTCAAGCGCCGCCGGGTTCAACCATTACAACCGCGCAGGCATGGCGCGCGCCGGAATGACGGACTGGCAGCAAGCCTTTGGCTTCAAGAGCCTTTTCGACGGCTTTTACCACCTCTACCCCAGCCTCGAGCAGCAATGGGCCTACTACGCGCGATACATCGACTTCATGCTGCGCGAGCTGGCCTCGCAGCCCTATCTCGACCTACGGTCCCTCATCGGCCATAAGGACTACTTCATCCTGAGCACCAATGTAGACACCCAAGTCGAGAAGACGTTTCCCACCGAGAGGATCTGCAACTATCAGGGAAGCTTCGCGCACCTTCAGTGCAAGCAGCCATGCTGCGACGAGCTCTTCGATGCGAGCCCCTACGTCGAGCGCATGCTCGCGGGCATGGCGGGGTTCGAGGTCCGCAGCGAGGATGTCCCCCGATGCCCGCATTGCGGCTGGCAGCTTGTGCCGTGGGTGCGCGACAACACGTTTCTGCAAGGTGCGGCATGGCGCGAGAGCCTCGGACGATACGAGCGCTTCGTGCGCGAGCGCAGCGATTGCCGCGTGCTGTTGCTGGAGCTCGGCGTGGGCGAGATGACCCCCGGCATCATCACGCTCCCGTTCTGGAGCATGACCGCGAAGCTGCCGGATGCGCACCTGCTGAGCGTAAACATCTCGGGCGGCTCGGCTCCGCTGCAGCTTGGAAGCAAGGCAGGGGCGATCCAGGCCGATTTGGGCGCCCTGCTCTCGGCGGCGCGGACGGCGAAGGTATTTAAGCCTCCTTGTCAGTCGCTTTGAGATAATCCTCATCGTTCACAGGTTCCAACCACTCGTTGGAGGCTTCCTCACCCGGAACCTCCAACGCGAGATGTGAGAACCAGCTGTCGGGTGCGGCTCCGTGCCAGTGCTTCACCCCTGGGGCAATGTTGACCACGTCGCCAGGGTGCAGTTTCTGCGCCGGCTTACCCCATTCCTGGTAAAACCCTCGACCAGCCACGCAGATGAGAATCTGTCCGCCGCCGTTTTTGGCGTGGTGCACGTGCCAGTTGTTGCGGCAGCCGGGCTCGAACGTCACGTTGTAGACGCCAACCTGCTCGGTTGATAGAGGCGCGAGGTAGCTTTGCCCGATAAAGTACTTCGCGAATGCGTCGTTGGGGGCACCGATGGGAAAGGCCATCTCGTTTTGGTGCTCGGCTTTTGCATCAGCGGCATCGTCATCCGCCCAGACCTCCTTTGCCATGCGGAAGGCCGCCCACGCCTTGGGCCATCCCGCATAAAACGCCGCGTGCGTAAGGATTTCCGCTATCTCCGCCCTGGTCACCCCGTTGTTCTTTGCGGACATCAGATGATATTTAAACGAAGAGTCCGTCAGTCCCTGCGCCATCAGGGCCACAACCGTCACCACGCTGCGGTCTCGAAGGGAAAGCCCGTCTTCTCGACTCCACACCTCGCCAAACAGCACATCGTCATTGAGCTGTGCGAACTTGGGGGCGAACTCCCCCAGGGCATCCCTGCCTGCCGTCTGTTTAATTGCCATGATCGATCTCCCCCTTTCGATGGTTTAGGTGCAAATCTGTTTCCGCATTACGGAACACCCTTTGCAATCCCTGTTCTAATGACGAGAATGAAGGTAATACCTAAACCTGACTTTAGGTCAAGGAATGAATTCGAGATTGATTCGGAGGAACCATGTACACAATCGGACAGGTGTCGGAGATGTTCGGCTTGCCCGCCTCAACGCTGCGCTATTACGACAAGCAGGGATTGTTCCCGGCATTGGAGCGGACGTCCGGCATTCGGCAATTCGGCGATACGGAACTCGAGGCGCTTCGTGTCATCGAATGCCTCAAGAAAGCGGGGATGGAGATCAAGGACATCCGGCTGTTCATGGAATGGTGCGCGGAGGGTCCATCGACATACCCCAAACGCAAGGCCATGTTCGAGGAGCGGAAGGCCCACATGGAGCTAGAGATCGCGAACATGAACCGCGCGCTGGACATGCTGAAGTACAAATGCTGGTTCTACGGGCAGCTGAATCAGGGCGAGAATGAGACTGAGCTGAGGGCCATGATTCCCGACGGTTTGCCAGAAGATATCAAAGAGGCCTACGAGAACGCTCACGCTCGGTAGTACCAAAAACGCCCCTTTTTAAACTCAACCATTGTTTAAGATGTTACAACTTAGGCAACAAGACTGGTTGCCCCGGTACGCAACGGGAGGGTCGACGCGACTGGAATCGACCCTCCCGTTTCCCAAACGGCATGAAGCTACTTGCTCACAACCGAGATGCGCTGGGCGACGTGGTCACCGGACTCGATCTCATCGACCATGGCAATCGCATAGTCAGCGTACGAGAGCGTTGACTCGCCGCGGCTGTTGAGTGTGAACTCCTCGCCCGCCAAGATATACTCACCGGTGCGCTCGCCGTCGGCCTGGAAGTCAGCAGCAGGGGAAACGAAGGTCCATTTGAGGCCGTCCGTTTCGCGAAGGTGAGCAAGGACTTTGCCGGCCGCGGCGGACAGCGGCTTCCAGTCATCGGGGAAGTCCGGGCCCATATCGACGGTGACCGTATGCTCGGGGTTGACGAACAGCGAGCCCGCGCCACCCACTATGAGCAGGCGCACATCGGTGCCGACCAGCACATTAGCCAAGTGGATGCCCGCGTCGGTGATACCGGGGATGGTCTCGGGCGTCCAGCCGCCCACGGCGTCCACCACGGCGTCGAATCCTTCGAGGTCTTCCGTCGTGAGCTCGAGTGCGTCTTTGATGACGGAGTTCTGAGCGGCGGTCCTATTCTCGCCGCGTACGATGGCGGTCACGTCGAATCCGCGACGCACGGCCTCCTCAACGATGAGGCTGCCGGCCCTGCCGTTCGCTGCTACAACTGCGATTTTCTTGGTCATCATGCTTTCCTTTCGACCTGCGGCACTCGACGCCGCTTTCCTTGCAGCTCATACGATACGCGTCAAAGGTATATAATGGAAAGTAGGCACATAAAAGTGCTGTAAGCACCAAAAGGAAACTAATGTAAATGACGTGCATGATTGCAGACGGAGGTTTCGCGAACATGACAACACCGACTTTGGAGAACCTGCCTGCCTGCCCAGTGGAGACAACGCTTTTGCTCATCGGCAACAAGTGGCAGGTGCTCATCCTGCGCGAACTCTCGCTCAAAGGCACGATGCGCTTTAAGGAGCTGCAACGCTCGATCGGCAAGATTTCGCAGAAAGTTCTGACCAGCAACCTACGAACCATGGAGGAAACGGGGCTCGTTCATCGTGAAGCGTTCGCAGAGGTGCCCCCACGGGTGGAGTACTCGCTCACCGACCTGGGACAGACACTCAGACCCGTTCTTGACGCAATGAGAGCTTGGGGCGAGAACTACAAGGAGCAGCTCCGCGGCGGCGGGCTTCGATAAGTAGCTCCTACTGGTTACACGCCTACAGAAACCCCTCCGTCCTATCGCCATCACGGGAAACCCTCCTCCTTGGTTCTCGCCGCAAACGGCTTCGAGGCCGCGCTGGCAGTCCCGGCACGGCTGGAGTCGGCCCGCGCGAGCAGCGGAAAGGGACACACGCCCTTTACCAAGGTAGATTGCTGCTTTCGCTTCCCGTTCCTTCCGCAGTATTCTCAAGGCGGATGCGCGGCCCGCGCTCTTGGCGCCTAGGGGGCGTCGCCGTCACATCGTTTCATTCGCGTCTCTCTTTAGCGTTGGCAAGACGTCGGTTCGTGCCGTTCGGGTGCACGCAGGTTTTGATAATGCGCACCATCTCATCGATAGGCGTTTCGCAGCCGCTCCGAATCCAGTCCTGTACCACGGCAGAGAGCCCATGCACATAAAAACTGATGACGAAGGCCCGCTGCTCGCTGGGATAGCCAAAGCGCTCCAACACTGGGTCGATGATGTGCTTCGCTAGGGCCTCGAATCGCTCCTGAGCTTGCAGCGTATGCCCGTTTGCGAGCATCGCGCGATAGATGGAGCAGTTGTCTTGGACGAACTCGAGGTAGGGCCTCAGATACTCGTCGGTTACGAAAACGAGCTCGTCGAGGGGAGCCGTACGGATAGCCCCGATCGTGTCTGCGGCGCTTTGTTCAAAGCGCTCGAAGAACTTGGTGTTCATATGCTCCGAACACTCCTTCACGAGGTCAGGGACACCCTGGTAGTGAAGGTAGAACGTAGAGCGACCCACCCCTGCCTTCTTGCAAATCTCCTTAACGGTTATGAACTCCGCGCCCTTGTTCTGCAGCAAGTCGAGCAAAGCCTCGTCCATAAGCTGCGCCGTCGTAAAGTATCTGCTCTACTGCCTGTTCACCCAAGCCCGCCTCTCCCTGATGCCAAAAGCTATTCGCCGGCAATTTCCTTGGCAAGCTCCATTATCTCAAAGGCGTATTTCTTCTTAGAGGTTTCCAGAATCCAGCGATACAGGACCAGGTTCACGCTTGCGCCTGCGATACCCAAGATACCAAGGACGATTCCGAGCACAAACAACGTGCCCTCGCCAGGTCCCAGCACACCCATGGTCAGGCACATGCCCACACCCAACAACAGCGAAGAAGCGATGCCAAAGCTGTAGGCGAAGACGTTCGCGGGGCGCTTTGCTTTGGCATCGAGCTTCTTGAGCGCGGTGAGCTTGGAGGCGCTTTTGGGCGCGTATTGCTTGGCGATCGATTCCGCGCAGATCTTGTCGGTGTCCATGTTTTCTTCCTTTTCTCTATGGCTTGTTCGACAACCCAAGAATAGGAAGAACGTGCAGGCGATTGGAGAACACAAACGGGACGTTGTGTCCATGTTATATCGGCGAATGTCGACACTCGCCGCAACTGCTCGGAATGATGATTGCGCTGTATTTCGTTATCAAATGGGCAGTGAAAAACGGCATAAAAGAAGCCTACGGTGCTGTCACTGGCAAGAATACCGCTGAAGATATCCAAAACGAAAAAGAGTTGAAAGAACTTGGATTGGATCAAGAGGATCGATAAATCCAGTTTCACTGCCCCTAAAACGGCCTCGCTTTGTCCTCGGGGACAATGATGCTCACTCATTCATTTGAATTCGTCTTGAGGAGCGCCTTGACGCGCAGAGCGTAACGTGTGGCCTAGAGAGGTCGTCCCCTGCGCTTTGTCCTTCGCGCGCCCGTGCTTACCTTGATAAGGTCGGCATCACGAAAGAGCATCGCTTCCTCGAGGTACCTGTCACGATTCCTGAGTCTGCTGCATTTCAAGAGCTGCTCCTAAAACTCGAATCTGATTACACTTTTGGGAGTTTCATAACTCTGCGCCACAAGATGAGCAAAGAACGCACCTCGATATGAATCGACTAATGGAATTACGCACCTGCCGTGAGGCAGGCAGCCTGCTCAATCATCGCGGACTGCCAATTGATAAACCCCAAAAGCCGGACCGCACGGCGGCGCCCGTTTCGCTAAATCGGCTTGATGGAATGGCGGATCACGGTCTTGAGCTTCAATAGCTGGATGCGTTCAGAAATGGACACGAAGGCCCTCGGGTGTCATTCAAATCCAGTCTGCATCTTGGTTCCTCGACTGCGCAGCTTGGTTAAACGCCGAAGGTTCAGCTATCTTCGTCAGCTAGCATGAGAGCAACCCGAAGGGAGGACGCATGAAGATCACAATCGAAGAGCGAGAAGCAGCTCAAGATATAGAAGTCACGATCGTCTGCGTAAGGGTCGATCGCCGCGTGCTTGATATAACGGCTCGGCTGCGCATGCTTGACAGGAAGGTGACGGGCACGGCCGACGGCTGCACGCGCGTGCTGAGCGCAGAAGACGTCCTGTTCATCGAGTCGGTCGACAAGCACACGTTCATTTATACGGCCGACACGGTTCTCGAAACGGGCCTGCGCCTTTACGAGATGGAGGAGCGCCTGTCGGACTGCGACTTCCTGCGCATCGCGAAAGGTTGCATCGTCAACTTCCGCGCGATCACCGCCCTCAAGCCCGACGTCAACGGCAGGATCATCGCCACCTTGGAAAACGGTGAGCAGGTCGTTATCTCGCGCCAGTATGCGCCCGACGTCAAATCGAAGCTCGGTCTGAAGCAGTCGAAACGAAGGAAGGGAGACCGAAATGATTAACAGGGACATTATCGACACCGATAAAAAGACGCCCGCGGAAAACCTCGGACAACTCGTGAAAAGCACCTGTATCGGCTTCACTGTTGCCATGATAGCCTTCTTGGCATTAGGGACTTGTTTCGCTGATGACACCGCCAAGCAGGGCATTAACTATTGCTGGTCGATTCTCGCCGCGTGCGTCACCGTCCCCGCGCTGCAGTTCGTGTTCTTCACGCCCGCGGTGATCAGACAGATGGCGTATCCCGCGCGCCTGGCGCTGTTCGACGTTTGCCTCTACGCAGCCCTCTGTGCATTGGCGTTTGTCTTTGCTTGGGTTCCCGTGAACAACCCCGGGGCGTGGGTTACCTTCACGGTTGTCTTTCTCGCCATCCTGGCGGTCCTCACTCTTGCTTTCAACGCCAAGCTGAGCCGCGAGACCCGCGAATTGAACGACAGGCTCGCGGAATACCGCAAGAGCAAGGAGACGGAATAAGGGTATAGCTGAGCATTATCGATGCTGGGCAAACCCTTACTCCCGATCCTCGGATTACCGCCCAGCGCGAGGACCTGATGCCAAGGCCGGCGCAGGGCGATGCTCGGCCCCGTTCGCTACCCCAAGCGCTTCCTGCGCGGTCACGCCCTTGTAGCCCCCGTTCGCGCGCATAAGCGGGTTCATGTGCAGGGGAATGTCGATCCAGGTGCCGCTTGCTCGGTCAGCCTGATCGGATTGGAGGAAGACGACCTCGTGTTCAGCATAGGCGATGGCGAAACTTCCTACGTATTGCGGTCTACCCAAGCCATCATTCGGTCCTCCTCGGTTTCGAAACTCGAATTTTTTTAAAGTTTCGAAACCGGGGAGGCAATATGCACAGGGATGCATCGAGGAGCAATTCCCAGTCGCGCCATGTCAGCAGCGATGCCGGGCGCATTCACGCGTGCTACAATGCGGGCATCAGAGATGAAAACACAGTCCCCGTCGGGTAGTCGTGGGCGTGCGGGAGTCCGCATCAGTAACCTGCCTCCTTGGTTGTCCCTTCTCTGCATGGTCATCTACATAAAGGAGGAACCAACCATGCAGATCAGCGTGTCATCCACCCTGACCGTATATCATGACGGCCAATTCTGGGTCGGGCTGGCGGAGCATGTCGAGGACGGCAGATACGGCGTCGTCCGCATCGTCTTCGGTGCAGAACCGTCCAATGAGGAAATCCTGCAATTCGTTACAAGCAAATGGGCGAAGCTCTCGTTCTTCGGTGACGAGGCCACGGAAACAAGCAAGCCCGCGAAGAATCCCAAGCGACGCGCTCGCGAGGCAGCGAAAGCCCTTAAGCGGCCCGCGGTGAGCACCAAGGCACAACAGGCGCTCGCAGCACAGCGGGAAGCGATGAAGCGGGAGTCGGCTCAAGCAAGAAGCCAGCGTCGCGCGGATGAGGCGGAGGCGCGCTTCGAGCAGCGAAAGCTGAAGCGCAAGCAGAAGCATCGTGGGCATTGATCGCCATGTGCAGCAAGGCAGACCATATACAGCAGTGGGGCCAGTTCCACTTGAAGCCGACGCCGCGTAGACGCTGATGGTGACGGCTATGCACGGGCACGGGCGCGCCGCCGCACTTCACAGCTTGTTTCTCAAGTATTTGGGACGCACACGCGGCGTTCAAAAATGCGGAGCGACTCCACATGGCTCGAGACTGAGCCGAGGTGCCCTACTTCTCGCCCTCCAGCAGCCCCACGATACGGTCGATGTCGACGGCGAAGCGGGGCCTTCCCTCGCGCTCGCAGCGGTCGAGGTACGCCTGGCACTCGGAGACAATGCGCTTGGTGTTGCCGTCGATGATGCGCTGGAGCGTCTCGTAGTAGGCCGAGCCCTCGGTCCTGAAGCGGCGCTGGTAGGACTTGGTTATGGGGAACATCTTGATGTAGTGGATGCCGTGGCGACAGCCGGGGCTCGTCGTGGGGCGGGGTGGCAACGCAAAGTACTGGTCTTTGGGCACGTTGGGGGCGATGTTGGAATGCAGCGGCACGGCGAAGTCCCTGCGCTTCCCGCGGAAACGCAGCCTCACCACCACGATGCAGGGGAGATTGTGCTTAAGCATGAGCTCGCGGTCGCCCTCGACGAGGTCGAAGAAGTCCTGGGAGATGGATACGATCTTCATCGGTTGCGCCCCCTCATACGAAGCGGGGCCCGCATCGCTGCAGGCCCCTACAGGTGGGCGATATTCTACGCCTTGCGGCACCCCGTCGCCCACGGAGGTTAAACGTACACGTAAGCCGTACTCTGAAAGCCGCGGCTTCCGGCAAGTAGTTTATGCCACGAAAGGTCGCTTTCAACGCGCATAGCTCGCAAAATAACACTCGCTGGGCCGTCACCCCTGGCCGTTACCCTCCAATCTTCATTGGAGTCAGCAGGTCAATTCATATAGTTATGGGGGGGTATCCTAAAGGAAATCAATTTTATACCCCCATAACTAAGGAATTTTCTATTCCCACTCAATGACTAGGGCCCTGGTGTAATTGGCTGGATCACCGTTCCGGGAACCGGTATCGACCTACCTGTCCGCCGAGCTCTTTCTTCAGCTCCAGCCTAGTATCTGATTCGCGCCGTTATAAGCGAAAACCGAAGAGATGCGTCTTAGCCAAGAAAAGAAGGTTAGCCTCATCTTACTGCATGATTCGTGTGTTATAGTTAGATTGCTCTAACTGTTTGGGGGCGACAGCCATGCACGAACGCGAGGGTTTCTGGGACAAGAACGCCGGTCGGTATGACCGTTTCATGCGAAACGACCGGGCGGCGTATGAGAAGATGTATGGGCTGATCCGGCCGGTGGTGAAAGCAAAGACCGTGCTGGAGGTTGCCACCGGCACGGGGCTTATCGCAAAGAGCGTCGTGGATGCGGCGGCGCGCATCGAGGCTACGGACGCCTCTGCAAAGATGATCCTTGAAGCAAAGCGGGACAATCAATCCGCAAAGCTGCACTTTTCCGTGCAAGATATGTTCCGCCTGCCCTATGCACGGAAGTCCTTCGAAGTGGTGATCGTGTCCAACGCGCTTCACATAGTGCCGCATCCGGAAAAGGCCCTGCAAGAAATCAGGCGGGTGCTGAAGGACGACGGCGTGCTCATCGCGCCAACCTTCACCCACGCGGGGAACTCGGTTTCCGGCAAGGCAAAAGCCTTTTTCATGAGTATGGCGGGATTCCCCCTCCACAGCAGGTGGACAAGCGAGGAATACCTACGTTTCCTGCGTCAAAACGGCTGGGCGGTGCAGAAAAGCGCGGTGCTGAAGGCCTCGTTCCCGTTGACCTATGCGGAATGCACGAAATCGGAGGGGCCAGATGTCGTTCTTTGAAAACACCCGCAAGCCCGTGGGCCTCGGCGGAAAACTTATGGTTGCCATGATGAACCTGGGCCACAGCCCTGTGGCGCGGTGGGGACTTCGATTTCTACGACTTGCGCCAAATGCCAAGGTGCTGGATTGCGGCTGCGGCGGCGGGGCGAACATAAAACGGCTGCTGAAAAAATGCCCGCATGGCGTCGTCAAGGGCGTCGACTATTCGCCCGTCAGCGTGGAGAAGACTAGAAAGCTCAACCGAATTGCAATTCAGGAGGGGCGTTGCGCCGTTCTGCAAGGCAGTGTGGCGGATATGGTGTTTGAGGATAGCTACTTCGATGCCGCCACGGCCTTTGAGACCGTCTATTTTTGGCCTGATTTGCCCCGATGCTTCCGTGAGGTCTGGCGGACGCTGAAGCCAGGCGGGACAATTCTCATCTGCAACGAGAGCAATGGCGATACAGACAGGGACGAGAGGTGGACGCAGATCATCGGCGGCATGACCATCTACAAGGACATTGAATTAAAGGCGTGTTTGGAGCAGGCGGGTTTTCACGAGGTGCAGATACGCAAAAAGAAAAAGTGGCTCTGCGTCACGGCGCGGAAGTAAGGGCATCAAGCACGGGCATTTTTGCATCCATCCTGCACATGAGTTAGGCATGCCGGTCATAGCGGCTGTGCTGGCGGCAATTATGACAGTTTTTATTCACTGAGGAAGAAACCTATGAAATGTAAAATTGAGAAAAACACCGTGCAGGAGACGCTGATCCTTCCGCTGTATTCCCGGAAGCTGTGTACGGAGCTGTACCCGAACCTTTACAGGGATGAAACAGCGGTTCGTCTGCTCGGCCAGATCGACTACGACTTTTCAGAGGCAGAGAAAAACTCCCGCAGCCTGATGCAGCGCTTTGGTGCGCTGGAGGTGGCCATGCGGCAGGGTGATCTTGCTTTCGAGGTGCGGGATTACCTGAAAGACCACCCCAATGCGGCGGTGGTCAATCTGGGCTGCGGGCTGGACAACACCGGCAGAACCTGCGACAACGGTAGATGCAAGATCTACAATCTGGACTTCCCGGATGTGATTGCCTTGCGGCAGCAGCTGCTGCCCGCCGGGGATCGAGAACAAAATATCCCCTGCGACCTGAAAGACACCGCATGGTTTGGCAAAATCGATGCCTCCGGCGGGGCGGTGTTCTTTGCCTCCGGAGTGTTCTATTACTTTCTGACCCAGCAGGTCCGGGAACTGGTGCGGGGGATGGCGGACGCTTTCCCCGGCGGTGTGCTGGTCTTTGATGCTGCCAATCGGACGGCAGTAAAGATGATCGCAAAAACATGGCTTAAGACTGCAAAAATCAAGGATGTGGGGGCATATTTTGCGGTTTCGGATGCCGCCAAGGAAATCGGCACGTGGAACAGCCGTCTGCAGGTCACAAGTCGCGGCTATATGCTGGGCTACAACGATTTGAGAGACCCTTCTGTCAGCGGCTTTTTCCGGTTTCTCGCAAGGGTCGGTGACAACGGGATGAAAATGCAAATCGTGAAAATAAGATTTTAAGAGGCAAAAATGAAGCCCATTCACTTTGACGTTGAAGAAGACGGCTTTTACGGCGCATATTGGGCGTGCAAGGACACACATACAGCAGCGGGCACGGATTCGATTGAAACCGTGCCCGCTATCTAATACTATATTTGTTATCGAACGTCTGTTCTATTCCCACTCGATGGTCGCGGGCGGCTTGGACGTAATGTCGTAGCATACGCGGTTGGCGCCAGGGACCTCGGCAACGATGCGGCCGGAGATGCGGGCCAGGACGTCGTAGGGCAGCTTGGCCCAGTCGGCGGTCATGGCGTCGCTGGACTCGACGGCACGCAGGATAATTGGGCGCTGGTAGGTGCGCTCGTCGCCCATAACGCCGACGGACTTAATGTCGGGCAGGACGGCGAAATACTGCCAGCAGCTGTGCTCGGAGTTGCGCTCTCCGGTCTGCTCAAACAGGCGCTGGTTGTAGGCGTCGAGCTCCTCGCGCACGATGGCGTCGGCGTTTTTGAGGATCTCGAGCTTCTCCTTGTCGACCGCACCGATGATGCGGATGGCCAGACCCGGGCCCGGGAAAGGCTGGCGGAACACGATGTGACCCGGCAGGCCCAGCGCCAGACCAAGCGCACGGACCTCATCCTTAAAGAAGTGGTCGAGCGGCTCAATAAGGTCGAAGTGCACGCCCTCGGGGAACGGGATCAGGTTGTGATGGCTCTTGATGGTGGCCGTCTTGCCGCCCGTCTTGCGAGCGCCGGACTCGATGATGTCGGGGTAGATGGTGCCCTGAGCCAAGTACTTGACCGGCTTGCCGTCGCACTCGAGCTGCTGCGCCACGGCGAAGAACTCTTTCCAGAACTGCGTGCCGATGATGCGGCGCTTCTCCTCGGGCTCGGTCACGCCGGCCAGAAGCTCGGCATAACGGTCCTCGGCGTGGACGTGGATAAAGTCGACGTCAAACTGCTTGGTGAAGACCTCCTCCACCTGCTCGGGCTCACCCTTGCGCAGCAGACCGTGGTTGATGAACACGCAGGTCATCTGCTTGCCCACGGCGCGGGCGCCCAGCGCAGCCACGACGGAGGAGTCGACGCCACCGGACAGGGCCAGAATCACGCGGTCGTCGCCAACCTTCTCGCGGAACTCAGCCGTCATGGTCTCGACCAGGTTGTCCATGCTCCAGTTGGGCTCCAGGCCGCAGATCTCAAACAGGAAGTTGCTCAGCAGCTGCTGACCGTACTCGGAATGCTTGACCTCGGGGTGGAACTGCGTGGTGAAGATTTTGCGCTCGACGCACTCCATGGCGGCAACCGGGCACACGTCGGTGCTGGCGGTAACGGTAAAGCCCTCGGGCACCTCGGACACGGCGTCGCGGTGGCTCATCCACACGGTCTGCTCCATGGGCGTGGAGTTAAAGAGCTTGGCGCCGGCAGTGCGCGTAATAGTGGCGCGGCCGTACTCGCCCACCTCGGAGTGACCGACCTTGCCGCCGAGCGTCACGGCCGTGATCTGATGGCCGTAGCAAAAGCCCAGGACGGGAAGGCCCAGGTCAAAGATGGCGGGGTCGATGGACGGAGCGTCCTCGGCGTACACGGAGGCCGGGCCGCCAGAAAGGATGAGCGCAGAGGCGTTCATCTCGCGAATCTCATCGGCCGAGATGTCACAGGGAACGATCTCGGAATACACGTTGAGGTCGCGGACGCGACGGGCAATGAGCTGACCGTACTGCGCACCAAAGTCGAGTACGAGGACCTTTGCGGAAGCCTTTTGATCCATGGTTTCCCCCTCTTGTTGGCGGGGAGCCGGTGCCCACCCGCGTGAATGAACGAAAATAACTTTCATAGTGTACACGTTATATGGGGTTTCTCGTCCCTCGCAGCCATCAGCGCACGGCAAACGCACGACCTGGGCCCCTATTTGACGGCAATTGGAGTGTTACCAAACGTTACAGATGATGTAATACGTTTGAACATTGGACGCCCTGTGCCACAATACTGCCGAACGACTCCGCCTCTGCGGCGGCAAATACGATAGGAATACCAGCATGAAGCGCATCCTTCTCATCGCCACGGGCGGCACCATCGCATCGACCGAGGACGGCAACGGCCTCTCCCCCGCCCTGACCGGTGAGGAGCTCGCCCAGAGCGTCCCCGAGATTTCGGGCCTCTGCGAGCTCGACGTTGTGCAGCCCATGAACATCGACAGCACCAATATGCGCCCCAGTGACTGGATGCGTATCCGCGACGTCATCGTCGAGGGTTATGCCGACCACGACGGCTTCGTGATTCTGCACGGCACCGACACCATGAGCTACACCGCGGCGGCGCTTTCCTACCTGATTCAGGACAGCCCCAAGCCCATCGTACTCACCGGCTCGCAAAAGCCCATGGGCAATCCCTTTACTGACGCCAAGCTCAACCTGTACCAGAGCCTGCTCTATGCGCTCGACGAACACTCGCACGACGTCTCGATCGTGTTTGGCGGCGTCGCCATTGCCGGCACGCGTGCCCGCAAGCAGCGCACCATGAGCTTTAATGCGTTCATTAGCGTCAACTATCCGCCCATCGCCTATATCCGCAATGACCGCATCGTACGCAACGGGCTTCACGGCACGCATCAAGGCGAAAACCCGGTGCGTTTCTACGACAGCATCGACCCGCGCGTATTTGTACTCAAGCTTACGCCTGGCGTAAACCCGGGCATCCTGGACGCCCTTGCCGATAGCTACGACGCCGTGATTCTGGAGACCTTTGGCATTGGCGGTATCCCCGAGTTTGGTGAGTCCGGCGAGTCGTTCCAGGAGGCAATTTTCCGCTGGGTCGATTCGGGCCGCACCGTCGTTATGACCACACAGGTCCCCGAAGAGGGCCTTGACCTGGGTGTTTATGAGGTCGGCCGTGCCTACGCCGATCATCCGGGCATTTTGCGCGGCGACGACATGACCACCGAGACGCTCGTGGCCAAAACCATGTGGGCGCTCGGCCAATCACGTGATGCGGCCGAGATTCAGCGCCTGTTCTACAGTCAAGTCAACCACGACCGCATCCCGATGGCGTAATTCAGTTGTCGACGGGTATCCCCTATTCGATATCCTCGAGAAGCTCTGACACCGTCATGCCGAGTGCGGGCGCGATCTTAAATAGAACCTTGAGCGTGAAATTTGCCGTCCCATCTTCGATTCGGTCGAGGTAGGGTCGGCTGATTCCTGTCGCCACACAAAAATCAACCTTGGAGATACCAAGGTCTCTGCGTGTCTCTTCGACCCGCCTGCCAAGAATCTGTTTCGCACGTTCGTCCATGCAGCCGAGTTTGAAATGGAGCCGAACATAAACGTAAACTATAGTTTACGTTTTCCCGAATACACAGGAGTTTTCTATGTCGGGTTCTTCGGTCCGCACGTACCGAGCCACGCTTCGCACAAACAGCGCATCGCCCAAGCTCGTCGTCGTTGAAGCAGAATGTCTTTCGCCCGATGAGCGCACAGCATTTGCATTGCTATCAAGTCGCGTCGCCGCCGTTCTGGTCCCTTGCCCGGCGCAAGGTGAACTTGCCATCCAATGCCAAACGCATAGCTGCTCGCTCAATCAGGCTGCCGTAATCGTAACCAGCCAGCGTGGTCTGCCGCTCCTTTTAGAAGCCGGCGTTGCACTCGCCCTTCGCGGCGCCGGATACGAAAACGAGGCCGCCGCCGACATGGTCTTTAAACCACGATCGAGCGGCGGCCTCGCAGCAGCCATCGAATATGCTTGCAGGCTCGTTGCCTAAAGGCGCAAGCTAAAAGCCCAGGCCAAAGCCCATACCGGTAATCGCCGAATACATAAAGTAGACGTTGATTACGTTGAGGAACACACCCGTGATGCAACCGTTACGCAGATAGCGCTCGCACACGATGCGCGCCATGGCGGCGGAGTCATCATTGTTCTTTGCCTGGCGTCCCGCCGTAAAGTACGTCGCCACGCTCAGCAGCAAGTTGAGCACCGGCAGCGCCAGCAACTCGTAGCTCTTGCCCCAGCGCGTCGCCTCGCCGGCGGCATTAAACTTTGTTGCAACCTCGGGACCAATGTTGGGGATAACACACGCTGCGACCACCAGCGGAATCACCGCAAGTACGAGCAGCGCAATACCCATGTAGCCAGCTTTTTTGCCATATTTAAACATATGCGTCGTCCTTACACGTTAAAGCGGAAGTGCACGACATCGCCATCGGCCATGACATAGTCCTTGCCCTCGATACGCAGCTTGCCGGCGGCCTTGGCGCCCTGCTCGCCACCGAGCTCGATGTAGTCGTCGTAGCCAATGACTTCGGCCTTAATAAAGCCGCGCTCAAAGTCGGTGTGGATGACGCCGGCGGCCTGCGGAGCGGTCGCGCCCTGACGCACCGTCCAGGCCTTGACCTCCATCTCACCAGCCGTAAAGAACGACTGCAGGCCAAGCAGCTTGTAGGCGGCCTGCGCGAGCACGTCCAGGCCGGGCTGCTCCAGGCCCAGGCTCTCCAGGTAGTCGGCAGCGTCCTCGGGATCGAGCTCGGAAAGCTCGGCCTCGATCTTGGCGCAGATAGGCAGCGGCTTGACGCCGTCGATGGGCGCCAGGTCCTCGTTGAGCATGTCCTCGTCTACGTTGGCCACATACAGGATGGGCTTCATGGTGAGCAGGAACAAGCCCTTGGCAGCGGCGCGCTCCTCATCGGTCATCTCCATGGATGCGGCGCGCTTGCCCTCGTTGAGCCAGGCAAGCAGGCGGCGGGCCACCTCGAACTTGGGCATGAGCTCCTTGTCGCGCTTGGCCTCCTTCTCGAGCTTGGGCAGCTGCTTCTCGAGCGTGCCCATGTCGGCCAGGATGAGCTCGGTCATGATGGTGTCGGCATCGCCGGCGGGATCGACGAACTCGCCGGTGCGGCCCACCTCGCGCATGACGTTGGGGTCCTTAAAGTAGCGCACGACCTCGCAGATGGCATCGGTCTCGCGAATGTTGGCCAGGAACTGGTTGCCCAGACCCTCGCCCTCGTTAGCGCCCTTCACCAGACCTGCGATGTCGACAAACTCGACCGTAGCCGGCACGATGCGGCCCGGGTTAACGATGTCGGCGAGCTTTTGCAAGCGGCTATCGGGCACATCGACGATACCCACGTTGGGGTCGATCGTGGCAAACGGGTAGTTGGCGGCAAGGCCGGTCTTTTTGGTAAGCGCGGTGAACAGCGTCGACTTGCCCACGTTGGGCAGGCCCACGATACCGATGGAAAGGGACACGACAGCTCCTTTTGGTACAGGTACTTCAAACTGCATAAGTATAGCGCCGCCGCAGCATCTGGGCGAACCCAGACGCCACGGCGGCGCAAATGAAGCAGAGATGAGTGAGAGTTCGAGACGGCAGTCCTTACTTAAGCTCGGGCCAGAAATCCTTGTTAGCCTCGATGAGCTCGTCCAGGATCTGCTTGGCAACGCTCGCCGAAGGAATGGTCTTGGAGAGCGTGAGTGCCTGCCAGAGCTTCTGATAGCTGCCCTCGACCCAAGCCTGGACAACGAGCTTCTCGACGGAAACCTGCTGCTCCATCAGACCCTTCTGGAACTGCGGAATCGGGCCCTGGCAGATCTTCTCAAAGCCGTTGGAACCGACGATGCAAGGCACCTCGACCATGGCCGTCGGGTCGAAGTTGGGCACAGCGCCATCGTTGGGGACGATCAGCAGGAAGCGCTCGAGCGTATTCTCGGCCAGTGCGCAGGCAAGGTCGACGATGTAGTTGGCATGTACATCTGGCTCAAAGCCGCCATCTTTAGCCGTACCCTTGGCGATGATGTCGCGGCAAGCGCCAAAGACCTTCTTCTCGCGGCCGTCCATAACCTCATTGGCGCGAGTGTAGTTGGGGTCAGATGTCTCGACGACATAGTCCGAGTACAGGTAATACTTGAGGTAGGTATTGGGAATCGTCTCGGGATCGACAGCATAGACATCTTTGGCCTTGCCGAAGGTGTGAATCCAGCTCTCCTCGACATGCTGCTCCTTACCGGCCTCGTGCTCGATGCCGTCCAAGTAGCCGTTCTTAGCTATGTGCTCCTTAATCTGCGGCATGAGGTCGTTGCCCTCCTTGTCGTAAATTTTGCTCCACCAACCAAAGTGGTTGAGGCCGTAGTAGCTATACTGCAGCTCGCGACGATCCTTGATGCCGCACATACGGCTCATCTTATCCATGAGGTCGATCGGCATGTCGCAGATGTTGATGATGCGGCTGTTGGGGCGCAGCACGCGGCAGGCCTCGGCGACGATGGCCGCGGGGTTGGAGTAGTTGAGCATCCAGGCGTTGGGGCTGTACTTCTCCATGTAGTCGAGGATCTCGATGACACCACCGATGGAGCGCATGCCGTAGGCGATACCGCCGGCACCGCAGGTCTCTTGGCCAACGCAGCCGTACTTGAGAGGAATCTTCTCGTCGAGCTCACGCATAGCGTACAGGCCAACGCGGATGTGAGCGAGGACGAAGTCAGTACCGGTAAAAGCGGTTTCGGGGTCGGTGGTGTAGTTGAACTCAACCTCGGGAGCGTTCTCATGGAAGTAGATCTCGCAGGCCTTTGCCACGATCTCCTGGCGCTCGGCGTTGTTGTCGTAGAAGGTCACCTTGTTGACCGGGAAGCGGTCGCGCTCCTCAAGCAGCATCAGAGCGATGCCCGGGGTGAAGGTAGAGCCACCGCCGGCAATGGTCACGGCATAGTTTTTCTTGGACATGATGTCCTCCTCATTCTGGCCGCTTGCTCAATCCGTCCCCGCACGCGGCCTGCGCGGTTAGGAATTGGTACCTAGAAGTGGAGTTTTTTATCTACAGGGTCGGCCTTGCGGCGCGCGCTGGCTCTGCAAGGCCGATTGCTTCGAGGGACGATCGCCTACAGAAGACTCTCGAACTTCTCGCGAACCTGCGGGACGGTAAGGCCGATGATGACCTGGATTGACTGGCCTTGGACCACCAAGCCATGCGTACCGATCGCCTTGAAGGAAGCCTCGGGTGCAACGACGCTCTTGTCCTTGACGTTAACGCGCAGACGGGTGGCGCAGTTAGTTACATCGATGACGTTATCCGTGCCACCGAGTAGATCGAGGATGTTCTCGGCAAGCACCAAGCGCTCATCATCTTTACTCTGGGCGACCGATTTGCTAGCAGCAGCACCGCCCTGCTTTTGCTTGTAGTCGGCCTTGGACTTGAGCTCGACCTCAACATCGTCATCCTCGCGACCGGGGGTCTTAAAGTCGAACTTGACGATCAGGAAACGGAAGACCACGACCCAAAGAGCGGTAAAGCACAGACCGACAAGGATGGAAATGGCGTACTGCAGACCGTGTGCGGCCCAAAGAGGCAGCCAGTCCCACGAGAGCATCGAGATGATGCCTCCGTCAAAGATGCCTACGACGCCAAGGAGGTTTTGAGCCATGCAGCCGAGCGCTCCGAGCACGCAGTGGACGACGAACAGGCCGGGCGCAATGAACAGGAAGGTGAAGTCAAGCGGCTCGGTAATACCGCAAAGCATAGCGGTAAGGGTGACGGGAATGAGTAGAGCCTTGACGCGCTGCTTGCGCTCGGGTTTGGCGGTCATATAAAACGCAATGGCGACGCCAAGCGAGCCGAAGACTTTAGTCCATCCAGGGCAGGTATAGGCAGCCCAGGGTGCGGCATCCTTAAGAGCAATGCTCGGATCGGCAGCCAGTTGGGGCAGGATGTTGGCCCAAGCGGCAAAGATGCCGCCATTGACCGCCGCGTTGTCGTAATAGAACGGCGTATAGATAAAGTGGTGCAGGCCTGTAGGGATCAGCACGCGCTCGAAGAAAGCAAAGACGCCCACGCCAAACGTACCGGCGGAAAGGATGAATCCCTGGAAGGCGGCGATAGCAGCCTGAACATGCGGCCACACCAGGCAGGCGATAATAGCGACCGGAACCATAACGAAGAAACCGATCATATAGATGAACACGGAGCCCGAGAACACGCCCAACCACTCGGGGAGCTCGGTATCGAAGAACTTGTTATGCAGCATCGTGGCGATACCAGAGATAATGAGCGCGCCCATGATGCCCATATCAAGCGTTTTGATGCTTGCGATAGTGGCAAGACCAGTACCGCTGCCCGCCTCGACAGAGTAGTCGACCCCAAAGACAGGGCCCCACTGCCCCAAGATTGTGCTTACAAAGTAGTTGAAGGTAAGGTAGATGGCCAAAGCCTCCATGCAGCAGCGAGCGTTCTGCTTGTTCGCGAGCGAGATTGGCAACGCTACGCAAAACAGCAACGGCATCTGGTTAAAGAGCGTCCAACCACCCTGGAGCAGCACATTCCAGCAATCAAACCAAAGATGACCCGCAGTGGCCATCTCGCCAAAAATCGCCTCGGTGGTAAACAACGTACCCAGGCCGACGACGATTCCGGAAAATGCGAAAAGAATTGCAGGCGTGTACATTGCACCGCCGAAACGTTGTATCTTTTGCATCATGACGGGGAATCCCCCTCTCTTCATTCGGAGCGGCTGCGGTTTTGGCTTCACTCGAGACCGCAGACGCGCCGTTTGCGTGTACCTCGTGCAATAGGACGGGTGGGCCCGTGTCCCCGACTTCTTGCGCTTATGTTTTTATCATATCACTTATCTATACAAGTGAACACATTGTCCGTGTTCGGTTAACGGTCGATATTTGACGATAAACGGCATATTTCAATTGTTTTACCTGTTTATTAGCCGGTTGCTCTCGTTTTTCAAAACAGAAATTCTTTCAACTTGTATATATGTGCTTGTATAGATTTGTATACATACCTATACTTCAATACAACATTCACCGCCAGGTAAAGGAGTCACCATGAAAAGCGCGGTCTTCTATGGAAAGCATGATCTTAGGGTCGAGGATTCGCCAAAGCCGGCCGTGGGCAAGCGCGACGTTCTGATCAACGTCAAGGCTTGCGGCGTCTGCGGTACCGACGTTCATATCTATGAAGGCGACAAGGGCGCAGCGGACGTTACCCCGCCTACGATCCTTGGTCATGAGTTTGCGGGCGTTGTCGAGGCCGTGGGCAGTGACGTCGCTGGCTTTAAACCGGGCGATCGCGTGTGCATCGACCCAAACCATCCCTGCGGCTGCTGCGAACCCTGCCGCGACGGAATCAACCACTACTGCGAGCATATGACCGGTTACGGTACCACCGTTAACGGTGGCTTTGCCGAGTACTGCTCCGTCGATATGCAGCAAGTCTACAAGTTGGGCGATCACACTAGCTTTGAGCAGGGTGCCATGGCCGAGCCCGTCGCTTGCTGCCTGCACGGCATCGATATGTGCAACATCAAGCCCGGCAGCACAGTTGTCGTTATCGGCGGTGGCATGATCGGTCTGCTCATGATGCAGCTTGCCAAAAACGCCGGCGCCACCAAGGTCGTCTTACTCGAACCCGTCGAAGGCAAGCGCGAGGTTGCGCTCAAACTCGGCGCCGACCTGGCAATTGATTCCATCCACGAGGACGTCCCAGCCCGCCTGAAGCAGGAGGGCGTCGGTAACGTCGACGTTGTAATCGAATGCGTCGGCAAGCCCGTCACCATTGAGCAGGCCATCAGTATTGCCGGTCATAAGACCACGGTTATGATGTTCGGACTTACCAAGCCCGATGAAACGATCACCGTCAAGCCCTTCGAGGTCTTCCAGAAGGAGCTCGTGCTCACCTCGTCCTTCATCAACCCTTATACGCAGCGTCGCGCGCTCGAGCTCATCGACTCGGGCAGGATCGACGTTTCTTCGATGGTCGCAAAGGTAGCCTCCCTCGATGAACTCGGTGCCATCCTTTCAGACCCGGCCCTGCGTGCCATGGGTAAATATATAATCGACCCAAGCAAGTAAATCGATCGACACCTGCGCGGGCGGTCCTCATCCACCGCTCGCGCACTCAGCTCTAGGAGACCGTCATGGCGCGAGCCATCTTTCAAATCATTTATGACACCGTGAAGCAGTCGATTGACGACGGCACATACGCCTATCAGAGCTATCTGCCTTCGGAGACTGAGCTCACGCAGCAGTTTGACTGTTCGCGCATGACGGTCCGCCGCGCCATCTCGATGCTTGCGGCAGATGGCTACGTGCTCCCCCAGCAAGGCAAGGGCATGCGCGTCATTCGCAACATCAGTGACGAGACGAGTCGCGGCGGCGGTGGACTCGAGACCTTTAAGGAAATCGCAGCCAGCCGGGGCTTTGAGCTCAAAACGGTCACCACCGTCTTTGAGCTCCTCGTCTGCAGCAAGGCGCTCTCCAAGATTACCGGGTTTCCCGAAGGCTGCGAGCTCACACGTGCCAAACGCATCCGTTATGCAGACGGACAAGCCGTGGGCTCCGACGACTCCTATTACCTAAGCTCACAGGTACCGGGACTGACAGCCGAGATTGTCAACGATTCGATCTATCGTTACCTCGAAGAAGACCTTGGCATTAAGATTGCCACGGGCAAACGCGATGTAACGATTGAGCATCCCACGCCCGAGGATGCACGCGTGCTCGATCTTGACGACTTTAACGCACTCGCCGTCGTTCGTGGGCAGACCTACAACGCCGACGGCATCCTTATGGAATACACCGAGACCAAGCAGGTCCCCAGCTTCTTCTTGCTCCACGAGACGGTTACCCGCGGCATTAACGGCCGCGGGACCCATCAGAGCAGCATGAACTAGCTGTCTATAAGTTGTGGTGGGACACGGCTATCAGTAGCCTTGTCCCACCACATCACGTGTTAGTCCGCGAGCTTTTCCACCTGGTCGAGCATCTTGTCGAGCTTGGCCTTTGCCTCGGCCTTGACCTTCTGGGCTTCTTCGTGGGCCTTAGCCTTCTGGGCGGCCTTTTCCTCGGCCTCGGGATCGACGACGACTAGGTTGGATGCATCATGTTCAACCAGCTTAAGCGCATGCTCGGGGCACACCTTGACGCAGGCTCCGCAACCCAGGCAATACGTGGACTCCAGTGCAAAGCGGCCGCTTCCCACCAGATCGCAGGCAAACGTGGGGCACACGTTGACGCACTCGCCGCACGACGTGCACTTGTCAAAATCGCATTCCGGCGTGCTCACCTGCATGTTCTGGGCAAGCTCGGGGTGGTTTTGCAGCGTCGAGAGTACCAGCTGGCGCCCGTGCGTAAGCGTGCGGCGACGTTTGGCCGTCGTGGTGCCGCACATGGTGTTGAGCGTACGCTCCAACTGAGTAATCTGATGGCGATGGGCTTTGAGCTTCTGCGTCACCGAGGCCAGTGCCGCCGTTGCCGGATTGAGCTTGGTCACGGTAAGGCCCGTGGTGCGGGCGATCTTTTCCATGTACTCCTTGCGCTCGTACTCGCGGCGCTTATGGCACTTGAGGCTTTTGGGATCGACCTCCAGACCCATGCCCGTACCGGCCCACTCCTCGGCGGTAGCGATGGCCTCGCCCAGAATATCCTCGCCACCGGTGTTGCGGCACTTATCGCACACGCCCAACGGCAGGTACACGCTCACGTTGGGATAGTCCGCCAGTACCGAGAACCAGGTCTCGGCCGTGATATCGCCCACGCAGGCAACGACGACCTCGTTCTCGCGCGGCATACGCTTAAGGGCACGCGTGCAGGTAACGTAGGCGGTCTCGTGGCTCGTAGCTGCCGAGACAATGTCGTCGTAAAGGTTTTTGGGCGCCAGGCGCGGCGAAATGATCGCCTCGGTCGGACAGGCGGCGGCGCACAGGCCGCACTTGCGACAGGAGTCGAGGATCTCGATAGCGTCTTCCTCGACCTCGATAGCGTTGACCGGGCACACATCCATGCACGCGGTGCAGCCGCTCTTCTCGTTTTTGCAGGTCAAGCACGGAATGGTGTTGCCGCGCGGACGCTCCTTGTAGTCGGCAGGATTCCACTGCGGAGCCGACGGATCGAGTGCATCGGTCACGCCGCCAAGCGGGTTTTTAAGAAAGTCGAAACCCTTGCTGATCTCGATAATGTCATCAAACAGATCGTGTTCCTGCGCCATGCGCGGCCCCTCCCTGAGCAGTGCAAACAAGCAAGAGATAATGATACGCCATCGGCCCACGCCTCGGGCAAATTACACGCGGCGCATCTTTGCGGCAAATAGCCTATGCCTATCGCCGCCTCGATTGCACAAGGTCAATCAAGCGCCAAGCTATGCCTCGCACATGAGCTGCACGAGCTTCTGTTTGGTCACCTTGGTCTGCTCGTTGGCCATGTTGCGCTCGTTTCTAAAGACCGCATTTGCAACACTCTGCAGATCGGCATCGGAAATCTCGCCAAGGCCCAGTTCCTCGAGCGTCGTCGGCAGACCAACGCGCTGGCAAAACTCGAGCACCTGATCAAGCTCGACCGCACGCTCCAGGCGCAGCTGCACCACCAGGCCAAATGCCACGGCCTCGCCATGCATGGCCCTGCACTCGGGCAGAATCGTCAACCCGTTGGCGATGGCATGCGCCAACGCCAAGCCACCGCTCTCAAAGCCAACACCCGAAAGCAGGATGTTGCACTCGATTAGGCGCTCAACCGCCGGCGATATACGGCCCTTTTTAAGATCGCGCTTGGCAGCGACGCCGCACTCCATGAGTGTGTCGTAGCAGGCACGAGCCGCAACCAAGGCCAAGTGTCCCGGCGCGCCACCGTGCTCGTTGGCGCCGTGCGCCGCGGCGCACGAACGCGCCTCGAAGTACGTTGCCAGTGCGTCGCCCATGCCTGCGACCGTCATACGCAGTGGGGCCGCCGCGACCACGTTGGTATCGACCACGACCAGGTCCGGATTCTTCTCGAGCATCAGGTAGCGGTCGAACGACCCGTCCTCGTGATACAGCACCGAAATCGCGCTGCACGGACCATCCATCGAGGCCGCCGTGGGGCATACGCACAACGGCAGCTCAGCATAAAACGCCACGGCCTTTGCGATATCGAGCATCTTGCCGCCGCCAATGCCCACCACCATGTCGCAATACTCGGTCCGGGCTTCCTTGGCCATTTCGACAACGGCATCTTCCGTACACGGACCGTTGTAAATCTTAAAGAACGGCTCGCTTAGATCTTCATCCAGAAATCCATCGACGATCTGCCTGCACAGCCGATCCTCGGTGCCCTGGTCAAACAAGACATAGGCAGCGCAGCCCAACCATGACAAATACCTGCCCTGACGCGAAAGTTCGCCCGGCCCTTGAACATACCGGCCGGGACCGCCATAAACCATGGGAAGCGCCATACGAGAATCCGCCCTTCATCAAACACCGATTGGTGCAAAGTAGCCTAACCCCTTTGCACCATAGCAAAAAGGGGCAAAACCATTTGTCGGCTTTGCCCCTTCCTTACCTTAGTTTACTCATCCATAAGGTAATAATGACCCAGTGCGTCGGCACCCAGGATGGCGTTGGCGACCATCTCGGGCGTCACCTCAAACGGCATGTTGCACATGGTATCCTCGGGCGCGCACGCGGCCTCGGCAACAATCATGGCCTGCTCACGTGTAAGCTCGGCAACGCCAAGTTCCTTCATCGTGACCGGCAGGCCCAGCTCAATGCAGAAGCCCAAGACTTCCTCGAGTTTCTCAGTCGGAGCATCCTCGAGTACCAGCTGAACGATGGTGCCAAAGGCGACCTTCTCGCCGTGATACATGCCGTGGCACTCGGGCAGCATCGTCAGACCATTGTGGATGGCATGAGCAGCAGCAAGGCCCGAGCTCTCAAAGCCAATGCCCGAAAGCAGCGTGTTGGCCTCGATGATGTGCTCCACGGCAGGCGTGAGCGCACCCTTCTCCAGCGCGACCTTGGCCTTGACGCCATCGGCCATAAGCGTCTCGTAGCAGAGCTTGGCGAGCGCCAGGCCGGCCATGCCACCCTTGCCGCCGGCGCAAGTGCCGCCGTCGGCATCGTGCGTCGCCTGAGCCTCAAAGTAGGTTGCGAGCGCATCGCCCATACCGGAAACCGTCAGGCGCACCGGGCTCGCCGCGATAACCGTCGTATCCATAAGAACGATATTGGGGTTTGCCTTAAGGAAGAGGTACTTGTCGAACTGGCCGTCATCGGTGTAGAGCACCGAAAGTGCCGAGCACGGTGCATCGGTCGAAGCGATGGTGGGGCAAATGATAACCGGGGACTCCAGGTAGTAGGCAACGGCCTTCGCGGTATCGAGGATCTTGCCGCCACCGACGCCCACGATGATGTCGCAACCGTTGTCGCGAGCGAGCGCAACCAGGCGATCGACCTCGCCCTTGGAGCACTCGCCGTTAAAGTCCTCAAACAGCAGCTCGGCCTTAGCCTCGGCAAAACCGCCCTCGATCTTGGCGCCGACGCGCTTCTTGCCCGAAGGCGTCACGATGACGAGGGCCTTAGCGCCGAGCGGCTCGACATAAGAACCGAGCTTGGCCAGCTCGTCCGGGCCCTGGATGTACTTGCTGGGGCTATTGAAAATTGCAGCCATTTTTATCCCATTCTCTAAAAAAGAAAGGGGCTCCGTACAGATACGTGCGGAGCCCCTCGTTACGATAACAAGAGTCGATTAGAAATCGATGTCGGTGTCGTAGTAGCAGGCCTTGAGGATCTTCTCGAAGTCGGCAGCCTTGGTCTCACGCGGGTTCTCCGGCGTGCAGGCGTCGGTCTCGGCGTTCGCGGCGATCTCGGGCAGCTTGGCGAGGAACTCCTCCTCGGAAACCATCTGCGGGTTCTCGGCGTCAACCTTCACGCCGCCATTCGCGTAATCCTTGATGGACTGCGGAATGTTGAGCTGGTCGTTGAGGTCGCGGATCTTCTGGACGAGCGCAGCGATGAGCTCCTCGTTGGTCTCGCCGGGAAGGTGCAGGATCTCCTTGGCCACGTAAGCGTAACGCTCGGCAGCACGGGGATCCTTGGAGTTCCACTGGATGACCTTGCCCAGGTACATGGCGTTAGCAGCACCGTGAATGATGTGGCCGTTCTCAAAGGCTGCACCGGTCTTGTGAGCCATGGAGTGAACGATGCCGAGCAGACCCGAGGAGAAGGCGATACCGGCGATGCACTGAGCCTCGTGCATGTGCTGACGGGCCTCATGGTCGCCAGCATAGGACTTGGGCAGCCACTCGACGATCTCGCGGATGCCGTGCAGGGCGTTGGCATCGGTGAACATAGAAGCGCAGGTGGAAACGTAGGCCTCCATGCAGTGGGTCAGAGCGTCCATGCCGGTGTGAGCGCAAAGCTTAGCAGGCATGGTGTAGGTGAGCTCGGGGTCGACGATGGCGACATCCGGGGTGATGTTGAAGTCGGCCAGCGGGTACTTGATGCCCTTGGCGTAGTCGGTGATGACGGAGAAGGCAGTGACCTCGGTAGCGGTACCGGAGGTAGAGGAGATGGCGCAGAAATGAGCCTTCTGACGCAGCTCGGGGAAGCTGAACGGCTGGATGATGTTATCGAAGGACTCCTCGGGATACTCGTAGAAGACCCACATGGCCTTAGCGGCATCGATGGGCGAGCCGCCGCCGATGGCAATAATCCAGTCGGGCTCGAACTCGCGCATGGCCTCGGCGCCCTTCATGACCGTCTCGATGGACGGATCGGACTCGACGCCCTCGAACAGCTTGACCTCGAAGCCGCCTTCCTTAAGGTCGGCCTCAACGTCCTGCAAGAACCCGCCGCGGCGCATAGAGCTGCCGCCAGAAACGATGATGGCCTTCTTGCCCTTGAGGTTCTTCACCTCGTGGCGAGCGCCCTCACCAAAGTACAGATCGCGAGGATTGGTAAAACGTCCCATACTGTGCCTCCTAAACAAGCCCCTCTTAGACTTGCGTATATAACGGAGCACCCGATTGGCTCCGTTAGGACCGTTTTGCGCGTTGCCGGCGATGACAATGCGCGATGTCTAAACGTCTCAACGCTCAGACAAACACTATTCTACCGTTCTGGTTGGTCAGTTATTCACCTAAAGCCGACAATGATGAAACGTTTTTTCTATCCCTGAAGACCCTTGTGGGGCATTCATACTCCCAAGCTGGGCAAACGTTTTATCAAGGTTGACCACATATCCCGGGCAGGACTGTGCCCCTCCAAAATGCGCCCCGTTCGCCGCCAAAAATCGACCGTTTGCGGCACCGTGATACCACTCAGTCGTCCAAGGTGCCGACATTTGTGCGACATCCGTCTTCGTGGTGCAAAGGTGCATGTCCAAGTGCGGCACCCCCGGTGTGCCACATGCGGGTAAACTAGAGCCTTATATAGAGACATTTGAACCCTAACCGCAGCAAAGGAGGCCCCATGGCATTCGATCCCATTCAAGAGGATTGCCATCGCCTCGTTCTTGAGGCCTTGCGCCGCGACAATATCCCGCTCACCGACGGTGCCGCCGTAGAGCGTCTGATGGAACAATTCACCCGCGACCCCGCGCCGCTCATCGTGCACGACCGCGACCGCGCCGGGCACCTCATTGCCAAGGTGGTCGAGGCTGTCGACTACCGTATTCCCTTTATCCCTGACGATAACCAGGCAGAGCAAGAAGAGGCCGCTGCCGAGAACATGCTTCGCGAGGCAGCCGCGCTTGACCCGACCAACTGGGACGCCCAGCGCATGCTGACGGCGCTCACCGCCGAATCTAACGAGGAGTACGTACAGTACTTGGTATCCAAGCGCGATGAAGTCGAGCACGATCTGGCGCTCAAGATTGCCTCGGCGCAGGACCCCTACGAGCGTGAGGCCGCAGGCGACCTTATGCGCCGCCCCTACCTGCGCTGGCTTGCCGCCCTTGCGTCGCGCGCCCTCATTAGCGGCCGCTATCGCATGTCGCTGGATGCCGCGAATCGCAGCCTGGACTTTGCGCCCAACGACCCCGCCGGCGTCCGCCATACTGCGATGCTTGCCATGGCAAAGCTCGAATACCCCGCCGAGGAGCTCAAACGCTTTCGCTCTGCCCACTCCGTCCCCTATCTCGCCAACACGCCGCTACGCCGTCGTCCCAAGGATGCAGAGCGTGACTTGGACCCATGGACGCTCATCGCGCTGATGAGTGCTGCCTGGCGCGAGCTGGACTACGAGGGTGCCGAGCACTACTTGCGCATCCTTGCACGCTCGTGCCCGCACGCGGCCGAGGCGCTCTACTTCCAAACCGAGTTTCCCGATGGCGTCTATGCCCGCGTCAACGTGGGTGTGGGCTCTACCGACGAGCTTGTCCTTGCGCTGTCCGAGGCGACGCCGGTACTGCAGGAGGGCTTGGGCGCCCCCGACAACGCCAGCTTTGCCGCCTGGGTCGCCACCAACGATATCGTGCGTTCCCAGATCGACGAGCGCATCCTGCGGGCGGCCGAGCAGGGCTTGCCGTTTAAGGGAGGAGACCTCTAATGGATCCGAGCGTCTACATCCCCGCCTACCTGGAGCGCGCCTACGTTGCGTCGCACCCCGAACTCACCGATGCAGCACGCGATCTTGTCCATAACGACGTGAGCGTCAACCCTCACAAGTATGCGCAGACCGAGCATGCCCAGGCGCTGCTGTCCTATGCCGGCGTCCACCGCCACCTGCTCGACGAACTCCATCGCATCGAGGACATGGGCAGCGACGAGGAGTTTGAGAAGACACGCAACCGCCTGTTCGATGACATGCGCGATGAGCTGCTCAAGATCGTCCGCATCGATGCGCATGTCCTCGATGCCCAGCTGCTCGCCATCATTTTGGCGGACACGCCCGTCGACGCCTGCCTGGGCGACCTGATGAAACTCGAGGCGACCACGGCCGATTACCTGCAGCAAAGCGTGCCCGGGTTCGATATGGAGGCCCCACACTACTGGGCCAACAAGGTTTTGACGGACGGCGTGACGGCGGCCGATCTCACCGTAAGCGAGCCGGCGCTTATCGGGTGGCTCCACACGCTCGAGGCCATCTCGCAGCTGTGCATGGCGAGCGCTCGTTACCGTGCCGCCGCCAACTATTCTCGCCGTGTTCTTAAGGCGGAGGGCTATCCCACCCGAGCTGCAGGCACCGTGCTACTCGCCCTCGCTCGTCTGGAAGACGAGGACGGCTTTTTTGCCCTGGCCCACCAGCTCGAGGAACAGATGGGGGCCGATGTCCTCGAGGACTCCCCCTGGTACCTGCTCGCCCGCACGATCTTGCTGTTCAAAACGAACAAGATGCGCCCGGCCACACGCGCGCTGCGCGAGTTTGCCAACCGCTGCGAGGGCGGCGCGTTCTTTTTGCTGAACCCCATGTATCAGACACCGTACCTTCCCTGCCGGCCCGAGCCGCACGACCCCTGGGACCTTTCGCATCAGGCAGTTTGGGAAGCCGACGGCATCATCTCGGATACTCCCGACTTTGCCCCCTGGGCCAGCGCTTGCGAAGAGGTATCGCAGCTTGCCCAGGAATTTGCGCGCCGTTACGGCTTTTAACGGCGCAAACGTCACGACCATGTCATTCACGTTAGGAACGGCTTCATGAACTTCCGCTCATCTCTCGCCTGCACCTCGAGCGATATCGCCCGCTGGGGGCTGCGCTCCGTCCTTAAGCGCCAGGGCGGCGTACTCCCCGGCCGCATCGCCATGAAGATCGACCCCGAGTTGCTGAGCGACCTCGCGGACCTTGTCGACCGCAGCGTGGTAATCACCGGCACCAACGGTAAGACCACCACCTCCAACCTCATCGCCGATGCCGTTGCCGCCAGCGGCGCCACTGTGGTATGCAACCGTGCCGGAAACAACATGGAGCCGGGCGTGGTGGGCGCGTTGCTCGAGGCGCGCGGCGATCTTAAGCGTGCCGGCAGCGGCAAGCGCGTAGGCGTTTTTGAATGCGATGAGCTCTACACAGTGCGCGTCCTGCCCAAGCTCAAGCCGACCTACTTTGTGCTGCTCAACCTGTTCCGCGACCAGCTAGACCGCTACGGTGAGATCGACCATACCCAAGACGTCATCGCCCATGCGTTGGAGCTCTCTCCGGCAACAACGCTCATCTATAACGCCGACGATCCGCTGTGCGCCTCGATCGCCGCACGCGTCCCCAACACGAGCATCGCCTTTGGCATCGATGGCGCCACGGGCACCGAGTCCGATCGCATTAGCGACTCGCGTTTTTGCTCGCAGTGCAACGCGCCGCTGGAGTACGACTATGTGCAGTACGGCCAGCTCGGCGCCTATCATTGTCCTTCGTGCGGCTGGGCCCGCCCTGGGCTTGTCCGTCGCGTGACGGGCGTGGAACTCGGCTGCGACGGCTACGGCCTTGATCTGAACTTTGGACCCGAGGCACAAGCGCCCGCAACGCACATCGCCACGCGCTACAACGGCCTGTACATGGTCTACAACGTTGCCGCCGCCTTCTTTGCGGCGCGCGAGTTGGGCGTGGACGCGGCACATCTGCAGCCAACGCTCGATGCCTACGTCCCCGCCGGCGGACGCATGGGCCGCTGGGAGATCGCCGGCCGTACCGTCGAGGCAAACCTGGCCAAAAATCCCGTGGGCTTCGATCGCCAGATCCAGTCCATTAAAACGGCAGGCGGCAGGCTCTGCGCCTTCTTCCTGAACGACAACGACGCCGACGGCCACGATGTCTCGTGGATCTACGACGTCGATTTCGAGCGCATCGCCAATACCCCAGGGCTTATCGCCTTTGTCGGGGGTACGCGCGCGCACGATATGCAGGTACGCCTGAAGTACGCCGGCATCGATGCCGCCATCATCTCGAATATCGAGCAGGCGATCGGCGCCGTGGCAGACGAGGAGGCTGGCGATACGTTCTACGCCGTCGCCAACTACACGGCCTTCCCGCCGCTGGTCAAGGAGCTCGACGAGCTTAAGGGCACCGATGCGAGCTCGGTTGCCTCCCACGCCGTAACGCGCGCCGATGGCAGCGCTGTCCCCACCGACATTGTGCCGGTCGAGCTCTCGCGCCCCCTGCGCATCGTCTATCTGTACCCCGATGCCCTCAACCTCTACGGCGACGGCGGCAACGTCATTGCCCTCGAGCGCCGCTGCGCCTGGCGTGGCATTCCCGTGCGCGTGGACGAAGTCCGTATGGGCGAGACGCTCGATCTCACCGACGCCGACATCGTCATGATGGGCGGTGGCTCCGACCGCGACCAACTGGCCGTGGCACACGAGCTGCTCGCTCAAAAAGACAAGGTCGCAGCCTATGTTGAGGACGGTGGCTCGCTGCTCGCTATCTGCGGCAGCTATCAGCTGCTCGGCCGTTCGTACTATATGGGCGAGAATCGCATCGATGGCCTGGGCGTCGTTGCCGCCGAAACCGTGCGCGGCTCCGATCGCCTGATCGGCAACGTCGCCGTCAAGACCGACCTGGCACCCGAGCCCTTTGTGGGATTCGAGAACCACGGCGGCCGCACCCTGCTCGATGCAGAGGCCACGCCGCTCGGAACGTCCGTCGTCGTGGGCACCGGCAACAACGGCGACGATGGCTTTGAGGGTCTGATCTACAAGGGAGTCATCGGCACGTACCTGCACGGACCAGCGCTACCCAAGAACCCCGAGCTCGCCGACTGGCTCATCGCCCACGCCCTTGAGCGCCGTGGCGACGCACAGGCCGCCGCCCTGCTGCCGCTCAAGCCCCTCGACGACACCTACGAGCACGCCGCCCACGACGCCGCGATGAAGCTCCTCCCCTAACCACCACAAAGGGGACAGTGAACTGCCTCCCATTTCTTGGACATCGGGAAATGGGAGGTTTTCCATGAGTATAGATCTCAGGTCGAAGCACGACCTGGAGTCCAGGAGGCGGGCCGTCGAGCTCTTCGACGCCGGCGTCGGCTGCAAGCCGGCGGCCGAGGCCCTGTCCGTCCCCCGCGAGACCGTGAGAGAATGGCAGTGGGTATACCGGGCGTTCGGAAGCGAGGCGCTGCTGTCCATGGGCGGGAAACAATCCAGGTACACATTCGAGCAGAGGGTCGCCGCGGCGTCGGCCGTGGTCGACGGCGGGATGGCGAAGACCGACGCCATGGCCGAGTTCGGGATCAGGTCGAAGTCCCCGCTGGAGCGCTGGTGCAGGCTCTACCGCGAGGGCGGCGCCGAGGCGCTGCGGCCCCGCCCGAAGGGCAGGCCGAGGGGGTCGAGGTCGAAACCCCGGGCCCGCACCCGCGAGCAGGAGCTCGAGGAGCGCTGCCGCAGGCTCGAGGCCGAGGTCGCCTACCTAAAAAATTGCGCGCCCTGGTCGAGCGGGACGGGCTCTGACCAGGGCGGCGGCCGAGGCGGTGAGGGCGCTGAGGGCGGAGGGGCACTCCCTGCGCCACCTGCTGGAGTGCTCGGGGCTCAGGAGGTCGACCTACTACTACGCGCTGGCGCACCCGCGGAGGCCGACCAGGCCCGAGCTGCGCGGCGCCGCGGCCGAGATATTCTCGCGCACCGCCAACGGCTGCGGGCACCGGCAGATAGCCATGTGCCTGCGCGCCGAGCTGGGCGCGGTCGTGGCCGACAAGACCGTGCTCAAGATGATGCGCGAGATGGGCATCCGGTGCGGGATACGCCGCCGGGGCTCCCGCCGCCGGTACAGCTCCTACAGGGGGCTCGTGGGGAGTACGTTCGAGAACGTCATCGCGAGGGACTTCGGCGCCGAGGGGCCGTGGCAGAAGCTCGGCACCGACGTCACCGAGTTCAAGGTCGCCGGCGCCAAGGCCTACTGGGCCCCGGTGCTCGACTTCTGCACGAAGGAGATCGTGGCGAGCGACATATCGACCTCGCCGGACCTCGCCCAGCAGCACAGGATGCTCGACCGGCTCCTCGAGGCCCTGCCCGACGGGGCGGCGCCGACCATGCACTCGGACATGGGCTGGCAGTACCAGCACGAGTCCTACACCTCCAGGCTGGAGGGGGCGGGCATCACCCAGAGCATGTCGCGCAAGGGGAACTGCATCGACAACGCCGCCACCGAGCAGCTCTTCGGCCACGTGAAGGACGAGTTCTACCGCGGCAGGGAGTGGGGCAGCTTCGAGGACTTCAAGCGCGACCTGGAAGGGTACATAGCCCATTGGAACACGCGGCGCAGGCAGGTAAGATTGAAGGGCCTGACGCCGGAGGAGTTCCGGAGCCGGGCCCTTGCGGCGTAGTCGCTATTTATTCACTCCAAGTTTCGGGGCGCAGTTCAACAGGCACCTTTGTGGTGGTTTTGATCTGCCACGTTTGTTTGTCTCGATCTGTAACATCTAGGCCGTTGAAAGTCGTCTTACTGTTACAGATTGAGATGTTCGCCCCGACTGCCGCCGTCTGTCTCGATCTGTAACAGATAGAGCCGATTTGCCCGCCCAGATGTTACAGATTGAGATATTTGAAAATCGAAATAGAAACCCACTCCTTTGTGGTGGTTTTTCAATCTGCCAACGATATGTGAACAGATAAAAAAGTCTGCTATACTCTTTCCCGCTGTCCCCATCGTCTAGCGGCCAAGGACGCCACCCTTTCAAGGTGGATATCGCGGGTTCGAATCCCGCTGGGGGCACCACAGAATCTGAGAAGCCCGTTACCAATTCGGTGGCGGGCTTTTTACTGCCCATGCGCCGGGATTCGAACCCGGCAGGGTGCGGATCCCGGCAAATCGGTAGCAAAACGGACTCCAAAGCGTCCTTCGCAAACAAAAGCCGGGGCCCGCGCGATGCGGACCCCGGCTTTCAACCGTGACGGTATGCTGTCCCAGTCCTATACGTAGAACAGGATGTCGTCGTAGGTCGGAACCGGCCAGTAGTCGGCGGCCACGATCTCCTCCATGGCATCCACGGCGGCGCGCAGCGCATCCATAGCGGGAACGACCTCGTGTGCATACACGTTGGCCTGCTCCTGGCCATCGAGACCCTCGGCCTTCTGATGCACGGCGTCGAGCGCCTTGATGGAGTCGTTGATGGTGGTGATGCCGTTGCAGAGCTTGTTGAGCGTGTTCTGCTCGCACTGCATGGCAGCCTCGGCACCGGCGGCACGAATAGTCTCAAGGCCCTTAGCGACCTTGGTGGCATAGGCAGTAATGACCGGGCGATAGGTACGACGCGCCTCGCGAACCATCGTGGTGGCCTCGATGTTCATGAGCTTGTTGTACTTCTCGAGCTTGCAATCGTAGCGGCACTGGGCCTCAGCCTTAGTCAGGACACCCGTCTCCTCAAAGAGCGCAATGGCCTTATCGGAAACAAAGGCGGGCAGGGCGTCGGCCGTGGTCTTGTTGTTGGCAAGGCCGCGCTTCTCGGCCTCGACGGGCCACTCGTCGGAGTAGCCATCGCCGGAGAAGAGGATGCGCTGGTGGTCGGTCAGGACCTTCTTGCAGTACTCGAGCGCGGCGTCCTGGAACTCATCCTCGGGCGTACCCTCAAGCGCGTCGGCGAAGGACTTGAGCGACTTGGCCACGGCGGCATCGAGCACCAGGTTGGAGTCGGAGACGTTCTGCTCGGAGCCGCAGGCACGGAACTCGAACTTGTTGCCGGTGAAGGCAAACGGGGAGGTGCGGTTGCGGTCGGTGTTGTCCTGCATCAGCTTGGGCAGGGTATCGGCGCCCAGGTCGAGCACGCCGCGCGTGGCATGGACGGAAGCCTTGCCATCGATGATCTTCTCGACGACCTCGGTAAGCTGGTCGCCCAGGAAGATGGACATAATCGCCGGAGGAGCCTCGTTGGCGCCCAAACGATGATCGTTGCCGGCCGAGGCAACGGAGGCACGCAGGAGCTCCTGATAGTTATCGACGGCCTCGATCACCGCGGTGAGGAAGACGATGAACTGCAGGTTGTCGAGCGGGGTGTCGCCCGGATCGAGCAGATTCTCGGACTCGGTGCCAAGCGACCAGTTGTTGTGCTTGCCCGAACCGTTGATGCCCTCGAAGGGCTTCTCGTGCAGCAGGCAGACCAAGTCGTGGCGGGAGGCGATGAGCTTCATCTTCTCCATCATGACCAGATTCTGGTCGATGGCCTCGTTGACCTCGCCATAGACAGGGGCAAGCTCATGCTGGCAGGGAGCAACCTCGTTGTGCTTGGTCTTGGCGGGAATGCCAAGAGCCCACAGTTCATCGTCCAGATCCTTCATATAGGCCGAGACGGTGGGACGGATAGCGCCAAAGTAGTGCTCCTCGAGCTCCTGGCCCTTGCAGGGAGCAGCACCAAAGAGGGTGCGGCCGGTGATGACCAGGTCCTTACGCTTGCGATAGGCGTCCTTCTTGATCAGGAAGTACTCCTGCTCGTCGCCCACGGAAGGAACGACCTTCTTGGGGGTCTTGCCGAACAGCGCCAAAACGCGCTTGGACTCACGCGAGAGCGCGGTCATGGAGCGCAGCAGCGGGGTCTTCTTGTCCAGGGCCTCGCCCGTGTAGGAGCAGAAAGCCGTGGGAATGCACAGGACATCGTCCTTGATAAAGGCGGGGCTAGTGGGATCCCAAGCGGTGTAGCCACGGGCCTCGAAGGTGGCGCGCAGGCCGCCGTTGGGGAAGCTCGAGGCATCGGGCTCGCCCTGGATGAGGTTCTTGCCCGTAAACTTGGTAATGGCGGTGCCGTCGTGGTTGGGCTCCAGGAAGCTGTCGTGCTTCTCGGAAGTAATGCCCGAAAGCGGCTGGAACCAGTGCGCGTAGTGCGTCGCGCCCTTGGAGATGGCCCAGACCTTCATGGCGTGGGCAACGGCGTTGGCCACATCCAGGTCGAGCGGCTCACCGCCCTCGAGGGTTGCAGCAAGGCGCTTCCAAATGTCCTTGGGGAGGTAGTCCTTCATGACTTCCTCAGAGAACACCATGGTCCCGAAGCGGTCAGTAAGTTCGGCCATACGGAACTCCCTTCGTATCGGCACCGCGTGAGAAGCGGTGTTGATTACTAACGAACGAGTCATAGCTTAGACTCGCCGTGTTTCCGCGACATTACCGTTATGTTGCTGTCGCGAAACCAATCAATGAGGTTACCCTATCGAGGCGGCGTTGCCACCCTCAACAGCCAATCAACTGTATAAATTGCAGACCTCTCCCCATGGTTAAGGGTAGTCAATGTAGGATGGGACTCTATTAACTGGTATTTCGCATCAGATACCATTCAATATAGCCCCATCCTACATTGACCGCCCTGTTATAGGAAATGCCGATAGCGAAGCATTTTCGATTGGTATCACCAAATCGCGAGAGAAATTCCATCTTAGCGCAGTGGTGCTGTAGAATCCTTGCAACAAAACATCGCACCTAGGCAGCTAAAGGAGCACGATATGCGCGTCGACGAGGTTTTTAAGCAGGCAGCATCCCAGGGCACCGCGCCCATTTCGTTTGAGATGTTCCCGCCCAAGGGCGAGCTTACCCTCGATACGGCTCGCGAGGTGGCAGGCAATCTGTGCAAGCTTTCGCCGAGCTTTGTCTCGGTCACCTGCTCGGCCGGCGGCTCGGGCAACGGTACTACCACCGCCCCCATCGCGCATATGATTACGAGCGAATTCGATACGCCCTCGGTGGCGCACCTCACCTGCGTTGGCCGCACGCATGCCGATATCGCCGCCAAGATCGACGAATACCGCACCGCCGGCGTTGAAAACATCCTGGCCCTGCGCGGCGATCTTCCCGCTGGCGCGACCGAGGACGACAAGCCCGCCTCGGACTACGCCTATGCCCGCGACCTCATCCCCGAGCTCGTCGACGCCGGCTTTTGCGTGGGCGCCGCAGCCTACCCCGAGGGCCACATTGCCTGCGAGGATCTCAACCTCTCGGTCGAATACCTCAAGCAAAAACAGGACGCCGGCGCGAGCTTCTTTGTGACGCAGCTCTTTTTTGATAACGAGTGCTTCTACCGTTTTCGCGAGCTTGCCGACAAGGCAGGTATCACCGTGCCCATTACCGCGGGCATCATGCCGTTTATGGGCAAGTCACAGATCAGCCGCATGGTCTTTATGTGCGGCGCGTCGCTGCCCTCCCCCGTCATCAAGATCCTCGCCAAGTACGAGAACGACCCCGAGAGCCTGCAGGCAGCCGGTGTAGATTATGCTGCCCGTCAGCTTTGCGACCTCAAGGAGCACGGCGCCGACGGCCTACACCTGTACACTATGAATCGTCCTGCGATCGCCGCAACCATTATGGAGCGCCTGGGGTAATGGAAAAACCGCACATCGATACAGCTTTTGGTGAAGTGCCGGCCGACCTTGCGTCGCCGGCGCTCTACCGTATCGATGATGCCCGCCATCCCCGAGTCGACCGTGCCGAGATGCTGCGCTACCTGGGCTACGGCGGTCAGCAGATTGAGCCCGAACTGTCGCAGCGTATTGAGCTTGTCGTTGAGCGTCTGGAGCTGGACATTAAACCCCGTGGCGTGCGACGCGTGTTTGCCGTCGATGCCACGGGTGTGGACGAGCAGGGAGAACCCTGCATCCGTCTGGATGGCACCAACGTTGAGCTGCGCGGCCGCGATATCTATCGCCACCTCAAAGACGCCCGCTTTGCCGCACTCATGGCATGCACCCTCGGCATGGAAGCCGAGCGTCGCCTGCGCACCACGGGAGCCCAGCAGCCCCTGGAGGGAGCCGTGCTCGATGCCGCGTGCTCCGCCTATGTGGAAGCTGCCGTCGAACAGATGGACCAGCAGGTCAAGACTGCGGCTGCCGTCCACGGGCTTGCCGGCAACTGGCGCTTCAGTCCCGGCTACGGCGACTGCCCGCTCACGGCACAGCGCTCGATCGTGGCTGCACTCAACGCTACACGGCTCATCGGGCTTACCGTCACACCTACCAGCCTGCTCATGCCCACCAAGAGCGTGACCGCGGTGATCGGTCTGTTTGACGGCGAGGTCCACGACGCCCAGAGCCGCCCCACCTGCAATATCTGCCGCATGCGCGAGCACTGCCGCTTCCGCGCCGCCCACACCACCTGCTATTCCAGCCATTAGGAGCTCATCGATGTTTACTCCGCTTATCACTCATGATCTGGACGGCGCCGCGCTGGCGGCGCCCGTTGATGCTGCCCGTCGTAATGGCGCTGTATACAAGACACGCACGATCGACGACCTTCGCATTAAGGACGATCGCCTGCGCGCCGCCATCGAGGGCACGGGACACCTGCTGTTCGACGGCGGCATGGGTACCATGCTGCAGGCGGCCGGCATGAAGGCCGGCGCCCTGCCCGAGCTGCTCAACTTTGAGGAGCCCCAGGTCATTACCGATATTCAGCGTCAGTACGTCGACGCCGGCTGCGACGTGATCACCGCCAACACCTTTGGTGCCAACGCCCACAAGCTCGACGGCGCCGCCACCGTGGCAGATGTCTTTGCCGCCGCTGTCGCCTGCGCCCGCGCGGCCGGTGCCCGCTACGTCGCCGGCGACATCGGCCCCATCGGCGCGCTGCTTCGCCCCTTGGGCACCCTGAGCTTCGACGAGGCCTATGACCTCTTTGCCGAGGAAGTGCGCGCCGGCGTCGACGCGGGCGTGGACCTCTTTATTATCGAGACCATGACCGACCTTGCCGAGATCAAGGCGGCCGTCCTCGCCTGCCGCGAGAACTCCGACCTGCCCGTCTTTGCCACCATGACTTTTGAGGAAGACGGTCGCACCTTCCTGGGAACGAGCCCCGAGGTCGCCGCCATCACGCTCGACGCCATCGGCGCCGACGTTTTGGGCATCAACTGCAGTCAGGGACCGGCCGAGCTCCGAGGGCTCGCCGCGCGCATGCTCACCGTAACGGACAAGCCCGTTATGGTGCAGGCCAATGCGGGACTCCCCCACGTAGACGACGACGGTAACACCGTCTTTGACATCCAGGCCCCCGAATACGCCAAGGCCGTCGCCGGCATGATCGCCGACGGCGTAAGCGTCGTGGGCGGTTGCTGCGGAACCACGCCGGCGCACATGGCGGCCTTGCGCACGCTTATCGACAACCACACGCCCAGCCCGCGCCACCGCAAGCCCAGCATGTCGGTCACGAGCGCCCAAACGGTCGTGGACCTTCCCTGCGACGGCCACAAGATCGCCGTCATCGGCGAGCGCATCAATCCCACCGGCAAAAAGCGCCTGCAGCAGGCCCTGCGCGACGGCGACCTGGACTACGTCGTGAGCCAGGGCATCAGCCAGCAAGAGCAGGGTGCCGATATCCTGGACGTCAACGTGGGCCTGCCCGAGATCGACGAGGTCAAGATCATCCAACAGGCGACCGAGCAGCTCCAGGGCTCCACGCTGCTGCCGCTGCAGATCGACTCCACCGACCCCGCGGCCGTCGAGGCCGCCGTGCGCCGCTACGCCGGCAAGCCCATCATCAACTCGGTCAATGGCAAGCAGCAGATCATGGATGAGATCTTTCCGCTGGTCGCCCACTACGGCACCAGCGTTGTCGGCCTTACGCTCGACGAAGACGGCATCCCCGATACCGCCGAGGCCCGCTTTGCCATCGCCGAGCGCATCGTGGCCGAGGCTGCCCGCTACGGCATCGGACCGGACCGCATCCTCATCGACTGCCTGGTCATGACCGCCTCGACCAATCAACGCCAGGCCGAGCAGATCCTGCGCGCCATGTCCCTGTGCAAGGAGCGCCTGGGCGTCAAATGCGCGCTCGGCGTGTCGAACATCAGCTTTGGCCTGCCTGCCCGCCCGCTGCTGGGCTCGGTCTTTTTGGCCGCCGCCTTTGGCGCGGGCCTGGACGCCCCCATCATGAACCCGGGCTCCAAGCGCTTTATGGATACCGTCTACAGTTATCGCGTGTTGAGTGTCGAAGACGAGGGCTCGACCGGATACATCGAGCGCTACGCCGGCTGGACCGATCCGTATAAGATCGCCGCCAACCCGGCAGCAGCTCAGGCCGCATCGACCGACACCGTGCCCGCCGCTGGTGTCACCAGCACCGACGGCAACGACGACCCCATCCGCCACATGGTCGTCTCGGGCCGCAAGGGAGAGATCGCTGCCGAGACCGAGCGTCTGCTGGCAGACCACGACGCCATGGACCTCATCAACAATCACTTTATCCCCGCCCTCGACGAGGTCGGCGTCCTCTTTGACCAGGGCAAGTTCTTCTTGCCGCAGCTTATGGCCTCGGCCGAAGCCGCACGCGTGGGCTTCGACACCATCAAGCGCCTGATGCCCGCCGGCGAGATTGCCGACAAGGGCAAGATCTGCGTGGCCACCGTCAAGGGCGACATCCACGATATTGGCAAGAACATCGTCAAAATGCTGCTCGACAACTACGGCTACACCGTCTTTGACCTAGGCCGCGACGTTGACCCGCAAGAGGTGCTCAAGACCGTGCAGGAGCGTGATATTAAGCTCGTCGGCCTCTCGGCGCTTATGACTACCACCGTCGTGGCTATGGAAGAGACCATCAAGCTGCTTCATGCCGAGGTGCCGGGCGTCAAGATCATCGTAGGCGGCGCCGTACTCACCCCCGAATACGCCAAGCAGATCGGCGCGGACTACTACGCCAAAGACGCCGCCGAAAGCGCTCGTATCGCCGAAGAGGTCTTTGGGCAGTAACACAACGGAAACAACCGAGCACCAAAACGTGCCGCATGCGCCACTTGGCACGTGCGGCACGTTAGAATAGAAAAGACTATGCTCGTTTTGGCAGATAGGAGCGCAAGGATGGCGATCACGCCCGCAGAAATCGCGGAAACCCGCGGCATGGTTGAGGAGCAGAACCTCGACATCAGGACCATCACCATGGGTGTTTCGCTCATGGGTTGCGGCGACGAGAACCTCGACCGCATGTGCACGAAGATCTACGACCACGTGACGCACACGGCTGAGCATCTGGTCGAGACCGCCGAGAACCTCGAGCGCGAGTACGGTATCCCCATCGTCAACAAGCGCGTTTCCGTCACCCCGGTGGCGCAGATCGCCGCGTGCTGCAAGGATGAGGACCTCACCCCCATCGCGCACGCCCTCGACCGCGCGGCCGAGACGCTCGGCATCGATTACCTGGGCGGCTTCTCCGCACTCGTCCAGAAGGGCATCGGCGACGCCGACCGCCGCGTCATCCAGTCCATCCCCCAGGCGCTCGCCACCACGAGCCGCGTCTGCTCCAGCGTCAACGTCGCCAGCCTGCGCGCCGGTATCAACATGGACGCCGTGCTCATGGCCGCCCAGACCATCATCGATGCCGCTAAACTCACGGCCGACCAGGATTCCGTCGGCGCTTCCAAGTTTGTCTGCTTTGCCAATATGGTCGAGGACTCCCCGTTTATGGCGGGCGCCGTCCACGGCGGTGGCGAGGCCGACGCCGTCATCAACGTAGGCGTCTCGGGCCCCGGCGTTATGGCCGCAGCCCTGGAGACGCTGCCCGATTCCGCATCGATGATGGAAGTCGCCGAGAAAATCAAGCAGACCGCCTTTAAGATCACCCGCGCCGGCGAGCTTATGAGCCGCGAGGCCGCCCATCGTCTGGGTGTCGAGAAGGGCATTGTCGACCTGTCGCTGGCGCCTACGCCTGCCATTGGCGACTCCGTTGCCCGCATCCTCGAGATCATCGGCGTGGGCACCTGTGGTGGCCCGGGCACGACCTGCGCGCTCGCCATGCTCAATGATGCCGTCAAGAAGGGCGGCGTCATGGCCAGCTCCAGCGTGGGTGGTCTCTCCGGCGCTTTCATCCCCGTGTCCGAGGATGCCGGCATGATCGCCGCCGTCGAGGCCGGTGCGCTTTCGCTCGAGAAGCTCGAGGCCATGACCTGCGTGTGCTCCGTCGGCCTGGACATGATCGCCATCCCCGGCGACACCCCGGTCGAGACCATCGCCGGCATCATCGCCGACGAGATGGCCATCGGCGTCATCAACAACAAGACCACGGCCGTCCGCGTGATTCCCGCCATTGGCAAGGGCGTGGGTGACTGCGTCGAGTACGGCGGCCTGTTCGGCCGTGCACCCATCATGCCGGTGAACCCCAACGCCGGCACCGTGCTTGCCCATCGCGGTGGACGTTTCCCGGCGCCGCTGAACTCGCTGAAGAACTAGCTGAGGGGGACTGGCGAGGAGCCCCAGGGAGGGCAAATATATAAGGTCGCCTGCTCGGACAGTCCTGGCTCGCACGGAGAGCACATTAAGTGCTCTCCGGCTCGTGCGGAACTCGCGATCGACCTTATATATTTGCCCTCCCCGGGGCTCCCGCGCAACGGGCCCTCGGTTGGGTTCTATCCCTTTGGCAGTCGCTTCGCTTCTGCCCTACTTTGCTGGTATGGCGGTTTGGCGTTGGATCGGTTCTTTCTGATATATGCTGGTTGCGGCTCTTCTTTTGGGAGGAGTCGCTTTTTTGTTGCTAGGAGGTTGGCCCGTGGCTGATGGGGAGAATCGTTCTGAGCTGCTTTCTGCTGATTGGAATGGCGAATGGATGCGCTTGCAGGCTGGTCGGCGGCGGGCTGATGACTCTTTTGAGTGGGATAAAAGGGCTCGGCATTTTCGGCCGTTGGAGACTGCCCCTTATGCTCGGGATTTTATAAAGCTGCTGGCGCTTGAGCCCGGCGAGTCGGTACTCGATATGGGGTGCGGGGCTGGGTCGATTGCTATTCCGCTTGCTCAGGCTGGGCATCCTGTGATTGCTGCTGACTTTTCCCCTGCCATGTTGGGCACGCTTGATGCTGGCATTGAGTACTATGGGCTCGAGGATCGCATTACGCCGCTTGAGCTTGCCTGGGACGATGATTGGGATCTGGTTGGGCCGGTTGCCAAGGCTGTTGATGTTGCCTTTGCCAGTCGGTCGGTTACGACGACCAATCTAAAAGGTGCGCTTGCCAAGCTTGACCGTGCGGCTTGTCGGCGTTGTACTGTCACGATGGTCGCTAACTCCAGCCCGCGCTATGATCTGCACTTGATGAACGCTATCGGCGCCTCGGTTACCTGCAGTAATGGCTTTGTGTACGCCTTCAACATCCTCATTCAGATGGGTGCGTTGCCGCAGGTTACATACTTTGAATCGCCTCGTCGCGATACCTTCGATAGCCTTGAGGCAGGCGTGGCGGATTTTTCCCGTATGCTCGAGCATGGCAACGAGGATAAGATCGACCGCCTGCGCGACTATATCGCTCAGCACATGATCGAAAACCCCCATGCCGGCGAGCCGGGCTCCAAGGGCGTGCCGCAGGGGCGCTATATGCTCGACCATATCCGTAAGGTTCGCTGGGCGTTTATTGCATGGGAACCGGTCTCTGAATCCCGCTCGTAGCCCGTTCACAGCCCGCACTGCCCATCACCTCGGCATCCGTATTCTTTTTGAACTGGGCAAACGCGCTCCACACCGCGCCGTTCCTGCGCTATCGTGGGACAGCTCACGTAGATTAAGGCCCCGTCGCGGGGTGCCCCATACATAGAAAGCGAGAACCCATGGCACTGACAGGAGCCCAGGTCAAGCAGCTTCGCAGCATGGCCCATCACCTCAACCCCGCCATCATCATCGGTAAGTCCGATGTCAACGAGGGCACCGTCGAGCAGACGGTCGCCTACCTGGAGAAGCATGAGCTCGTTAAGTGCTCCGTGCTCGATGGCTCCAGTCTTTCCGCCCGCGAGGCCGCCGAAGAGCTCGCTGATCGTTGCCACGCCGAGGTCGTCCAGGTCATCGGCCGCAAGTTCTCGCTGTATCGCGAGTCCTCGCGCAAGGACATCGAGAAGATCAAGCTCGTCTAAGAGTCAATGATCCGGCGAACCAACACATAGCAAGCATACGGGTGCCCAAGTACTTCGGGCGCCCGTTTTTTATCGCTCGACCAGCACGCGATTGAGCCGCCCCTCCACCAAGCGCTCGTATAGACGCCGCGTCTCGGGCTCGGGCACGCCATTGACCTGCTCCCTCAGATGGTGCATATGCCCACTGTATAGCTCGACGATATCGCGCCTCCGCCCCGCCGCACTGTAGACACGCATGGCGCAGCGCACCATATCCTCACGCGCCGTTTCCTGTCGAAGACCCGACTCCGCCAGCCAAATCGCCGACTGCAGATCGTTTTCTTCTAGAGCGGCATTTGCTCCCTTAATCATGCAATCGATGTACTTTGACTGCATAATGCGTCGCATACGCAAAAAGTAGGTGGGATTACAGCCATTGGGAACATACAGCGGTCCGGCATAAAGCTGCTCAATCTTAAGGCACAGCTCAACTAAATGGGGCCCGCGCGCACCCGTGCGATTTCCCAAAACCTCGCGGCTTATCTGATCAAACAACCGCACGTCAGTCTTGACGTAATCGCCGTTAAGCCCAATGCACTCGTTTTGGATCAGCACACACGACTTGCCGTCCGGCGTCGGTCCCAAAGCCGACCGCAAGCGCGATATCGTCGAGTACAGGTTGTTGCGGGCGCTATTGAACTCGGCATGGGGCCACAGCTCCATGGCCAACGTCTCACGATCGACGAGTGCATCCATGCCCAGCGCAAGCCGCTCGGCAAGTGTCGCCGCCTTCTTGCGGCGCCACATTTTGTCCGTGATGGGAAACCCGTCGCGCTCGGCGCGAAACGCACCAAACATGCGAATCTCGATATGGTCAATGGTATCAACGGCTTCAACCTCGCCGGCCTGGAACAGGCGCTCGCCCTCCCCTTCCAAATCGTCGCGCAGCGAGTACCGCGACAGCTCGCGCACGGGAAGCTTCTTGCGAATCCTGGTCGCCGGCTCGCCCAGACAATGCATGGCAAGGCGCGCAAAGAGCCGATACGATGGCTCCAGAATCCCCGCACGATTCATGGACATCCAGGCCGCAAGGTCGCTGTCTCGGCCCGCACAGGCCAAATGCAGCGCCACCATCCAGGCCTCCGCTCCACCAACCTGCGTCTGGCTTATATCGAGCAACTCCGCTTCCTCACGTACCGAAACCATCGAGGTGTTACGCAGATACGCCGCGCGCTCCAGCAGCAATGCGTTATCGCGCATGTACGCAATCGACTCCTCGGCAAGTTTGAGCACTTGGACCGCACGGAACTTTGCATTAACCGGCCGTCCCTCTGCCAGCGACTGCCAGCCTTCTAGCAACAGGCCAAACAGCTGAATCTGGTTATCGCGCATGCGCACGGCAAAACGATCGAGCTCGTTGAACGCCGCGTCGTCGGTTACCGGCAGGCCGGAAAGGAGCCGCCGTGCCGCCAGCACCATGCGCACCCAGATAGCCATCGCCTTAAGCCCACGCACGTCGAGCGCCTCCCGCACCACCGTCATCTCGTCGTCGCGCTCGTCGGTTCCCGTAAACGACCCGTCAAAGAGCTCCACCAGCATGCTATCGGCCCGTATAACAATCCCCGCGATGTCGAGCTCACAGTCGTAGGCCTTGCTCGTTTTGAGCTGCTGTAGAACGCCGCCGTCATCTCCCCGCTCGGTCAGGCAGCGCTTGACCTCGATATGCGCGGACAACATATCGAGTGCGGTATGGGATGTCTCGATTTCTGGCACGGCCAGGTTCGTAGGAAGCCCAAGCCCGTTGTCCCCATAGCAAACAGCCGTCAGTGTCTGGGCCACTCTCCATGAAACAGGGTCTATTTCGCAGGCCGCCCGTTCGCCCCCGCGCTCGATGACCGATGCCATATAGCGAGCGAGCTTTGTATTGGACACGCTGACCGCTGCCAAATACACGCCGAGCGCCTCGGCAGGCGTTGGCTCTGGAGCCGGATCGTCGGCATCGATCGTACCCAGCGCTGCTCGGCAGATATCGGCCCCGTGCCCCGTCAGAGCAAGATCGACCCCATACTGCCCAGCAAGTTCAAGGACCGCTCCACGGTCCAAAAAGGCGTCCGCCAGGCCCATCGCCGCATCGCATCGGCCCGCTTTAAGCAAAATCCGGGCCGCCCTCGGAACAAGTTCGGGGCGAACCTCGGCCACCAACTTACGCAAACGCAAGCGTCCGTTATCCTCCGTGCCCAGACACGTAAAACTCCGCTCGGCGGGGTCCAAGCCAAAGATCGGGTAGTCGCGTACAAAGTAGGACTGGTCGACCATCGATAGCCTCACCCCGCAAGCCTCGAGTTCTGCGATATTGCCCTCGCCCATCAAAATCATGAAACATGCCACGCAAAACAGTGCATTATTGTCGAGCGAAGCCAGATCGACAAGTGCCGCGCCATATACGTTGACAATCTCGTTTTCGAGCAGACCGGCTACGTCGCCTTGGCCATACAGACCCGTCTGCAATGCCGAAACGAGCTCGGGCACGCCCTGCGTAAGCTGATAAAAGTCGAGCGATGTGCTGATCGAAAACGCCGATGCCCACGCCGAATACTCATAGGCATGTACCTTGAGCATCTGCGCATTGATCTTAACCGAATCGCCCAGCCCATGAATCAGTTGACGATTTGAAGGACGGCAGGAGATAAAGACCCCTACCCCCATAGCGCGCAGGCCGCGAATCCTGTCGATAAGGTCTTCGGTATCGTGCTGATCGAGGTTTGGCACATTATCAATCGCGATAAGGGAGTGCGGTTTGTCTTTGAGTTCTTCGGTAACCACCTCGAGCTGCATAAACACCTCGCGCCCAGTGGCGCGATCGGCCTCGATAATCCGCACGGGACCTCGCGTCGGGTCGCATTTAACCTCATGGGTGTACTGCAGCAGCACCGAGGTCTTCCCAAACCCGTCGGGCGCATAAAGAACCACGATGCCGGCCTTTCGGCCCTTGGCGAGAAGCTCATTCATCAAGCGTTCGCGTCGCACCATATAGCCTCCGCCCAGCGGCATCAGCTCGAGGTCGTCTATACTGCTCAAATCGTTTACCATGCCCGCTCCTCAACTCGACCGTATGGACACTGTAGCCGCAAGACCATACAAGCCGCGCTATGAATAGAGCGACCTTGTATTTTAGGTTGTCTTTTGGTACGCAAGCGGCAAGTTTTTGTACAGCGAGGGCCGATTGTTATTAATCCCCCGACTAATCGGTCTTTAAGCAGGTAAATGAGCTTGTCAGCTTGTCCCATCTAAGCGGCAGTGTAACGCAAATGAACAAGGTTCAGCCATGTCATTCAACTCGCCTAGCACCCGCTACCGTCTACGACCTTTTAGTGGCATTTTTGCATAGAATCTGGTATGGAATGAATCAAGCTGTTTGACATCCGGCATTCGCCAAGCTTGCGGCAAGATTTTGGTCAAGCGGGCGGAAAGGGATAGCAAAAAGGCCCCCGCAAAGCGGAGGCCTTAGGCAAGGCTATGTCGAGGTGCAGGATTCGCGCTACTCGCAGAGCGAAAGGGCGGCCTCGTCGGCAACGACAACGCAGTTGGTGTGCAGCTGCAGGATCGAAGCCGGGCACGCGGGCGTAACCGGACCATAGCACATGTCATGCACGGCCTGAGCCTTGGCCTCGCCGTTGGCGACGACCAGGATCATGCGGGCATACATGATGGTCTGGGTACCCATGGTGTAGGCCTGACGGGGAACGTCGTCGATGCTGTCGAACAGGCGGCTGTTGGCCTGAATGGTGCTCTCGGTGAGGTCGACGCAGTGCGTGCCCTTGGAGAAGTGGTCATCGGGCTCGTTGAAACCGATGTGGCCGTTGTTGCCAATGCCGAGCAGCTGCAGATCCGGGTAACCGGCGGCGGCGACGATTTTGTCGTACTCAGAGCAGGCAGCGGCGGCATCGGGGTTGGAACCGTCAGGCACATGCGTGTTGTTCAGGTCGATGTTAATGTGATCGAAGAAGTTCTCACGCATAAAGTAGTGATAGCTCTGGGGATCGTCGTGCGAAAGGCCGCGATACTCGTCCAGGTTGTAGGTGCTGACCTCGGCAAAGTCGACGTCGCCCTTCTCGTACCAAGCAGCGAGCTGCTTGTAGGCACCGATCGGGGTGGAGCCAGTGGCAAGGCCCAGCACACAGTCGGGCTTGAGGATAACCTGCGCCGAGATAATATTGGCGGCCTTGCGGCTCATATCCTCGTAGTCTTTAGCTTTAATAATCTTCATTACGCGTCCTTTCTCGTACAAGAGAGGCAAGGCTCCCCTTACAAGCACTTGCCCGCGGCCCGCGTCGGCCGCAACCAACGTGTGCGGCCACCAGGGCGAGGTCGCGTAATGTATGTGTCTCGTGTCTAGCCGCGTCGAGGCCCCTGCCCGTCCACGGTGACCCGAAGCCGTTTAGCTTCGGACAAGTCCCATCTTGCCACGGAGGGCGCCCTCTTTCAAGGGCGCCCTCCGTAAACGTGTTTGAATTGTAGGCTAATGGCCACGTGCACTTGCTAGCGCTCGCGAGCAACGATGAGCTGGTCCATCTCTTCGACATGCACGCCAACGGAGCCCTTGATGCTCGAGAACTCAACAGAGTTGCACACCAAGATGGGAACCGTCACATCGTAGCCCTCGGCAGCAATTGCCTCGCGATCGAACTCAATGAGCACATCGCCCTTATGGACGACATCGCCCACCTGTGCATGCACGCTAAAATGCTTGCCCTCAAGCTGAACAGTGTCCAAGCCAACGTGGATGAGCACGTCTAGGCCATCGACCGTGTTGAGCGCAACGGCGTGACCCGTGGGAAAAATGGCCTCGACCTTGGCGTCTGCCGGCGCAATCACACGCGTGCCGGTAGGCTGAATCGCCACGCCCTGGCCCAAAAGGCCGGTGGCAAATGTCTGGTCATTGACCTCGGACAACGGAATGACGTCGCCCGAGATGGGAGCATCCAGCGTAAGAACTCGTCCACGCATACCAAAAGACCTTAGGACTTTAGTGAACATGCTCCCCCTCGGACATACCAATCAATCAAAATAGCTTTAACAGTTTACCACTTGGCACCCGTTTTTGACCATTAGGGAAGTTCGCGCTTGACAACCTCGACGATGTCGTCGACAACACGCTGAGTGAGCTCGTGCGTCTCCGCCTCGGCCATAACACGGACCAGCGGCTCGGTACCGCTCGGGCGCACCAGAATGCGGCCGCGGCCGTCAAGCTCCTTCTCGGCGGCAGCGACGGCGTCCCAAATGGGCTGGCAATCGTCCAGGCCGGCCTTGTTGTCGGAATGCACGTTGACGAGTACCTGCGGGTACTTCTTCATGATGCCGGCAAGATCGGTGAGGGTACGACCGGTGCGCTTGAGCACGGCCAGCAGCTGCAGAGCCGTCACCAGGCCGTCACCGGTGGTGTTGTGCTCCAGGAAGATGATGTGGCCGGACTGTTCGCCGCCGATGACGGCGCCATCCGCGAGCATGCGCTCCAAAACGTAGCGGTCACCCACGGCGGTCTGAACCATCTCGAAGCCCTGCTCCTTCATAGCGATGGAGAAGCCAAGGTTGCACATGACGGTCGAGACGATCTCGGAGTTGGCGAGCTTGCCGCGGGCGGCGAGGTCAGAACCGCAGATAGCCAGGATGTAGTCACCGTCGATCTCATTGCCCTCGCCGTCGACGAACAGCACGCGGTCGGCGTCGCCGTCGTGGGCCAGGCCGATATCGGCGTGGGTGCGCAGCACGAGCTCGCGCAGGGGCTCAAGGTGAGTGGAGCCGCACTCAACGTTAATGTCGGTGCCGCAGTAATCGGTGTTGATGGCATGGACCGTGGCGCCCAGGCGCTGCAGCGCAGCGGGCGTGGTCTGGCAGGAAGCACCGTGACCGCAGTCGACGGCAACAACCAGGCCATCGAGCTTAAGGCCGTCGAGCGTGCTGATGGCATGATCGACATAGGCCTTGCGTGCGTCTTTCATCTTGATGATGTGACCCACACAGGCGCCGGTCGGCAGCGTGTCGGCAGCCATGGCCTCCTCGGACATGACCCAGGCGCTGATCTCTTCCTCGACAGCATCGGGAAGCTTCATGCCCTTGCGGCTAAAGAACTTGATGCCGTTGAACTCCGGCGGATTATGCGAAGCGGAGATGACGATGCCGCCGTCGAGCTCGTTTCGGACGGTGAGCAGCGCCACGGCCGGCGTAGGGATAACGCCGCAGCAATGCGGACGGCCGCCCTCTGCCATAATGCCAGCGGTCAGAGCACTCTCGAGCATGGTACCCGAAAGGCGTGTGTCGCGGCCGATGCAGATGTCCGGGCCAAGGAACTTGGTCGCCGCGCGGCCCAGGCGAAACGCGAGGTCGCACGAGAGGTCGGCATTGGCGACGCCACGGACGCCGTCGGTACCGAAGATGTTCTGGGGCATAGGATCGCTCCTTCCCTAGCAGGCGATATACAACCGCCCGCCCTAGTCGAAAAAGAAAAGCGGGACCCGCCGAGGAATCGGCAGGCCCCGCTTGTACATTGTATCTCGAAAGGAGATAAAACCTTAGCGCTTGGAGAACTGGGGAGCGCGGCGGGCCTTCTTGAGGCCGTACTTCTTGCGCTCGACCACGCGAGCATCGCGCGTAAGGAAACCGGCCTTCTTGAGGTCAGCACGGTAGTCGCCAGCGTTCAGAAGAGCGCGAGCGATGCCCAGACGCAGAGCGCCGGACTGACCGGAGATGCCGCCGCCATCGCACAGAGCGATAACGTCGAACTGACCGGCGGTGTCGGTCACCTTGAAGGGAGCAAGGGCGTTCTCAACGAGCTGATGACGGCCGAAATACTGCTCGGCGTCACGCTTGTTGATGGTCACCTTGCCGGTGCCGGGGACGAGACGGACGCGGGCGACGGCGTTCTTACGACGGCCGGTACCCTGGTAGACAACGGTGTTCTCAGCCATCTTTAAGCCTCCAGCTCAATCTTCGTGGGGTTCTGGGCAGCATGCGGATGCTCGGCACCAGCGTAGACCTTAAGCTTGGTCATCTGGGCACGGCCGAGGGTGGTCTTGGGCAGCATACCGCGAACGGCGCGCTCGATGACCTTCTCCGGGTGCTTCTCCATAGCCTGGCGGAAGCTCTCAGCCTTGAGGCCGCCGTTGTAGCCGCTGTGGCGATAATAGGTCTTCGTGTCGGCCTTGTTACCGGTAAGCTGGACCTTATCGGCGTTGATGACGACAACGAAGTCGCCGCAGTCGCTGTTGGGCGTGAACTGGGGCTTGTTCTTACCGCGCAGGATCATTGCGATCTGGGTGGCAAGACGGCCCAGGACAGCACCATCGGCGTCGACGAGAACCCAGTTGCGCTGGACCTCGCCCTGCTTGGCGTAGTGAGTCGATTTCGAAATCACTTAGACTCCTCCATGTACAGTACGTGTTGTTACAGAGATTCACGGGGCTCTGCAAGTAACCCGTCCATATTACCCCGCTCGCCGTACGAGTCAACAGGTATTTTGGCTCCGACCAGAGTTTCTGCACATGTCATCCACGAGCCGTGATTTTTCCAACTCTTTAGCTGTTGTCATTTTTTGAGGGTTCGCCGTCGCTAGCGCTCAACGAACTCTTGGATTTCCGCGAGCAGGCGCTTTGCCTCCTGACGGCCCTGGATATACAGGTCCAAAAGCTTTGCCGGATCGTGCTCGACATGGCCGACCTCGACCGGCTTTTGCGGAGCGACGACCAACGCACGGCCCTCGCGCTCATACTTCCATAGGTGCATGCGCTGTATGTTGTAACGGTCGTGGCGCGTCTCGATAGCCTCGAGCAGATAGGGGTAGTCGGCATAGCGCGCACGCGCCGCCGGCAAAAACTCGTAGGGCTTTTTCTCATACGAGCGGTCCTGGGTGACGATGACAACCGCGCGCTCGAAGCCGGCCTCCTCCAGCACATGCTCGATAGGAACCGAATCGGCTACGCCGCCGTCGACGTATTTGTGCCCGTCGATCTCGACCGGCGGCGTCACCAGCGGCAGCGACGTCGAGGCGCGCACGGCGTCGAGGTCGAGCACGGCGCTTTTGACCGGCAGGTAGGCAGCGGTTCCAAACAGCATGTCCGTCGCGACGGCGTACATCTCGATAGGGCTGGCGTCGAACGTCTCGTTATCAAAAGGATCCAGGCGGTCCTGGACGTCGTTGAAGATAAAGTCGTAACCCACGATGGAACCCGTGGACGCAAACGACGCGGCGCCCATGTAGCGGCTGTCGTTGCAGAAGGTCAAATTGACTCGGTTGGTGCGACCGATCTGGTGCGACTTGTAGTTGACGCCATTGAGCGCACCGGCCGAGACGCCATACACCGCCGGAATTTCGACACCGGCCTCCATGAGAACGTCGAGCACGCCGGCGGTAAACTGCCCACGAAAACTGCCACCCTCCAAGACGAGCGCGACCTTGCCGGCGTTCTTTGCCTTATCTTCTGCAGTCATATTGACCTCCTGCGATTGCGTTTTGACTTTCTTCTACCCAGTTTTGGGATGGAGGGCGCATGGGTTTTGGAGCAGAGTTCGATTCTCCGCGGATGAAGGGGATCTGTCGGCGCGGGGCACAGCCAGCAGAAATGCCGTCGGCAGCACATCTGTTTTGGCTGGGGCTTTGCGCGAAGAATCCGCGTGTTTGCTTCGCGAACACGCACCGGCTTCGGCCGCCTGCCGGCGTCCTCGCCCGCGGGCTAAAAACGCTTACGCGTTTTCCTAACGCCCGCGCCCTGCATAGAGTTCGATTCTCCGCGGTGCGGACTAGAAATAAAAATGCAGGTAGATACGAATATCTACCTGCCTGTTACTTATGGTGGAGGCGCGGAGAATCGAACTCCGGTCCACGAAAGCCCCCTGATTGGCATCTCCAAGCTCAGTCGCTGGTTTAGTCTCGGACGCTTTGCGCGCAGCGACACGCTCGCGGCATCCCAACCGGTTCGGTCTTAGCCCGCGCCATACCGATTACGTGCGCAGGAGCATTCCCCTAACATGACGTCGCGCCGGTGTCGGGGAAATCACCGGGTTGACGCGCCGCTATAAACTAAGCAGCGAGAGCCATAGGCTCAAAAGAAGAGTTGTTGTCAATTCAATTTGACGGTACCCCTGTTTAACGAGGCGAGGAGACCTCGGCTTGCTTCCTCTCTCAGAGCTATCGTGTCGAAACCAGTCGCCCCCGAATGTCGGGAAAGTCTGGATGGCATTGGGTACGAGCACCCAACGCCCGTCGACTTTTCAAGGAACATGCGGGGCGAGCCCCGCTTGTGGAGTGTTATCTTACCACGTTCTGAAAGCGGACAGCTGTTCTATGCACGAGCTGTGAAGACCCCAATGTGCGCCACACTTCGCACTTTTGCTACCGATCGCGTCACGTATATTTTCGCCAAGCAAAATTGACCCGTCGAAAGGACCGTTATGGATACCAAGCAGCAACTCGTCAATGCCCTCGCAGGCCTGGGCTCAACCATTACCGAAGCTATGGATGTCATCGAGGGCTTTGTCCCCTGCGGACATCCCGCCCTCACGGTATCGAACGCACTCGTCGCGCTGGACGTTGACGATGATGCAGCTCTCGCCCAGCAGCTTGAGACCGTCGAGGGCTTTATCGACCACGTGAGTGAGAACCGCGGCGTGGCCGCCTACCACGGTATCGAGGTCGAGCTCGCGGGTCCCAAGGCCGATCTGTTCGCAGCAATCCGCGAGGTAGGCGCCCTTATGCAGACCGCAGGCGTCAAGAACACCCAGGTCAACGAGTGGGTCTACCGCAGTCTGGCAGCACTCGACAGCTCCAACGAAAAGGCAGCCGAGCAGCTCGCAGAAAGTCCCACCATCAAGGCCGAGCTTTTGTAAATAGCAGACGCGGGCCCCTTGGCGCATCGTCGTCCAAGGGGCCCGCGAACAGCTCGCGTCAACCGATAGCCGTGCCGCCGCGTTTGGCCAAAGCAAGAATCGGCATCATTTGACGAGGTGTCTTTGCTGCAAGATCGGCATGTTCGAGCAGTTTTCGATCGTTGGTCACCAAGTAATCAACCTGGGCGCGTTTGCATGCGGCGAGTACCAAGTTGTCCTCGTAATCGCGATGGAGCGCTAAGTATTTGTCGGCCAGCCAAAGGTCCGACGCATCTGCACCCACGGCCGTGGCGTTTTCGGTCATGTTCCGAACAAACGCCAGCGCCGCATCGCCAATCGCGCGGGCAGAAGCCTCGCCGAGCGCTCCCCCGCTGGCAAGAACGCTGCGCTTCAGTTCGTGCTGTACAACATACAGTACGTCCTTGGCGATATGCACCGGAAAGAACAGCAATGTCCCCGCCTCCGTCGCCTGCCCAATAAACGCGCGTGCGGCAAGCGACTCGGCATGGTCGGCGCAAAACGAATCAACCCATACGTTGGCATCCACCATTATTTTGAGGGGAGCCCCGCTCACAGGATCATCCCCTTTTGGCGATAGCGCTCGTCCATGGCTTCGGAATAGATTGTGTCCCAATCGCGATTGTCGGATACGGGCGACGTAGCGATGCCCAGGTCCGCGTAAAGCTGATCCGCCGCCGCCCATGATGCGGCGAACGGAGTATCGTGCGCGACGGTCTGCCGCCGGTCGTCGACGGCCGCAAGCACTTCCTCGCACTGCCCGCCACCCTGCGCGACCTTGGCCACCACCTTTTTGATGAGCTCGGGCAGTGACCCGCCCGAAAGCCGCAACGCTTCCTCCGCATGGTCCTTGACCTGGCGATCCACGCGAACGTTCACCTGCGCCATGCCGCTAACAGCACCCACGTTGATCCCGCTCCCTTCAATTGCTAGCCCCGCTAGCAACACTATATAGAGAAGCTAGCAAATGGTCAAATGCAAAAGGCCTGCGCCCGGACGACACCGATGCCGTCTGGGCGCAGGCCAGATAACGTGGGCGAACACGTCTGCTAACGCAGGTAAGCCTTCGCGTTGCTCAGGCTGTAGGCAATCGTCGAGCCGTTGTGCAGCAGTGACGACGTCTGCGGGGTAATCGCGCCGGTAATACCCAATGCCAACAGCGCCGAGTTGGTGAGCATCACCTTAGAGTAGGAGCTCGTCAGACGATCAATGAGGCCCTGGCTCATGCGGCGCAAACGCACGATCGCGGCCAGATCCGTGTCGGTCAGGATGATATCGGCGACCTCCTTGGCGATGTCGCTTCCGCCACCCATTGCCAGCCCCACGTCGGCCAAACCGAGTGCCGGCGAATCGTTGACGCCGTCGCCCACCATGGCAACGTGGCGCCCCTCACCCTTAATGCGCTCCACATAGGCGTACTTGTCCTCGGGCAGCAGCTCGGCCTTAAACTCGTCGACACCCGCCTCGCGCGCGATGCGCTCGGCCGTGCGCTCGGAGTCACCCGTGAGCATGACCACGTGCTTGACGCCCAGCGCATGCAGGTCGGCAATGGCCTCGCAGACCCCGGCCTTGAGCGGATCTTCGATGCCGAGCACGCCGACGACCTTTCCATCGACCGCCAGATACAGCGGCGACAGGCCCTGCATCTGGGACTCAATGCGCTCCTTAATGTCGGAATCGAGCTGCGCGCTCTCGTCTTCAAACACAAAGTGTGCCGAGCCGATAATCGCGCGGCGCCCCTCGATGGACGAAGCGATGCCGTGCGCCACGATGTACTCGACGGCGGCATGGCGCTCTCGGTGCTCGAGCCCGCGCTCGCGGGCGGCGTTGACCACGGCACGCGCCACAGGATGCGGGAAATGCTCCTCCAGGCAGGCAGAAAGGCGCAGGACCTCGTCCTCGCTCCAGCCGTCGGTCGTCAGCACACAAGCCAGGCGCGGCTGCGCCTCGGTCAGCGTGCCGGTCTTATCAAACACAATGGTGTCGGCCTTGGCAAACGACTCAAAGTACTTCGCGCCCTTGACCATGACGCCCATCTTGGCGGCATCGCTCATGGCGGTCATGACGGCGACGGAACCCGTGAGCTTGAGTGCGCACGAGTAGTCGACCATCAGCGCCGCCGAGGTCTTGATAAGGCTGCGCGTGGTGAGAGCGACAAGGCCCGCGAGCAGGAAGTTCCACGGGACGATCTTGTTGGCGAGGTCTTCCATGTGCGACTGGCCCTCGGACTTGAGCGAGTCGGCCGTCTGCACGAGCGAGACGATCGAGCGCAGTTTGGTTTGCGCCGTATTGGCGCGCACGCGCACCAAGATGCTGCCGTCTTCCACGACGGTTCCGGCGAACACGTCGTCGCCCACGCTGCGTTCGACGGCCAGCGGCTCGCCGGTCAGGGTCGCCTGGTTGACCATAGCGCTCCCCTGCTCGACAACACCGTCGATGCAAATGGACATGCCAGTACGCACGGCCACCAAGTCGCCGGGCTCGAGCTCGGCGGCGGCAACGCTTACCTCGATGTCGCCGACGACCTTTTGCGCCTTATCGGGCACATCGAGCAGCGAGTTGATGAGCTCGTTTTCGCTCATGGCGCGGGTGTAGTCCTCGAGCAGCTCGCCCACGTTGAGCAGGAACATCGTCTGGCCTGCGGTGTCGACATCACGTTTGACGAACGAAATGCCGATGGCCGAAGCGTCGAGCACGGGAACGGTCAGGCGCGGCTGCGCCAGCTCATGAAGGGCAGCGCGCAAAAAGGTCATGTAACCGGCTACGACAAACACCGCACGCAGGGGCGTGGGCAAAAACCAGCGACGCGCGTAATGGGCACCGACGAGTGTCGCTAGGTCCATAACGAGTTTGTGCTTGCGCGGCTCAAGCTGCATCACGTAACCCGTCTTTGCGTCGGCAATGGCCTGAGCGTCGAGCGCACCGACGGCGGCCAGCACGCTCGCGCGGCGCGGCTCATCGTATTCGAGCGCCATCTGGCCGATGCGGCCGTAGACGCGCACCTTGTGCACGCCGTCGATGTCGCCGCCAAGCTTAAGAAGTGCATCGAGATCGCTCTCTGGCACAGGACCCGCCAATTGAAGACGGGTCCTGCCGGGGATCTCGCTAATAATCGAGAATCTCATAGTTTGTGCCTGGGAGCGTTACTCGGCTGCCTCGTCAGCAGCGGCCTCGCTCTGGGTGATGTAAGCAGCCTCGGCAACCATGTCGTCGACATTAGCCTTGGCCTGCTCGACCATGTCCTGGTAGCCGTTCTTGATGCGCATGCCGCACGCGATACCCTGCACGCAAGCATTCTTTACCGGAGCGCTGGTGAGCAGCTTGATGCCGGCCGTACCGAGCAGAAAACCGCCACCGACAAGCAGGGTGTTAAACGTCGACTTCTTCATGTTGCTTCTCCCTTTTGCCGCATTGGACGCGGCATGGTGCCTCAGCACCCGAGTAAACAAGTTTGCTCGAGCACGCTTTTGAAATATCTCAATTTTATCTAACTATCTAGGTCAGCCATGGCTAACCTTTTGAAAATTAACGATGCGGAGTAACCGATTGTCAATGTGACAAAGGGACTGTCCCTTTGCCCCTTCTTACAACTGCCAGGTAGCTGCTTCCTTTTGCAGCGCCACCATGCGGGCGAATTCTCCACCTGCCGCCTTGAGCTGCGCCGGAGTGCCCTGCTCGGCAACCACACCATCCTTGAGTACAACGATTTTGTCGGCATTTTCCACCGTACGCATACGGTGGGCAATAACGATAACCGTCTTACCTGCAAGCAGACGGGAGAGCGCCTGCTGAACCACGGTCTCGTTCTCCACATCCAAGCTCGCCGTCGCCTCGTCCAACAGCACGATAGGTGCGTCTTTGAGCAGCGCACGGGCGATAGAGATGCGCTGGCGCTCACCGCCGGACAGCTTGGAGCCGTTCTCGCCGATCATGGTGTTGTAGCCCTGCGGCATGCGGCTCACAAACTCGTCGCAGTTGGCGGCACGCGCAGCCGCAAGCACTTGCTCATCGGTGGCGCCACGACGCCCGAGGCGGATGTTTCCCATCACCGTGTCGTCAAAGAGCAGCACGTCTTGGAACACAATGGCGTAGTCGCGCAGCAGCACCTCGGGATCCACGCTCGCAACATCCACGCCACCCACGGTGACCGTGCCTTCGGTGGCGTCCCAAAAGCGCGCGGCCAGGCGGCTCACCGTGGACTTACCGGAGCCCGAAGGACCGACCAGTGCCGTGACCTCGCCTTCCTCGGCGGTAAAGCTCACGTCGGTAAGAACTTTCTCGCCGGCGCGGCCGTCCTCGCCCGCACCATAGCCAAATGCCACATGATCGAACACCACATCGTGGCCCACGGGCTCAAATTTCTCGCTGCCCCGCGCCACAGGCTCTTCCATGATGGAACGCATGCGCTTGGCCGACGACTCGGCGGCAAACAGCTCGGACATCAGCATCAGCGCCTGATCAAAGGGCGCATAGATGCGGCTCACCATAAGCAGGAAGGCAAACATCATCAAAAAGTCGACCTGGCCGGAGGCGACCATCGCAGCGCCCGTGACCAACGTGGTGGCAATCCCCAGGCGCAGGATGGCAAAGGCGGAGTTGACCAAAAGCCCATTGGCGAGCTCGCCTTTGGTGGTCTCGCGCTCCTCGGCATCGATCACGACGTTGAGCCCCTCAAGATAATGGGCCTCCTGGTTGGTGGCGCGGATCTCGCGCACGCAGTCGAGCGTCTCCTGGATCGCCTCGGTGACCTTGACCTTCTCGGCGCGCACGCGGTCGAACACCGGGGTCATGGGCCCGCGTGTCAGATACAGCACGGCAAAGGCCACGGGCACGCTCCAAAACGCCGCAATCGCCAGCTGCCAGCAAAAGAACAGCGACGCCACGAACACGATGGCACTTGCGATGATGGCACCCCAAAGCTCTCCCAGCACATGACTGTAGGCATGCTCCATAGTCTGAACGTCGCCCATGATGGTTTCGGTTAGATCGGCCAGATCACGACGGCCGAAAAACGACAACGGCAGTTTGCGCAAGCGCTCGGCAATCCCCATGCGCTGCTTGCCGCACTCCTCGTAAAAGATGCAGTAGGCGTAGTAATACTGCTGCCAGTTAGAGGCAAAGAGCAGCGCAAAAAAGATAATGAGACCGCCCACGATAGGCAGTGCACTCGGCAGATCGGCGCCGGTGGCGAGATGTTCGACAAAGCCGGACATGACCAGGAATAAAAAGCCCATGCCGGCCATGATGATGAGATTGGTGAGCGTGGTCCAGAAAATGCCGCGTTTTACGCCGGCGACGCCTTTATCGGATAGGAAATACTTCTTTTGGAATGAGGCGAACATTTAGGCCTCGCCTCCCTTCGTGACGGCGGCATCCGCGGCAGCAGTGATCTTCCAGCTCGCGGCCCGTTCGTATTCGGCCCACATCTTGGCATACAGACCCTCTTGGGACAGCAACTCGGCATGGGTGCCAGTCTCCTGCACGCTACCCTGGTTGAGCACCACGATTTGATCTGCGCCCACTACAGTCGAGAGTCGGTGCGCGATCATAATGACCGTACGACCCGCCGCCAGCTTGCTAAAGGCGCGCTGGATGAGTGCCTCGTTCTCGGGGTCGGCAAACGCCGTGGCCTCATCGAGCACCACGATGGGCGCGTCTTTAAGGATCGCGCGGGCAAGTGCCACGCGCTGGACCTCGCCGCCCGAAAGATATGCTCCGCCGGCACCGAGCATGGTATTGATGCCCTGTGGAAGCTTGGCCACAATGTCGTCGCACTGAGCTGCGGAGAGGGCCGCACGCACTTCGTCGTCAGTGGCCGTAGGCTTGGAAGCGCGCACGTTATCGGCAAGTGTTTGCCGGAACAGCTGGTTGGTCTGGAACACGAAGGCGACCTGGTCCATAAGCTCGTGCGGATCCATATCGCGAACGTCCACACCACCTACGAGCACTCGACCCGAGGAAACATCCCAAAAACGAGGAATCAGGCTTGCGCAGGTTGACTTGCCGCCGCCCGAAGGACCCACTAGCGCAAGGGCATTACCAGCGGGAACGCTGAAACTTACATGGCTAACGGCAGGTGCTTCGGCACCCTCGTACGTAAAGCTCACGTCCTCAAATCGCACGTCGCCGCCGGCAGGGTGCTTGGGTTGCGTGGGCACGGAGAGCTGCTTGGAATCCATGACGCTTCGAATGCGAGCCAGCGAATCGGCACTCATCTGAAAGGCCTCGCCCACAAACATGAGCTTGGTCATGGCCGTCGGTACCACGGCCGAAAATATCGCGTAAAACGTGAAGTTGACCATAAAGTGCGCGAAGTCCGTCTCGCCCGGCGCCAACAGCAACGCCACGGGCAAAAGAAATGCCACGAGGCCATTGAGCGCGGTAAGGTTGAGCACCTGCGGGCCTCGGCAGAACGTACCCGCATAGCTTTGCGCCATGTCGGCGTATTCGGCGATCGCATCGTGAAACGCCTTAAAGGAGTAGACCGTCTGCTGGAACACCTTGACCACGGGGATGCCGCGCACGTATTCGGTGCCGGTCTTGTTCATCTTGACCAGCGCGCCCATGTAGGCCTTCATAAACTCGGCGCCCTTGCCGCTCATCATGGTGGCCATGGCGCAAAACGAAACGACGACCGAGATTAAGCATGCCGCGCCCAAACGCCAATCGAGGGCAAATAGCAGCACAAGCAGGCCCGCGACCATGGCAGTGGCGCCGGCGATATCGGGCAGCATGTGCGCGAGCAGCGTTTCGGTGGAGGCGGCGCATCCGTCTACGATACGGCGCAGCTCACCGGTGGCGTGCGTGTCAAAGTAGCCGAGCGGCAGCTTAAGCAGATGCTCGCTCGTAGCCTTGCGGATATTGGATGCGCAGCGAAACGCGGACAGGTGCGTGCACATGAGTCCCACGAAATAGACCACGATGCTTGCCAGGGCAAAACCCACAGCCCACCAACCATACATCGCGATGTCGGCGGCCTCGCTCCAGTTAGGCGTCACAGCGATCAGGTCTCGCGCAACAAGCCAGATGCACACGTACGGGCCAAAGCTCAACAGCTGCGAGAACGCCGAGAGGGCCATGCCCAAATACGTTAGGAATTTACGGTCACCAGCATATGCAAGTAGCTCGCCGATGCCGCCACCTTCCTTTTTCGATCCCTTTGCCATGAGATTCCTTTCTAACGGCTTGAGAGTTAACCGTAATGAACTTATCATTGATGTGTTAGCCATGGCTCACAATTGAGCCAGGCGTGGACGTTTCTGCAAAGGAAAGGGACGCTTTTGCAAATACGGCGGGCAGCGACCGACATAACCGAGCTCTACGCACCGCAGTTTGAGCAGTTTGGCCTGGAGCTTACCGGCAAGGGCGCCGTCTTTACCGGCGAGGTGGCAAACGATCGGGCGCACGGACGCGCATGGATCATGCCCCTCTCCCCTGCCTGCATCGTCATGGAGCATTACATTACCCCGACGCACGATATGTACCTGGCCGAATACACACCCGAACCGTACGCGTGCGTGAGCGAGGTCAGCGCGCCCACGCTCATGTGCATGCCCGAAGCCGGCATAACGCCTGCGAACCTTAAACCCCTGCATGGACCGTGGCCAAACAATGCCGTGTGCAGCTTTATCCAAGATAACTGTGGCGAGGAGTTAAGCCCACTGTTTGCAGGGCGGCTCTATCACTCGCGCTCGGTACTCTTTTTGCCTGGATATTTTGACGAGCTGGAGCACCGCTATCCCACCGAGTTCGCAGGGGTCTTTGAGGCGTTTGCCGAACCATGGCACGAGGAGGCGACGTCTGCCATCTGCCACACGTTGCGCCGGATTAACGAGGACCGCGCCCGCACCGCAGGCGGACACGTCTATATGCAGGGCATCGTGGAGACCATGGTCGCGGAGCTCGCCTGTTCGCGCGCGGCCCACAAGCAGGCGCGGCAGGCGGCAGACACACGCGTCAGCGTGACCATTGCCGAAGAAGCAACGGCAATGATTGAGCGCACGCTCGACAAAGGCAGACGCGTGGGTATCAACGAGGTGGCCGAGAGGCTCTACACAAGCCGCTCCAAACTATGCGCCACCTTTAAGGCCCAAACTGGCGAGTCCCTGGGCGCCTACATTCGCAGACGCCGTATGGAGCGAGCACAGGACCTTTTGGCCGACAGCTCGCTGACGATAGCGCAGGTGGCAGAGCGTCTAGGCTACCCTCAGCAGGCCGCCTTCGCCCAAGCCTTCAAGCAACACACCGGCACCACCCCCACCGCTTGGCGCTCCCAACATATATAAAGAATGAAGGCGCCAACGGCACCCTCATTCACCAAATTCCATTCAGCCCCGCCTGACCCGAACGGCCGAGTCGTTGCAGGACCCGGGAGCCCCGGCAGGGCGGGTGCTTGCTCAAAATGAGTTCCGCACGCAAAGAAGGCCACTTAATGTGGCCTTCGTCTTGCGCAGGACTGTTTGAAATTTTGAGGAAGCACCCGCCCTGCCGGGGCTCCCGGGTTCCCGCTTACGAGAGCGACGTTCTCAGCAACTCGTTGAAGAGCTTCGGGTTGCCCTTGCCGCGGCTCGCCTTCATGCACTGGCCCACCAAAAAGCCGATGACCTTCTGGTTGCCGTCACGATACTGCTGCGCCTGATCGGCACAGTTTGCCAGCACCTCGTCCACAATCGGCTGCAACGCGCCGGCATCGCTCACCTGACGCATGCCGCGCTCGTCGACGATCTTGTTGGGGTCGTCGCCGGTCTGGGCCATGGCCTCAAAAACCTCGTGAGCCTGGTTGGAGCTAATGGCATCGGTCGCCAGCAGCTTAGCCAGCGCTGCTACCTGAGCCGGCGCAATGCCGGACTCGGCGAGCGACACGCCCGCGCCCTTAAGGTAGGCAATCATCTCGTTCAACAGCAGGTTCGCGACCGTCTGGGCCTCCTTGCCAGCCATACTGGCAGCGGCAGCCTCAAAGAACTCGGCGAACTCCGGGTCGCCGGCGATTTGCTCGGCATCGGCCGCTTTAATGCCAAAATCGGCCTCAAAGCGGGCACGCTTGGCATCGGGCAGCTCGGGAATCTCGCAACGGCAGCGGTCGATAAACTCGTCATCCAGATCGAACGGCGCCAGGTCGGGATCGGGGAACAGACGATAGTCGTCTGCCGTTTCCTTCACACGCATGACCACGGTGCGCTTGCGGCTGGGCTCCCAGTGGCGGGTCTCCTGATAGATGATGCCGCCCTCCTCGAGCACCTCGGCCTGGCGGCAAATCTCGTAGGCAAGGCCGTCGTGCAGGCTCTTAAACGAGTTGAGGTTCTTGAGCTCGGTCTTGGTGCCCAGCTTGGTCTCGCCGCGGCGACGCAGCGACACGTTGCCGTCGCAGCGCATGGAGCCCTTCTCCATGGAGCAGTCCGAAATGCCCAGCGTCACAAAGATGCGACGGAGCTTCTCCATAAACAGGCGAGCCTCCTCGGGCGTGCGCAGATCGGGCTCAGTCACGAGCTCAATCAAAGGCGTACCGCAGCGATTGTAGTCAACGAGCGACTCGGCCGCGGCGGTAATGCGGCCCTCGGCACCGCCCACGTGCACCATCTTGGCGGCGTCCTCCTCCATGTGGATGCGCAGGATGCGGATGGGCACCGTGTAGGAACCGTCCTCGCGACGCTCGGGCATCTGTAGGTTGGACGCGTCGTAGCTGGCCAGATGGCCGGCACGCTGGTTGCCCTCGCGCATGGTCGACGTCATGGACGTGGACAGGCCCTCGGCATTGGCTGAGGCGCTCGCCAGGCTCTGGGCCTCGGCCTCGCCAAACGCGCAATCGGGGCGCTCGGCGGCACCGCGACCGGTCACATCAAGATCCAGGTGGCCGTACATGGCAAAAGCGACCGGACCCTGCGTGGTCTGGAAGTTCTTGGCCATATCGGGATAGAAGTAGTGCTTGCGGTAGAACATCGAGTGGCGCTGGATCTCGCAGTTGGTGGCGAGACCGGCCTTGACGATGCTCTCGATGGCGCGCTTATTGGGCACCGGCAGGGCGCCAGGTAGGCCAAGGCACACCGGACACACGTTGGCGTTGGGCTCGTCATCGTGGCTGAGCTTGCAGTTGCAGAACATCTTGGTATCGAGTGCGGTGAGCTCGGTATGGATCTCCAGGCCGATCACGGCCTCCCAATCCTGCAGGACCTCGGAAAGCTCCTTCATTACAGCTCGCCTCCCTTCCCGGCAAAATCGGGCGCGACGGAAAGCGCGGGCGCACCCGTGGCGGCATCGGCAAAGCCGCGCTCCAGGGCGCGGGCAAACGTGAGCAGCTGACGGTCCTTAAACGCCGGACCCACCAGCTGGGCAGAAACGGGCAGGCGGCTGTCCTCGCCCAGGCCCAGCGGCACCGAGATGCCACCATTGCCGCAAATGTTGAGCGAGATGGTGTACAGGTCGGACAGGTACATCTGCGTGGGGTCGCTGATCTCGCCAAACTTAAAGGCCGTGCGCGGCGAGGCGGGCATGAGGATGGTGTCCACCTTGGCATACGCGGCGTCGTAGTCCTGCGTGATGAGCGTGCGGGCCTTTTGCGCGGCATAGTAGTACTTGTCGTACACGCCCGAGGAGAGCAGGTAGGCGCCGAGCATCTGGCGACGCTTGGCCTCGGCGCCAAAGCCGTGGGCGCGCGAAAGCGAGCTCTGGTCGGACAGGTTGGCGCAGCCCTCCTCCTGATAGCCGTAGCGAATGCCGTCGAAGCGGGCCAAGTTGGAGAACGCCTCGGCCGGGCCGATGACGTAGTAGGCGGCGATGGCGGCATCCAGGTGCGGCAGGTCGACCTCGACCAGCTCGGCGCCCTGGTTCTGCAGCTCCTGGGCGGCGCGCTGAACAGCGGCCTTGACCTCGGGCGTCAGGCCCTCGGCCTCCATAAACGCGGGGATGATGCCCACGCGCTTGCCCTCGATGCTGTCGTTGAGATGCTCGGTAAAGTCGACGGCGCAATCCTGGCTGGTGCAGTCGTACGGATCGTGGCCCGCACCGGTAAGCGCGTTCATGGCCAGCGCGACATCCTCGACCGTGCGGCCAAAGGGGCCCACCTGGTCGAGCGACGAGCCAAAGGCAACCACGCCGTAACGGCTCACGGCGCCATACGTGGGCTTAAGGCCCACCACGCCGCACAGCGACGCCGGCTGGCGAATGGAGCCGCCGGTGTCCGAGCCCAGCGAGAGCGCGACCTCGCCCGCGGCGACGGCGGCAGCGGAGCCGCCCGAGGAGCCGCCGGGCACGCGCTCGGTATCCCAGGGGTTGTTTGTGCGGTGGAACGCCGAGCTCTCGGTGGAGCTGCCAAAGGCAAACTCGTCCATGTTGGCCTTGCCCATGGGCAGGCAGCCGGCGTCGAGCATGCGCTGGACGCAGGTGGCGGTGTAGACGCTCTGGTAGTTCTCGAGCATGCGGGAAGCGCAGGTGGTGCGCGTGCCCACGAGGTTCATGTTGTCCTTGATGGCCAGCGGCACGCCCGCGAGCGGGGGCAGCGGCTTGCCTGCGGCACGGTCGGCATCCACGCGCGCAGCGGCCTCGAGCGCAAGCTCGGGCGCCACCTGCAGGAATGCCTGGACCCCGCCCTCGCGCGCCTCGATGGCGGCAAGGGAGGCCTGGGCCACCTCGGTAGCGGTAAAGTCGCCGGCGGCAACGCCCGCGGCGATCTGGGCGGCGGTAAGGGAATCGAAGCTTAGCGCCATTACTCGCTCTCCCCCTCTCCCAAAATGGACGGCACGCGGAAGTAGCGGTCGCGCGCGCTGCCGGCGTTTTCGAGCGCAACGTCGAGCGGCAGGTCGCGCTCGGGCTCGCGCAGGTCATCGCCCATCACGTTGGACAGGCTTCCGATGGGATGGAACGTGGGCTCCACGTCGGGCAAGTCATATTGCAAGACGGGCTCGAGCATCTGGACGGCGTCGTTCATGTAGGACGTCATCTGGGTGAGCTCGTCATCGGTCAGTGCGATCTTTGCGTACTCGGCGATGCCGCGCACGTCTTTCTCGCTGAGTGCCATAGGCGCTCCCTTCCGCATAACAGTTAAACCGCTCTAGTATACAGGGCAACGCCGGCTTGGAGCAGGCGCTTTACCCAAATGCAGCGAAAACGTAACGAGGGCGGCGGGCACGGGTGGGCGGTTCTGCAGCGAAAACCACATCGCGCATAGCGAATGCCGCATCACCCACGGCAAAAACCATCACAACATTCGACGCTTTTCGTCAAAATCGCGATTTTCATCGAATGTTGTGATGGTTTGGAAGTCCCGACCACCACAAAGGTGCCTGTCCCCATTGTGGTGGTTCTGAAGAATGTCCTATGCCGAGGCCTTGGCCTTGCGGCGCTTGCGGACCGCGTGGATCACGATGTCCAGCAGCAACAGCACAATGGCCACGACCACGATGAGCACGGCAAACTCGCGCTTGCCCCAGTGACGGCCGGCCAGCGACTTTTGCTTGTCGACGTCCTTCTTGTTGTACTTAGTGCGCACGCAATGCACCAGCAGGCGATGGTCGTTCACGCCGTAGGGCGTACAGGTGACGAGCGTCACCTTGTCGGCGCCGGGCTCGATGGTCAGCGACTCCATCTCCTCGGGCAGCACGACCTCGGAGTCCACCATCTTGTAGGCGAGCGTCTTGTTCATGGTGTGCAGCAGCACCAGGTCGCCGGGCTCCAGCGAGTGGATGTCGTCGAACATGCTCAGGTTGCGCATGCCCGAGTGGGCGGTGAGCACGCAATGCGTCGAAGTGCCGCCCACCGGCAGGCTCGTGCCCTCCAGGTGGCCGACGCCGGCCATGAGGACTTCTTCGCTCGTGCCGTGGTAAATGGGCATGCTCACGTCGATGGAGGGGATCTCGACCCAGCTCATCATGGGGTCGCGGTCAAAGATGAGCTGCTGGGCGTAGGGCTCGATCTGGTCGGCGGGAAGCTCGGCGGCCTCGCCGGCAAGTTGCTCGTTATAGGAACGCGCCTGAAGCAGAATGCGCTCGCGTTCCTCGGCAGACAGCGCGTCCACGGTGCTGGACACGGTGCTGATCTGGTTGAACACGCCCGAGGCCTCGAGCCGGTCCAAGATCCACGGCCAGGTCATTAGGCCCACGCCAATAAGGATGATGACGATGGTGATGAGGCGGTCGGCCCAGCGCGGCAGCCGCTTGCGACGGCGCTTGGGCTTTGGTTGAGGTTTGGGCTGAGGGCTTGAGCCACCGTTGTCCGCGGCGTTATTGCCCTTCATATGTTTGGCGCCCTGCACCATCGCCGGTCACTCCTCTACAACTCAGGTTGTCTAAACAAATAATAGCCGATTAGCGAGCTCATGCGCCGGACAACGCAGCTAGGCTGCACCGTTCGGGCCACGTAACCCCACTCAACCAATCAAGCCATATGTTGCTTTCATCGTCTCGAGCAACTGCGTCATCGTTACGCCCGCAACCCCGATCTGTTTCAGATTGACGTCGCCCACCTCGCAATCTTTAACAAACGCAAGCATATCGTCCTTCAGTTCTTCGCTCAGGTCGACACCTTCCGACTCGCCAAGCAGCTGAGCAAGCCTCAGCGCATCGCGTTTATGCTTTTTTACCTTCTTCGAATCAACGTTCTCCCCCGCCTCCCTTCTAGCTTTTAGGTCGAGATACGCCTTCGCTTTGAACGGGACAATGTATTCCGTACCCAGGACCGAAACGCCGTCTACGGTCCGAATTCCCTGAAGGAACAAGCTGTAGTAAGCATCGTCCAACAAAATTGCCGAAAGACTGCTTATGTTTTCATCAACGTGAATTGGCGCCACATCAATCCCCTCACGACCCTTTAGAAAGTCGGGGCACTTCGCGAAGAGTTCGATCATATGGGGGTAACCCGGCCTCTTAGGCTCTGTAAACCGATAAAAACATGAGCCTTTGCCTTCGCCCCAGCCGCAGCGGTAGCCGCCATCACGCACCAAAGTCCATATAGCTTCTGCCGTCTGAGGCAACCGGTCATCGGCGACAATTACCACATCAAAATCGTGAGTCATCCTAAACGGAAGTCCCGCCTCCGCGAGCAAAATGTCGCATGCCGTGCCGCCGATAAGAGCATACGATCCTGCAGCTTCTTGCATATGCTGCTGAAATTCTTGGAGACCCTCTACAGCGCTTCTTGCCATGGATATTCCTTTCCAAACATGCGATCGACTTCGAGCTGAATTCGCTCATCGTCGATTGCCGCCAAAGATAGCGCAAGCGAAATGTCGTCGACACGGGAAGAGCCGGCAAACACGGGCGTGTAGCGCCACACTTGGACCATCGCCGTCTCGTTATCCGGCAACTCCCCGTCTGCGACTTCGAGGTCGCTCAGTTGACGCCATGCACTCCTTAAGACGGCCTTTTGTTCCATGCCCGGCGCAGCGAGCATCGAACGCGCAGCGAGCGCCGTCTCCCCGGCGTCAACAAGATAGTCGATCTGCGGCGTCTTCCTTGCAAAAAAGACCTTCAAGACAGGCGAGGAGAGCTCTGCCATGTGCTCACTGAGCAGAAGATCAACGGCAACAGGGAACACGACGACACGTCGCTCGCAACGCTCGCGCCTCGCGAGCCCCCTGTCAACAAGCTCGGTTATGGCCTCACTCGCGCGGCTTGCCGAGATCCCAAGCGCACGACAAAGGTCATAGGGACGATATGGCTCCTGGGCTGCTCCCCAGATTGCGGCAGCCTGCGCGTTGGGTGACATCTTGGTCGCGTGATTGCGAAACCGGACACTGCCCCTCTCCGTGCAGGCCATGCCCATAAATGGAAGAAAAGCCTGTCTGCCGGGGCAAACAAACGGAATCCCTTGTGCGACCAATGCTTTGCGCTGACGTGCATCGGCATCAGGAAACGAAACGACAACAGGAGTCTCCGCGCGCAAGGATAGCTGGCTATAGACTCTCTTAGCCTCGGGAAGCCCAACGCCAGTAGGCAAGCTTGCAAGCAAAAACGAAAAACCGTTTGCGTCAACAGCGCGGACCTCAATCGCCCGCAGATGCAGCGGTAAGCGTGCGAATCCAGGCCAAGTTTTGGTCTTGGCAGAGAGGCCTAGTGCTTCTTGTAAGTAGATTAGCGCTTCGTTCATTTCCATCGTTTTCGTTTGATTCCATTTTTAATTGGAATTATACATAATTTTCGGAATTAACGAGATTCCGTTCGTGCCTAAGCCCATATTTGCGTTTTCAAAATATCCCGAATCGGCTGGGCGATTCGGGATACAATGTCAATAGAAAACGTCGCACCCCGCGTAAGTGTACGAGAGCGCGGGCGGCCTAGTTTTCAGCTTTAGTTAAATGCCCGGGATCCGACCCCCGGGCATTCTTATTTGCGCTTTCGGCGCAAATGCCGTCCACCGTCCGCACCGCGCGTGCGCCTACGGACCTTAAACCGAACTTCATACGAGTCAAGAAACGCGATGACGAACGTACCCGCATCGGACGGTGGAGGCTGGCTGCGTTATCCCAAAAAACGGGGCAGACTCCAGCGCGGAGTCTGCCCCGAAAAGAAAATGGCGAAGCAAGAACGTGGATGGACGAGAAAAGTGTCCGCAAGTCTCATGTCCATCACATCCCACCTGCCAAAGGGATGGGTGAGCGAGCGTTACTCCTGCTCGGACTCCTCAGCCTGCTTACGGCTGCGGATGAGGTGCGCCACGCCGATGCACAGCACCGCGCCACCAGCGATCCAAGTGAAGGTCACGCCGTTAAGGCCGGTCAGCGGGAGGCCGACGGACTTGGTGTTGCCGACGTTGATGGTGATCTCACCGGTGGCGGCGTTGGTGCCGGTGCCATTCGTACCGGTCAGCTTATTGTCTCCGTCAGTGCCGTCGAGCTTACCGAAGGCGATGTCGGTGCGGCCCGCCTCGGCCTTGGAAACCGCCGCCGTGAGGCCCGTCACCTTCATGCTCGCGTCATCATACGTCGCAGTGATGGTGAAAGTGAAGGGGTTGGCCTTGGTGTACTTCTCATTGGGAGCCTGGACCTCGGTCACCTTGTAGGAGCCTTCATCGAGACCTTTCACGGCAATCTGGCCATTATCGCCAGACGTGAACTTCACGTAATCGGGAAGGCTGGTGGTGCTGGCAACGGTCACGAGCTGGCCCGCGACGACGCCCGCGGTGGGGTCGTCCTTCGAGACGATATACTGGTCTTGAGTGTTCGCATCAGCGGACTGGATGGTGAAGACGGCGCCCGCAAGGCCCTTCTCGGTGCCCTGGTCGACCTTGTTGAGGTTGAGCCCGAAAGCGAAGTCGGCGACGGTATCCTCGATCGTCTCGCCCGTGCCCTCGGCATACGGGTTGTTGGAGTACTCGAGCTTGACGGTGTTGGGGTTGCCGCACTTGTTGCCGTCGGCTGCGTTGCCGATCACGGCGTTGCCGTTGAGCTTTGCCTTGTAGAAGACAACGATCTTGGTGTCGGCGGTCACGCTCGCGACGTCCTTGAGGCCCTTCTTGCCGTCTCCGGTCTTGAACTCGACCGTCAGCGTGTTGTTGTTGCTAGCATCAGCATCCGTCACGGTATAATTGCTCGACTCAATCTCGCTGTAAGTCTCGCCGTTCAGCGCGTACACCTTAACCGAGCCTTTGACATAGTCAAGGCCATTGGAAAGCCCGTCGGTGAACTTGTAAGCATACGTGCCAAAGGTAGCGTAGTTGCTGGCAATCGTGCCGGTAAGCTTGTAGTTAACTTCCTGGCCGATCTGGGAATCGGCGACATCATTCCATTTGTTGGAGTCCTTGATGTCGGCGGCATCGGCGGCGTCGGCATCGTCGAGGACCTTCTTCTTGACAGTGGGCACGCCCTTCTTTGGCGTAACGGTCGTCGCGTTCACGCCGTCGATCACGGCGTAGACGGGAGAGGTGAACACATCGGTCGACTTGTCAGCAAGCTTACCGGGAGTAGCGGTGAGGAAGAGCCAGTAGCCGGCGCCGAGTCCGGAAAGGGATGCACTGCCCTCGCTCGTCACCTTCCAGGTGGTGCTGCTCTTCAGGCCATCGGCGATTAGACTGAGAACGTTGTCGCTAGCAACCTTCGAATCGGTCCCGGTAACTTCAGATTTGGTGCTAAGCCAATCGGCAGCATCCTGTGCGTTCTCGCTTTTGTAGGATGCATCCTTTTTCTTGATGGCGTTTACGACAGCAGTTTGGGCTTCGGAGCTGGCCCATTCGATGCTACTCACCGTCCTATTCCCACCGGTCGTCGTGACCTTTGCCTTGAAGATCTGGATACCCTTATAGGTCGTGGACGCAGCGTAATCGGCGTCCTCGAACGTGACGGTCGACCCCGTTCCCTCGGCAAACGCCATGGTCACGGGGGCCATAACTCCACCAAAGCTCAGCGCTGCTGTGAGGCCGGCGGTTACTGCCAGGCGGGCGATGTTCTTGCTCATGCTCATCTTCTTTTCCTCTGCTTTCCGCTTGAATTCCATTTGATCGATCATCATCTGTCTGTGTCTTAGCATCTGCTTCGCTACGTCTCGCCCCGCTTTCTGTGGGGCTGCCAGCTACTCTTTATGGCTGCCACCTCCCCGCTTGACCAGGAGCGCGACCACGATGAGCGCGGCTCCGGCGACCGCTGCGGCGGCCGCGGCGTACATTGCCATATCGCCAGTCGAGGGCATAAAGCCTCCGGTGGTAATGCTAGGGGGTGTGCCGGTGGGCGTGTTGATGAGCGACGCCTCCAGGCTGCCCGTCGACCCGTCCGCGCTGTCGGCGCGCAGGGGCGACTCGGCCGTGATGGTGAGCTTGGGCTTGGCAGCGGCCACCTGGTCGACGTCCAGGCCCTCGGCCTTGACCGTCACGGAGCGCGTGCCCTCGAAGGCGGTGTAGCCCTTGGGCGCCTTGAGCTCGCGGACCTCCAGCTTGCCCGAGTCCACGCCCGAGACGGTCACGCGGCCGTCCTCGCCCGTGGTGACGGTGGCCTTGCCTTGCGCATCCCACGTGCCGTCGGCCGCCAGCGTGCGACCGCGGTCGTCGGCGATGCTCAGGACCGCCCCGGACAGCGGCTTGTCGCCGTCGCTGCCGCGCTTGGTGAGCGCGAGATCCCAGGTGTAGGCGCACGCGTCGTCGCTCGGCGTGCGGGTGAAGCCGGCGTCGCCGGACTGGTCGGCAAGAGGAGAGCGCGGGTAGCGCAGGTAGACCTCGTTGGGGTTGCCCTTCGCGATGCCGTGGTTGCACGCGCTGTTGAGCGGCGCATTGTACACGGCGACCACGCGGGCGCCCGCGGTAAAGGCGTCGGCCCCGCCGAGCGCGGCAATCAGGTCGCCGGTGCGCACGGTGAAGATCCCGTCCGCGGCCACCTTGGTGGCGCACTGGGCCGTGATGTCGGTCCAGCCCTGCGCGGGCTCGGTGCCGGCACGGCCGTCCTTGCCGGTCTGGACGGCGTCAAAGCCGCCGTCCGTGCCCGCCGCCACGTACACATGCATGCTCGCGGCGACCTTGGAGGGGTCGAGCCCCGCGCTCATGGTGTCGACGAACCGCACCGCGTAGGCGTCGTAGGCGGAAAGGCCCGCGGGAACCGTGGCCGAGAGGCGCCAGTACAGGTCGTCGGCGACCGTGGCGTCGGCGGCCTTGCCCCAGGCGGCGGTGCTGTCCTCCAGCACATGCTTGGCCACCTTGGGAGTGGCGGCCTTGGGCTTGACGATGACGGCGCTGCCGCCGACCAGGGCCATGATCGGCGCGGTGCCGGCCTCGTTTTGGGAGATGGCGTCGTCTTTGGCGACGATGAGCCAGTAGCCACAGGGCAGCTCGGCCGTCGTGACCGCGTTAAGGGCCACGGACACGGCGCCAGAGCTCTGGAGGGAACGAGCGAGCTGTGCGCTCAGCGCGCTCGTAAGGCGGGAATCGGTGTTGAGCCACTCGGCAGCTTCCTGCGCGGTGGTCTGGGAATTGGGCATACCGGCGCTGTGCAACACAGGCAACACGGCATCGCGCGCGGCGTCGCTTGCCCAAGCGAGGTCGGTGGCGATCTTGGCGTCACTGTCGCCGTCGACGACGTTGGCGCTAAAGATCTGGTAGGCGTCGTAGCTGCTCGCCACGGTGCCGCTCACCGTGATGGAACCGGTCGAGGTCGGCGCGGCCTGCGCGGATGCGGGGAACACAACCGCGCAGGTGCCGATCAGGAGGGCAAGCAGCGCAAACAAGATCGGGAAGGAGCAAACTTTCTTATTCACGACGCTTACCTCCCTTCGCATTCGCCTTGCGACGAATGTGCACCCAGGCCGCAGCAGCGCAAAGCGCCGCCGCGCCGGCAAGGTACGTCAGAGTGACGCCCGACATACCAGAAAGGGGCAAAGATGTGGAGTAGGTGTTGGTGAAGGTGGGGGTAGTGTCGGGAAACTCGTGGTCCTTATTATCGGTGTCTTTCCACGTACCGCCGGGGTCAACGGTTCCCTTCCTGTAGGTCACCGCACAGTCGATTCCTCCTTGGGTGTTATCCTTTGCCACAACCTTGAACCTATAGACCGACTGATCAAACTTGTAATGCGGATAGGTCGAGCTTTCGTACTTCTCGCGCACATAGTACGTGAAGGTCTTGGAACCATTGTTAAGGTCCGTGAGCTTATATGTCTTCGACTTGAAATCGACCGTGCTCGTCGCATTAGCGTTTTTTTCAGTTTTGACATTCGCAGGATCAGGATTAATTGTTACCGTTTCCGGTTTGGTGAAGTTCGGGTCGTCCTCGTTCGCGAGTTCGAATGTGAACGCCTTCATCTCGCCACCATCAACCTTCTTGGTCACCTGAGGCGTCCAAGAGCCCTTGGGTTTGTATGCATTAGTAAAGGTCTTGTCGGTGTTGCCATCGGTGATCTTAATGGAGACATCGCTACCGTTGTTCGGAGTAAACGTTTTCGCCTCATTATTTTTGAGATTAGTAACCCTTACATTCGTAACTAAATAGTAGATGTAATCAATATCCAGCACCGGCCGCTTTTCGGTTGTAGTTGTAAGCTCAATCTTGTAGATGGTCTGGTCGTAGTCCACGCCAGGGACGCGATCCGCAACGTTGCCGGGGTCCTCAACGAGGTAGTAGACGTTCGTTCCAGCGGAGTGGACCCTGCCCAAATCAAAGACAAAGTTACCTTCAGCGTCGTTCGTGGCCCCATCGTCATCGCCAACTATTGAACAGCCATTGAGCTGCAATTTGCCATCATCATTATTATTAAAGCTAGGGACACCACCGCTCTCGCCCGGCTCCAAGAGTTGGAACCTGAATTTTCCCGCATCATCCGCAGTAAGCGCGCGGCCTTCCAGTGCCTTAGTGCCGTTGAGCTTCATCTTGGGATACACGTTCACCTGCGTGGTGGAGCCAGCGATTACGTCGCCGTTGGTCATGACTCCGCCTCCGTGGATGTTGGAGCGGTTGCCCGTAATGAAGAGGGACGCAGCCGCAGTAGCAGCATCCTTATCATACTGAATCGGCTCAGATTTAAGGCCAATCATGTACTTAGCTTGGGCGCCCTCGTACTTGCCGATAGACGTTGGTGTTTTGTCGATCGTGCCCGACCAATTGGCAGCTCCACCACCAAGCATCTGTCCCGTTACGGCAGCGATATACGGCAGCGATTCAGCGTTAGCACTATCGCGAATAAGAAAAAGATCCTGGTGACCGGCTTTTTTAAAGTCTTCAGTTATTTCGCCGCCTTCGTGGTTAGGGCGCCAATCCGCGTCATCGTTCTTGTCGTGGGTGCCGCCCGATCGGTTATAACCACTACCGTCAGGTTTACCGTCATAATTACCGAAAATCGCGATGCCATTGGTATCGGTAATGGCAGTCTTACCAGTCGGGCAAGCGGCAAACCCGCCGCCAAAGCCACTGGCATGATTGTTGGTAATCAGCGCGTTATATATATTGAGGCTCGCCGGTTGAACGTTGTTGTCGCTGCTGCCCTGGACGAATACGCCACCGCCACCCCAGTCATTGGTGGTATTAGTCGTATTGTTAGTTATGTAGGCTTTCTTGCCGCTCACATTAAATTCGCCAACTGTAGGCGCAGCGATACGGATGCCGCCACCCTCTGAGTTTTGCGCCACATTGCTGGCGATGATTCCACCATAAAACGCAAACCCGGAAAGAGGTTTATTCCAAGCGCCAGCATAAACGCCGCCGCCAGCCTCGGCAGAGTAGTTGCCCGTGATGTAGCCGCCGCTAATAACCAGACCGCCTTTTTTCTGTCCCTGATTGTGGCTAAAGGCAGCAATGCCGCCACCACCGTGACAACCGTTACCTTTGTGTCCTTCATCGGTATAGAACTGATATTTGTTGTTAGTAATGTAACCATTCGTAATGGTCACCATAGAGTCCTCAGCACAAATTCCCGCGCCATAACCGACTTCATTATCATTTGTACCGTTACCGGAGATAATACCGCCAACCATGTTTACCGTAGAATTCAGGGCATAAACGCCGCCGCCACTGGGGGCATAGTTACCAGCGATTACGCCGTCAGAGATGTCAAGAGTTGAGTTCTCGACAGAAATACCCGCACCAGCGGCGCCCTCCGGACAATATCCGCCGCAGACATACCCGCCGTCCACGCTGATGGCCGAACTGCCCGCTGCGTACACCAAATTTTTGACACAGTTGTTTTTATCCTGCGTAATCATGCCGCTCTCAAAATTGAGGTGGCCACCGCTATTGATTACGATAAGCCTCAAGTCCTTTGAGCCTGAGCACGCCACGATGGCACCCTTGACATGAGCCTTATACGCCTTAAGAGTCTCGGTTGTACGGGTTCCGTTTGCGACCGATTCGGTTACGTAGTAGGTAAGGCCAGTCGGAATGCCATTGGAAGTATCGTATTCCATTAAAGCGAGATTGCCGCATTTATTTGTTTGAGAAGTCGTAGTCTCTGTCGCGGCAACTTGCTGACCGTCCTTGACAGTCAACGTTGCGCCGCCGGTTATGTTGAATAGGGGCTGGCTCTGACTTGTATACTTAATTTTGCAGCCATTTAAATCCAGCGTGATATTGCTGCCGTCCTTGTTAAGCGCGATTGTCTCGCCGGTCTCGACATCATTCATAAGCTTGAAGCTAGCAACACCGCTTGCATTTGCCAGTTTTTTCAAGTCGTCAGCTGTTCGTATTTCAGTGGATGCCGTTTTAGTCTGCCCGCCTTCCGCAGCCAGCATTACGGCATTGCCATCCGACAACTCGCCATCTTCGGCCTGCAGCTTACCTTCAGGCTGACCCTGCTCAACATCATTTGAAGGGTCGGCTTCGTCGCCCTCGGTCTCGTCACTATTCTGGTTTTCGGTATCCCCGTTGTTGGTGTTTTCCACATCAGTAGACTCAGTTGAGGAACCCCCCCCCATCACAGTTTCCTCGGTAGGAGCTGCCTGGGCATCGTTGGCAATGGCCTGCGAGATCGGGGGCATGACGAGCGACAGTACCAGGCTCAAAACGGAGGCTCCGCACAAAACGCCTGCCAGTACACGGCGCGTCGCTTTTTTACTCTGCTTAGATTTGTCTGAATTCGCTTTCATCGATGTCTCCTCCCCAAGAGACCGCGATCTTGCTCTTTCACCATCAAACTTGGGCGCGCAACCTATAATTGCTCGCGCTCGATATGCATATTATTACTCTTTGTTTAAACAGCGCAAGCCTAACAATGTCAGTTTTGCTTTACGTTGCCTTAACTTCTTGACAATTATTCAAACTATGCATTGTTTTTCGAGGGTTAAATTTCGGAAAGACGCTGGTAAACTCGTTAGCAAATCTAGATAAATGACACTTTATCATTGTTTGTACAACACTTTGTTTTAACCCGCTCAATCTGTGAACGGTCAAAATTGCGCCGTGAATGGCAGTATATCTACCTGCAAATATTAGTTATGAGCTAATTGGTCAATTACTGCACAACCAGCGTGTGCCGACATGTTCATACATCGACACTTGAATGACATCGCATGTTACCGGCTGCAAATCTCCTCGCTACAAAAAAGCGTCCCAACAATCGACTGTTGGGACGCTTGGAAAACCACCACAAAGGCGCTCTGCCCTCTTTGTGGCTGCCCCCAGGCGCTACAGCAGATGCTCCTGGATAAAGACCGCGATGCCGTCCTCGTCGTTGCTCGCGGTTACAAAGTCCGCGGCGGCACGGGTGGCGTCGCTGCCATTTGCCATGGCCACACCCACGCCGGCGTCGGCCACCATGCAGGTATCGTTATCGGCATCGCCAAACACGCAGATGTTCTGAAGCTCCATGCCGTTGAGCTCCGCCACGCGCACAAGGCCGCGCGTCTTGGACACGCGCGGATCCATGAACTCGTAGAGCCGCTGCGTGGTCTGCAGGGCCGCCGCCTTAACAGTGTCATCGGCAAACGTCGACGCCCGCTCAATCACCCGCGGCATTACCTCGGGCGCCATGGTAAACATCACCTTGGGCTGCGGCTCGCGCAAAAACTCGGCAAAATCGACCACCTGGTAGGGCACGCCGTCGACGCGCGACAGGTGCTCGACGCACGCGTTGCTCTCGGGCACGTAGAACACGCCGTCTCGGGGGCAGACGGGTGTTGCCGGAAGGTCCGCCATGTGCTTGCAGATGCGCGCGATGGTCTCGCCCGGCAGCGGAAAGCTCAGCTCGTTGATGGCGTGCGCGCGATCGATGACCTCGGCGCCACCGCAGCCCACGAGCACGTCCACCAGGCCTTCGATGCCCCAGAACTCGTACATGGCCTCGGTCGCGTGGGCGTCGCGCCCGGTGCACAGGCCAAAAAGCACGCCGCGGTCGCGCAGGGCGCGGATCGCCGCCACGGTGCGCGGGGACACCGTATGCTGGCTCGTGAGCAGCGTACCGTCGATATCGCAGAACACGGCTTTGATGTGGCTGAAGGTGGTGTCCATGGGGGCCTTTCTGGGTTGCGCGGCGGTGTGGGGTGTGGTCGTGAACGGCGTACATGCTATACCAAGGCGCAGGCGCGGCCCGTTAAAGCAAAAACCACCACAAAGGTGCCTGGCTCCTTTGTGGTGGCCGGACCCGCAGGGTGGCCTGGCCCGGGGCGCAAACCATCACAACATTCGACGTTATTCGGCAAAATCGCGATTTTCATCGAATGTTGTGATGGTTTTTACTGCTTTGCGGCACGATCCAGATGCCGACGTCCAAACAGCAGCAGCGCCGCGGGAACCGCCGTCACGACCATGCCCGCTCCCACGAGTGTCCGTTGTACGCCAAATGTTGCCGCCAGCCACGGGGCAATCGCCAGAGGGGCCACGCCGGCGAACATATTGCCAAAGCCCATGACCGAGTTCACACGGCCAAGCTGCTCGAGCGGTGCCGTCGTCTGCACAATGGTGTTGTGGAGCGGGTTGACGACACCCCAAGCTATGCCCAGGGCGATCTGGCCGACGAGGGCCACGCCCACGTACGGCGTCCCCACATAGAGCAGACTTCCCAGGCCCACGGACATAAGTGCCACGAGCAGCGTTTTTAGGTTTACCAAGTGCGGCGGCAAGCGGAGCGCGAGCACGGCACCCAGCACCGCGCCCACGCCCGAGGCCGACGAGAGCCAGCCCATCCACTCAACGCCGACGCGTAGGACATCGCGATAGAAAAACGACTCGAGCGGATCGAAGGCTCCGTAGCCAAAGTTCGAAAGAAAAATGATGCAGAAAAGTAGCGCGAGGACGCTGTTGGTGAAGACCGTCTTGATGCTAGTCGCGAAGGTGGCGCGAGTGGATGCGCTGGGGTTGGAGCTTTGCCCCGCACGCTCCCCTTCCTCTGCCGAATCGGCATCCGCATGCCCGGCGACATGGCTGGTCTGCGGCCTAAAGCCCCAGCCGGCGATGAGCGCCAGCACGGTAAAGAGCATCATGAGCACGAACACCGCGCGCGACGATGCAGCCGCCGCGACAAAGCCGCCCAGCGTGGGACCAACGATGATACTCACGTTTGAAAACATGGCGATGGCGGAGTTGATGTCTTTGAGCTCGACAGGATCGTCGGTGAGGTAAGCCGGATAGGATGTGGCGATGGGCTGGGCGAATCCCATCGTAAAGCCCAGGAACACCGCGCCGAGCAGGACGACGCCGGTCGCGCTACCAAAGGCGATGATTGCCGCGCCAGTTGCAAGAGCGCCGATGATGCTAAGCAAGAAATGGCGGCGCGGACCCCAGGCGTCGAGCTCCGCGCCACCCGCAAAGGATCCCAGGATCACGAAAACGTTCATAAACAGAACGGCCAGCGATGTCGCCACGACTGAGGCATCGTCTGCATAGGTGAGCGTTCCGATGACGCCGATAAAATAACTGGTCTGAAACCCGGTGTAGATGAGAAAGCGCATCGCCACCAGCCGCTTGGCCTGCACGGACAGCGATGATTGAGGCTTTGAGAAAAGAGATGCGAGCATGGAGACTCCTTGTTTCATACGAATACGGGCGGTGGGCATTCGCCACCGTCTGTCAAATCAATCTATCCGCATGAAACATTAAGGACGCATCAGGACCCTTCTCTCCGTTTTTCGCCCGTCATGAACTACTTGGTAGATTGTAAGGCATGTCCCACACATCTACCAAAGCAAAAACCACCACAAAGGTGCCTGGCCCCTTTGTGGTGGTTGCGACGTTTACGCTGGTTGAGACTTGGCTAGGCCAGGTCGGCGCCGTTGGTGGCGATGACCTTCTTGTACCAGAAGAAGCTGTCCTTGCGGCTGCGGGCGAGCGTGCCGTTGCCGTCGTTGTCCTTGTCGACGTAGATGAAGCCGTAGCGCTTCTTCATCTCGCCGGTCGAGGCGCTCACCAAATCGATGCAGCCCCACATGGTGTAGCCCATCAGGTCCACGCCGTCCTCGATGGCAATCTCCATCTGCTTGATATGCTCGCGCAGGTAATCGATGCGGTAGCCGTCGTGAATCGCACCGTCCGCCTCGACCTCGTCCACCGCGCCCAGGCCGTTCTCGACGATCATCAGCGGCACCTGGTAGCGGTCGTAGACCTCCTCCAGGTAGTAACGCAGGCCCTCGGGGTCGATCGCCCAACCCCAATCGCTCTTCTTGAGGTACTCGTTGCCGGCGCCACCAAAGATGTTGCCCTGCTCCAGCAGCACCGGGTCAGCCGTGGCCGTGGCGCTCATGTAGTAGCTAAAGCTGTAGAAGTCGACCTTGCCGGCGGCCAGCGTGGCGGCGTCCTCGGGCGAAACCTCCACGTGCACGCCTTCGCGGCGCCACACGCTGGGCGCCCACGAGGGATACGCACCGCGCACCTGCACGTCGCCGCAGTAGAAGTTCATCTCGCGCTGCTGCTTTTGTGCGGCCAGAACGTCTGCCGGATTGCACGTGTGCGGGTAGCAGGCGTTGCCGGCGATCATGCAGCCGATCTTGTTCTGGGGATCGATCTGATGGCCCATGGTGACGCACTTGGCGCTCGCCAGGAACTGATGGTGCAGGGCATCGAAGCGCGCCTGCGGGTCGTCCCAGTCGCAGTCGCCAAAGGCCATGGGCGTGTCGGTTGCCTCGGGCACCATGCCGCCGCCCATCACGCCGCCAAAGCCGCCCATGAGCAGGCAATTGATTTCGTTAAAGGTGAGCCAGTAGCGCACCAGGCCCTTGTACTCGGTCATGACGGTGCGGGCGTAGTTGAGGTAGAAATCGATGAGCTTGGGGTTCTTCCAGCCTCCGTAGTTTTTGGACAGACCATAAGGCAGCTCATAGTGGCTAAGGGTGACCATGGGCTCGATGTCCTGCTCCTGACAGGCCTGGAACACACGGCGGTAGAACTCGATGCCGGCCTGGTTGGGCTCGGCCTCGTCGCCGTTGGGGAAGATACGGCTCCAGTTGATGGACATGCGGTAGCACTTAAAGCCCATCTCGCCAAAAAGCTTGATGTCGTCGAGATAGTGATGGTACATGTCCACGGCCTCGTGGCTGGGATAGTGGTACTGGGGCAGAATGCCGTCGGTAATGTGGCGCGGCTCGGAGACCGTGCCGCCGGTCATGATGTCGGGAACGCCGAGGCCCTTGCCGTCCTCGTTGTATCCGCCTTCGCACTGATTGGCGGCAGTGGCACCGCCCCACAGAAATCCATCGGGAAAAGCCATGTTGGCTCCTTTCGTACGTGTTGGGATGTTGCGTGGACGCCGAAGCGGCGTCCACGAGGTAATTTGCGTCCCGATCGGAGTTCGCGTTGAGTCGGCCGCCACGAAACCGGCCCATCTACTACGTTTAGTCGTGAACCCCCGACCACGCCGCAATTGTCAAAAATAAAACCGCAGGTAGACGGCTTGGCGGTTTTCGAAAAACCACCGTGTGGTTGGCCCCTACCACTTAAACGTAGTAGATAGGCCGGTTTCGTGGCGAGGCATGTTGCGGGACGCGCACGGACCGACCCATCGAAACTATGCCGGCTTAAGATATGCGGACGGAGCTGACGGAGACGACGTTTGCCCAGATAAAACCGACCAAAATAAACCTGTCCCTTATTGGCAGGTTCAAAACCATGCCGGTTTACGGGGCAGAACCAGTGCCCCTTGAGCATGCCAGAAACGGCAAGGACAAAACCGCAGGTAGGAGGCTTGTCAGTTTACGGAAAAACGGGGTATGGTCAGCACTCACCGTTTCAGCCCCGTAATCCGGCATGGTTTTGATTTTGGGCAGTCGCTCGGACGAGCGCATGGCATCTAGCCCCTTTGAAAAAAACCGGCGGGGCGCTCCCCCCCGCCGGCTTGGTACCGAGTCTTTGTCGTTTGGGCTACTTGGCAGCCTCGGGCTTGTAGGTGGCAAACTCGATCGCAAAGCCCACGGCGGCACCCACGAAAGAGGCAACGATAGCCCAGATCATGTGGTTGATGCCGTTAACACCGGAGGGGTCGATGAAGGACAGCCAGTTGAAGACGCCCAGACCACCGGACATGTACACCACGGCGCCGGAGAGACCAATGATGAGGCCGCCCACAGCAGAACCGATGCTGGCGTTGATGAAGGCCTTCTTATCGGGCAGGGCGACACCGTAGATAGCGGGCTCGGTGACACCAAAGAAGAAGGCGGAGATCATGGCCGGCAGCGCGATACCGCGGAACTTCTCGTCCTTGTTCTTGAGATACATGGCGAAGAGCACGGCGCCCAGCGAGAAGGAGTGGGCGATAACGGAGCCCAGGATGTAGTCGTGGCCCAGAGTGGACAGGTTGACCAGCGCGATGGGCACGAGCGACCAGTGGAAGCCAAAGATGACCAGGCACATCCAGAAGGCACCGACGAGGGTGCAGCCCAGGAGGGAGCCGATCATGGGCAGGCCAAACAGCAGCGCGAAGAACTCACCAAGCAGGTTGGTGATGAGCGTGGCGATGGGGCCAATGACCAGATAGCCAAGGGTGACGGTAACGGTGACGACGATCAGCGGGGTGAAGAACATCTTCATAGAAGCGGGCATCCACTTCTTAACCCAGTGCTCGAGGGTGGAGCCAAACCAGACCATGAGCAGGATGGGGATAACGGAGCTGGTGTAACCCGAGGCAGGCATGATGAGCGGCAGGCCCAGGAACGTGGTGTACCAAGAGAAGGTGCCAGCAAAGCCGAGCTCGACGGAGCCGACAACCTCGCCCGAGGTCAGGGCAACCATGGTGGGATACACCAGGGCAAAGGCGATGGCCATGCCGTTGAACTCGCTCATCTTGAACTTCTTGGCCGCGGTAAAGCCAAGCACCACGGGCAGGAAGTAGAACATGCCGTCAGCGACGGTGTAGAGCAGCGTGTAGGCGCCGTCGTTGGCAAAGCTCGGGACCAGGAAGGTAGCGAGCGCCAGCAGGCCCTTCATGATACCGGCAGCGGCGAAGGTGCCGAGCATGGGGGCGAAGATGCCCGAGATGAGGTCGATGATCACATCGGTAACGCCCTTGGGAGCGGCATCGTCGTCATCGGCGTCGACGGCGCCGCCGTCGCTAAAACCGCCGGCCTTGAGAACGGCGTCGTAGACGTCCTCGACGATGTTGCCCACAACAACCTGGTACTGGCCGTTGGCGTGCATGACCTTGATGACGTTGGGCAGCTCGGAGATTGCCTCGTCATTGGCCTTCGACTCGTCCTTGAGCTTAAAACGAACACGGGTAATGCAGTGTGCGACGCATTTGACGTTGGACTTGCCGCCAACCAGCTCTACGATCTGGGCAGCAAGATCGTCGTATTTACCTGCCATGATCTGTCCTCTCTTTTCCAAATTTCGACAAAAATATCCCCTACCGCGAGCCGGTACCTTGCCCGCAGTTAGAAACCAAAAAGAATTGTTGCGATTGCCGCCGGGCTGGCGGCTTTACTCACTCGGTCTGCGAAGCCGATCGCAGACGGTTGATATGCATCATCAGATACAAGAGCTCCTCATCCGAGCAGCTCTGCTTGAACTCTTTCTCGAACACGCGGTTGATGGCGTACGCACACTGGTAGGCCTCGGGAAAATCGCGGGCGGCCTGCATAAACAGTGAGGAGTTCTCGGTCTGCGTGCAGCTGCCCTTAACAAGGCGGCGAACCAAAAAGCGCAGGTGCGCAAGAAAGCGAATGTAGCAGTACGACGCCGTGTCGAGCGAGCAGCCGAGCTGCTTTTCCACGGAATGGGTTACCTCGTCAAGCACGCGGGTGCTCTTCATGATGAAGTCCATGTCCTTGGCGCGGCCCATGCCGTCGACCTCGGCGTTAACGATGTGGAGCGCGATGCTCGTGGCCTCGTTCTGACCCAGCTTGGCGCCGGTGTGCTTTTGCACGATGGCGAGCGCGGCCTGACCGATTTCGAGCTCACGCGGGTAGATGAAAGCCACCTCATGCTCGAGCGGGTTGGGAGCGCTGATCTGGTCGTCATCGCGCTGAACGGCAAACTGCAGGTGATCTGCCAGGATAAAGGGCAGGCCACCGGACAGCTTGCAACCAAGCTGCTGGGATGCGAAGCAGGCAATGTCGCTTGCCGCGAGCAGAACGTCGTCGGGAAGTGTGCCGACCATATCCTGCAGGCTCTCGGGAACGTTATAGAATTTGCGCTGGATGAGCGACTCATCGGCAAGCTCGTAGGGCATCTCGTGAAAACCGATGCCCTTGCCAAAGACAACAACCTCTCGGCCGTCATCGCTGGCGGCGAGAGCAACGTTATTGTTGATCTTCTTTAAAATGAGCATGAAAAAACTCCTCGGACATCGGCGCTAGACGACGGGGCGATATTCCTCGTCTTCTATTATGCGCAAGTGATGCCTCCCGAGGAGTAACAAACTTGTGAGCACGTGGGCGATTGTAGGATGAAACTTGCATGCAGCGTAAGCCCCATTGGTGCGAAAGTCCGCCGAACGGTAGGAAATCGCCTGTAAACGGCAAAACCACCACAAAGGTGCCTGGCCCCTTTGTGGTGGTTTTGGCTGATGCCCCGATGTTACTCGCGCGGGGTGCCGTAGGGGTTGTACAAATCTGCAAGAGCAAATGTGCCGGTAGTAGCATCAAAGTCGAGTTCGAGCACACAGCAGTTGCCAATGCGGTGCTTCATCTTGAGCGGCTCCACGCCCACGCCGCGCATGACCTGAGCCGCTGCGGCGCCATGGCTCACGCACAACACGCTCTCATGTCCAGGGCGCTGCATGAACTCGGTGATGGTCGCCATCATACGCTCGCGAAACTCGACTTCGCCCTCGCCGTCATACTGCTTGTAAAAATCGCCGTACGGCAGGCGCGGATTCAAATCCTCGCTCGCGCCCTCAAATTTGCCAAAGTTCCACTCCTTAAGGCCCTTGACGCGCTCGTAAGGCTGACCGGGGAACGCAAGCTCAAGCGTGTCGCACGCACGCTCGGACGTCGAACTGTACGCATGGTCAAACGTAAGGCCACGCCCTCGCAGGGTCGCACCGACAGTTTTAGCCTGCTCGATTCCCAGCTCGGTGAGCGGCGAGTCACACCAGCCCTGCTTGCGACGAAGCAAGTTAAAGAGCGTTTGACCGTGACGCATAAAGTACAGTTTTGACATGAGGCCTCCGTGATCGCAATCGTTTGTCAGCGATTATGACACCTTGAGCTAACTTTAAGTCAAAGCTTTTTTGCAAAAACCACCACAAAGATGCCTGTCCCTTTTTGGCAGGTTATGGCAGCGCAGCGAGCCGGTTCCAAGTGCCCCAGGTCGCCCCGAAAGAGGAGCGACGCGTACTTTGGTACGCGAGCGACGGCTTGAGGGGCGAGATGGGGTGCTTGGGGCCGGCGCAGCGTCGAGCCTTAAAGGTGATCTTGGATCAGATCGCAGATGGCTCGGGCGTCGTTGATGTTGATGGCTCGGGTCGCAAAGCCGGCGTCGAAGGCCTGACGTGCCAGGGCTTCGTTGCAGGCAAGGGCCAGCGTGTGACCGTCGACCAGGTCGAGCGAGCTCTTGCCGCGCAGACGGTCGACACCGGAGCGCGCGACCACGATGTTGTCGAAGCCCTCGGTCTTGTAGCCCTCGATGATCACCACGTCGACATCGTTGTAGCGCGACAGCAGCTCGCGCGCGGGCATCTCGTCCTCCTCGCGCGTATCGGCGTACTCCGCCCAGCGCGTGGCGCAGATGAGTCCCACATGCTTGGATCCGGCCTGGTGATGGCGCCACGTATCCTTAGCGGGCACATCGATATCAAAGCCATGATGCCCATGATGCTTGAGCGAACCCACGCGCAGGCCGCGGCGAGTGAGCTCGGCAATGACCTTCTCGACGAGCGTGGTCTTGCCCGAGTTTTGGTAGCCGATAAACGCGATCGCGGGAACGGCCGGTGCCGGAGCTGCGGGCGCAACGGCGACGGGTGTGCCCGCGGGTGCATTGCCCGCGGCTCCCACGGCCTCAACAGTAGCGGCCTGGCGTTCGGCACGATCCCACACGCCCGAGCGACCGCCCTCCTTGTGCAACAGGCGCACGTCGACGATCTCCATGCCGCGATCGACGGCCTTGCACATGTCATAGATGGTCAGACACGCGGCACTCGCGCCGGTCAGGGCCTCCATCTCGATACCCGTCTTGCCCGTCACGCCGGCCGTAACCAGTACGTGAAAGCCAACCTGTCCGTCCGCGCGCGCCGGCGCCCAGCCTTCGGGCACGTCCTCGGCCGGCGTCCCCGCCGGAGCGATGGGCGCAATGTCGCACTTGCTCTTGGTGATGAGCAACGGATGGCACATGGGGATGATGTCGCTCGTGCGCTTGATGGCCATGATGCCCGCCACGCGCGCGCAGGCAAGCACGTCGCCCTTTTTGGCGCGGTCCTGCAGCACCATGGCTTGCGTCTCGGGATGCATGAGGATGGTGCCCTCGGCGATGGCGATACGATGGGTCTCGGCCTTGTCGGACACGTCGACCATGCGTACCTCGCCCTTGGCGTCCACGTGCGTCAGCTCGTCGCGACGGGCGTCGCGGGCGGTGTCGGTGGCAGCGCTGACAGTCGGCCGCGCGGACGCGTCGGCATCGCCAGCATTCGCCGCGGCTGAAGCTTTATGGGCAGACATCGCGGCCCTGCGAGCGGCCTTGGTGGCATCGGCGTACCTGCTCTTGGCCATATGATCATCCTCCGATTTGGGACATAAATCGTTGCGTGCCCTCAATTATCGCGTGTTCCTGCGGTTTGTGGGCGACGGCATCGCGCCAAATCGAAAGTACCTGCATATCATCACCACGGCGCAGGGCGTCGCGCACCGAATACTCGGCATCGCTGAACAGGCACGGGCGCACGTTGCCATCGGCCGTCAGGCGCAGACGGTTGCAGTTCGCGCAAAAATGGTTGGACATGGCGCTAATGAAGCCGACCGTTCCCGCCGCGCCCGGAAAGTGCCAATAGCGCGCAGGGCCCGCGCCGGCAGGAGCGTCGTTGATGTCGAGCGGCTCGAGCTCGCCCAGTCCCGCCGCGGTGGCCCCGGCATTGATACGCTCCCGCAGCTCGTCGCTCGGCACGGTATCGCTCGCGTCCCACAGCTCGGGATTGAGCGCGGGCGCATGCGGGTCCACAGTGCAATGCGAGCTCGTGTGTTCGTCGCCGATGGGCATGTATTCGATAAAGCGCAGGTGGATGGGGCGGTCGAGCGTGAGCCGCGCGAGGGCCGCCACATCTTGGTTGAGTCGGCGCACGACAACGCAGTTGACCTTAACGGGCTCAAAGCCCCAAACCAGCGCCGCGTCGATGCCAGCCATGGTCTGCTCGAGCCGACCCAGGCGCGTGATCTTTCCAAAGAGCGTAGGGTCGAGTGTGTCGAGCGAAATGTTGACGCGATTAAGCCCCGCGTCTTTGAGCTGGGGCGCCAGCTTGGGCAGCAGGGCGCCATTGGTGGTGAGCGAGATGTCCTCGATCTGCGGAATCGCGCGGATGTCGCGAATGAGCGGAATGATACGGCGGCTGACCAGCGGCTCGCCGCCCGTCAGGCGCACGCGGCGAATGCCCTCCCCCGCCACCAAGCGCACAAAGCGGGCGATTTCCTCGGCGCTGAGTAGCTCGTCGTGTGCACGGGGCGCCACGCCATCGGCCGGCATGCAGTAAATGCAGCGGAAATTGCACTTGTCGGTAACGGCAATGCGCAGGTAGTTGATATCGCGGCCAAAGCCGTCATGTTGCACGTGCCCGTCCACGCAGCCCTCCCCTCACGCGGCGTTTTATTCTTCGGAAAACATAATACCCCACGGGAGAATCATGCCGACACCCGTACGACAGGACAGGTCGCTTCGAGCAAAACGGACTTTCCAAGCCCATCCTCAGCATACAAACCATCACAACATTCGATGCTTTTCCCGTTTTTGGCAAAAAACGTCGAATGTTGTGATGGTCTGCCTGCCCACGGCATCCTGTAGAAGGACCAAAACGCCCCTAGAGGCCGCCGTCCCAGTGCCGAATCACGAATTCTCGCAGGTCGTTCTGACGTTTCTGGAACGCTTCGCTTCGGTCGCACTTGAGACCCATAGCGAGCGCGATGGCGTTCATCGCCCGGTGCAATTGCAGCTGATGGACAAACTGAGTCCCGGTGAGGACGATCATCCTAAAGCCCAGCGCGCTCAGTACGGTCATACGCTCCGCATCCGACGCGCTGCGCTGTTTATCAAGATGGTCCGAGCCGTTGTATTCAATCCCCGTACCGCTCGCAGGCGCATATACGTCGATCTCGAAATACCCGGCCTTTGCGAGATACTTGAACTCGCTGGGAACATCGACCCGATGGTTGAGCTCAACCTTGGCGTATCCCAGCCCTCCCTGGGAACGTTTTGCTACGACCATGATTGCGGTGGCCGTCTCCATGGGCGACCGCGCGCCATCGTGCACGCGCTTGAGCACGGCGGCCGCGCGTATGGCCCCCTGACGAGATCGGTTCTCATTGCAATAGGCAATCAAGTCGGCAACGGTATACCTCTGCCCCATCTCGATATAATCGCCTGTCGACAGATGATTCAAATGGTATCGGGCGCAGATTTCGTAGCCATATTCCAGCTGCTCGGGCTCGCTCATCCACGAACCCGCTTGGACAAAGCACATGACCTCATCAACCACCAGAAGGTCCTCTGCCACCTCGATAAGATGGCCTGGAGGTACCGGCGCTCCAAACACGTGGCACCTAAATCCAGTCGGCGTCGAGCGCTCAAAATCGAAGTTGACGAGCGTGTCGATATGATCGAGCTCTTCTCGTGGAATACCAAGCGCAACCAGATAGTCGGTAACAATCCCGACTGCCGTTGAAGCCCTCAGCCCCTTGGCATCGAGTCCCAATTTGGGCAGGCTCGCGGTCGGCTCTGCCTCGTTAGCAAGCGAGTCCTCATCGTATAGGCTGCTTGCTCGCGAGAGCGGCTCGGACGGGCGCGCCACGTTGTGGTACAGCCAGGCAGTCTTATGGGACAGGACGATCGGCAGGTCCATGAGCCCTCCAATGGAGTCGGATAACCAACCTTATTCCCCTGCACGCGGCTTCGCACACCTTTGTGTGCAAGAAAGCGGTTCCATCCCGTCGAGCGACAGAAAAACCGTCCCAACATTCGATGCTTTTTCCATTTTTGGCAAAAAACGTCGAATGTTGGGACGGTTTGGGGTGATTTGAGATAGGCCGAGAGGTTCGAAAAGTCAGGAGCTGCCGTACTTTGTGGGGCGCGCCACCCTGCATTCAAGTAGAAATGCCTACGCACTCAACTTTTTCTCCCCGCCGCCAACACAAACCTTGACTCTACAATCGTTGTAGGGTTTTCACTACACTGGTACGTAAACAGACCAAGCCAGAAAGCCCCGCCCATGGAACACGACCTCACACGCGGCAATGTCCTTAAGACCATCGCGGTCTTTGCCCTGCCTTATATGCTCTCGTACTTTTTGCAGATGCTCTACGGCATGGCCGACCTGTACATGATGGGGCAGTTTAGCGGCGCCGCCGGCATCACCGCCGTGGGCAACGGCGCGCAGACGCTCTATATCATTACCGTGACGCTCGTGGGCCTGGCCATGGGAACGACGGTTATCGTCGGCCACGCCGTGGGTTCGCGCCGCTTCGATCGCGCCGAGACCGCCATCGGCAACACCATCACGCTCTTTATGGGTGTCTCGGTGGTGCTGGCCGCTGTCCTGCTCGCGCTGTGCCCGCAGATCGTGGCGCTCATTGGCACTCCCGCCGAAGCCGTCGAAGGCACTGCCGCCTACCTGCGTATCTGCTTTATCGGCATTCCCTTTATCGCCGCGTACAACATTCTTTCGGCCATCTTTCGCGGGCTGGGCGATTCGCGCTCGCCCATGTACGTGATCGGCGTGGCGTGCATCATTAACATCGCGCTCGATTTTCTGTTTATCGGCCACATGGGGCTCGGCCCCGTGGGCGCAGCGCTCGGCACGGTGACCGCGCAGACGGCCAGCGTTGCCCTCGCGCTCGTGTGGCTCAAGAGCCGTCGCACAAACATCCACGTTAAGCGCAGCGACCTGCGCCCCCAGCCCGAGGTGCTCGGCAGCATTCTTAAAATCGGCGTGCCCGTGGCTGTGCAGGACGGCTGCATCCAGGTGGCGTTTATGTTTATCACCGTCATCGCCAACCACCGAGGGCTCGTCGACGCCGCCGCCGTGGGCCTGGTCGAGAAGATGATCAGCTTTTTGTTCATTGTGCCGAGTTCCATGGGTGCCACCGTCAGCGCACTCACGGCGCAAAACGCCGGCGCGGGCAAGGGCGACCGCGCGCGTCAGGTACTCAAGGACGCCATGACCATCTCGGTGGTGTACGGCTGCCTCATCACGGTGCTGATGTGGCTGGTGGCACCGGCGTTTCTCGGCTTTTTTGCCAAGGACGCCGCGGTGGTCGCGGCCGGTACCGGCTATATGCGCAGCTACATTTTCGACGCGATTTTTGCCGGCATCCACATTTGCTTTAGTGGCTTTTTCGCTGCGTATGGCAAGAGCTACATCGGCTTTGCGCACAACGTGCTGGCCGTGGCGCTCATTCGCGTGCCCGGCGCCTGGCTGCTGTCGAACGCCTATTCCGACACGCTGTTCCCCATGGGTATCGCCTCGCCGTGCGGCTCGATTCTGTCGGTGATTATTTGCGTGGTGGCATTTACCGTGCTCAACCGGCGCGGAGCTTTTGACAAATTGGCAGCGTAGCGGGGCAACGCGAGATCGCCCTCATCGACGACATCATCAGCGACGACCCCGCGACCTACGTGACGCAAATCACGGTGCCGGTTGCCCCGTCCAAATAAGAACCGCCCGGAAGGCATCGTGAACTGCCTCCCATTTCTTGGACATGAGAAATGGGAGGCTTTCTTTATGCGCGTTGATTTGAGAGTGAAGCATGATATCGAGGCCAGGAAGGCGGCCATAGGGCTCTTCGAGCTCGGGCACGGGTATAAATCTGCCGCGATTGCCCTTTCGCTTCCCGTGGAAGCCGTGAGAAGATGGCAGGAGATATACCGCGCATTCGGGAGCGAGGTGCTGCTGCGCATGGACGGAAAGCAGGGCAGGTACACATACGAGCAGAAGGTCGCCGCCGCCTCCGCCGCCGTCGACGGCGGCATGACGAAGACCGAGGCGATGGCGGCGTTCGGCATAATGTCGATGTCGCCGCTCAAGAAGTGGTGCGCGCTATACCGCCGGGGCGGCGCGGAGGCCCTGCGCCCGAGGCCCAAGGGCCGGCCGAAGGGTTCCAAGGCGAGGCCGCGGACCCGCGAGGAGGAGCTCGAGGAGCGGTGCCGTAGGCTCGAGGCCGAGGTGGCCTACCTAAAAAAATTACGCGCCCTGGTCGAGAGGGACGGGCTCTGACCAGGGCGAAGGCCGAAGCGGTCGCGGCCCTGCGCGCCGAGGGGCACGCGCTCGGGCACCTGCTCGCATGCGCCGAGCTCAAGCGGTCGACCTACTACTACGCCCTCGCGCACCCGCCGAGGCCCACGCGCCCCGAGCTCTGGGAGGCGGCCGCCGAGATCTTCTCGCGCACCGCCAACGGCTGCGGGCACCGGCAGATAGCGATGTGCCTCAGGGCGGAAGAGGGGGCCGTGATAGCCGACAAGACCGTGCTCAAGATGATGCGCGAGATGGGGATTCGCTGCGGTATCAGACGCGAGACGGCCTACCACAGGTACAACTCGTACAGGGGCGTCGTCGGCAGGACGTTCGAGAACGTGATCGCGAGGGATTTCGACGCCGGGGCCCCGTGGCGGAAGCTGGGAACGGACGTCACCGAGTTCAAGGTGGCGGGCGGCAAGGCCTACTGGGCCCCGACGCTGGACTTCTGCACCAAGGAGATCGTGGCGAGCGACATATCGACCACGCCCGACATGGCCCAGCAGGTCAGGATGCTCGACGAGCCGCTGTCCAAGATCCCCGAGGGCGCCGCCCCGACCATGCACTCGGACCGGGGCTGGCAGTACCAGCACGCCTCGTACACATCCAGGCTCGAGGCCGCCGGCATCGTCCAGAGCATGTCCAGGAAGGCGAACTGCATCGACAACGCCGCCACCGAGCAGCTCTTCGGCCACGTCAAGGACGAGTTCTACCGGGGCCGCGAGTGGGAGACGTTCGAGGATTTCAAACGCGACCTGGAGGAATACATAGTCCACTGGAACACGAGCCGGAGGCAGGTAAGATTGAAGGGCCTGACCCCGGAGGAGTTCCGGAATCAGGCCCTCGCGGCCTAGTCGCTATTTAGGGCGTCCAAGATTTGGGACGCAGTTCATCGTGCTTCCGGGCGGTTCTTCAATTTGACTATTGATGCGCTAAGCCTGGGGCACCTGACCAGTCGCCAGGATCCGCTCGAGCGCGTCCTCGTCCAGCACGGGCACACCCAGCTGCTCGGCCTTGGCGAGCTTGGAGCCTGCTTTGGGACCGGCGACCAGATAGCTCGTCTTCTTTGAAACACTGCCCGAAACCTTGGCGCCGAGTACCTTGAGCGCCGCGCCCGCCTCGTCGCGCGTGCGGTTGACGAGCGTGCCGGTGAGCACGAAGGTCAGACCCGCGAGCGGCTGTGCATCGGCGAGCTCGCCCGCCACGCCCGCGTCGGCTGCGGCTTGTGCATGCGCGGCGCCCAAGTCGACCTCGAGCGACAGGCCCGCCTGGCGCAGGCGCTCCAGCACGGCAAGGTTTTCGGGCACGGCCAGGAACTGCTTGACGCTCGCCGCAATCTTGGGACCGATGCCCTCGCACTCGGCGATATCCTCTTCGCTCGCCAAGATAAGCTTGTCAATCGACAGGAATCGCTCGGCGATGACCTCGCCCACGCTTTTGCCCACGTGGCGGATGCCCAGGGCAAACAGCACGCGACCGAGCGGCTGGCTCTTGGACTTGTTGAGCTCGGCGATAGTTTTCTCGGCCGTCTTGAGGCCCACCGGAATGGGGTCGCCCTTCTTGACGCCCTTTTTGCTGTTGGAGCTGGCATAGGTGCGCCCTGTGTCCAGGCCGGCGATATCGTCGACCGTGAGCTGGTAGAAGTCCGCGACATCATGGATCAGACCGGCGGCGATCATCTTGTCGACGATCTCATCGCCCAGGCCGTCCACGTCCATGCAGCCGCGGCTCACCCAGTGGAGCAGGCGCTCTTTGAGCTGTGCGGGGCAGTCGATGGACACGCAGCGGTAGGCAACCTCACCGTCCTCGTGGACCACGGGGCTGCCGCACACGGGGCAGACCTCGGGCATGTGCCAGTCAACGCTGTCGACCGGGCGCTTGTCGAGCACGGGACCCACGACCTCGGGGATCACGTCGCCCGCCTTGTGCACGATGATGGTATCGCCCTCGCGCACGTTTTTGCGGCGAATCTCGTCGATGTTGTGCAGCGTGGCGCGCGCGATGGTGGAGCCGGCGACCGTCACCGGGTCGAACTCGGCGACCGGCGTGAGCACACCAGTGCGGCCCACCTGGATGCGAATCTCGCGCAGGATGGTCTGCTTTTCCTCGGGCGGGAACTTAAAGGCAATGGCCCAGCGCGGTGCGCGGGCGGTAAAGCCCAGGTCGAGCTGCTGCTGGAAGCTGTCGACCTTTACGACCACGCCGTCGATGTCGTAGTCCAAGTCGCCGCGATGCTCGAGGGCTTGGGCGCAGAACTCGTGGACCTCGGCCGGCGTGGCGCAGCGGGCCACGTTGGGGTTGACGCTAAAACCGGCGCTGCGCAGCCAGTCCAGAAACTCGCGCTGGCTGTGGACGTGCAGCGGATCGGTATCGGCGATGGCGTAGATAAAGGTGGCCAGGTCGCGGCGCGCCGTGACCTTGGGATCCTTCTGGCGCAACGATCCGGCGGCGGCGTTGCGCGGGTTGGCGAAGGGGTCGCGGCCCTCGGCATCGGCCTCTTCATTCAGACGAACAAAGCTGCCTTTGGGCATATAGACCTCGCCGCGTACTTCGATGGTACGCTCGCGGTCGGCACCCATGTGGGCGAGCGCCGGCTCGGACAGGTGCATGGGCACATCCTTGATGGTACGCACGTTGAGCGACACGTCCTCGCCCGTGGTGCCATCGCCGCGCGTGGCCGCGCGCACAAAGGTGCCGTTTTGGTAGGTAAGCGCCACGCCCAAGCCGTCAATCTTGAGCTCGCAGGTATAGGTAACGCTGCCGGCACCGAGCGCATCCTCGGTGCGCTGGAGCCATGCGTCGAGCTCGTCCAGATCCATGGCATCGTCCATGGAATACATGCGCGCCATATGCGTGACCGGCGTAAACTGCTCGCTCACGTAGCCGCCCACGCGCTGGGTATAGCTGTCGGGCGTCACCAAATTGGGGTAGGTCGCCTCGATCTCCTGCAGCTCAACGAGCATTTTGTCGAAGGCGGCGTCCGTGATCTCGGGCGCATCGAGCATGTAGTAGCGGTAGGCGTGATAATCGAGCTCGTGGCGCAGCTCGGCCGCGCGCGCTGCCGCCTGGGCACGGGCATCGGTCGATGCGGCGGCATCCGCGCTCGCGGGCGTTTTGGTATCGATATCTACACCGTCACCAAACAGGCTCGATTGCTCCATTGCGGCACTCCTTCGCTCGATTTCAAACGGATACTAGAGTACCACCGGTCGCAACGGGGCCGAATAGCCCTTTCGAACCGCACCGAATCGGCAGCCGCCGAACCGGGATGGATCGCGCGATCAAACCATGCCCTTGCCATTTCTACATGATCCGTTTTCCACCGTCCCCAACGGATCAATAGGAAAAGAGGGGGCTGTCCCGCGTTGACGGAACAGCCCCCTCTGGCATCGGTATGTACGATACGACTCGTTAGAAACCCTGGCCGTTGCCCTGACCCTGGCCCTGCTGGCCAAGCAGCTCCTCCAGATACTGGCGCAGCTGCTCGTCAGTAATGCCACCGTTGCCGGTGTCAGTCGCGCTATCGTCCTGCTGCTGGTTCTGCAGCTTCTCATCGGAGCCCAACTCGACGGTGACCTTCTTCTCTTCCTTGCCGCGCACGAGCGTGATCTCGACCTTCTCGCCCACCTCGTGGCTGCGCAGTGCGATGATCAGGCCGTCGGCGCTCGTGATCTCGTCGTCGCCCAGCTTGGTAATGACATCGCCCTCCTGGATGCCGGCCTTGGCGGCGGGACCGTCCTCGACGACGCTCGCCACGTACGCGCCGCTATCGGTGCTCAGCTTGTTGGTGCGGGCATTGAGCGCGTTGACGCTCGAAAGCGTGGCGCCCAGGTACGGGTGCACCGGCGTCTTGCCGTCGATGATCTGGTCGGCAATGTTCTTGGCGTAGTTAACGGGAATGGCAAAGCCCACGCCCGAGCTGGAGCCCGAGTAGCTCTCGATGAGCGAGTTGATACCCACCAGCTCGCCGTTATCGTTAACGAGCGCGCCGCCGGAGTTGCCCGGGTTGATGGCGGCATCGGTCTGGATCATGTTGGCATAGATGGTGTTACCGTTGGTAGAGCTCATGGCCGTGGAGCGATAGAGCGCCGAGACGATACCCGTGGAGACAGACTGCTCGTTGCCGAACGGCGAGCCGATCGCCATGACCCACTCGCCCACGTTGAGCTTGGAGGAGTCGCCGATCTCGATCGGCGTGAGCTTGGAGGCGTCTGCATCCTTGAGCTTGATGACGGCTAGGTCGCTCGAAGCATCGTTGCCCACGAACTCGGCCTCGTAGGTGGTGCCGTCGTCCATGGTCACCACGTACTGGTCGTAACCATCGACCACGTGGTTGTTGGTAAGGATGTGCCCCTCGGTATCGAGCACCACGCCCGAACCGACGCTGCCCGAGTTGTCCGACTCGTCGGCAGACTGCGAAAGCGAGCCATTCTGGCTGCCGCTCGAAGTGGCGGTGATGGAAACCACGGAGGGCAGAGCCTTGGCAGAAACGGCCTCGGCCAGCGTGGTGTCCTCGGAATCAATCGTAATCTTTTGCGTCGACGAACCCGAAGCACCCGCCGTCACGGCATTCTTGCCGCCACCGATATTGAGCGTACCGCTCATAATGAGTGCAATGACCAGCAGGGCGCCGCAGGCGCAGCCGGCGAGCGCCGTAATAAAGATCGGCAGCTTTTTGGTCTTAGTCTTGACCACCGTGTGCTTGTTTACAACCTGCTGGCTGCCCAGCGGCTTTCCGGTCTGCGTGTCGTAGGCCTGCACGTAGGGAATGTTGCCGTCGGCAGGCGTCGACTCCACCTGCACGCGCGGCTGCTGCTGGGTCTCGCCGGCGTTGCCCGCATCCTGGGGACGCTGGGAATCGTTGTCGCTCATAGCTGCGATCCTTTCGTCAAATAACCAAAGGCCCGCCAAACATGTGGCGGGCCATCATTGTTCACGTTGAGTTGTACCCCAATATGCGGGCGTACGTGTACGAGAACGCAATCTTTTAGGAAGGCTTAAGTTCTGTTGCAGATTCGAGAGGGACCCGCACCTGCGTCAAAACCACCACAAAGGTGCCTGTCCCCTTTGTGGTGGAAATCTAGTCCTTAAACAGATAGCCCACGCCGCGGACGGTGGTGATGTGCGCCGCGATCTGCGGGCCCACTTTGGAGCGGATGCGTCGGATGTGCACGTCGACGGTGCGAGTGCCGCCGCAGTACTCAAAGCCCCACACGCGGTGCAGCAGCACCTCGCGGCTGTAGGCACGGTTGGGGTGCGTGGCCAAAAAGCTCAGCAGCGAGTACTCCATCAGCGTCAGGTCGATGGGCTCGTTATCGAGCGTCACCTGGTAGGTAGCCAGGTTGATCTCGAGGTTATCGATGTTGAGTACATCGTCGGCGGTGACGGTCTCCTCCTCGCCCATCAGGCGCTGCGCACGAGCCTTGAGCTCGTTGGGCGTCGCCGTGGGGCATACAAAGTCGGCATGCGCGTGATTGGGCAGGCGCAGGGTGCCGAGCGCCTCGTCGTCGACGATCACCAGCATGGGAACGCCGCCGCGATCGTCAAGCCACTTGGCGATCTGATCGATGCGGTCGCTACGGATGCCATCGGAATCGAGAATCAGCAGGTCGAAGTCGTGCGCCGCAGTCGGCGAATCGGGGGTGGCCAGGCTCACCTCGACACCCAGGGTAGTCGTCAAGCTGCGGGCAAACTCGTGGAAGCGCGTCGTGCGCGCCATGAACAGGGCACTCTTTTCGGACATATCGGCCTCCAAAGAAATGAGCTCAATCGTACTGGGACAAGCCAGCGCGATTAGGAGTTCGCCAGGTAGTGCTTGATCTCCCACTCGGTGATCGTGGATTCGAACTTATGCCACTCGTCACGCTTCTTTTTAAGGAAGAAGCTGTGGATGTGCTCACCGAGGGCATCCTTCATAAACTGCGAGTCCTCAAATACGTCGAGCGCCTCTTTGAGCGAGCGCGGCAGCGGCGTGTAGCCGGCCTCGACCATCTGACGGTCGGTGAGCTTGAGCGTCTCGGCCGTGGCCTCGGGCGGGAGTTCCAGTTTGCGCTCGATGCCGTCGAGACCGGCCGCCAGCGTGACGGCGTTGACCAGGTACGGGTTGGCCATGGGGTCGGGGCTGCGAAGCTCGATGCGCGTGGACAGCTGCTTGCCGGGCTTGTAGACCGGAATGCGGATCATGCTCGCGCGGTTGCGCAGGCCCCACGTGGCGTACTGCGGCACGGAGTCGCCGCCGGTAGTAATGCGCTTGTAGGAGTTGACCGTAGGGTTGGTGATGGCGCTGATCTCGCGCGCGTGTGCCAGGATGCCGGCCATGTAGTGCTTGGCGACGTCGGAGAGATGGTACCTCTCGTCGCCCTCGCCCCAAAAGACGTTGTTGCCGTCATGGTCGAACAGCGACTGATGCAAAAACATGGCGCTGCCGTCCTCGCCCGCCAACGGCTTGGGCATAAAGGAGGCGTGGCAGCCGCTCTCGTAAGCCTGCTGCTTAATGATGAGCTTGGCCGTGGTAATGGCGTCGGACATACTCAGGGCCTCGGCATGGCGCAGGCTCATGCCGTGCTGTGAGCGACCGGCGGCGTGGAAGGTGTACTCCACGGGCACGGACATCTTCTCGAGCGTGAGGACCGTGTTGCGGCGCAGGTCGCGAGCGGCGTCGCTCACCGAAAGATCGAAGTAGCCCACGTTGTCGAGCGGCTCGGGGGTGTGCTCGTCGGGGAAGTAGTAATACTCCAGCTCGGCACCCACGTTGAGCAGATAGCCAGCCTTCTCGGCCTTGTGAAACATGCGGCGCAGGGCGTCGCGCGGATCGCCGGCAAACGGCTTGCAATCGGGGGTGCACACGTCGCAGAACACACGGGCGACGCCGTTGTGGCTCGGGCGCCACGGCAGGATCTGGAAGGTCGAAGCATCGGGGAATGCGAGCATGTCGGCTTCCTCGGGCGTGGCAAAGCCCTCGATGGCCGAGCCGTCAAAGCCAATGCCCTCCTCAAATGCGACCTCGAGGTCCTCGGGGCTAATGGCAAAGTTCTTGAGACGGCCGAGAATGTCGACAAACCACAGACGCACAAAGCGGATGTCACGCTGCTCTACGGAGCGGAGTACGTAATCGATGTTCTGCTGGTTCATGTCGCTCCCCTTTCTTTCGGGCGGGTTTCGACTGGTCTATATCGCAGATACTATCGCAGAAAAATGTTTCCGCAGGGTTAAAGCGTATCAAGCGCTCAAAAAACGTGCGCGAACAGGCTGTCTGACTTACGCGCGATCATAAAGGATCACTCCTTCGCGCTCGATTACCGCGGCAAGATCGTCATCAAGATGATCACTCGAGACGAGATCAACCTGCCTCCCGGTTTCCTTGCGCACTGCCTCGCCAAACGCCGACAACGCAAAAAGACCAAAGCCCTGCTCGCGATCGACTTCGAGGCGCAAGTCGATATCACTATCTGCACGCGCCTCGCCACGGGCATACGATCCAAATAGGATCACGGTTTTGATGGCGGGAATCGGGCTGGCTGCCTCGCGGACGGCGGACTCAATCTGAGCGGTATCCAAAATGCCCGCTGTGGCGCTTTCGCTCGCAGAGCTTTTACCGAGTGAAGGCACAAACGGCAGCGAGCGCTCGCGCAACATCTGCCTCATGAACATATTGACCGCAACGGACGAAGTCATGCCGAGTTCTTCGCACAGCTCGGCAAATGAATCTTTAATTGACGAGTCCACTCGAACACTCAGCACAGACGCAGCCATGGATACCTCCTGTATGACATTGTCTATATAATATCACACAGACTAGCGCGAGGTCGAAGCGCGGTGTTCGATGTGGCCGGGGACCTCGATGCGCTTGGGGGCGAGCCTTGCGGCCTCGCCCACCGTAGTGGTAACGACATCGATGCGCTCGGACAGACGCTCGACTACGCGCTCGGCAATGGTGAGGGTGTCCTGCGCGGCCGTGGTCACACCGCCAAAGAGCACATGGTTCCAGGGGTAATCGTCAAACGTCGCGATCTTGAGACCCGCCGGCAGCGAGGGGCCAAGCTGCGCCAGCGCCTCGGTCAGACGCAAAAAGACCAAGCCGTTGACGGCAATAAGGCCGAGTTTTTTGCCTGCGTTGCCGCGAATAGTCTCGTCCAGGCGGCCGACGCCCGTGGCGCCGCCGTCGGCCAGGGTGACGACCTCGCCCGCAAGGTCGCGGCGCGAGAGCTCGTCGGCAAAGGCCTCGGCGCGCTCGCGACGCACGGGGCTGTCGTCGCTTGCCTCGGTAAGTAGGCACAGGCGCTCGCTGCCGGCAGCGGTCAAGGCGTCTACCAGGCCGGCGACCAGCTCACGGTTGTTGGAGGTCACCAGATCGATGCCACCATCGGCAACGTCGCGGTCGAGTAACACAACGGGTAGGCGTCCCGCGGCCGCGGCGATTGCCTCGTCGTTGCCGCCACAGGTGTTGACGACCAGGCCGTCCACGCCGGCATCGATAAGTCTGGTGAGCGACTCTGCCTCCTTGGCGGGGTCGTTGCCGCTAATGGCCGTCATGAGCGAGCAGCCGCGCGCGGCGGCGCTGGCGGAAAGCCCTTCGAGCATGGCGCTGGAGAACGGGTTGGCGATGTCGGCCAGAATCACGCCGATGAGGTTGGTGCGCGAGCTGCGCAGATTGCGTGCGGCGGCACGTGGGCGATAGCCGGTGCGCTCGATAACCGCCGCGATGCGGGCGCGGGTCTCCTCGGTCATCTGCCCGGGGCGGTTATTGAGATAGCGCGAGACCGTGGCCGGGCTCACGCCCGCCGCGGCGGCAATGTCCTTGATTCTCATCTGCGCCATAGCGCACCCCGTTTCCCAATTGTCGGCGGTCTGAGCCATTTTAGGCATTTTTTAAAAATCTCGGTTGCAAAACGCTGTAGGTGAGTATACTACAACTCGAAACGAAACCGATTTCGTAAACCGATTTCGGCGAGCGTTGGCACGGAGGTGCAAAGATGCACCCTACCGTCTTGGCACCTCCGTGCCAACGCCATATCAAAGGTGTACGCACGAGCAAGAAGGAGCTGCGCGACCATGGGTAAAACGGTTCTTACCTTCGGCGAGATCATGATGAGGCTCTCGCCCAAAGATCACTTGCGCATTGAACAGGCCACCGAGTTTGACGTTCGCTACGGCGGCGCCGAGGCCAACACCGCGCTTTCCCTGGCCTATCAGGGCGACAAGGCCGCTTACGTCTCCGTTGTTCCGGCCAACCGCCTGGGCGAGTGCGCCCTTCGCTCGCTGAAGGCTTACGGCGTCGACACCACGCGCGTCGTGCGCCAGGGCGACCGTCTTGGCTCCTATGTGTTTGAGGTTGGCGCCTCGCAGCGCGGCAACGGCTGCGTCTACGACCGCAAGTATTCCGCCATCAACATGGCCAAGCGCGACGTCTTTGATTGGGACGAAATCCTCAAGGGCGTCGATGTCTTCTACTTCTCTGGCGTGACTCCCGCCGTGTCCGACGAGATGGCCGCTGCCTGCAAGGATGCCCTCACCGCTTGCCGCGCCAAGGGCATCACCACCGTGTGCGACGTGAACTATCGCGGCAAGATGTGGTCGCCCGAGAAGTCGCAGGCAACCATGAAGGAGCTCCTGCCACTCGTCGACATCTGCATCGCCAACGACGAGGACGCACCCGCCGGCCTTGGTATGACCTGCGTCTCCGGCTCCCTTGCCCACGGAATCGAGGAGCGCGACACCTACGTCGAGATGGCCCGTCAGATCTGCGCCGAGTACGGTTGCAAGAAGGTCGCCTCGGTCGTCCGCAACATCTCCTGCGTCGAGCGCTCCATCTGGATGGGCATGCTCTTTGACGCCGAGAGCGGCGAGCACTGGTTCTCCCCTGCTCACGACGTGCATGTGCTCGAGGGCGTTGCCGCCGGCGACGCTTTCAACGCCGGCCTCGTCCATGCCCTCATCAACGACTTTGACCCGCAGGACGCCGTCAACTACGCCATCGCGGCCTCGATCCTCAAGCTCACCATCAAGGGCGATTCCAATCTGGTGACCGCCGACGAGATCGCCGCTGTGGCCAACGCCGCCGACGGTGGCACCCGCGTCGCCCGTTAATTCGTTCCCCATTCCGCGGACTGCAGCTTTCCATACCCATACCTCTGCAGCCCGCTCCCCGATTCCTCCGGCCAGGTAGAACCACTTAGTCCCATTCCGGTTTTGTCTGGCATTCCTTCACGACTGGCCTCGTAGCCGGTTCCGAAATTGCTTGAACCCCAAGCAGTGCCTCCGATAACCAATCCGGAACCGGCTCATGGCCAATCTTCTTTGGCAATCACGCGCCCGTGCGCGCCTCACATCGAAAGGAACACCATGTTCGATCAGTTCTACACCACGCTTGAATCCCTGGGCATCGTGCCGGTCGTCGTGCTCGACAAGGTCGAGGACGCCGCTCCGCTCGCTCACGCCCTTATGGCAGCTGGTATGAAGTCCGCCGAGGTCACCTTCCGCACCGCCTGCGCCGCCGAGTGCATCACCGCTATGGCCGCCGCCGAGCCCGAGATGTGCGTTGGCGCCGGCACCGTCCTGACCGTCGAGCAGGTTGAGCAGGCCCGCGCCGCCGGCGCCAAGTTCATCGTCTCCCCGGGTTACAACGAGGACGTCGTGAAGCACTGCATCGACATCGACCTGCCCGTCCTCCCCGGCACCGTGACCCCCTCCGAGGTCACCGCCGCCGAGAACCTCGGCCTCAAGGTCACCAAGTTCTTCCCCGCGGCCCAGTATGGCGGCCTGAACACCATCAAGGCCCTCGCCGCTCCGTTTGTCGGCCATCGCTTTATGCCCACCGGCGGCGTGAGCACCGCCAACGTCGAGGAGTACCTGAGCTCCAGCGCCATCATCGCCTGCGGTGGCACCTGGATGGTCAAGCCGGCCCTGTTCGCCGACGGCGACTTCTCCAAGGTCGAGCAGATCGCCCGCGAGGCCATGGACGTCGTCAAGAAGGTCCGCGGCTAACCCTGCCGCCTGAGACGGGGTGAAATGGTGGATTTTCTGCTTGACTTCCCCGCTTGACTCGCTCTCTATCGTGGGGGCGCGACCGAGGCCGCGCCCCTTTAAAACGGCTCGGGTGCGCGCCGTTTCCGTCACGGACAAGAACCGAAACCGTCTTGTATGCTGATAGAACGTGACGGAAGCGACACGCACCCGAGCCGCTTTGTTTATGCGGCTGGCAGGCGCACTCAACTAAGCCACTTCGACAAAAGCCATGTCACCCAAACAGCTGCGGCGCCGTCTGGAGGAATGGATCCTTGCTTCCGATCTTTCCCCCAAGCGGCGCCGCAGCCTTTACTGCATCTCCCAAATTCCGAAAGGAAGGTCACGACATGCGGCCGCTCATCGTAATGAATGGCGAGAATATAGATTGGTTCCACACAGTCATCAGGATGCTCATGTATCTTGCCGGCGTTGCCATCTTGGCACTCGGCATGAGTCTCCAGACGGCATCCGGCTTGGGAGTCGCTGCGCTCACGTGCTTTGCCACAACCCTATCCATGCTCACCGGCAAGACACTCGGCTTTTGGATCACTGCTACCTATGTCGCCTACATCCTGGCGCAATTGGCCATCTTGCGACGCGAGTTCCAGCCGCGCATTTTGCTCGAGCTGTGCTTCTCGACGCTCATCGGCGGCTTCACCGATTTCTTCATGGCGGTCAACCCACTGCATCCCACGGCACTCCCCGCACAGGTTGCGACCATGCTGCTCTCCCTCGCTGTCACCGCATTTGGCGTAAGTCTCGTCGTCAACATGGGCGTTGTCCCCAACGCGCCCGACGGCTTGGTGCAGGTCATTGCCGAAAAGCTTAAACGCCGCTTTGGCGACGTAAAAGTCGTGTTCGACTGCTCACATGTCGCCGTGTCCCTCATTCTGTCGCTCGCGCTCATGCACAACCTAGGCGGCTTTGGCGTGACCACAGCCATCTCGGCGCTGTTCTTGGGCCACGTCATCAACGTCGCCAACAAGCTCTTCGCCCAGCACTTTATCCGCGCGGCATTCGGATAATAGCACCACCGTAAGAACCCGCGAACAGCGCTATACGTTGCTATATCTCACTAACGTTGCTATATCTTGCTATAAATCTACCGCTGCCAGCCAACATACAACAGGCCCCAAGCGGGCAAAGGCTTGGGGCCTGTCTTGCAATATGGTTCTTTTGGCCTATGCGCGCTCGTATTTCGTGGAACGCCCAGTCCCCCGCTTTACAACCGCTTTCCGCCCAATCAGTGATTCAAGCGCCGTCAACGCACGCGCGCGGCTCAACCCCGTCTGCTGCTCAATCTCGCCCCGCGACATTATTCGTCCGACCGACAAAGCCTTGAGAACCTGGGCCTCTTCCTCAGACCCCTCAAAGGCATCGATAACGGGCAATGTGACGGTCACCATGCCGCCGCGAACATCAAATACCGGTCGGCTTAAAGAATCTCGATACGCACGCCTGATTCGCGCGATTCCCGTGCCAAATTTCTCGATGTAATCCAGCTTTAAAAAGACCTCGGCGACAATTGGGTTTCTGAGCACGGATATCTGCCCATACAGGTATTGTTCCGTCGTCAAACCGGCGGGCAGCGATCCGGGCGAAGTGACAACGACGCGATCGTCGTACAGGGCAATTTGAACATTCGCTCGAACGTCCCACGTCCGATGCACCAAAGCGTTTGCAACGGCTTCGCGAAACGCCTCGAGAGGAATTCGATCAGTTTGGACGCGTTCCATCCCTTCGATACGTTCATAACGGTAGTAGCGTGCAAACATAGCCACCGCCCTGTCCACCTGTTCAATGGCGGATACATTTGTCGCCGACTCACGATCCAAGATCACATCCTCGGTATCACCAAAACGGACGCAGTCGATGCCAGGAAAATCATTCTTATCCGCCAAAATCGCCGCAGCGTTGGTATAGCCGACCTTGCCGAGCAAGCGAAGCGTGCGCATAATATCCGACGTTAGCTCAGATATGCCGAGATGTTCGACACACTTTTGTTCGAGCGTGCAAAAACTCAAGTCCTGGCAAGTCGACGCGAGCGCGTCGAACGTTACGTTGCTGCCTTCGAGCGTCAACCTGCCATACTCAAACCGGTCGACCTCCACCGTTGCCGAATCGTTTCGCCTGTAGGCCTTTCCCTTGCTTCGATAGGGTTTGTCCTGTCCCTCATAAACCGTAAGGATTACGGTCCCGTGTTTCTCATCGGGCTCGAGCGTGTAACGGGGAGCGGGATCCAAGCTGTCATTAATCATGTTCTCAATGCGGAGACACTCTGCGACCGGATCTGCAAGGCCGACAGCCACGCCCTCGTCATCAACGCCAAACTCAATCTTGCCCGTCCCGTAGTTTGCATAAGCGCTAACCGTTTTAAGAAACGTCGGCGTAACGCTTTCCTTGTATTCGACTGTAGGGCTCTCTCTAACAACCATACGCCCAGCCTCTTCGTTTCGTACCATTCATGACCGTATTATAAGACGAAAACCGTTTTCGTACAGATTAATAGAAGACGAAAACGGTTTTCGTCTTGATTTGCGTCCGAAATGAGAATGGAAACTGCGCTTTCGTACGCTTATTACCAAACGCAAACTATTTTCGTTCGGCAATACGTCAACAATCCGGACGAAAAAGGCCCCGAGCTCGTGAGTGAACTGGGGGCGTCTGCACCACCTGGGCAGCACAACAACCCCTATTTCATCGCGACTTATGGGGGAAACGATTAGATGGCCGAGTCTTTGGACAGCTCAAAATAGTCGGGATGCAGGGCGATAACCGGGCCCTGCTCCTCGGGCATCAGGTGCAGGTGCGTCTCTGCCAGATAGCTCGCCGCGTCGGTATCGCCCCTCTTAATGGCCTCGAGAATCCGGCGATGCTGCCGACGAATCGGCTCCCAATCCAGATCCTGCGACACCATACGCAACCAGTTGTATCGCTCAAAATGCGTGTTGACGCTCTTCATCCAATCCCACAACATGTGACGGCCAGCAATCACGAAACACGTCTCATGGAACAGGTTATCCAGGTCGAAAAAGCGACGCGTTTCGCTATGGTCGAGCGACTCGGACTCGGCAAGAATCTGCTCGAGCCGATGCTTTTGCTCGGGTGAAGCGGCCGAACAGCATTTTATGAGTACGCTTCTTTCGAGTTTCTCGCGCAAGAAACAGGCATTCTCGGCGTGTTCCATGCTGATCTTAGAGACGTAGGTGCCGCTCTTGGGACGCGTTTCCACCAGCTCTTGCTCGCGCAGGCGCACAAAGGACTCGCGAATGGGCGTGCGTCCGATCCCCGTCTCCTTTTCCAGACCAATCGCCGAAAGGCGTGTGCCGGGCTTGAGCTCGGCATAGATGATCTTGGAGCGCAGTGCGTTGTATGCCTGATCTTGCAGGCTCTGATAATGCTGGTGTTGTTCCATAAAGCCCTCGAATGAAGCTCACGGTTTGTCGAATATCACCACGTAATACTATCGCATCCCGCGGCGCTCCCCGCACAGGTTATGAGCATGTCGCCTCCCCTTCGAGCCGCAGATGGCAAGCATGGCCACAAAGCGCGCAAGCCCACCGCGGCACACGATGCGATGTGTTTGCACCTGCCCTACAACCGCAACATGATTGCGGAGAGTGCACAGGCACAGAGCGAATGGCGGGCATCGCGACAATCGGCCACAACCGTTCGCCTTTTAAAAGTGAACGTTCCCCTGATTCTAGGAAAAGCTGCGAGTAAATTCCTCTGCTTCTCCTATACTGAGCTTGTATTAGAAGTAGGACTCATAAAGATGAACGTTTCTTTAGGAAGGATTGCTATGTCTGATCTTATGGACAGCTTCCGCCTAGATGGCAAAGTCGCGCTCGTGACCGGTGCCACCTACGGTATTGGCATGGCCATTGCCGAGGCACTCGGTGAGGCCGGGGCCAAGATTGCCTTTAACGCCCGTCACGCCGACAAAGTCGCCGAGGCCGAAAAGCACTACCGTGAGCTGGGCTTTGATGCTCACGGCTATGTTGCCGACGTCACCGACGAGACCGTCGTCGCCGAGCTCATAGCCAAGATCGAGGCAGATTTTGGCACCACGCCCGACATCCTGGTCAACAACGCCGGCGTCATCCAGCGCACCCCGATGCTCGACATGAGTGCAGAGGACTTCCGCCGCGTCGTCGATATCGACCTCAACGCACCGTTTATCGTGTCCAAGGCCTGCCTGCCCGGCATGATCGCCAAGGGCCACGGCAAGATCATCAATATCTGCTCGATGATGAGCGAACTGGGTCGCGAGACCATCGCCGGCTATGCCGCCGCCAAGGGCGGACTCAAGATGCTCACCAAGAACATCTGCTCCGAGTTCGGCGAGGCCAACATCCAGTGCAACGGCATTGGGCCCGGCTATATCGCCACGCCGCAAACCGCACCGCTGCGCGAGACGCAGCCCGACGGCAGCCGCCACCCATTTGACCAGTTCATCATTGCCAAGACGCCGGCGGCCCGTTGGGGCACGCCCGAGGACCTGAAGGGTCCCGCTGTGTTCCTGGCTTCCGACGCATCGAACTTTGTCAACGGGCACATTCTGTACGTCGATGGCGGCATCCTGGCCTACATCGGCAAGCAGCCACAGTAAGAAAACTGAAAAACTGAAAGGTTAACTCAAATGAAGATCGCACTTATCAACGAGAACTCTCAGAACTCTAAGAACCCAATGATCGAGGCCGCACTTAAGAAGGTTGTTGAGCCCATGGGCCACACCGTCTTTAACTATGGCATGTATGCCGACGCCGACTCCAAGCCCCTCACCTACGTGCAGAACGGCATTCTTGCCGCCGTGCTGCTGAACTCCGGCGCCGCCGACTACGTCGTGACTGGCTGCGGCACCGGCGAGGGCGCCATGCTCGCCTGCAACTCCTTCCCCGGAGTGCTGTGCGGCCATGTTGCCGACCCGCTTGACGCCTACACCTTTGCTCAGGTCAACGATGGCAACGCCGTCGCCATGCCCTTCGCTCTCAAGAACGGTTGGGGCCAGGAGCTCAACCTCGAGTACACCTTCGAGAAGCTCTTTGGCTTTGGCTCGGGCAACGGCTACCCCGCCGAGCGCGTTGAGCCCGAGCAGCGCAACAAGAAGATCCTCGATGGCGTGCGCGCTGTGACCATGCGTCCGCTCGTCGACGTCCTGGGCGAGATCGACCAGGACCTGGTGAAGGGCGCACTTGCCGGCGAGCACTTCCAGGAGTACTTCTTTGCTAACGCCACCGACGAGGCCATCATCGCCAAGGTCAAGGAGATCTTGGGCCTCTAATCGCACGACTCATCGCAGCCAACGCAAGCGGCGCCCGCCCCGAAGCCCGGGGCGCCCGCCGCTTTTTGCTATCGAATGGTGCAGAGGGGTCAGATACCTAGGCACCACGTTGGTGCAAAGCAGCCTGTCCCCCTAGCTCCAGGGGTTGACTAGAGTTCGCAGGCAACCTTGTAGCCATCGCCGATGGTTTCGCGGATGTTGCCGCACTCGTTGGCATCGCCCAGCACGTGGGTGGCAACACCGGCTGCAGCCAGGTCGTCGGCCAGCTTGGTATTGGGACGATAGCCCATGGCAAGCACCAGCGTATCGGCACCGGTGATGGTGTGGACCTCGCCGTCCTTCTCGTAGCTGATGGTGTCCTCGGTGATCTCGGTCACCTTGGCCTCGGTCAGCACGTGGACGCCCTTGGAGAGCATGCGCGTGATGAGCACCGCGCGGCCGGCGCCGCCCTCGTTGGCGGCGAGCGTCTTGGTCATCTCGATAACGGTGACATCGCGATTGGCCGGCGACAGGTCGTTGACCAACGGGGCCAGGTAATCGGCCGTCTCGCAGCCGACGGTGCCGCCGCCCACGATGACGATCTTCTTACCCGGGAAAGCCTTGCCGCCCAGCAGGTCGTCAGCCGTCATAACCTGCTTAAAGCCCTGCATAAAGGCCGGAGCGATGGGCTCGGCGCCATAAGCCAGGACAACCTCGTAGCCCGCGTAATCGCGCTGAATGTCCTCGGCCGAAAGCTCGGTACCAAAGACGCACGTGACGCCGGCCTCGGCCAGGCGACGGTACTGATACTTGATCACACGAGTGAGCTCCTGCTTTGCCGGCGGAACGGCCGCAATGCGCATCTCGCCGCCCGGCTCGTCCTGCTTATCCACGAGCACCACGTTATGGCCGCGCTTGGCGGCGATGTAGGCCGCCTCCATGCCCGCGGGGCCGGCGCCCACAACGAGCACGTTCTTTGCCTCGGCGGCAGGCTCGTAGCCGGCCTCGTCGCGCTCCACGTCCGGGTTGACAGTGCAGGAGATGCGCTTGCCGAACATGATGCCGTTCAGGCAGCGCAGGCAGCCGATGCAGGGACGGATCTCGTCGGCGTTGCCGGCAGCCGCCTTATTGCAGAACTCGGCATCGCACAGGTTGGCGCGGCCCATCATGCAGATGTCGGCGGCGCCGTCCTCGATCAGCTCCTCGGCAATCCAGGCCTCGTTAATGCGTCCGACGGTGGCGACGGGAATGTTGACGTGCTTCTTAATCTCGCGCGAGCAGGCGGCATGCGAGGCCTGCTGCGTGCCGGCGGCAGGAATCGCGGAGCCGCGCTTGATGGTGGTACCACCCGACACATGAATCATGTCGACGCCGGCCTTCTCCAGGCGACGCGAGACGTAGATCATGTCGTTGAGGGTCAGGCCGCCATCGGTGTACTCGTCGCCCGAAATACGGACGTCGATGATAAAGTCCTTGCCGCAGCGCTCGCGAATCTCAGCGATGACCTCGAGCAAAAAGCGCATGCGGGCGTCGAGCGAACCGCCGTACTCGTCGGTGCGCTTGTTGTAGAGCGGAGTCAAAAAGCCGCCAAGCATGCCGTGAGCGTGCGCCGCATGGACCTCGACGCCATCGACGCCAGCCTTCTGCATGCGCACAGCGGCATCGCCAAACTGATGTGTGAGCTCGTGAATCTCATCAACCGTGATGGGACGCGGCGCCTCGCGGGCATAGGACGGACCCACAAAGGACGGAGCGATCAGGCGCGGCGTGCCTGGAATGTTAAAGGCCATGTAGGCGGGGTGGAAGAGCTGCGGCATGATCTTGCAGCCATGCTCGTGGACGGCTGCGGCGAGCTTTTCCCAACCGGGGATAAACGTGTCGTCATAGCAGCACATATCGCCCGGCAGATAGGTATAGGTGGGCTCGACCGTCACGACCTCGGTGATGATCAGGCCCACGCCGCCCTTGGCGCGGGCACGGTAATGATCGACCAAGTCGTCGGTCACATAGCCATGATCGGCCAGGTTGGTTGACACTGGCGGCATAAAGACGCGGTTCTTGACCTCGGTCGTACCGACCTTGATCGGGCTAAAGAGCATCGGATAGGCGGAGGACTCCATACAGGGTTCCTTTCGTTTGAGCCGCTCGGCGGCAGTTGATGACCTACCTATCGTATCAGCAACCGCGCAGTACCCGACCGCATGCGCTCCCCAGCTTCTGCTCGACCCACAAAAAAGTTGCGGTGGAATACGGAGTAGATAAGGCCTTTGACAGCCAAAACAGTCCGTATTCCACCGCAACTGATGGATGGGATGGGTTAGAGGCCCAGGTAGTTAGTCATGCCTTCGACGGCAAGCTTGGCGCCAGCTACAGCATGGACCACAGTGAGCGGGCCGTTGACCACGTCGCCGGCGGCAAAGACGCCAGGCACGGTGGTCATGCCGTGCTCATCGACCGAAAGAAGACCGCGATGGTCGGTCTCCAGACCGCCCGTCGTAAGCACCAGTTTGTCCTTGGGCACCTGCGAGGCCGCAATCACAACCGTGTCGGCGGGCACATGGTCAAGCTCTTCCTCGTAGCCCACCACGTTGTTGTCCTCGTCAAAGATAGCCGTCTCGAACACCGGACCGTTATCGTCGATGGCACAGATCGCCTTGCCGCGCACGATCTCGGCACCGTCAAGCTCGGTCAGCTCAACCTCGTCATCGATGGCCGAAATATGGCGCGATCGGGCATACACGGTAACCTTACGAGCGCCCGAGCGCAGGGCCGTGCGGGCGACATCCATGGCCACATTGCCGGCGCCGATAACCGCCACGTTCTGCCCGATCGCCACGCTCGTGGGATCGACCAGATAATCGATACCAAACAGCACGTTGCCGCGCGACTCGCCGGGAATACCCAGCTTGCGGGCTCGCCAGGTACCGGTGCCCACAAAGACTGCATCGTAGCCGTCGCGCAGCAGGTCGTCGATATGCAGCGCACCGCCGATGGTGGTCGAGGGGCGAACGCGCACGCCGAGCGAGCACATCACGTGACGGTACTTTTGCACGAGTGCACGGGGCAGGCGGAACTCGGGGATACCGTACTCCAGCACACCGCCGATCTCGGGACGCTGCTCAAACACCGTGACAGCACAGCCCAGCTGAGCCATCTTAATGGCAACGGTAATGCCAGCAGGACCGGAACCGACCACGGCAACCTGTCTGCCGCACGACGGCGCGGGCTTCCACTCCTTACGGTCCAAATATGCAGTCGAGATATAGTTCTCGATACTCGAAAAATGCACCGGTGTGCCCTTGCGGCCCTGGATGCACGCGCCCTCGCACTGGCCCGAATGGTTGCAGATCATGGAGCAGACCGCGCTCATGGGATTGTTCTGGAACAGCAGCTCGCCCGCCTCTTCCAGACGACGCTGTTTGAACAGGTCAATGACCTGCGGGATAGGTGTCTGAACCGGGCAGCCTTTAAGCTGGCAGAACGCCCTTTTGCAACCTAGGCAACGATTCGCCTCTTCGACAATGTGGATAGCCACGCAACTCCCCTTTTTGACGTAATCCAATGAGACGACGATAAAGACCCTTCACCGTCGCCCCCAGTCAGACAAGCTCAATTTGCCGCCACAGCAAAAGCCAATGCTATATCTCGCGATGCGATGCCCCGCAGCGAGCGGACATGCGCCCGAGTGTCGTCAGGCAGCCAGCCACCGTCGCCGGCACGCTGTTCTCGACCACGCAGGGAATCCCAGGGCGGGCGGCAGCCGCCCAGGCCACCACGGGCTCAAAGTCATAACGGCCCGTCTCGCCCACGCCGTGGCACACCAGGCGCGAACCTGTACCGTCGCACCAACCGGCCTCGTCCTCGTTGTCGACGACTTCAAAATCCTTGGCATGCAGCACGCGGATCTTGCTGCCGCATAAGTAGAGCATACGCGCGGTGATTTCCTGCGCCTCGTTAACGACGCTGGGGTGCAGCAGCGACACCGGGTCGTAGATCACGCCGAGCGCTGGGCTCGAGACGCGCTCCAATACCTCGCGGCAGCGATCCGGTGTGTTGACCGTCTCGTTCCAGCCGGGCTCAATCAGTATTTGCCCACCAACGGCCTCGGCGCGCTCACAGACACGTGCGAGTCCGTCCATAAACGCATCGAGTGCCTCGTCGGTCATACGGTCGTCAGCAACGCGGTTCTGCGCATTGGGACGACCGGTCTCGGTGCCAACAGGACATCCGCCGAGCATCTGGGCAAAGTTCAAGCATGCCTCGTACTCGGCAAAGTTATCCATGAGCTGTTGTCGATCGGGCGTCGCCAGATTCTTATAGCAGCCGAGCACGGCAACCGAAACGTCCGCCTCGTCGAGCACCGCACGCAGGTGCTCGGCAAGCTCGCGAGTCAGGCCGCCCCGATCGATCCCCATCGATGCGTAGAGCACCTTGCTCGGCAGTTGGATGCACGAAAAGCCCAGCTCTCCTGCCATGCGAATGCGTTCCTCGACGGTTCCCTGCACAAGATCGTGCAAACGTACGCCCGGAGTAATGGCCCCCACGCTATTCACGCCCCTTTTGAGCGTTGATGCCCGGGGTGTAGCCGCCAAACGGGTCATCGATGGAGCACACGCCCGAAGGGGCGAGCGGATCGCGCTTACCGGCCAACTTGTCATGATGCATAGTCTCGATATAGGCGAGCACCAGCGGCGCCACGCCCTTCGCGTCGTTTTTGACGACGGGCTCGCTCATGTAGTAGCCAAACGTGCCCTCGCGGTGCGCGGTGTTGCCAAGACCCGCCACCAGGCAGATGTTGTCGAGCGCCAGCTGCCCGTCGCGCTCGGACAGGCACGTGTCGCAGATGCCGTCAAACGCACGGCGGCCGTACTGGTAGTAGCGCTCGCCCAGCACGCCCAGGCGCACGCCCTTCATGATGGCGTTGGCAAAGATGGCGCTGCCCGACTCCTCCAGATAGTTGGGGGCGATATTGGGCAGGTTGATGACCTGGTGCCACATGCCGGTCTTCTCGTCCTGATACGGCAGCATGGCGTCGATCAGGTCGTGGAACATCTTGCGGATCTCGTCCTTCTCGGCCGACATCGAGGGCGGCATGAGCTCCCAGGTATCGATGAGCGCCATGGCGAACCAGCCCTCGGCGCGCAGCCAGAAGTTGGCCGAAAGGCCGGTGACGGGATCGCACCAGAACTGCTTGCGGCTCGCGTCGTAGGCGTGATAGTACAGGCCGTTGAGGGGGTTGCGCATCAGGTCATGCACGACCTGGAACATATGGAAACTATCCGAGCAGGCACGGCGGTTGTGGAAGCTCAGCTCGTACTGCATGTAGAACGGCTGCGCCATGTACATGCCGTCGAGCCAGATCTGGTTGGGGTAGACGGCTTTGTGCCAAAACACACCCTCTTTGGTACGCGGCTGGGTTTCGAGCTGACGATAGATGGTATCCATGGCGGCACGGTACTTGGGCTTGCCCACCAGGTCATAGAGTTTGTAGAGGGTTTTGCCCGCATTGACGTTGTCGAGGTTGTATTCCTGGGGATCGTAATGCTTGATGGTGCCGTCATCCTGGACAAAAAAGTCGATATAGTCGTCAGCGAAGGTCAGGTAGCGCTGCTCGCCGGTGATCTCGTACAGCTCGATGAGTGCCTTGATCATGCAGCCGTCAATGTAATTCCAGGTGTTCTCCTTGCCGGCGCGAAGCTTTTCGATATTCCAGGCCGGCGCCTGAGGCGTAGAGGTCTCGATCAACTGCTCGATATAACGGTCCAGAATCTGATTGCAACCCATTGCTGTCCCCTCTGACGTTATTGATGGGTGAACGTTTCCCCTAGTGTAACGCGAACGGGGATTATAGGGTGAACGTTAACCCTATAATCCCCGTGAACGGCAAACTTTTAACGGCAAACGGCGGTGAGGCCCGCAGCGATGCGATGCGCCAGGCGCTCATAGCCGGTAGGGCTGTAATGCAGACCGTCCGGCATGTAGAGCTCGCGGTGCTCCGGCAAAAACGGGCTGATGCCGCTTTGCGCATACAGGTCGATCACCGGCACCGAGTAGCGATCGCAAACCTCCAGCATCGCCTGCACATAGGCGTCTTGCGTCAGGCCCAGATGGTTGGCCTCGTTGCTTGCCGGAATATCCTTCTCGTGTTTGCCGCTCGTCTTGCACGGCGTCATAAACACCAGCTTTGCCTGAGGCGAGCGCGCCGTGATGGTGCGGATCAGGTAGTCGAGCGCACCGTAGAACTCGTGCACGTCCGTGCTGCCCAGCTCTCCCAGCGGCACGTTACGGCTAAAGTCGTTAACGCCGCCAAAGACGATGCAGATATCTGCCGTGTGATCGATGCCGTCCAAGCGCTCGACAAACGAATCGCTACGGTCGGCCTTGACGGCAATACGCGAACCCTTAATACCAAAGTTCTCGATCGTAGCGCCGCCCAGCAGCGCACCCAGGTGCAAAGTCCAGGAGATATCGTTGCCTCCCCCGCCGCATCCGTTATCGCCCCAGGTGGTCGAATCGCCAAAGCAGCAGATGGTCGATTCGCTCAAGTTTTTCGTTTCCATATTCTTCTCCTCACCCGCACACCGGCGGTCATACAGGTACATACCGTTCATTCGCAACATCCGAGGGGCTATGCGTGAGCGCATTCCGCAACTTGCGAATCGAGCCATTCGATATCCTCGGCAAGATGCGCCACGCCCAGGTGGTGTCCACCCGGGCAGACCTCGTGCAGAAGGTTTTCGTCCTTGCCCAGCAGCGCGTAGGCGTCGCGAACGATATCGAGCTGCTCGTCTACGTTCGCAAGCCCGCGGGCGCCGTTGAGATGGTCTTTCTCGCAGCTCTGAACCAAGAGCGGCCGTGGCGCGACAAGCGATGCAATGTCGCCCATGTCGAGCAGACGCCAGAGTCCAGACGTGTAATTGCAGCTGCAATTGCCGTTGAGGTGCAGTAGCGAATCATCAACGCCGTACAGATAGCCCGAGACAAACGCCTTGCGCACGCGCGGGTCGAGCGCGGACAGGTACAACGTCATGTAACCGCCGCCCGAAAAACCAAAGCAGCCCAGGTCGTCCATGGCAATGTCACCGCGTGTCTCCAAGTAATCAATCAAGCGCATGTTGTCCCAGGCGTTGAGGCCCGCGACCGTAAGACCCAGCGGCTCGGCCATACGTGCTTGGTTCAGACACGTACCGCGCAGATAGCTGTTCTCGTCGTCGCCCTGACCCTTCCAGTCACGACGGTATCCCCAACCACGCGCATCGGGGCAGACGGTCACATAACCCATGCGCGCCAAACGCAGACCGTAGTCGTAATTGAACTTACGCACGGCATCGTCGACCGCCGGCACGCCCGCAACGCCGGCTATGCTTGCAGCACCCGCCCCCTGGTGACCATGCGGGCAGATATAGCAGCGCTTGAGTCCCCGCTCGTCAAGCTTGGGGCGGGACGGCTCCAACAGGTAAAACGGCATCCACACATCGTGCTCAACCTGCAACACCGCATGAGTACGCACGATGCCGCCGGCAACCCGCACGCGATTGAGCTCACGAATCTCAATCGGGGCGCGGTCCATAAGCGAAAGACCCAAAATATCGTACAGACGAGTCCTGGTCGCAGCCTTCCATGCCTCAAAGTCTGTGGGAGTCTTGCCCGTAAATGCGGCCGAGCGCCCCTCGCGCTTCAGTCGGGCGCGCAGCGCAGGTTCGTCCTCGTAGTACGTCTCGATGTGCACGGTGCGGCCATTGGCAGATAGCCCGGCCGTCTCTACCGCATCACCGTCGCCGCCCTCGGGATCCCAACCATCCGTGCCGGCAAGCACTCGGTCACGCGCATAGCGTTCGGAATCCTGACCGGTCAGGCAATGCGCCCACGGCACCCAAGCGGCAGTATCGCCCGCCGGGCCAAACAGGGCACCGCCGGCATACAGGGTGCCGTCATGTACCGCTGGCTTATTCCAATCCCACCAACCCTCGAGTGAAATATGGGGGCCCAGCCAGCATTCGAGCAAAACGGTCTGGGCCCACTCGCGCCATGGACGACCCAGATAGACCGATCCGGGGGCAATGCCCTCATCGGCTGTAAACGAACAGCCATGAAACACAAATCCGTACGGCTCGCCCTGAGGCGTGGAGGCTGCCGTTACATACCCGTTGACATCCATATCGCGGTTGAGCGAGCGAATCTCACACCCCTCAAAGTAGGCACGCGCGCCGCCAAAGATAAAGTCGACATCGCCCTCGATCCGGCAACGTCGAAAATACTGCCGCCCCACGCGGCGCGGGGCGAACTGCTTGGGGCCTATAAAGCCGCCCGGCTTGGCCTCGCGCAGCGGCAGCGGCCCCAAAAAGAGCGTGTCCTGGTGTCCCTTAATGCAGCAGGCATCGACAACCAGGCGGTCACCATCGGCATACAGGGCAATCGCCTGACCGACGTCGCGCCCATCACCGGCGTTGTTTTCGATTGTTAGACCCGCAAGCGTCACGTCGTCGGCATCGACCAGCACCGTGTACGTACGGAAGGCGCCGAGTCTTCCATCCTGGCCGCTACCATCTTCCGAAGGCATCTTGGCACCCAGGCCTCCCACGATACGCACGCTGTCGGCCGTCTCGCCCTCGAGCGTCACATACGGACGACGAATTTCGACCTGCTCGCGATACTCGCCCGGCGCCACCAGCACGCGCACCGGCACGGTCACATCGGGCACACACCGCTCCGCCGCCTCGAGCGCCGCCGAAATGCTGCGATACGCGCCTTCGCGTTCGAGCGATACCTCAAAGAGCTGTTCTTTACCACTCATCTGTCATTACGCTTTCTGTCACAGAACACCCACCATGCAATGCCGGCACCTATAGATTGCGTGCGACAGCCGGGCAGACCCGACCGTCGCACGCCTCAACATGCCGTATTCACTTGTGCAGGAGCACTACCCTACGCGCGGATAACCTTGTCGACGTTTTGCAGCTGCAGCTCGTCGCCATCCTGACCCTCGATGCGCACGTTCTGCAGGTCGAGGACTTTCACGTTCTGCGCGATGATGCCCTGGCGCACCATGGGCTCCACGCCGCAGGCCATGACCGGCACAAAGGGCTCGGCATCGGCGGCAAAGGTCACATGGACATCCTGGAACGTCAGGCGCGTCACCTTGCTCTCGGGAAGGCCCGTGATATAGGCCGCGGCCGCATGGCAGTTGGTGGCCTCGATATCGCAAAACGTCGTGGCGCCAAAGCCGGGCGTACGGTCGTCGACGGGCAGCGCCTCGCGAGACTGCACGTAGTCGGTCTTGCCGTCCTTGTCGCAGAAGTAGAACGAGTTGACCACGAAGGGCGTGAGCACCTTATCCATGCGAATGTGCTCGAAGGTGATGCCCTCGTTGACGGCGTCCTTGCCGCGTCCGCGGCGTGTCTTGACGCGCAGGCCGCGGTCGGTGCGCTCAAAGAGGCACTTGCTCACGGTGAGGTCCTTGATGCCGCCGGCGGCCTCGGATCCCAGCACCACGGCACCGTGGCCGTCGTGCATGTAGCAGTGCGAGATCAGCACGTCGTGCGTGGCGGGACGGAGCTCGGGTTCAATGCCCAGTTTGCCGCTCTTGATGGCGATGCAGTCGTCCCCCACCGAGAACTGACAGCCAAGGATGCGGACAAAACCGCAGCTCTCGGGATCGAAACCGTCGGTGTTGTGGGAGTTCTTGGGACCCTCGATGGACAGGCACAGGGCATCGACGTGCTCGCACAGAATGGGATGGATATTCCACGCCGGGCTGTTGCGCACGGTAAAGCCGGCAAGGCTCACGTTTTCGCACTCGGACAGGAAAATCATGCGCGGGCGGGCGACCTCGCGGCCCTCCTCGGGACGGAAGATGTTCTTAAAGTCCTTGTTCCACCAGTTGTCCTCGGCAAAATCGGTCTGGCCGTCGATGGCGCCGCGGCCATAGATGCACACGTCGTGCACGCTCAGGCCCGTAAAGGTCGAACAGTAGGTCGAGAAGCTCTCGCCCTCCCAGCGGCCCAGGGGCAGCATGTCGGTGCCGGCATACCCGGCGCCCTCGTCGCCCGTGACCGTGCCCGGAATGTAGGCAAGCGCCGCGCGGTCGTGACGGGCCAGCAGCACCGCGCCCTCGGCAAGCTCGATGTTGATATTGCTCTTAAGGAAGAGGGACTTGATGCGGTAGTTGCCGGCGGGGATCAGCACGCGCCCGCCCTTGGGGCAGGCCATGATGGCAGCCTGAATGTTGGTGGTGTCATCGTGCTCGGCATCGCCCTTGGCTCCGCAGTCGCGAACGTTGATGGTAAAGGGCTCCGCCGGCGTGGTGACGCCTACGCTCAACTCGCGCTCGCCGCAGACAAAGCGGATCAGGTTGCGCTTGCCGGGGGTCAGGCCATCGACATAGGTCTCGACCGTATTCGTGGTACCGGCGGGCTCATCGTTGACAAAGATCTCCCACGTATCGGCACAGGTAAAGTAGCCGCCATCGTCGAGCTCGATAACGGCCGCGCGGGCATTGCGCCAGATAACGTTCGTCTCCATGGGTCTCTCCCTCAAATGTAATCAGAAGTTCATACTACTCGTTTTTAAAAAAGGGCCGTACCCGCCGGTGGATCTCCGGTGGCACGGCCCTGTGGTTTGGACGATGCGCCTGCCCTACTCGGCGGGAATTACGCTGCCGTCCTGGAAGCCAACATTGTTGTGGGCGAAGCAGTCCTCGTACTTAAAGCCGGAGAGCTCCTCGCAAAGCGCCTTGACCTCGGGCTTGACGTCGGCCATCTTGCCACCCTCCTTGACACGGTGGATCTCGTCGCAAAGGATGTCGCACTGCTCCTTGTCAATCTTGATGCCGCGGGCAAGGACGGCCGCGAGCAGGAAGAAGCCGGCGCAGCCGATGAGCATGTAGCCGCAGATGTACAGAGGCACGGTGGCGGGCTGGGTCACGGCGTCGCTGTTGCCGGCGGTCTGAATGAAGCCGGAGGCAGCAAGGACGATAGCCCATACGTTGACGGCAACAGCCTGGGCGATCTGCTGGCAGAGCTGCTGTGCGGAGCTGTAGATGCCCTCGCGACGACGCAGGGTGATGAGCTCATCGACATCGGGGATGTAGTTGAGCAGAACATCGGGCAGATACTGGAAGCCAACGTAGAAGAACTTCCAGATGGCGAAGATGATGGGGTAGGCGATCATGGCGATGGCGACCGTGGAGGTGCCGTTGATCTGACCAAAGGCGAAGTAGTTGTAGGCGATGATGCACGCGGCGCAACCGACGTTTGCCAGGTACCAAGACTTGTGGAAGCCCTTCTTGGCCATGAGGGCGACCCAGATGGCGGTGCAGACGATAGCGACGACCTTGCCGGGCATCTCCATCACGGACTCGTAGGACTTAGGAATCTGCAGACAGTAGACGATGAAGAAGGACAGGCACGCAGACCAGCAGGCAGCGGCGAGCTTCGTGGAGACCTGCGCATACAGGACCTTGCGGAAGGACTTGTTGCGGAAGGTAGAGATAACGTCGATGAAAAACTTCTTGATACCCTCGCCGACGCTCTCGATCTTCTCCTGAGCGACCTCTTCGGGGGTGTGCTCCCACGTAGACAGGTACACGCAGAGCAGCGAGATTGCCATGACCGAAGCGTTAATCGTAGCAATAATGAAGTAGCTGAACGGGTTGGTCTCGCCGAAGGTGCCAAAGCCAAAGCCGACGAGTGCTGCCATCAGGAAGCCGGCGGCGTTACCAAAGAGGTGCTTGTAGCCGGTGAGGTACGTACGCTCCTTGAAGTCATCGGTCATCTCGATGGTAAGCGGCGACAGGTTGGCGGTGCAGAACGTGTACGCGACGTTGTAGATCAGGTACAACACAAAGTAGTACGGGAAACCAAACGGCGTAGCCACAAAGATGAGCGGCTCGGCGACCATCATCGGGATAGCCAGCAAGATCCAGAAACGGCGGCGGCCAAAGATGCGGCCGATCTTAGTAGCGTAGAAGTTATCGGCCACAAAGCCCATGAGCGGGCACAGAATGGCGTTGAGATAGATGGCGAACGAGCTGATCAGCGCAGCCTCGCCTGCGGACAGACCGCACTCCGTGGACAGGAACAGCACCATGTAGCTGTGCGTAAAGCTCAGGGCACCGGAGTTGAGCATGCCGCCCATACCAAAGCCCAAGCGCGTCCAGAATGTGATCTTGCGCTTTTTACCGATCTTGTTAGTCATCGAGCTCCCTCTCTTTTCTCGATTGTCTTGTAACAAGACATTGGAGTCCATACCGATGTCTGTCTGCATATCGCCCACTCGTAGGGTGAACGTTTAGCTAGATTATGCGCGATTGCATATGATAGGTGAACGTTCACTTGTATATTATCCTTGAACGGTCGTTTTTTGCCGTTAAACGGACATCTGACTTGAAAAAAAATCACGATTACATGGGTATTGAGTGGGTTTATATTTGAGGTCGATTAGGTGAACGTTTATTGTTTTCGCCGCTCCCGTACCCTCAGGAAGACACGCCCGAACAGACAGAACAAACATGGCCCCGCCGGGAACACTCCCGACGGGGCCATGGTCAATAGCGCCCTATGCGAACCCATTTAACGCTACAGGCAGACGCCATCCTTCCAAATGCTGATCTCGTGGCAGCCGCGACGCTCGGCACTCGTAAGCTTGCCGCTCGCCGTTTCTAGCACCAGCTGGTACAGGTCGTGGGCAGCCTCGTCGAGCGTACGCTCGCCCGTGGCGACCACGCCGGCGTTAAAGTCCATCCAGTTGGCCTTGTGGTCGCACAGACGCTGGTTGGTGAACACCTTGAGGGTAGGCGCCGGTGCGCCAAACGGCGTGCCGCGGCCGGTCGAGAACAGGATTACGTGGCAGCCGGCAGCCGTCAGGGCCGTGGTGGATACCATGTCGTTACCCGGGCCACACAGCATGTTCAGGCCATGCTTGGTAGCCTGACCGGCATACGGCAGTACGTCGACGATGGGGGCAGATCCGCCCTTTTGCACGCAGCCGCAGCTCTTGTCCTCGAGCGTGGTAATACCGCCGTCCTTGTTACCGGGACTCGGGTTCTCATAGACGACCTCACCATGGCTGATAAAGTAGTCCTTAAAGCCGTTGAGCATGTCGGCAGCTGCGTTAAAGACGTCCTGGCTCTCACAGCGATCGAGCAGAATGCTCTCCGCGCCAAACATCTCGGGAACCTCGGTGAGCACCGACGTGCCGCCGCGGGCGACAACCATATCGCTCACGCGACCGATCGTGGGGTTGGCGGTAATGCCCGAAAGACCGTCAGAGCCGCCGCACTTAAGGCCAATGACCAGCTCGGAGGCAGGAATGGACTCACGCTTGGCCTGCTTGGCCAGGTCGGCAAGCTCGGACAGGATCTTGTGACCCTCGACCTGCTCGTCGGCTACATCCTGGCAGGCGAGGAATCGAACGCGCTCGCGATCAAAGTCACCGAGCTCGTCGAGTACCTGCTGGTGCGTGCAGTTTTCGCAACCGAGGGACAGGAACAGCACACCCGCAGCGTTTGCGTGACGCGAGAGCGCCACCAGCAGACGGCGCGTCTGGGCATGGTCGGCACCGGTCTGCGAGCAGCCAAAGGGATGCGGGAAGTAGTAAACGCCCTCCAGCGAGCCCTCGACCAGATCCTGAGCCTGCTCGCACATGGCACGTGCGGCCTCGTTGACGCAGCCGACCGTGGGGATGATCCACAGCTCGTTGCGCGTGGCGGCGCGGCCATCGGCGCGACGGAAGCCCATAAAGGTCTCGGGCTCAACCGGCTCAACGACCGGATGCGTCGGGTTGTAAGCGTACTCGACCTCGCCCGAAAGGTTGGTCTTGACGTTATGCGTATGAAGCCACTGACCGGGCTGGATGTCGCCCGTCACGTGACCGATAGGAAGACCGTACTTGACGACGTCCTCCCCCGCCGCAATGGCACGCACGGCCATCTTGTGGCCCTGCGGAATATCCTCCGCGGCAACGACCTCGCCCACCCCGGGAACCGCGACGGCGGTGCCCTTGGCAAGCGGCGACAGCGCGACGATCACGTTGTCGGCCGGATTGATCTGGATAGTATTCATTACAAAGAGTCCTAACCCTACAGGTTGAGCAGAAGTCAGCGGGCGCCCGCCAGTTGCCCGGCGGGCGCACAGAAGGATTTAGGCCTGGGCGTTGGCAAATGCCTGCTTGGCGCCCTCGGCGCGCACAACGGCAAGCGCGTTGACGACAAACTCCTCAAGGCCGGCGATCTGCGTAAGGTCCTCGCCCCACATCTGCTCGTTGCTGAGCACGTCGTGCACCAGCTCGGCATCGTCTGCACCGGCGTGGGCGGCGTAGAAATCGAGCACGAAGGCATCGTCCTGAGCGGTGTACTCGGTGCCGTCGGCGCGGCGCAGGTGCAGGCCATCGCCCTCGCGAGCAACGAGCTCCTGCGTATAGAAGGCAATGAGCGTAGCGAGGCTCGTCGCCAGGCACTTGGGCAGGTTGCCGGTCTCGGCAACATAGTCCTTGAGCGTGGGCAGGTCGCGAGCACGCCATTTGGCGGTTGAGTTGAGGCAAATGGAGAGCAGCGCGTGGTCGATAAACGGGTTGTCGAAGCGGTTCTCGACGGCGGCGGCAAAGGCCTTGCAGTCCTCGACATCCAGATCGGCGGCAAGCGTCGGGATGACCTCGTCGTAGAGCATGGTGTTCATGAAGCCGCGAACGGTCTCGTCATGCATGCAATCGCGCACGATGTCAAAGCCGGCAACCCAGGAGCCCGGAACAAAGGCAGTGTGGGCGCCGTTGAGGATGCGGACCTTGCGCTTCTTGTACGGGGTGACATCGGGGGTCACAAAGACGCCCGGCAGGCCGGCCTTCACGAAGGGCAGACGCTCCTTGAGCGACTCATCGCCCTGGATGCCCCACATCTGGAAGGGCTCGCGCACGGCCAGGAAAGGATCCTCGTAGCCCAGGCGCTCGGCCACGGCAGCGGCCTCCTTGGGGTCGCGGATGCGGCCGGGGACGATAGTGTCGACGAGCGTGGTGCAGACGGTGCAGTCGTTGGCCATCCACTGCGCAAACTCGTCCTCCCAGCCCCAGTCGCTCACGTACTGGTTCATGATGCGCAGCAGCTCCTCGCCGTTGTGATCGATGAGTTCGCAGGCGAGCACGATGACGCCCGGCTTGCCGGCGGCCCAGCGGGTGTGGAGCACCTGGGCAAGCTTAGCGGGGAAGCTCGCGGGCGGCATGTCGTCGGCCTTGCAGGACGGATCGTAGGCAATGCCAGCCTCGGTGGTGTTGGAGACGATAATCTCCAAATCGTCGGAGACGGCGACCTCCATCATGGCGCGGTAGTCGTCCTCGCGATACGGATTGAGACAGCGGCTGCAGGCGCTGATCACGCGGGACTCGTCGACCGTGTTGCCGCTCTCCTTGCCGCGCACCAGCACGGTGTACAGGTCATCCTGAGCGTTAATGCCGTCGGCAAAGCCAAAGGCACCGCTGATGGGCTGGACCATGACAACCTTGCCGTTCCAGCCGGTTGCCTCGTTGCCCATGTCAAAGAAGCGGTCGACGAAGGCGCGCAGGAAATTGCCCTCGCCAAACTGCAGAACCTTCTCGGGCGCGTCCTTGGGCAGCAGGTAGCCCTTGTAGCCGATCTTCTCGAGCGTCTCGTAGCTGATGTTCTCCATCGATGTCTCTCCTTAGATTGCTGTTAGCGTGCAGGCAAAACGGGGGCGCCGCGTGTGGCAACGGCGCTCCCGAGTTCGGTGTGATTCGATGCGGGTTTAGGCCTCGACGGTATCCAGGTCAAAGCCAAAGTAGCGGACCGCGTTGTTGTAGCTAATGTCGCGCACGATGGCTCCCAGCAGCTCCATGTCGGCCGGATACTTGCCCTGCTCGACCCACTCGCCGATCACGCCGCACAGCACGCGACGGAAGTACTCATGACGCGGGTAGGACAGGAAGGAGCGGGAATCGGTAAGCATGCCCACAAAGTTGCCCAGCACGCCCTCGTTAGCCAGAGCCGTGAGCTGCTCGCGCATACCGATCTCGTTGTCGTTGAACCACCAGGCAGAGCCGTTCTGGATCTTACCGGCGGTCGGAGCCTCCTGGAAGCAGCCCATCACGGTATCGATCATGGTGTTGTCGATGGGGTTCAGGCTGTACAGAATGGTCTTGGGCAGACCCGTGGCCTCCTGGATGGAGTTGAGGAAATCGGCCAGCTGGTCGGACGGCGTGTAGTTGGAGATGCAGTCGTAGCCGGTGTCGGGACCGAGCTTGGCGAACATAGCGCGGTTGTTGTCACGCTTGCAGCCAAAGTGCAGCTGCATGGCCCAGCCAAGGCGGACATACTCGCCGGCGACGAACTGCATAAAGGCCGTCTTGTACTTGAGGACCTCGTCCTCGGTAAGCGGCTCGGCGGCAAGGCCCTTGGCAAAGATAGTCTCGATCTCGTCGGCGGTAGCCGGAACGTACATAACGTAGTCGAGCGCGTGGTCGGAAGCGCGGCAGCCCAGCTCGTGGGCAACGTCGTAGCGCTTGGAGATGGCGGCCTTCATGCCCTCGAAGTCGCTGATCTCAACGCCAGCAACCTCGGAGAGATGCTTGCAGTAGTCGGCGAACTCCTGGCCACGCTCGATGCGCAGGGCGGCATCGGGGCGCATGGCGGGAACGACCTGAACGTCAAAACTGTCGTCGGCGGCAATCTTCTTGTGCCACTCAAAGCTGTCGGCGGGGTCGTCGGTAGTGCAGATCATGCGGACGTTGGACTGCTTGATCAGGTTGCGGCAGGTAAAGCTGGCCTCAGCGAGCTTGGCGTTGGCAAGGTCCCAGACCTCCTGAGCGGTTTTGCCGTTCAGGACGCCCTCGTAGCCAAAGTAACGCTTAAGCTCCAGGTGGCTCCACTCAAAGACGGGGTTGCCCACACAACGGCCCAGGGTCTCGGCCCACTTCTGGAACTTCTCGCGAGCAGGGGCATCGCCGGTAATGAAGCGCTCGTCGACGCCGTTGGCACGCATCAGGCGCCACTTGTAGTGGTCACCGCCCAGCCAAACCTCGGTGATGTTCTCAAAACGCTTGTCGTCCCAGATCTCCTTGGGAGAAATGTGGCAGTGGTAGTCAACGATGGGCATGCCCTCGGCAAAGTTGTGGAACAGCTCCTCACCGGTTTTGGTGCTCAGCAGGAAATCCTGATCGTCCATGAAGTTTTTCATCAAACAACCCCTTTGTTGGCGGAGCGGGCGCACGATGCGCTCGTTATCCTCTAGGTGAACGTTCACTATACTAATTCATTGCGACTTAAAAGGTGAACGTTCACCTAACCACCATGGAGTGAACGGTCGATTTTGCCCGTTCAACGGTTACTGGAGCCGTGACTTGTATGTATTGCGAATTGGCAGGCGTCCCCGAATACCGAACTTGAGCGCTTTGGCCAGGTGGGTCATGTTCCGCCGTGCATTTTTGGGAGTATTCAGCATCGGAGCGCACCGCGCACCGTCCTCGACGCCCTATTTGATGCGCATATCGCGCCCGATCGGCATAAAAAAGTGCCTCCGATGGCGATTTACGCCATCGGAGGCACTTAAAACAGTCGTTCTGAGCCTCTTTCGGAACACGCCATTGCTGAATACTCCAAAAAATGCACGCCGCAAGAGGGGGTACCTGACCAAACGGCTAAATTCCCGCAAGCTCGCAGTAGCGGTCGACGTTGCTGGCAAACACCATCTCCACAGCACCCTTCTGCACGGGCTCCGCCGGAGTTTTACCCCACAGCAAATACTCGCCCAAGGTCTTGGCACCACGGTAGGCCAAGCTCACCGGGTCCTTATAGACGATATTGGTAAAAATGCCACGGCGTAAGGCCAGGGCGCTCTCGGGGAACAGGTCGTTGCCGATCACCATGACCTTGCCGGCCTTGCCGCTCGAAACAAGCGCATCGGCGACCACCTCGGAACCAACGGCAAAAACGCTACAGATGAGCTCGGGAGCATCCGGCGCACTCAAGCGCTGCTCAAGCTCGCGCTCGAGCTGTTTGACTTGCGCATGGGCACCGGCAAGGTCCTCAACCCGCCATGGAATATCGTGCTCGCGCAGGTAATTATGAAAGGCGCGGGCGGTCAGATAGTGCGAGTCGGTATAAGGGTCGCCCGCCAACAGGAGCACGCGGGCGTCAGCCCCAGAAGCGTGGACCAGATTTGCCGCCTGCTCCGCCATAAGACTGCCCGCCGCGGAATAGTCCGCCAGACTGGCACCCAGGCGATCGAGGTGCGGGCGGTCGCCGTCTACGAGCTCGATTGTCACGCCCGCCTCGGCAATCTGCCTCAAGAGCTCGGTTGCGCGGTCATCGCCCGGAACATAGGCAAGCAGGCCATCAATCTTCTCGCCCACCTGCAGACGCTCATCAATCTGCTCGAGCGCATCGGCGTAGCCACCCACGCCAAATTCAACGCGCTCAACCGTAATGCCCTGATCGATGACCTCCTGCTCAAAGCGGTTGCAGCCTTCCCAAAGGTAACGGAAAAAGTACGCCCCCTCGCGCGATGCGCGGGGCAGGCAAAACACCAAGTTGATATCCTTGCGGCGCAGGCTCGAGGCACTTGTGTTGCGGTGGTAACCCATGGCCTCGGCCTTGGCATTCACCTTGGCACGCACGGATTCGCTCACGCCGGCCTTGCCCGTCAGGGCCTTATGCACGGTATTGATGGAAACGCCAAGCTCGGCGGCTATGTCCTTCATGGTTACGCGAGCGCTCATGGGGTTACTCCGTTATAGATAAGTTGCCAATTAACAGTACAGGTAACGATACCCCAAAATCACCCTTCAACTCGCCACGCTCGCCCCCAAATGTGCAAAGCGCCCCGCGAACGGATGCTCGCGGGGCGCTTGGATGACGGACCTTACTTGATACCGCGGCCCAAGTCTTCGGCAATTTTGTCCACGCCCTTAAGTGCGGCGCAGGTCTTTTTGTTGGAACAATGTCCTGTGCAAACGCCACCTTGAGCGCAGTCGGCGCAGGTGCCCTTGCGATAAATGCGCACGCACACGGCGACAAACGCAATACCGATAATAGCCAGTACAACAATACCGATAGGTGCCATAGCAAGCCTCCTCTAGTTAACCATCACTTACTTTACCCCATTCTCCACCTGCCAATAAGGGACAGGTATATTTTGGTCGGTTTTATCTGCGGAAACGCCACATCTCCCTCACCAAAAAGCCCGAGTGTCGCTGGGACACCCGGGCTCGTGGAAAGGGGCTGATCCTTATTCGGACTTAAGCGGAAACTGCAGCGGAAGCGGTGTTGGTCTCGTCCTCGTCGGTCCAAGCGTGCTTGGGCATGGGACGGAAGATCTGGAAGAGCATCGCAACCAGCAGAACGATGGCTACAACCGTCCAAATACCAAACTGGCCAAGGACAAGCAGGTTGTAGAACTGGTTGATGAACAGGCCGATCACCCAGGCAAAGGCGCACTCGTAGCCGATGGCAATCGCGGTCCACTTGCCGGAGTCCATCTGGTTGCGGATAGTGCCCATGGCGGCAAAGCACGGGGCGCACAGCAGGTTAAAGGCGCCAAAGGCAACGCAAGCGCCCATGGTGGGGAACATGCCCGCAAACGCGGTCCACAGGCTCGGGTCGGTCTCGGCGGCGTCGGCAACGGACAGCAGCGAGCCGGCGGTGGCGACGACGTTCTCCTTGGCGACAAGTCCAGAGACAGTCAGCGCGGTGGCCTGCCAGGTGCTAAAGCCGAGCGGGGCGAAGATCCAAGCGACCAGGTTGCCCAGCATGGCGAGCACGGAGTAGTCCATAAACTCCTCAGGGATGCCGTCCATCGCAGGCAGGAAGCCGAAGGAACCGTTGTAGCTACCAAAGTTGGAGAGGAACCAAACCACGACGGTGGACGCGAAGATGACCGTGCCGGCCTTCTTGATAAAGGCCCAGCAGCGCTCCCATACATGCAGCGCCCAAGAGCGGATTGCCGGGAAGTGATAGGCGGGAAGCTCCATAACGAACGGCGTCGGGCGACCGGCGAAGAGCTTGGTCTTCTTGAGCATGAGGCCCGAGGCGATGACGGCAAAGACGCCCAAGAAGTAGAACAGCGGGCTGATCCATGCGGCGGTGGTGGAAGAATCGCCGATGATGGAACCCATGAGCAGAGCGATGATCGGCAGCTTGGCGCCACAGGGAATGAACGTGGTGGTCATGACCGTCATGCGGCGGTCCTTCTCGTTCTCGATGGTCTTGGTGGCCATGACGCCGGGGACGCCGCAGCCCGAGGACACGAGCATGGGGATGAAGGACTTACCGGACAGGCCAAAGCGGCGGAACACGCGGTCCATGATGAAGGCGACGCGGGCCATGTAGCCGCAGTCCTCCAAGAAAGACAGCATCACGAACAGCAGGAACATCTGCGGCACGAAGCCGAAGATGGCGCCCAGACCGCCGACGATACCGTCACAGACCAGCGAATCGACCAGGCCACCGTCCTCGGTGCCGCCCGCCACAAGGGCATCGTGCACCACGGTGGTAATACCCGGAACATAGGGGCCGTACTGTGCCGGGTCGACCGAGTCGGCGGCGTCACCCGCAGCCTCGACAGCTGCGTCGTAGGCGTCGCGGCCCTGGCCGAGCACATACCAACCGTCGGTGCCAAAGAGCTGGTCGTTGGTGAAGTCGGTCACCGTGCCGCCCAGGGTGGAAACGGCGATGTAGTACACGCAGAACATGATGACCACAAAGATCGGCAGGCCCAGGATACGGTTGGTAACCACGCGGTCGATCTTCTCGGAGGCGCTCATCTTGGCCGGAGCTTTGGTCATGCACTCGTCGATAATGTGGGCAATCACGCCATAGCGCTCGCCGGTGATGATGGACTCGGCGTCGTCGTCGCAATCCTGCTCGCACTGGGCGACCAGCTGCTCGACGCGAGCGGCCTTCTCCTTGGTGAGGTTGATGAGCTTGCAGGCGTCCGCGTCGCGCTCAAACAGCTTGACAGCGTAGTAGCGACGCTTGTTGGCGGGAACGCTCGCCGGCAGGTTGTTCTCGATGTGGTCCAGAACGTCCTCGATGGAGGAATCGAACTTGTGCTCCGGCACCTGGCCCTTGGAAGCAGCAGACTTCTTGACCTGCTCGAACAGCTCCTTGATACCCTTGTTTTTAAGGGCCGAGATCATCATGACCGGGCAGCCAAGCTTCTTGGAAAGCTTGTCCGTGTCGATCTTGTCGCCGTTCTTCTCCACGAGGTCGGCCATGTTGAGGGCCACGACCACGGGCAGGCCGGTCTCGATAACCTGAAGCGCCAGGTACAGGTTGCGCTCGAGGTTGGTGGCATCGACCACCTGGACAACGACATCGGGCTCGCCGCTCATGAGGTAGTCGCGCGAGCACTGCTCCTCGGGGCTGTAGGGGGAAAGCGAGTAGATGCCGGGGAGGTCCGTGATGGTAACGTTCTTGTCGCTTAGGAGCTTGGCTTCCTTTTTCTCAACCGTGACACCGGGCCAGTTGCCAACGTAGCCGTTGGCGCCGGTGATCAGGTTGAAAAGCGTGGTCTTGCCGCAGTTGGGGTTACCCGCCAGCGCGACATGGATCTGAGAATCCGCCATTCAATCCTTCTTCCTTGTGTGCCCGCGCTGTCATCTCCGAGCGGGCTGGATATTGTGCTTCAACGTTGCATTGCTAAGTTAGAAAAACCTAACTTTACCTGCAAGAATACATGCCGCTGGCCCTTACTGGACCTCGACGACGGCAGCCTCCTCCTTGCGGATGGAAAGCTCGTAGCCGCGCACGTTGATCTCGACCGGATCTCCGAGCGGTGCGACCTTTACGACCTTAAACGACGTGCCCTTGATGAGCCCCAGGTCCATAAGGTGACGGCGCAGTGCACCCTCACCGTGAAGCTTGACGATGGTAGAGCTCTCGCCCACCTTGACGTCACCCAACGTCTTCATGTACTTGTCCCCCTTTCAGCTTTTTGCGAAATGCTACGAACTAACCGACGGTCATGATGTGCATGGCAACCTTGGAATCGATACCAAAGCGTGCACCCAGCACCGTGACGATGATATTGGCGCCACTCGAGCTCACCACGTGGATCTCGTTGCCCTCGACAAAGCCGAGGTCCTTGAGATGGTGCTTCATATCCTCATTGCCCTTTACGCGAGACACGCGCACGGTTTCGCCCGCTTTTACCATCGAAAGCGGCATAGCCGGCATCTGCGGTCCGCAAGACATGAGTGAGCTCCTAACGTCAGTTCGTCCTCAACATCGACGCAGCAAAAGTTAACCACGTCTATGTTCGCTATAGTAAACTAGCACGTGGTTAACTTTTTGGAAAGGGTCCCCATTTAGATTTCGAAAAAGTTTCCTATACGAAACAAAAAGGCGCGGCAAAGAGCTGTCCTTTGCCGCGCCCTGTCATGCTTAGAGCGAGAGGTTTCTGATCGATGTGACGCAGGAAGCCTCGTCTACGCCCGAAACGCGGAAGATGATGTCCTCGCCGCACTCGCCGTAGAGAGCCATGAGCCCCATTACATCGCGGCCGTCGGTATGGCGATCGCCGATACTGACCGATACGTTGCTACGATGCTTGGCAATGATGTCGTAAAGCAGCGCAACCGGGCGGGCATGCAGTCCCAACGGATCTTTAATCGTCTTTGTAAACTCGACCATGTCCCCTCCCGCGGCATCGCACATTCGGCCGGCAAACCCAACCACGTGGTAGTTATTGTAGCGTTAGATGCTTGTCGAGAGCTCCTCTGAACACCTCGTGGGCAAAAAGTGGCAAATATGAGTACTGTCACCGATTTAGTAGCAGCAAAATCGCGAGCAAAGTGCCTGCTTTGAGCGATTCGAGGTGGCGCGCGCAGACGTGGTGTAAGAGCGTCCCGAGGTC
>JAQDWB010000020.1 GCA_027673765.1 Coriobacteriaceae bacterium AM113-163
CATCGAAATTTATCGATGGCCTATTTCAGACTGTAATGGGGCGGTCCAGACGGGCCGCCCCCTTTCTTGTCCCAAAAATCGACCGGGGTGGGTTAGCGGCGCTCGAGGATCGCTACGGTTTCGGTGTGGTCGGTATGGGGGAACATGTCGACCGGCGTGATCTTGAGCAGGCGATAGCCTCCGTCGAGGAGCTGGTGCAGGTCGCGCTCTTGGGTCACGGGGTTGCAGCTGATATAGGTGATGCGGCGCGGTTTGAGCGCGCAGGCGGCCTCGAGGAACTCGGGGGTGGAGCCGGCGCGCGGCGGGTCGATGGAAAGGACGTCGACGCGTTCGTTGTTGTCGGCGGCATCGAGGATGTAGTCGGTGGCATCGTCGGCCATAAACCAGGCACTGCGGGTGAGGCCGTTGAGCTCGGCATTGCGGCGTGCGTCGGCAATACCCGCCGGGTTTCGCTCCACGCCAAGCAGCATGATACCGATACCCTTGTCCTGGGCGGCCTTGGCTGCGCAAAGACCGATGGTACCACTGCCGCAGTAGGCATCCATAAGCACGTCGCCCTGACGCAGGTCCATGCCGTCGATGGCGAGCTGGTAGAGCAGCTCGGTCTGCTGCGGGTTGGTCTGGTAGAACGCGGTGGGGGAGATATCGAACTCGCAACCGAGTAGCTGGTCGCGCATGCACTCGGCACCGTACACGATACGGGTCTCCTCGCCTAGGATGGCGTTGCCGGGGCGCCCGTTGATGTTTTGGGCGACGGTGACGATATGCGGATCGAGTGCGGCGACAGCCTCAAAGAACTCCTGCGCATGCGGCAGGTCGCGCTGAGCGGTTACGAGGGTGACCATAATCTGGTCTGTGCGCCAACCACAGCGAACAACGGCATAGCGAAGCAAGCCCAGATGCTTGTCTTCGTTAAAGGCAGGAATATGCAGACGTTCGGCCTCGCGAGCGATGCCGTTGAGAATCTGGCGGGCCCCCGGCGCCTCGACAGGGCATTCAGGAACAGCAACGATTCTGTGTGTCCCACGTTCAAAAAAGCCGCAGCGGACAGCGCCCTCTTTGCCGGGAGCAAACGGAGTGGCAGCCTTATGACGAAAACCACGCGGCGCAGGATACTTGCCCGGGTCGCCCAAGGTGACGCCCATACCGCGAATGGGGTCGACGCTAATACCCTCGCGCTCGCAAAGAGCAGCAAAAAGCTCCTCCATAGCAGCCTGCTTGGCCGCCAACTGCTTCTTATAAGGACGATTGAGTGCCGTACACCCACCACAAGCTTTCATGATCGAACAGGGAGACTTGGGATCCACGGCCTTACGCGCAGGCTGAGCCGAATCCTTGCGCGAGCCTTTGGAGCGAACGTGAGGCGCCTTATCCCCGCCCTGACGAGAGCCAGAACGCTTGGTCTTAACCTTGCCCTTCGCCGACTTACCCTTCGCATCCTGAGACGACTTGGATTTCTTAGAAGTTTTTTTCTCCTCCGACCCCTCAGCCGCCTCGATCAAAGCACGACGAGCCTTACGCTCCGCACGAGATTCTGCCATCAATAACTCCACTAATTCATGAATTAAAAGCTGCAAGCATTGTACCGTGCCAAGCCAGCGGGCGATATGCAAGCGCCCATTTCCTGTCAGTGATAGGCCCAACGACGTTTGCCCGGCGCGGGCGGGGAGCGGCGCGTAATTAAGTTTATCGCGAGTTCCGCACGCAAAGGAAAGCACTTAATGTGCTTTCCGTCTTGCGCAGGACTGTAGAGCAGGAAACTTAATTACGCGCCGCTCCCCGCCCGCGCCGGGCAACCCCAACCTTGTGCTCCATCAAGGTAAAGTGTATGATTCTGGACGTTACATGACTCACTTTACCTAACTAAAGTGCTATCGAGGGGGAATACCATGAATAGCGATATGTCTCGTCGTCAGTTTGTTGGTCTAGCCGGTTCGCTTGCCACGGTGCTCGGCCTTGGTCTTGTCGGCTGCGGCGGTGGTGCCGGCAAGGGCTCCGCTGCTGGTTCTGCCGCGGCCAAGGATGTGAAGGGCGCCGCGGAGTCCAAGAAGCTCGTGGTGGGCTTTGACAAGTCCTATCCTCCGTACGGCTTTGTGGGCGACGATGGCGAGTACACCGGCTTTGATCTCGATCTGGCCAAGGCTGTTGCCGATAAGCAGGGCTGGGAGGTCAAATACGAGGCCATCGACTGGGACGCCAAGGATACGCTGCTCAACTCCGGCGCCATCAACTGCATCTGGAACGGCTTTACCATGGAGGGTCGTGAGGACGGCTACACGTTCTCCGAGCCGTACATGCTCAACGAGCAAGTGCTCGTGGTCAAGAAGGACGCGGGTATCAAGAGCTGGGACGATCTCGCTGGCAAGACCGTGATCACTCAGACCGATTCCGCTGCGCAGGATGTGCTCGAGGGCGACCAGAAGGATCTGGCCGCGACGTTTGCCACGCTCGATACCATCGGCGAGTACAACACGGCCTTTATGCAGCTCGAGAGCGGCGCGGTCGATGCCGTGGCTTGCGACCTTTCGATTGCCCAGTATCAGCTTGCCGCCAAGCCCGATGCCTATACGCAGCTCGACAAGCCGCTGTCCAGCGAGCACTACGCCGTCGGCTTTAAGAAGGGCGACACCAAGTCGGCCGACGCCGTGACCGAGTCGCTCAAGGCGCTCTACGAGGACGGCACGGTCAAGGACCTGTGCGATAAATATGCAAGCTATGGTCTTTCCTTCGACAACTGGGTGCTCAAATAGCGGCTTTCCCAGGCACCCGATTTTGCCGTTCAAACCGTCGCTTGCGTACATTTAGTACGCGGCGCTCCTCTTTCACGGCAAACTCGGGCACCTGGAAAACCCGCTTTAGCATTGGGTTAGCTGTTCCGTTACTGTGAAAGAGAGCTTGGGTTGTCTATTCAGGTCATGATGCAGATGCTTGGCCAGGGATTCTTGGTCAGCTTGCAGCTGTTTGTGCTGACGCTGTTGGGGTCGATTCCGCTGGGAATCCCCGTGGCGTTTATGCGCATGAGTAAAATTGCGCCGCTCCGCTGGATTGCGCGCATCTATATCTCGGTCATGCGCGGTACGCCGCTCATGCTGCAGATGTTTGCCATCTACTTTGCCCCGTACTACGTGTTCGGCATTTCGCTTACGCCCGATTCCAAGTGGACGGCGTGTGTCGTGGCGTTCATCATCAACTACGCCGGTTACTTTGCCGAGATCTATCGCTCGGGCCTGCAGTCCATTCCGCGCGGTCAACACGAGGCTGCTGAGGTGCTGGGCTACTCGCGCATGCAGACGTTTCTGTATATCGTGATGCCGCAGGTCGCCAAGCGTATTCTGCCGGCGATGGGCAACGAGATCATCACACTGGTCAAGGACACGTCGCTGGCGTTTGCCATTGGTGTGGGTGAGATGTTCTCGACCGCCAAGGCGCTGGTCGCCTCGCAGGTGAGCATGGTGCCGTTTGCGATTGCGGCGTTGATCTACTGGGTCTTTAACTTTGTGGTCGAGATGCTGCTGGGCGCCGCCGAAAAGAAGCTGGACTATTATCATGACTAGATCGTTCCGCCGTTCTAGCGAACGGCGGACTGCTCGACGCTGCGCGTGTGCCTGACGGCCAATCTGCTCCTCAAACCGTCGCTTGCGTACAGAAGTACGCGGCGCTCCTCTTTCGAAGCACATTGTCTCGTCAGCCACACGCTCGCTGACTTCTCAAACACATGGAGGTTCCCGTGTTCGGAACGGTAATGATGATAACGAACGCGCGCAAGGCGTTTGGCGGCAATGAGGTGCTCAAGGATATCTCACTCGAGGTAAAGCGTGGCGAGGTCGTGGCGATTATCGGGCCTTCGGGTGGCGGTAAGTCCACGCTGCTGCGGTGTGCCACGCTGCTCGAGACACTCGACGGAGGCTCGCTCTCGTTTGGCGACCTTGCCGTTGCGACGGATGCGGGATCGGGCGCGGTCTATGCGAAGGGAGATGTTCCCAAGCAAGCGCGTTCGCGTTTTGGTCTGGTATTCCAGAACTACAATCTGTTCCCGCACTATACGGTGATGAAAAACATCATCGACGCGCCGATCCGCGTGCTCAAGCGCCCGCGCGAGCAGGCAGAGGCGCGTGCGCGTGAGTTGATCGCGCAGATGGGGCTTACGGGCAACGAGAACAAGGTGCCGTGTGAGCTTTCGGGCGGTCAGCAGCAGCGCGTGAGTATTGCCCGCGCCCTGGCGCTCGATCCGGAAATCTTATTCTTTGACGAGCCGACTTCAGCGCTCGATCCCGAGCTGACGGCCGAGGTGCTGCGTGTCATTAAGGACCTCGCTGCGCAGAATATGACGATGGTAATCGTGACCCACGCGATGCAATTTGCACGCGATGTTGCCGACCGCGTGGTCTTTATGGACGGCGGTCGCATTGTCGAGGAGGGGCCTGCCGAGCAGGTCATAGACCATCCGCGCGAGCGGCGCACACGTGAGTTCTTGAGCCGTATCGAGGGATAGGCTCAGGTATTTACTCAACTATTAATTGAGGCGAAGCCGCCACAGGTCTTACGGTCTGTGGCGGCTTTTTGTTTACATCGACGGGGTTCAATAATTGCCTCACAAGCTTGTCTCTTCCTCTCGCCGCCTGTATTCATACGTGTGCCGAAAGGTATGCATGGACAGCCGCCCGTGAGGGTAGGGTGGTGGCATAGGACATTTGGAGGGTGAGTCGGCTCGGCTGCCGACCATGCTGCTCCCGGGACGGCACCGACCGCGAACTCTCCCCGTTGGCGTCGCGCATTGCGCGCGGCCCTGCAAGGAGGTCATCATGGGTGCTCCCAAGACCGGTAACGTAAGGAACGTGGTGCTCGTAGGCCAAGGCGGGGTGGGCAAGACTTCACTCGCCGAGGCCATGCTCCACCTTTCCGGCAAGACCGCCCGCCTGGGCGGCCACGACGGCACCAAGCCCACGCTCGACTATGACCCCGAAGAGGTCAAGCGTGCGTTTTCCATCTCGACGACCATTGCGCCGATCGACTGGAAGGGCGCTCGTATCAATGTGCTCGATGCCCCGTGCTATCCCGATTTTATCGGCGACGCCTTTGCCGCGATGAGCGTCTGCGAGACGGCTCTGTTTGTGGTCGACGCCGAGGCCGGCCCGCAGCCTACGACGGTTAAGCTCTGGTATGCCGCCGAGGACCTGCGCCTGGCGCGTGCGGTGTTCGTAAACCGCCTGTCGCGCTCCGAGGCCAGCTTTGCGACCACCATGGACCTGCTGCAGGAGCGCTTTGGTACGCGCCTGGGCGCCGTGACCCTTCCCTGGGGCGAGGGCGAGGACTTTGACGGCATCATCGACCTGGTGCGCATGAAGGCGCGCCACTGCAACGGCGCCGAGGCCGTTGAGTCGGAGATTCCCGAGGAGTATCGTGCCCAGGCCGAGGAGGCCCATGACCATCTGTGCGAGCTGGTGGCCGAGGCCGACGACGAGCTGATGATGAAATACTTGGAAGGCGAGGAGACGCTGACGCAGGAGGAGCTTGAAGGCCTGCTGTCTAAGGCGATCGCCGAGCGCATCTTTGTGCCGGTCTTTGCGGGCGATTGCATTAAGGAGCAGGGCGTCAACTCGCTGATGGACGACATCGCCACGTACTTCCCGGCGCCGACCGACTACGGCGAGATGCCGCTCATCGACGGCGATTCGCTTAAGATTTCGAGTGACGATGACCGTCCGGTGGCGTTTGTGTTTAAGACGCTGGCCGATCCGCAGCAGGGCCGCATCAGCTTTATCAAGGTGCTGACGGGCACGCTTGAGCCGGGTCTTGAGTTGGTCAACGCGCGTACCCGCAAGAGCGATCGTTTGGCTCACCTGTATGTGATGTGCGGCCGCGATATGACCGAGGTTGGCCATGCCTATGCCGGCGACATCATCGTGGCGCCCAAGCTGGCTGCCGAGACGGGCGATACGCTCTCGATTACCGGCAAGGTCGAGGCTGCGGCGTTTAAGTTCCCCAACTCGCAGTACCGCATCGCCATCGAAGCCGAGAACCGCGGCGACGAAGAGAAGCTCTACACGTTTATCGAGAAGGCCTGCAAGGCAGACCCGACCATGAGCATCGACCGCGACGAGGAGACTGGCCAGACCATTATCTCCGCCGTGGGTGAGGCACAGGTTTCGGTGCTGCTCAACCGTCTGGAGGACCGCACCAAGGTCGCCGCCAAGAGCGTGCCGATCCGCATTCCGTATCGCGAGACCATCCGCCGCACGGCGAGCGCCCAGGGTCGCCACAAGAAGCAGACCGGCGGCGCCGGTCAGTACGGCGACTGCTGGCTGCGCGTGGAGCCGCTCATTGGGCCCGACGGCACGAGCGACGGCTATGAGTTCGTGGACGAGGTCGTGGGCGGCCGCATCCCGCGCTCGCTGATTCCCGCCGTGGACAAGGGCGTCCAGGAGACCATGAAGGACGGTATTATTGCCGGCTACCCGCTCACGGGCATTCGCGTCGCGGTGTACGACGGTTCGTATCACAGCGTCGACTCCAACGAGATGGCGTTCCGCGCGGCGGCTCGCATCGGCCTGCGCAAGGCATGCGCCGATGCCGACCCGGTGGTGCTGGAGCCCATCGAGGAAATCACGGTGACAATCCCCGAGAGCTACGCCGGCGCCGTGATGGGCGACATCTCGGCCTCGCGCGGTCGCGTGACGGGCATGGAGACCGATGAGCGCGGAGACACCGTGGTCATTGCCCAGGCGCCGCTGGCCGAGCTGACGGATTACTCGACGCGTCTGCGCTCTATCACGCGCGGCACGGGCGACTTTACCATGAAGCCCGCGGGCTATGAGCAGGTGCCCTATGACGTTCAGGCCAAGCTGGTCGAGCGCTATGAGGAGGGCCGCGCCAAGTAACTAGACGATAAAAAACCGCCGCGATGGGGTAGTTCCGTTGTGGCGGCTTTTTTGGCGGGCGAGGTGCCCGCCCCAGCATCTGTGGGGCGGGCACCTTTTTGTGCCGTTGCAGTAGAGAAAAGTCCTCCTTTGCTAGAATAAACGTATATAGACGTCTACTTGAACAGGGAGGCAATATGTACGAGGCGGTTATCTTCGATATGGATGGGCTTATGTTTGACACCGAGCCTATCTGGGCTTCTTGTTGGCCTAAGACCGCAATCGAGTTTGGGGTTGAGTGCATGGAGGGCCTTGCGGACGCCATGCGCGGAACCAATGGAGCCGAGGCCGTATCCATTATTCGCGAATGGTATGGTGACGAAGTCGACCCCAAGGCATTTGTTGATCGTTTTTACGAAATAGCCCATGAAGCATTGGCCCATGGCGCAGAGAAAAAACCTGGATTGGATAGGCTTCTCGAGTATCTCAAGACTGAAGGGATTCCGATGGCGGTTGCCTCCTCGTCGAGCAGGGAGATGATCAAGGCCAACCTGATAAGGGGAGGAATACTTCCATATTTTGATTCGATCGTTTCTGGTATCGAGGTCGAGCATGCCAAGCCCTATCCTGACGTCTTTTTAAAAGCGGCGGACGAGCTAGGGGTGCCGCCGCAAAAATCTCTCGTCTTGGAGGATTCCTATAACGGGGTGCGCGCGGGCTTTGCAGGAGGTTTTCACACCGTCATGGTTCCTGATCTCTCCGAGCCAACAGAAGAGATGGAAAGATTAGCCACGGCGATTGTCCTGAACCTTAATGATGTTGTCGACATGCTGGCAAGCGGAACATTGGGGTAAACAGGTTGAACGATGGGCTGTCGAGTGTTTCTCGGCAGCCCTTTTTCTAATTCGAGACATTTAATGCTATGCGCAAGAATCAAAAAGGTATATAGTCGTCTATAAACAGGTACATAGACGTCTATATAAGTATCTGGAACGTAAACTCAACTCGAATTGCCGTAACCCGGTTGGAGGAATCATGGCAGTTGTAACTTCGACTGAGCTGATCCAGATTGCACGCAAGAACGGATGGCTCCTTCCCGCATATAACACGACCAATATGGAGATGACCCTGGGTATCTTGGACGGATTGCAGAAGGCCGGCATGCCGGGCATCCTCCAGATCGCCCCTACCAACGTTAAGCTTTCCGATTACGGCATGATCGCCTCTATCGTTAAACGCGCGGCGGAGGACTATATCGTTCCCACGTGTCTGCATCTTGACCACGGCAAGACGCTCGAGGATGTTCGACAGGCGGTTCAGGCCGGCTTTACCTCCGTTATGATCGACGGTGCCGCGTTGCCCTTTGAGGAGAACATTCGCTTCTCGCGCCAGGCAGTTGACTACTGCCATTGCTACGGCGTGCCCGTTGAGGCTGAGCTCGGTGCCATCAAGGGCAAAGAAGACGATCATGTTTCCGAGGCGGATCTTAAGACCGACCCCGATCAGGTTTGCGAGTTTGTGGAGCGCACGGGCTGCGACCTGTTGGCTGTGTCTATCGGCAACGTTCACGGCCTTGAGGATACGCCGCACATCGATTTGCCGCTGCTTGAGAAGCTTGCCGAGGTGTCTCCGTGTCCCCTCGTTCTTCATGGTGGCTCGGGCATTCCCTATGAGACCATCCACGCTATGCAGCCACACAAGATGTCCAAGATCAACATCGCAAGCGACCTGCGCAAGGCCTACATCACGACGGTTGGCAAGGCGTACGAGGCAAACAACAACGAGCATAATCTCGCCAAGGTACTGATTGATACACGTAAGGCAGTTGCGGACGTTGCTTACAAGACGACGCGCGCCATCAACGGCATCGCTGAGTAGCGCGGAATTACGAACATGGATGAGGCGATAATGGGTGCGCTCTACCTTGGTGTCGATGTGGGCACGTCATCGGTGAAGCTCACGTGCATTGATGAAGGCGGAAAAGTTGTCGCGACTGCGAGCGAGGCTTACGAGTGCTCTGAGCCTCATCCCGGTTGGCGGGAAATCAATCCCGAGACATGGTGGATCGCCATTTGCTCTGCATGCTCCCTGCTTGGAGAGAAAGTTGACCTGTCTCTAATAAAAGGCGTTGGCGCTACCGGGCAGATGCACACGACGGTCTTGATCGATGCCGACGGGGTGCCAACGTGTCCCGCCATAATGTGGAACGACCAGCGCACGATTGACGCTGTCTTTACCGAGAAGCAGTGGGCGCTGTCTGCGGGCTATCCTAGGGTCGCCAGCTTTCTTTCGACTGGGGTTCCGGCGATTAACCTTGCATGGATAGCTAAGAATAATCCTGAGGGCCTTTCAAAGAGCGAAGTGTTTCTTTCGGTTTCAGATTGGATTGCTCTCAAGTTTGGCGGGCGTGCTGGTACGGACTATTGCGGGGCTTCGACAACAGGGCTCTACGATAACGAGAGGCAAGCTTGGATCGGTGAGGTCTGCGAGCATTTTGGAATCCCCGAGTCGTTGCTTCCCGTTGTCGAGCCTTCTGATGCCGTAATTGGGACCGTGGTTGAGAGAGCTTCAAGCGAGACGGGAATTCCCGCAGGTGCCATGATCGTGAGGGGAACGGGCGACAATCCAGCGGCAGCGATCTGCACGGGATGCCTTTTGGAGGGCGTCCCCACCATCTCACTTGGAACAAGCGGCGTGCTGATGTATTCATCTGAGGGAGTTGACCTTCCGGCTGTTGGCAAGCCCGTGTTGTTCAAGTGGGGAAATACCCTTAAGACCCAAATTCAGCTGAGTATCAGATCGTGCGGCGGTGCCAAGGAATGGTGGTACGGGCAGATTCTAAGCAGTGAGTCCTACGATTTGGAGGACAAGGCCGTCGAGGACCCCTTCTACGACATGAGGGATCTCATGTTCTACCCCCATCTATCGGGAGAAAAAGTCCTGCACGGTTGCCCGTCGGTACGCGGTGCCTTTCTGGGGCTTGATCTTGACACGACTCGTTCCGAGCTCGAAAGGGCTCTGATGGAGGGCACGGCGTATGCCTTAAGGGAGCTCAAGGAGTCCGTGGACCATTCGGAAGAGTGGCGCAGCATCAGGCTCGTTGGAGGAGGGGCCAAGAACGATTTTTGGGCGCAAACGCTCTCCAACGTGTTGGGGGTCGATATGGTGCGGATGGAATCCTCCGGCGCCGGTCAGGGCGCGGCGCTGCTGGCTCTCTCGGCTTCTTGCGGCCAAGACTTGACGGCGGTTGCCGCAGGGGTCTGCAGAAAACTCGATTCCATTGAAAAAAACGACAGGGCCCATGAGCTCTACGACGCGCGTTTTAGCAGGTATATGCGTATATTTGAGGCACTCCAAATTATCTATGAGCTAAATAGCGCGTAGCCGTTTGTCTTGTAAAATCTACCGTTCACCGAAAGGAATGCGAGAAGGCAACCCGAAGAGCGGTCCCTTTGTAAGATATAGACAACCGTAGACAACCATGAGCGTATATGGCCGATTGAAAAAGGAGGAGGGGGCGCTCAGGTAGAACGATAGAAGTAACGAACATTAACTAAGGAGAATGAAAATGGGAGCAGTAAACGATTTCCTTATCTTCCTTGCGGAGGGCTTTACCGGCCTGTTTAATGCGGCTGGTGATCAGTTTGCCTCGTTTATTACGGGCATGATCCCCATGCTGATCTGCCTGATCCTTACGATCAAGGCAGTCATCCAGCTGATCGGCGAGGAGCGTGTCTATGGGTTCATGAAGAAGTGCACCAAGTATGCAGTTCTCCGCTATACCCTCATCCCGTTCCTTTGCACTTTCTTCCTCTGCAATCCGATGGCATACACCTTTGGTGTGTTTGTCGAGGAGGACTACAAGCCCGCATTCTACGATGCGGTCGTGTCCATGATGCACCCCATCGTTGGTCTTTTCCCGCACGCTAACTCTTCCGAGCTCTTTGTTTGGCTTGGTATCTCGGCCGGCTACGAGGCACTGGGAAAGAACTCCTCCGAGCTTGCTATCCGCTTCCTCATTGTTGGTCTAATCGTCTGCCTGATCAAGGGCATTGTCACCGAGAAGCTGTACCTCATCATGAAGAAGCGCAACGAAGCTAAGCTTGCCGCCTAGTAGTTCAGCGCAAAAGGAGAGTCTAAATCATGAGTGAATTCAAAAGCGTAAAGGCGTCCCACGGCGGCAACGGTTGGGGCGGTCCCCTCATCATTACCCCCACGGCCGAGAAGCCTTATGTTCTGAGCGTGACCCTGGGTGGCATCAGCCCGGTCGCCCTTCGCATTGCGGAGCTTACCGGCGCCGAGGCGCACGACCAGTTTAAGGACCCGATCGAGACCGATCAGGCATGCGCCGTTGTCATCGACTGCGCCGGCGTGGCTCGCTGCGGCACCTATCCCAAGATGGGCCTTAAGACGCTGAACATCAAGCCCGGTTCTCCATCTGGTCCTCTGGCCCAGTTCATCACCGAGGATCTCTTTGCATCTGACGTCAATCCCGATTGCATCGTCCTTGCCGATGCGGCCGATGTTCCCGCTGAGCCGGTAAAGGCCGAGAAGGCACACGAGGAGACGACGAAGGAAAACGTCCACGCCAAGATCGCTGAGGGACGTGCCGAGCTCGCATCCAAGGAGTCTAACGGCTTCATGGACGTTGTCTCCAAGATCGGCACCGGTGTCGGCCGCGTTATCAGCATCATCTACCAGGCTGCGCGCGATACCGTGAACGATGTTATCCGCAACATCATCCCCTTCATGGCGTTCGTCTCGGTTCTGATCGGCATCATCAACTATACCGGCTTCGCAAATGTTCTCGCTGGCGTCCTTACGCCTCTCGCGGGCTCGCTGCCCGGCATGCTGGCGATCGGCATGTTCTGCTCGATTCCGTTCCTCTCGCCGTTGATCTGCCCGGGCGCAATCATCGCCTCCGTGCTTTCCGTCCTCGTTGGCAACCAGATCGCCAACGGCACGATTCCTGCCAACTTTGCCCTTCCCGGCTTCTTTGCTGTCAATTGCCAGGTTGGTTCCGATTTTGCCCCCGTTGGCATGACCCTCATGGAGGCAAAGCCCGAGACGATCGAGATCGGTTACCCTGCGTTCCTGTTTGGTAAGCTGATCACTACCCCGATCCAGATTGTTCTTGCCTACGTACTGTCCTTCGGCCTGTAAACTGAATGCTTTGAGAGGGAAAGGCCTGCTATGCTCAACGCGCTCATTACAATAGCCTTCTTTATCCTTGTGTGGCTTGCTGGGACATTTACCCAGTATCGCTATTGGAGGAAGGTTCGCATCCTTATCCATGAGCACGCTCGTGATCATGAGGGATACTTGGGCACGGGTATGTGCAAGGTTAGCTTTAGCCGAAAAGCGTTTGTGATGATTCTGACGGATCATGACGGCGTGATTACCGGTTGCTATGAGCTCAAGGGCCTCTCCCTCAAACCGGAGTTTTCGGAGATGGGCGAGATGCTGGGGCTGAATATCGAAACGGCTCTGGACCATTTGGCCAACGAAAGCTATCACGATGCTTTTGCCCAGGCTATTCGTGTTATTGACAGGTCGATGACTGCGTCTGCAGCGTAACTAAGATAGGAGAAATCAAATGTACAGGGTTACGGTCACTGAGATTGGCTCGTTTGTTGAGGAACTTCTCAACGAGAAGATGGTGGTCTTGTTTGGCCCGACTGCTCCTGCGGAGTTGCGTGACATTTGCGTCGTTCACGATGGGGTCCCCACGGAGAATAACGTGCTCGTCGAGGGCGGCACTATCTCTATCGGCGACCAGGTCTACACGATTAAGGAGTTTGGTGAGGCCGCAAATGAGAACATGGGAGGGCTCGGTCATCTGACCATTGCGTTCGATGGTGAGCGAGAGCTGCTTCCCGGAACTGTTCTCGTGGCGCCTAGCACGCTTCCCAAACTGGAGGCCGGCATTGAGATCAGCTTTAATAGCTAACTCGCTCGGTTTGGCAGGCCATGTATTAGTCGGAAAGGACGTGTTCCCTTGAAACGTTCCGATTTAAAACTGCCACTTTTTACGGTCAGTCCTAAGACCTATCTGCTTGGCGACGATTCGATCGCAGCGGCCCACCTTACGGATGAGATTGCAAAAGGGCGAAATCATTCGATTTTCTGGACCGCCCCCGTTCCTGAGCTCTGCGCGGTTGCAAAGGATCTGAAATTTGCAATTCCAACGGCGCAGCACGCCGATCTCATCGGCGATGGAAAGGGAATGGGACTGACGCCTCTTGAGTCGCTTAAGAGCGCGGGAGTTCGAGCTGTCTTTCTTAATCACACGGCACACCCCCTGGCCGTTGACAAGCTGGCGGCAACGATTGATCGCGCTCGTGAGCTTGAGATTCTAACCATTGTTGCGGCCGATAGTGTCACCGAATCCAAGGCGGTTGCAGCAATGAACCCGGATGTGATTCTTTGCGAGCCGAGCAGCCTGGTGGGTACGGGTCATACAAGCGGTGATGATTATATCGCAGAGACCATTGCCGCCGTTCGGTCCATTAATCCCGACATCGTTATCATGGAGGGAGCGGGAATCAGGTGTGGAGACGATGTTCGTCGCCTGATCGGGCTTGGCGCGCAGGGTACCGGCATTTCGAGCGCCCTGGCGATTACGGATGACAGGACGGCGTTGCTTACAGAGCTGTTTGACGCGCTGGACTAAATCCGCTTACTAAGAAGGCGAACCCACGGGTTCGCCTTCTTGCGTTTTGGAATCTTGTTGGGAGCAACGCTGTCGCGCCCAAGAGGTTTAATGGCGGCGCTGAAAAACGGTGCCAAGTTGAAATCTGCTGGATTTAAGCCACACGCGCGCATATTCAATTGCGGAGTCATTGTCCAGGTAGACTGTTTGAAGCTGCTGAAGAAGTGGGGATTGCGTAGAGAGACCGAGCGCATTCGCGCGTTGGGTGTCTGCGAGCTTTGCCACAAAGGAGGTCTTCGAGTATTCGATCTGGTGGCCAGAGAGCCGCTCGATAATCGCAAAAAGGCCCTCGTTGACAAAGTCGGCCGTCTCTATGCCTGGGACAAGCGCCATGTTGATGTTATTCTCGATAAACATGACGGGCTCGCCCTCAACGCTGCGTACGCGCTCAAGATGGAGATAATTGGAGCCTTCGGCAATGCCGAGGTGCTTGGAGATGTCTTCATCGCATTTGCAAACTTTGCAATCGAGAATGCTGGTTTCGAAAGAAAGGCCCTGCTCGCTTAAAGACTCGGAGAAAGAGATAAGGCCTTCAGTAAGGGGGAAAGAGATGTCTTTGGACTTAACGTAAGTTCCCTTTCCCTGAATTTGCTCAAGTAGACCCTCATCAACAAGCTTTGAAATGGCCTTTTTGATGCTGCCGCGGCTAACGCCGAGCGTGCTCATAAGGTCGACCTCCGACGGGATTTTGGATGCCTCTTCCCAAGCTCCCGAGGCGATGTTCTCGCGCAGATATTCGACCACTTGCATATAGATGGGGGTGGCACAGTCCTTTTTAATAAATGAGTCGTTGACGCGATTGGTCACAGTATCTCCTGATTACTTTGAAGCAAAATTGCCTTTATTTTACGTTGTTCTGCAGCGTTAACTTATTGAGATTGTAATTGCAAAGAATAAATTACGTATTTAGTGTGCGGCTTCTGCTGCCTTGGGCGCCTGTTCGAAATCAGCGACTTTGGCGCGATGCTGTAGGGGATAGAGGCCGTGCGGAGTCTATTCGGTTCAGGATGCGGCATTGCCGTTGTCGAAAAAAGCATCAAGGGGCCGTCCTTCGGTGGTGGTTTTTGCCTTGGGTTATGGATTGTGGTTAGTCCCCGTTGGCTTGGTTTTTGCCGGTGGCGTAGTCGATCTGCACATGCGGCTGCAAGTTGTAGCAATAAACGTGGAAACAGAGGGTCTTGCCGTGGTCCTCGACCGATTGGGCCTCAAGGCGCACGCCGCGGCAGAGAAGTTCCTCTTCGTTGTACATGGGCGTGACGCGGTAGAGCACATGGTTGCCAGTGTCGCGGATGTAGTCGAGGATCTGTTCTTCAAACGGCAGCATGCCCGTTTCGTTGAGATAGCGCGTGCCGGTGAGGAGATTCTTGCGATTGGCGTTTTCGCCGCAGAGCGACCAGGCGATGAGGTGGCAGCGGTTGTAGAGGCTCTGGCCTGGAATAAAGTCGTAGCGCTGCTGGTGCCAACCGGCAGGATGGATACGCGAGATATCGCCGCGCTTACCCTGACCGAGCGATTCGGGTCCTATGCAGGCGAGTGCTTTGCGGGTACGGCCCAGGCTGTCGAGCTTTGAGAACTTCTTAAAGCATCCTTCTTCGGTGGCCCGCTCGTATTCATCGAGCGTGAACGACGGCGTGCCGAGCGGGTGCGTGCCATCGGCGCGAAGGGCAACGTAGGGGTTGCCGGCGTAGTCGGGAATGCTGGTGAGGTATACGCCGCGCGCGCGGTCGAGATCGGGGTTTTCCACTTCGTCGATGGGGGTGGCGTTCGAAGAGACATCGCCAGCGGTGCCGGTTGTGGTGGATTCGGAGCCATCGCCGGTGCTTTGGCCGCCTTTGGAATCCGAGGAGCTTGCCGTCCCCGATTCGAGCCGGGCGACCAGGTCCGCCTCGTCGTCGGTGCGGCTGGGGTTCTCGTTTTGCTTCTCGGCCAGGGCCGCCGCCTGCTCATCGCTTTGCGGCGACAGCAGCTTGGGCGCCCCGTCGAGCGATCCCGTAAACAGCGCAAATCCCAGCACCACGGCGGTGCCGATGGAAAGTACTTGCTTGTAGGCGGACTTGCGTGACATGGGGCTCCTGGGTAATCGGTTGCGAATCTACCAGTCTAGCAGGAGACGCCGCAGGTCGTTTCCCCAGATAAAACCTGCCAAAATAAACCTGTCCCTTTTTGGCAGGTTACGTCATAAGGCTTCTGTCTATGTAACGAAAGTACAATATGATATATACGTTATATACAAGGTTGTGACGTGCAGTAGATTTGCGGCAACGCAAGCCGATGAAGGGGCTGATATGATCAAAGCTGTTATTTTTGACATGGACGGAACGCTGATCGATACCGAGCGTTTGGACATGAGGGCATGGAAGGTGGGCGCGGCCGAGCTGGGGATCACGATTGATGATGCGTTAATCCATCAGTTTATCGGCCGTTCGAATGCCGATGTTAAGGACATCCTTGAGGCACATTACGGCAAGGGCGAAACCGCCGACGCGATTTTTGCCCGCAACATTGAGCTTCACACTGAGATGGCCAAGACCGACCTGGAGCTTAAGGCCGGCGCCGCCGAGTGCCTCGACGAGCTGCTGGCCGCGGGCTATCACGTGGGCCTTGCGACGTCGTCGCGCCGCGTTGCGGCCGAGCGCAACCTCAAGACGGTCGGCCTCTTTGACAAGTTTGAAACGGTGACCTTCGGCGAGGACGTCGTGCATGGCAAGCCCGACCCCGAGATGTACTTGCTCGCCTGCGAGCGCGCGGGCTTTGCTCCCGAGGAGTGCGCCGTGGTCGAGGATTCCCGCAACGGCTGCGTCTCGGGCATCACGGCAGGCTGCCACGTCTTTGCCGTTCCCGATATCGTGCCGCTGCCGCAGGACGTGGCGGACGGCTGCGAGACGGTACTCGATACGTTGTTCGATCTGGGGGCGGCGGTCAAGGCCGTGAGCTAAAGGTATGCGCCGAGGTTGATGACGGTAGCTTCGGCGTGGCCCCGCTTGCGTTTTCCCAGATAAAACCTGCCAAAATAAACCTGTCCTCTTTTGGCGGGTTGGCGGGGCAATGCCCGCCGCAACTTAGGACACGGTTGGGATGTGTACGCTTTAAAGAGCGGCGCCCATGGTTAGAGAGATTACGCTTGTCTCTCTAAATGTCTCTCTAAAGAAAAAATCGGTTAGAGAGATGGCATTAGGTAATCTAGCAGTGAATTCGATACATCTCTCTAAATATCTCTCTAAAAGAAGGTGCTCATCTCTCTAAAGTTAGAGAGATATACTAAGCTTTAGAGAGATAAATCTATTGTTTTAGAGAGACGGAATGCCAATGCTGTTGGATGAACCTCTTGGCCTTATCGTTGGGCGCCTTCGCAGGCGGGGGACCGATGACGCATCGGTAGAAGTTAAAGCCTGCACGAATAAATTGAGTGCAGACGTATGGGAGACAGTGAGTGCTTTTGCGAACACTGCGGGCGGGCTCATTATTTTGGGCCTGAACGAAGCCGAAGGATTTGTTCCTTCTGCCAACTTTGCTATCGACAGGGTGCGCGACCAGTTTGTTTCGGGTATCGGAGACGGAGGCTCAGCGGCGGTGGTGACCCATGCGCCGCGGTATGAGCTTGATCGAGGCGAGGTCGATGGGCTCCAGGTACTTCTGGTGCGCATCTTTGAACTTGAGCTCAAAGCGAAGCCATGCTATATCGGCGCGCGCGGCGTGCAGAACGGTAGCTACAAGCGCGTGGATGATAAAGATATCAAGATGTCGCCCGCTGAGCTATATGAGCTACAGAGTGCGTTGCTTCCGAGTGATGCAGACGGTACGGTGGTTTCGGAGGCAACAGTCGAGGATTTGGATCCGGATGTCGTGCGGTCCATTATCGCAAATCGCCGGCTGCAGACCCCGCGCGTTTTGCGCGGGGCCGATACGCTGGAAAAGCAGCTGGCCAGACTCAATATCACTACAAAGGATGGGGATGTGAAGCTCGCGGGGCTTCTGTCGGCGGGAATTTACCCCCAGCAGTTCTATCCCAAGCTGATGATCGACGTCGCCGTTCATTCCGATGTGGAAAAATCTGCTCCTGGGCAACCCCGGTTTATTGACCGCCAGTTGTGCGATGGCCCGATTCCGGCTTGCATCGAAGATGCCCTCGCTGCGATCGGACGAAACTTGCGCAAAGCGGCGATAGTGCGAGGCGCTGGTAGAAGGGAAGATTGGGAAGTACCCCAGGAGGTTTTGCGCGAGGCCTTGGCGAATGCCTGCATCCATCGAGAGTATTCGCCCATGTTTGTGGGGCAGGCCGTGAGCGTCGATATCTACCCAGACAGAATAGAGATCAAAAACCCCGGCGGGCTTTGGGGCGGAAAGACGGTGGACAATCTTGCGGACGGGGAATCGCGCTGCCGAAACCCAAAGCTCATGAGTCTGATGGGGGCGACGCCGTTAGAGCATGCTGAGGGGGCTGTTGCGGAAAGTCAGGGATCTGGCATCCCGGCTATGATTCGCGAGATGGAGTCTCGTTCGCTTGGCAGGCCGAAATTTATCGTTAAGGCCGATTCGTTTACGGTGCTGCTTTCCCGGCACGGGGCGGAGCTTGCTGAAAACCGCATGTGGATTCAGGGCCATGTGGACACCGAACTGACGCATCGCGAGGAAACATTACTCATGTTTATGCGGGAGCATGGGTGCGTATGCGATGTTCAAAAAATACGAGAGGCTTTGAAGTGGGATTCGGATGACATTCGCCTGATCTGCGGGGACCTTGTCGATAAACATGCCCTGTCAAAATGTGGCAAAGACGCGTTTGAAATTATCGATATGAGCAGAGAATCGTCAGCTTCGACGGCGGATAGGATCCTGGAGGCTCTCAGCGCCGGAATGGATATGACGGCGCGAGAAATAGCGGTTGCATCGGGGGTCAAGATTTCGTCCGTCCGTTACCATCTGCCAAAAATGGCGGATAAAGGACTCATTGAAGTAATGGGTTCATCGACGAGCCGCAACCGCCGCTATCGGAAGAGGTAGATGCAGCCGAGTTGCCTCTCTAGTGTCTCTCGAAGTTAGATGGATACTAGAGAGGCGGTGGCTCCGCGATATTTCCCCAGATAAAACCTGCCAAAATAAACCTGTCCTCTTTTGATAGGTTAAACGGCGTAACTTAAAGGTTCATGTTGCCGTGGATGTAGGGGGTGACCTCGGGGGAGATATGGCCGCAGCCTAGGTTGCGCAGGGCAGATTCGATGGCGGCGGGAAGCGGGGCCTTGCCCTCGTCGTTGACCGCGGTCCTGCCGAGGGCGGCGATCTTGGCGACGTCTGCCGGCGCGGCCTCGATATGCATGCAGCCGCCGACGAGGCGTGCGCGGACCTGGTCCAGGCCAAGGTCGTGCAGGTAGTCCTCACAGGCGCGGATTACATCGACCTTCTCGCGCGTGAGCTCCTCGCCCGTGGGGACACGCGTGGCCAGGCAGGCTCCTGCCGGCAGGTTCCAAACGGGATAGCCCCAGGCGCGCAGCAGCTCGCGCTCTTCGTCCTTGGTAAAGCCGACCTCCATGAGGGGCGAGCGCACGCCGAGCTCCTGGGCGGCGCGCATGCCGGGGCGGTAGTCGCCGCGGTCGCTTGCGTTGCTGCCGTCGATGACGGTGGGAAAACCCAGCGACCTGGCGTGGTTGACGATGGCGGTAAAGCCGGCGCGCTTGCAGTGGTAGCAGCGGTCGGCATCGTTGCAGGCTACTTGGGGGAGCCGCAGCTGATCGACCGAAAGATTGAGCACGGGGAGCTTAAAATGCGGCCCTTCATTGGCCTGCCCGTCAACGGACCGCTCAAACGAAGCCTGCTCGGGCGTGCCGATGAGCGGCGTGGTGAGGTGAACGAGAAGCGTGCTGGCGGGCATGATGCGGGCGCAGACCGCGGCCAAAAAGCTGCTGTCGACGCCACCGGAAAAGCCGATGGCGACGCGTCCGTATGCCAAAAGCAGCTGCTCGAGCGCTGCGAGTTTGTCCTGAAGCCCCTCTGCAGGTGCGGTGGTGTCTGAAAGCATGAATCGATCCTTGCCGTTGAGTACTCGGTCGAAAACTATAATCCTACCGAGCCACTTGTCATAAGACTTCTATCTATGTAACGAAAGTGCAATATGCTATATACGTTATATACAAGTTTACAGGTGCGGTAAAGTTGCGGGAGTACAGCAGCGCGAAGCGATGGGGGACCGATATGATCAAGGCTGTTATTTTTGATATGGACGGAACGCTGGTCGATACCGAGCGTTTGGGTATCAAGGCGTGGAAGGCGGGAGCGGCCGAGCTGGGATTCGCGATTGATGATGCGCTGATCCATCAGTTTATCGGTCGTACGCTGCCCGATGTCATGGGCATCCTTGAGGAGCATTACAACAGCAGCGAAACCGCTGAGGCGATCTATCGTCGTCACAAGGAGATTCGCGACGAGATGGTCAAGACCGACCTGGAGCTTAAGGCCGGCGCCGCCGAGTGCCTAGACGAGCTGCTGACCGCGGGCTATCACGTGGGTCTTGCGACGTCGTCGCGCCATGTTACCGCCGAGCGCAACCTTAAGACGGTCGGCCTCTTTGACAAGTTTGAGACGGTGACCTGCGGCGAGGACGTCGCACACGGCAAGCCCGATCCCGAGATGTACCTGCTCGCCTGCGAGCGCGCGGGCTTTGCGCCCGAGGAGTGTGCCGTGGTCGAGGATTCCCGCAACGGCTGCGTCTCGGGCATCACGGCCGGCTGCCACGTCTTTGCCGTTCCCGATATCGTGCCGCTGCCGCAGGACGTGGTGGATGGCTGCGAGGCCGTTCTCGATACGCTGTTCGATCTGCCGGCCGCGGTCAAGGCCGTGCGCTAGCGTTTGCACGCGAGTCGCCATGCCCCGCGCCCGATCCCGCAGGACGGTGACGGTAACGGCGCCTGCGTGGAGGCGCTGACGCAGTCAGCCCCTCTTATCACGCCAAGATTGCTGTTTTGGCCGATAAGAGGGGCATTGTGCTTTAAGCGACTGGGGCTGCGGCCTTGGTAAGGAGCTGGCGGAGGGTTATGACGTTACAAGTTACTCCAGGAGCCAGTCGATCACGTTGCGCTTGCGGACTCCTTCGTAGTTCGCAAGCGCAAACAGCGTGTCGAGCGTAAGAAGCGTCTTGGGGTAGTTGTCTCGGACTTTCTTAAAGGGGGCCAACTCTCGATCGAGGGTAGTTTCGTCGAGCGTTGTGGCTGAAACCTGAAAATAGGCTGTCTCGTCTGACTTTAGGGCAACAAAATCAATTTCCCCGCCGTCGATATCGCCCACGTAGACGTCGTATCCACGGCGTAGGAGCTCGAGATAAACAACATTTTCGAGGATATGACCGATATCGCTGCTTTGGGTTTTGACGAGAGCGCCTCTAAGTCCAAGGTCAACGGCGTAGTATTTGCCGTTTGTTGAAAGAAGCTGCCGACCGCGCACGTTATAGCGCGGAGCAAAGTACAGCACAAGGCTGTCTGTTAAGCCTTTGAGGTACTTGGCTACGGTTTTCTGGTCGGTTTTGTTGCCGTTGGACGAGAGCGTGTCGGAGATTTTTTTAATCGAGATCCGGTTTCCAATGCTATGGAGTAGGAACTTGGTGATATCGCGCAGGGTCGGGACGTCCGAGACCTTCAGGCGTTCGATAACGTCGCGTATGACGATGGTATCGTAGAGGCTCATAAGATAATCGCGCGCCTGGGGTCCCTGAATACCCGTCTCGGCGATAAAGGGAAAAGAGCCCCTGGTTATGTACTCGTCAAACAACTGCGCGGGAGCCTTTCCGTCATTGGTTTTTGCCGAGCAAAACTCTTTAAAGGATAGGGGCAGCATCTTGAGCTCTACGTAGCGGCCGGAGAGCAAAGTTGCCAGCTCGCTCGAGAGCAGATAAGCGTTGGAACCGGTTATGTGGAGGTCGACATTGTCCTTGATAAAAAGACTGTCGACGGCTTTTTCGAAATGCTCGACGTGCTGTATCTCGTCCAGAAAAACGTAGTTCATCTTATCGGGGACGAGTCTGGCGGAAATGTAGTCGTAGAGCGCTCTATACGACGTAAGCGACTCGAACTCCAGGTCTTCAAAGTTGAGGGATATAACCTGGTCGCCTGTGATTCCATGATCGCGCAGGTAGCTACGGTAGATTTCGAATAGCTTTGATTTGCCGGACCTTCGCACGCCCGAAACGACCTTGATGACGTGTGAGTCTTTCCACGAAATGAGCCAGTCGAGGTACTGTTTGCGATCAATCAGATTCATGAAACCCCTTTCTTGGCGAGAAAAAACTGGAGCAAAATCAATACTTATAGGAAATATCTAAAAATATGGAATTGAGTCTATTTTAACAAAAAAGCTAATGAAAAATGGATTACATTCCATAAATATCCGTAGCCGCAGGTCCGGCTAAATGGGGAAGGCCCGTGGGGCCAGCAAAAACGCCGCAGCGGGGCTGTTCCCGTTGCGGCGTTTTTTGTTACAGGTAGGCGCCCAGGTTGATGTCGGTTATTGGGGCCGCGGATGGGCCCGTCGGGTGCTGCTCGGCCTTTTGGGTGCTCATACGTTCGAGCAAGAAGGGGCGCACGAGCTCCTGACGGTTAATGTCCTCGGTGGCCGTGACCGTGGTGACGGTACGCGCGGCGGAGCCGATGCGGACTCGTTTGGTCTTGGCGGTAGGTTTATCCTCGATTTGTTCCATGAGCAGCTGCACGCCCTTGCGGCCGATCTCGTAGCCCGGTGGTGCTACCGTGGTGAGGGGGACCGATCCGCTCCAGGCAAGCGGGTTGCCATCGCAGCCGGCAACAAGAATCTGGCCGGGGACGGAAATGCCCTTGTCGACCAGCGCCGAGATAACGCCCGAGGCCAATACGTCGGTCAGGCCGACCACGAAGTCGGGGCGCTCGTCCGCGGGGCGCTCAGCGATTTGGGCACCGATGCCGTAGCCGTCGGCAGCGGTATTCCATTCGCCGGCGTCGATGACTTCGATCTTGATATCGGGATGCAGGGCGAGGGCCTTGTGGATGCCAAGTACGCGCAAGGTGAGCTGCATGAATGCCGCTCTGCCCACAACGGTGATATGGCGTGCGCCACGGGCAACGGCGAGCTCGGCGATGATGCGACCTTGGGCTTCGTTATCGGCAGCCACGTAATAACCGGGCTCGGAGCAGTGGATGTCCAGATGGACGATCGGCACGGGCACTTTAGTCATGGCCGGGTGCCAGTCGGGGGACGCCATGGGCTGAACCATGACGCCGGACATCTGAGTGCCCATAAAGTAGCGCAGGTAATGGTCTTCGAGAATGTCGTCGTTGTCGGCGTTAGCGATGAGCAAGTCATAGCCGTGCTTGCGTGCCTCGTTGTGGGCACCGCTGGCAATTTGGAGCGAAAAGCCGTGGTCGAGACGGGGGAGGACCAGGCCAAAGGACTTGGTGGTGCCGCCCGCGAGCTGACGGGCGCTTTGGTTGGGCAGGTAGCCCAAGCGATTGATGGTCTCGTTAATGAGCTTGAGGGTCTCGGGACGCAGTTTTTCGGGGTGGTTGAGCGCGTTGGAAACCGTGCCCAGCGAAACCCCGGCCTCGCGCGCGACGTCGCTGATTTTTACCTTTGCCATAGCGGCCCCTTTGATGCGTTTCAAGTACAAGCCAGATTGTAGCATCCCAAACCTACCAAAAAGGGACAGGTTTATTTTGGCAGGTTTTATCTGGGGAAACGCCGTTGCCAGCGCGGCCACCACAAAGGTTCCTGTCCCCATTGTGGTGGTTTGGACCGGCTGGGCATGTGTGCATCGGGTGGTATCTAAGTTGAGATACCACTTCTGGTATATCAGCTTGCGCTTGCGTGAGTACAATACTCGAACGTTGTACGTCTCAGCGCCCCCTGTGCGTGGACGTCTTGCAGTCACGCGAACGAAGGGATTTATCCTATGTGCGGAATTGTCGGCTACACCGGCTCTGATATTGCAAAGAACATCCTGGTCACGGGCCTTAAGCGCATGGAGTATCGCGGCTATGACTCCTCGGGCGTCGCGCTCGAGGTGGGCGAGGGCGCCGCGGCGCACCTCGACGTTATCCGCCGCGTGGGTAAGGTTGCGGGCCTGGAGAGCGAGCTTTCCAATATCGATAGTGACGCAACCTGCGGTATCGGTCATACCCGTTGGGCCACCCACGGCAAGCCTTCCGTCGTTAACGCTCATCCCCACACCAGCTGCGACGGTCGCATCGCCATCGTCCACAACGGCATCATCGAGAACTTCGCCGAGCTGCGCGAGGAGCTGGAGGGCCGCGGCCATCACTTTAAGAGCGAGACCGATACCGAGGTTTTCGCGCATCTGATCGAAGAGGCTTATGCCGAGACGCACGACCTGATGGCCTCCGTGCGCGAGGCTTGCACCCACGTGGTCGGTGCCTATGGTCTGGCCGCCGTGTGTGCCGACGAGCCTGGCGTGATTGCCGTTGCCCGCAAGGACTCCCCGATCGTGGTCGGCGTGGGCGAGACCGGCTCCTACGTTGCCTCCGACGTGATTGCGCTCATCGACGCCACCCGCGATGTCGTGGTACTCGAGGACGGTCAGTTTGCCAAGCTCACGCCTGCGGGCGTCGAGTATACCGACGAGGCCGGCAATGTCATCGAGCCCAAGGTCACCCACATCGATTGGGATCTGGATATGGCCGAAAAGGGCGGTTATCCCGACTTTATGCTCAAGGAGATTCACGAGCAGCCGCGCGTCGTGCGCGACACGTTGGTCGGTCGTATGACGCCGGCCGGCGAGCTCGACATCGACGAGCTGGGCCTTTCGCTCGAGGAGCTCAACGATATCGATCGCGTCTACGTGATCGCCTGCGGCACCAGCTATCACGCCGGACTCATCGCCAAGAACCTTATTGAGGGCTGGGCTCGCATTCCCACCGAGGTCGAGGCTGCCAGCGAGTTCCGCTACCGCAACCCCATCATCACGCCGACGACGCTCGTCGTTGCCGTGTCCCAGTCGGGCGAGACGGCCGATACCCTCGCCGCCATTCGTGACGCGCGAATCAAGGGCGCCAAGGTCTTTGGCATCACTAACGTGGTGGGCAGCCCGGTGGCGCGCGAAAGCGATGGCGTCATCTATACCAAGGCCAACAAGGAGATTGCGGTTGCCTCGACCAAGAGCTTCATCGGTCAGGTCGTTAGCCTCACGCTTTTGGCCCTGCTGCTGGCGCAGGTCAAGTACCGCCTGACCACCAAACAGGCACGCATGCTGTTCCGCGAGCTTTCCGATACGGCCGAGCAGATCCAGTGGATTTTGGATACCCAGACCGAGGCCGTGCATGAGGCCGCCCTGCTGTGCAAGGACGCGCAGTCCGCACTGTTCGTGGGTCGCGGCATGGGTGCCGCTATTTCCTACGAGGGCGCGCTTAAGCTCAAAGAGGTCAGCTACCTGCACGCCGAGGCCTACGCCGCCGGCGAGATGAAGCACGGTCCCATCGCACTGATCGATCCGGGCTTCCCTGTCATCGCCGTGGCCACCAAGAGTGCCACCTACGACAAGACCGTGTCGAACCTTATGGAGTGCAAGGCGCGCGGCGCCAAGGTCATCGTCGTTGCCACCGAGGGCGACGAGGAGATCAACAAGATCGCCGACTGCATCATCCGCGTGCCGGCCGTCCGTGACGTGTTCAGCCCCATCACGGCGAGCGTCCCGCTGCAGCTGCTCGCCCGCGAGGTCGCCATCCTGCGCGGCTGCGACGTCGATCAGCCCCGTAACCTGGCCAAGAGCGTCACGGTAGAGTAGTTGGTTCCGCCGTTCTAGCGACTAAGGCCCGGCTCCGCATCAAGACGGAGTCGGGCCTTGTTGTATTTGCCCAGATAAAACCTGCCAAAATAAACCTGTCCCTTTTTGGCAGGTTAGCGGAGCTTGCTGGTCTCGAAGTACTCGGGGAACTGGTCCAGAACTTCGGTTTGGTTGCGGAACATCATGTGTAGGTGCTTGCTGACCAAAAAGCTCGCTTCGATGGGGTCGCGACCGGCGATAGCGCGGCGAATCTGCTTGTGCTCGTTCACGATGTCCTGATTGTCGAGAACCTGCGTGGCGGCGCGCAGCCAGCGGAAGCGCTCCAGGTCGGCATTGGTCTCTTCGAGCCACGACCAAACGGTGCTGCGACATGCGATGCTAAAAATCATGTGATGCATGAGGTTGTCGCTCAAAAAGAAGCCGATGCGATCCTCTTCGGCCATGGCCTTTTCCTGCAGCACGATGGCGCGGTCGAGCTGCTCGATGCCGGCCGACGTGGCTCGCGCACAGCACTCCACAATCACCTGCTTTTCCAGATGTTCGCGGATGTAGCAGGCGCTCTCGGCAAGGGTGAGGTTGATGGGTGAGACGTAGGTGCCGCTCTGGGGCACGGTGCGCACCAGGCCTTCCTGCGCCAAGCGAACCAAAGCCTCGCGCACGGGCGTGCGCCCCATATCCAGGTCGTCGCAAAGTTGCTTGACGCCCAGCTTTTCGCCCGGCTTGTAGTCCAGGTAGACGATTTTGCGTCGAATGGTGTGGTAGGACTGGTCCTGTAGGCTCGTTTCCTGCTCGCCGACGTGCATCGATTCTTCCATAGCGCCTCGCAACTGTTCTATCAAACTCATATGTCAGTTGTTAATTATGCCGCGAATCAGCTCTCCGCGGTGGGTAATTCGGCTGTTGCCCAAGAACTATTGCGGCATCTTAGTCTGTGTTTGCGCAAGGCTGCGCTCAATGTTGCCGTATCATAAGCCGTCGCAAACGTGAAATAGAAAGAAGGAATCCCATATGCAACTGGCGAATATCGTACGCGAGCGCTGGAAGGGTGTCTTGTTCTGCCTGATCATCGCTATCCCCGCAACGCTGCTCGGCAAACAGATTGAGGTGGTCGGTGGGCCGGTATTCGCCATCCTCTTCGGCATGGTTCTGGCGCTCGTCTTTCCCAAGAATCGCCGCGAACAGCTCGCCGTCGGTGTCACCTATACGTCTAAAAAAGTCTTGCAGTACGCGGTTATCCTGCTTGGCTTTGGCATGAACCTCTCCCAGATTCTGTCCAAGGGCGCCCAGTCGCTACCGATTATCGTGGCGACAATCTCGACCTCGCTTGTCATCGCCTTTGTGCTCTGCCGCGTTATGAACGTGCCGAGCAAGATCGCGACGCTTGTGGGCGTGGGCTCGTCAATTTGCGGCGGTTCTGCCATCGCCGCGACCGCGCCCGTCATCGATGCCGACGATCGCGAGATTGCCCAGGCTATTTCGGTCATCTTCCTGTTTAACGTTATCGCGGCGCTCGTGTTTCCGACGCTCGGCGGTATGCTCGGGCTGACCAACGAGGGCTTTGGCCTGTTTGCCGGCACCGCCATCAACGACACCTCGTCCGTAACGGCTGCAGCGAGCGCTTGGGACAGCATGCATCCCGGCGCCAATGTGCTCGAGAGCGCCACGGTGGTCAAGCTCACCAGGACACTGGCCATTATTCCCATCACGTTGGTCCTCGCATGCTGGCAGATGCATCTGGCGCGCAAGGCCGGCGGCGACGCCAAAAGCACGTTCTCGCTTAAACGCGCGTTTCCCATGTTTGTGCTGTTCTTTGTGCTGGCGAGCGTAATCACCACGGTGCTTCAGCTTCCCGTGTCCATCACGGCGCCCATCAAGGAGCTGTCGAAGTTCTTTATCGTGATGGCCATGGCGGCTATTGGCTTTAATACCGATATCGTCGAGCTGGTCAAAAAGGGCGGCAAGCCCATCGCGCTGGGCTTTTGCTGCTGGATTGGCATTGCGTGCATGAGTTTGGGAATGCAGCACGTGCTGGGAATCTGGTAGAGGAGTAGCTTATTTGCGTGCTGGTTGCTGGTGAGCGCATGCCTGCGGTGGAGCGATAGGAGCTCTTGCGGGTATGGCTTGTCCGCAGGTTTATAAGTCCCGAAGAGCTCTTATCGCCCCGCCAGGATGGCGATGCGGGGCAACACCTATACTTGCAGGACGGCGCTTTCTGCCCTATAGTGTTTGGTGAGCAATATCGTTCAATTTTGAAACACTCGGTCGTGCGACCGTCGGTGGCGGCGTGGCGCCGAGGACGGGGCGCAATATGAACAGTGACGCCAAGCTGCAAATCTTGATCGAGGCCTTGGCTGCTGCCGGGGCCTCGGCGTTGGCAATCGATGGGCATGGACACGTGGCGATATCGACCATGGATGATGCCGCGCTCGAGCAAGATGTCGCGGCATTTGTCGCCGAGCGCCTGGGACGCGTGGACAACGGCGCGCGCCTGGTGATGGGGCATGCGGGAGGGCGCTTGAGCCTCACGGTGCGTCCGGTCGCCAAGGAATACGGTGCGCTTTGGGTGGTCGTGGTCCGCGAGGTGCACGGTGTGGCGGCACACGCGGGTATTGAGTGGCTTAACGCAGATGAGGTCGAGGCGCGCTACGAGGCAAGCGCGTACGGCATTGTCGAAGGTGCCGCTGCGGTCGCTGGTCCCGTCTGCGAAAGCTATGCCCGCGGCGTGCCCCTCATGTTAGAGGGCGAGCTGGGTGCTGGCCAGGCAGAGATTGCAAAACGCCTCTATCTGGATGGGCCTTATGCTGACGAACCCTTTGTGTCCGTGGCACTTGACGAGCTCACGGATCGCGGCTGGCGCCATCTGCTCAAAAGCTCGGAATCGCCGCTGTTCCAGGCAAGGCTGACCCTTTGTATTGGCGGCTGGCATGCACTTTCGCCGCAGCGTCTGCGCGAGCTTGTCTCTACGATGACCGACACGGCGCTGGCCACGCGTTGCCATGTGGTTCTGACGGCAAACGATATGCCGGGCGGTGGCGAAAGCGATCAGGCCGCTTTTGTAACCGAGCGCTTGGCGTGCGCAGTAAGTGTGGCGCCTGCGATTGCCGAGCAGGGTGGCGCATCGAAAAAGGTTGCGCAGTATTTGTCGTATCTGTCGGATGTCTTTGGAACTGCCGCTCCGAGTATGTCCGAGGAGGCCGCCTCGACGCTCAACGGCTATCGCTGGCCACGAAACTATCTGCAGCTTCGCGAGGTATCGGAACGACTGTATATATTAGTAGGGTCGGGTGTGGCGGAGCGCGCGGTGGCGGAGGAGGTGCTCGCCCAGGAGGATGTCATCAAAACCGCAACTTTTGGCGCCCCGACGCTCGACAGCGACCTGTATATCCTGCGTCCACTGGCCGATACCGAACGCGACATCGCGCGGCTGGTCGTAGGCTACCTCCAGGGCAACCGGACCCGCGCAGCCGAGGTGCTGGGGATAAGCCGCACGACTCTGTGGCGCTTGCTGAAGGACGACGACCGCTAAGCGAGGCACCCGTGACCGCGTGCGGCGCGTGTGCTACAGTCCAAAGCAGTAATGTTTCGATTGCGTTACGGCGTGCGGGGGCGTATGGCGGAGACTTCAAAATCAAACCGGAATAGACGGAGCGCGGCTCCAGTTAACCGCCGCACGACGTCCCGGACGTGGGGCAAGCACGCGTCGGGGTTCGACGGTTCGTTCAAGCGCACCAAATACGGCTATCCTTCGGCAAGCGCTCGCTTGGCCATGCAGGCCGAGTCGTCGCTGCGGGGGCGCAAGCGCGTGGTGGGCTCTAAGCTCAAGCACGACGGAACGCTGGGCTATATCAGCCGCGGTGCGGCTCGCCGCAGTGGGCTCAATCCTGCTGGCTGGCATCGATATGTGCCGATCGTGGTCGTTGCCGCGATAATCGTCATCGCACTCGCGGCACTCGGATATGCTGGCGGCGGTGCCAACTTGGACGCAATGTTCAAATCGCCCGAGCTCGCGCATGCAGGCACAGAAGTTGTCGAGGGTGCTCAGATCCAGACGGGCGTCGCGCCCCAGCGCGGTATCGTTGCGGCGGCCTCCACCATCGCCGATGCGCATAAGAACGAGGACGAACAAGGCGACGGCGCCGAAACGACTCGCACGAACGAAACGACGACAACTCCATCGGCAAGATAAGTTGCGAGCGGGGCAGCAAATTTGGGACGGGGCCTTTTAGCTGCCCAAGTGCCAGATGCCAACAGTGACGCGGTCGATGTCAGTCATCAACAGCGAGCGAGCCGCATTTGCGCCAAGGTGACGTGAAATGAGAGGGCGCTGACCTTCTGGTCGCGCCCTCGAAATTGAACGTCAGATTGGCGTGAATGCGGCTCGCGCAGCGTCAAGAGGTCCGCCGTTCGTTAGAACGGCGGAACTAATTACCTAACGTACACCACGTTGTCGCGGCGGGGTTTGGGCTCGGGTAGCGTGTCTTCGGCATAGCCCAGAATGCAGTGACCGACGCCGCGCAGGCTGCCGTCGGCGGGCAGGCCCCAGCTGGCCAGCAGCTCCAGGCCCTCGGGCGAGTCAAAGACCTCATGCGCGCGGTGAATCCAGCATGAGTCGACACCCAGTGCATAGGCGGCGTTGAGCAGGTTGCCCATGGCGAGCGATCCGTCTTCCAGGTGCGTGGGCACGCTGCGGTCGACCAGTACCACCACAACGGTCTTGGCGCCATAGAAGGGGTCGCTGTTGCTGCCCATGACCTGTGCGTTGAGCTGCGAGAGGCGCTCAACGGTCGTGGGGTCGGTGACGGCGACAAACGTCACCGGCTGGCGCCCCATGCCACTGGGTGCATACTGGCCGGCCTCGATAATGCGTGCGAGCTTTTCGGCCTCGACGGGACGATCACTGTATTTGCGGCAGCTGCGGCGGTGGATGAGTGCTTCGATAGTCTCCATGGTGTCTCCTTGCGGTGGCGTTGCAGATGCCACGTTCATACCCGTCGGGCTCAAACGATAGACGGTCAATTGCCCGGCCAAAAGGGTAGATCCCAATTGGGAAAGTAGGTTTGCATAAAAGTACCTTCAGAATGTGACAAACAAATGGGATGGTTAAACGTTTTATCCCGTCTACCCTGCGGTTTTTTACCACTTGCCTAAATGATGCGCGCATAAGCTCTGATAAAGGTTTTACTAAAGGAGTACCAACGTTTATCAGCGCGCCATGGTGGCGCCGGGCCAGGAGGTAACATCATGTTCCAGGCTGGAGATGTCGTCGAGACCGACTTCGAAGGATTTCTGAAGCTGCTGCGTTCCAAGACGCGCGCTTTCGTGTCGATCAACGATCACGAGTACTACATCACGCACACCGATGGCTATTGGCGTGTTCAGGATTGCGAGGCCCTCAACGATAAGGGCCACTTTACTGACTGCTCCGAGCTGGTCAACACGGTCTGCGAGGTCGTCGAACTGCCGTGGATCTGTGGCAAGAGCCTGCACGACAGCTTCTCGGGCGCCACGGTCTACGAGGCCGTCGCTGCGTAACGGCCAACAATCGATATTTTCTTGCAACCGCCGGCGCCGCCCCCGCGCCGGCGGTCTTTTTGTCGATATGTTGTTATGGGTCGCACGTCTTGCACGGCCGCCCTTGACGATAGTCAAAACTCGGACTAACCTGAAACCCTAATTAGTCAAAACTCGGACTATCGAATGGCGGGAGAGATGAATAGTACAGTTAGCCCGGTCGATTTCGACCGGATGCTCAACGGGCTTGATCGTATCTATTCGGAGTTCGCGCGCACCTGTGGTCTTTCGGATTGCGCCTACTGGATGCTCGTCGACACGAGTGCAGCGGGTGGAAGCGTTGCCGTGAGTCGGCTGACGAGTGAATGGTTCTACAGCAAACAGACCATCAATTCGGCAATCAAGACGCTTAGGGCGCGAGGGCTTGCGACGTTGGAGTTTGCCGAGGGCAGTCGTAAGAACAAGGTTGTGAGCCTGACCGAAGAGGGCAGGCGATTTGCCGAGCGTTATGCGCTGCCGGCACTCAAGGCCGAGCAGCGAGCCTTTGGCGCGCTTGAGCCGTGTGAGCAGCGCGAGATTATGCGCTTGATCGGAAAATTCTCTCAGGTGCTCGGTGAGGAGTGCGAGGCATTTAAGCAGCATATCGCTGCCGAGAGCCAAGCCGAGAATCAAGGTGAGGGGGAGTCGTGCGACTGTTAATGAGGTTTCTGAAGCCCTATCGAGGGCTTATCGCAGTGACGCTGCTGGTGCTGCTGGTTGATAACGTCGGCACGCTGTTGGTTCCCACGATGCTGGCGAACATGGTCAACACCGGTATCACCACGGGTGATGTCGACTACATTTTGCGCAATGGCCTCTACATGCTTATCGCGACCGGCATGGCCAGCGGCGGCGCGGTGCTGGGCTGCTATCTTTCGGCGCGCTTGGCCGCCAACGTGGCCTGCGATATCCGCAATGCCGTGTACGACAAGTCGCTCGAGCTCGCGGCCAGCGACTTTGAGCGCTTTGGCACCGGATCGATGATCACGCGCTCGCTCAACGACATCAACGTGATTCAGCAGGCGATTCTGCAGACGATTCAGCTGGTGCTGCCCGTGCCGTTTTTGGCTGTGGCGGGCATCATCTTCGCCTGGTTTATCGATCCTGCCATGGGCACGCTTCTGGGCGTCGTGGTTGCGATTGTGCTGGTGGCGGCGGTCTTTACGGTTGCCAACGCGGCTCCGATCTTTATGCGCTTGCAGAGCTTTATCGACCGCATGAACGTGGTGCTGCGCGAAAACATCGTGGGCGTGCGCGTCATCCGTGCGTTTAACAAGGAGCGTCACGAGGAGCGGCGCCTGGACGAGGTGTTCAGCGACTACGCCGCCAACGCCATCAAAGTCAACCACCTGTTTGTGGGCCTCGACAGCTCAAGCTTCTTTTTGATGAACATCGCCGAGGTAGCGGTGCTGTGGGTTGGCGGCAACCGCGTGGGCGCCCACGCCATGCAGATCGCGAGCATCTCGGCGGTGCTGGAGTACGCGCTTCTGATCCTGTTCTTTGTGATGATGGCGCAGATGGTGGTGCTAACGCTGCCACGCGCCGCGGCATGTCTAAGCCGTGCACAGCAAGTGCTGGAGATTGAGCCGAGCATCGTCGATGGCCAGCGTACGCTTGATGCGGCCGCGTCCGACTCAAAGGACGGGGCTGATGCGGTTGCCGTGTTCGATCATATGTCGTTTCGCTTTGACGACGCCGACGAGGACACGCTGTGCGATCTGAACTTTACCTGTCGTCGCGGTCAGACGACAGCGATTGTGGGCTCGACGGGCTCGGGCAAGTCGACGGTGGCAAAGCTTCTGTTGCGCTTCCACGATGCCACGAAGGGTGCCATTCGCTTGAGCGGCGTCGATTTGCGCGAGCTTTCGCAAGGTGAGATTCGCGGGCGCATCGCCTACGTGCCACAGAAGGCGTGGCTGTTCTCGGGCACCGTGGCAAGCAACCTGCGCTTTGGCAACGAAGACGCGACCGAGGCGGACATGCTTCATGCGCTGCAGGTTGCCCAGAGCACCTTTGTGCTCGATCAGCCGCAGGGGCTCGATACCCCGGTGGTGCAGGGCGGTACGAACTTTTCGGGCGGCCAGCGCCAACGTCTGGCCATCGCCCGTGCGCTCATGAAGCATGCCGATCTGTATATCTTCGACGATAGTTTTTCGGCCCTGGACTTTAAGACCGATGCGGCCCTGCGCCATGCGCTGCAGGACGAGACGCGCGACGCCGCGGTGCTCATCATCGCGCAGCGCATCTCGACGATTCTGCACGCCGACCAGATCGTGGTGCTCAAGGATGGCGAGGTCGTGGGCCTGGGCACGCATGGCGAGCTTATGGAAACCTGCGAGGTGTACCGCGCCATCGCGGAATCGCAGATGAAGGGAGGTGAGTAGCATGACCGAGGAGCTCGAGAAGCAGGGCGGCGTTGATGACGCCGTTGCCGCGGGGCTGGTCGAGGAAACGGCTGTCACGTCGACCGAGCTGGATGACGCCGCCAAGGCTGCAGTCGAGCGCGAGGCTCGCCGCCAAGCGCTCTACGAGGAAAACGAGCGTGCCGAGGACGAGCGTGCCCGCGCCGAGGCAGAGCGTATGCGCGACGTGGACGACGAAGAAGAGGGCGAGACGCCCCGGGATACCTGGGCGACGGTGCGCCGCCTGTGGAGCGAGGCCGTCGGCGACCATTGGCGCTTCTACATCGTGTTTGCGAGCATTGTGTTCTATGTTATCTTTAACACCGCTGCACCGGCATATAGCGCCCGCGTGATCGATGAGCTGTGGGGCCATATTCAGGTGGCGTTTGCCAACGGAACCACCTTCAACATCACCTGGGAGAACTGCGGCAAGACCATCTTCGTCTACTTTATGATCTGGACTGCCGCTGCCTCGTTCTATGCGCTCCAGAGCTTTTTGATGTCGAGCGTGGCCGAACGCCTCAACCTGCGTCTACGCAACCGCATCGCACAAAAGCTCAACCGTCTGCCGCTTGCCTTCTTTGACGCGCATCGTCCCGGTGAGGTCGTCAGCCGTGCGACCAACGACTTGGACAAGATGTCCGAGAGCATGCAGCGCGGATTGCTGCAGCTGCTTGTGTCGATCGGCACCGTGGTGGGCGCCGTGGGCGTGATGTTCGTGTTTAGCGTGCCGCTTACGCTAGTCTTTTTGTTCTTTACGGCGTTGTCGCTGCTGGTGACCAAGGTGGTTTCGCGCCGTACGCATGATGTGACGGGCGAGCGTCAGGAGTGGGTGTCCAAAATCACGAGCGCGGTCGAGGAAGGCTATTCGGGCCGTTTGGTGATTCGCGCATTCAACCGCGAGCACCAGAGCTCTGCCGAGGTGCACGAGGCCTCGGGCGAGCTGGCGCGCGTGAGCACCAAGGCCGACTTTATGATCAACGCCGTCGGACCCGCGGTTCGCTTTATTGGTCGCCTGGCGCAGATTGTGATTGCGCTCGTGGGCTGCAGCATGCTGGTCGCCGGTCACATGACCGTCGGCGTGTTCCAGGCGTTCTTCCAGTTTATCTACGAGGCGTCCGAACCCATGACGCAGCTGTCGTTCACTTTTAACTCGCTGCAGAGCGCGCTGGCGAGTGCGGAGCGCGTTTTCGACCTGCTTGATGAGCCCGAGATAGAGGCCGATCCGCTGCCGGACGAGGCCGCCAAGCTGCCGGGTCGCATTGAGGGCCGCGTCGCTTTTGAGCACGTGCGCTTTGGCTATGCGCCCGACAAGCCGCTCATGCGCGACGTGTCGTTTACCGCCGAGCCGGGCCAGAAGATTGCCGTGGTGGGAACCACGGGCGCAGGCAAGACGACGCTCATCAACCTGCTCATGCGCTTCTACGAGATTGACGGCGGGCGTATTACGCTCGACGGCGTGGATACGAGCCGCATGGATCGCGGCGAGCTGCGACAGCAGTTTGGCATGGTGCTACAGGACGCCTGGCTGTTCGACGGCACGATTGCCGAGAACATCGCCTACGGCTGCCCCGAGGCAACGCGCGAGGAGATTGTTGCGGCCGCTCGCGCCGCCCAGGTCGACTTCTTTGTGCGCACCATGCCTCAGGGCTACGACACGCGCGTAGCCAACGATGCCGAAAGCATCAGCCAGGGCCAGCGTCAGCTGCTGACCATCGCACGCGTGCTGCTCAACAACCCGGCGATTCTCATCCTGGACGAGGCGACCTCAAGTGTGGACACGCGCACCGAGCTTGCTATCGGCCGCGCCATGGACGCGCTCATGCGCGGGCGCACGAGCTTTGTGATCGCGCATCGCCTGTCGACGATCGTGGACGCCGACCTGATCTTGGTCATGGACCACGGCAACATTATCGAGCAAGGCACGCATAAGGAACTGCTGGCTGCCGAGGGTGCTTACGCCGACCTCTATCTGAGTCAGTTCGCATAATGTGACAAAGGGACAGTCCCGCATGTCACATCAAAAGGAATGGCGCGCCGGGGATTGATTCCCTGGCGCGCCTTTTGCGTCGGTGCCGATATTGTTTTGTGCCGCTTGCGTTCCTAACGTTCGTCCATGAGCTTGGCGACGAGGGCCTTGAGCTCGGCCACCTCTCGCTCGAGTTCTTTGACGCGGCGGGCATTCTCGGTGATGCCCTGGCGGTTGAGGGCACTCTGCTCGGCGGCGTCATCGGGCATGTACTCGCGATGCTGCTTGGCGTCGAAACTCTCCTCGAACACACGGCAGCCGTTGCGCTTGATGATGCGTCCTGGCACGCCCACGACGGTGCAGTTGTCGGGCACGTCCTTGACGACAACCGAGTTGCCGCCGATTTTGACGTTGTTGCCGATGCGGATGTTGCCGAGCACCTTGGCGCCTGTGCCCACGGTGACGTTGTTGCCCAGGGTGGGGTGGCGTTTGCCGGTCTCGTTGCCGGTACCGCCGAGCGTGACGCCCTGGTAGAGCACGCAGTTGTCGCCCACGATGGTGGTCTCGCCGATGACGACGCCCATGGCATGGTCGATAAAGAAGTGCTTGCCGATCTGTGCGGCGGGATGAATCTCGACGCCGGTGATGTGGCGGGTGATTTGCGAGAGCACGCGGGCGAGCGAGCGATGACCGTGCTCCCAGAGCCAGTGCTCGGGCACGTGGTTCCACTTGGCGTGCAGGCCAGGATAGGAAAGGAAGATGACTAGACCGTTTTGCGCGGCGGGATCCTGCGCTTGGACGGTCTTGATGTCCTCGCGAATGGTATTGATAAAGCTCACCGGCCGCCCTCCCTTAGCGCCATGGCAATGCGATTCAATAAAGTATAGCGATTCGCTAGGGATTAGGAAGGACAATCTTGGCGGCATTGCGCAACAGGTGTCAGTTATGCAAACTTGCTGGTAATGGGGTCATGCTTTTGTGGGGTTGCGCACGAGGGGGCGCCGCAACCGTATACTGGTCAACTTGGACGTATCCGCGCCCACAACTGAGAGGTTTTACTTCATGGGTTTCATCAATTTTATCGCCGAGCTGCTCAAAGACCCGCGCACCGCGATTGCCAGCTGGATCGCCGCCGGCCCGCTTATGGCCTACGGCTGCGTGTTCCTGATCATCTTTATCGAGACAGGCGTGGTGTTCTTCCCGTTCCTTCCTGGCGATTCGCTGCTGTTTGCTTCGGGTTTCTTTGCCCACAACGGTGGCTTTAACATCGTGGCGCTTCTGGCCGTCGCATGGGCGGCTGCCATTTTGGGTGATCAGTGCAACTTTATGATCGGTCATTTCTTTGGCAAAAAGATCATTGCTTCGGGCAAGGTGAAGGCCATGACGCCCGAGCGCATCAAAAAGTCCGAGGATTTCTTGGACAAGTGGGGTCACCTAGCCATCTTCCTGGGCCGCTTCTTCCCGTTTATCCGCACCTTTGTGCCCTTTATCGCCGGCATGGGCGGCATGCACTGGCGCAACTTTGTCATCTTTAACGTGCTGGGCGGCATTACCTGGTCGACGGTCTTTACGCTGCTGGGCTACTTCTTTGGCGGCATTCCCTTTGTGCAGGAGCACTTTGAGCTGCTGATTATCGGCATCGTCGCCGTGTCGATCATCCCGACCGTGGTCGGCCTGGTTAAGGCTAAGCTCGGGAAGAAGAACGCCTAGGCGTTTGGAAAAACCGATTGCAACGGAGAAGGCCCGTCATCGTTGGATGACGGGCCTTCTCCGTTAATGGGCTGATACGTGGCGTTTTGTTCGCGGTTACTGAACTTCACTCAGTTTCTGCAGAACGCGCCCCTGGACCTCAAGGTAATAGGCCTGGTCCTCGGCGGAAAGCGAGTTTTCGTCGACGCTGTCAAATTTTTGCGACCAGTCGCTGTACTGTTGCATCATCGATCCGTAGTCGGCAAGCATCGAAGCGGTATCGTCGGACGATTCGTACTTCTTCATGAACTCGACGTAGCTGTTCATGAATTGCTCGTAGCCGTCCATCATGGCACGGAAGTCAGAAGAGGATGCGGCCGGTGCGGTTTCGGTCTGCGAATCAGTGGCTGCCGCATCGGTATCGTTAGCCGCGCCTGTCTGCTCGCTGCTGTCCTGCGGCTTCTCCAGCTCGATGTCGAGGGACTTTGAGCTGCTGTAGTAGGACAAGGTCAGTTTTGCTCCGCTGGGTGCCGTTGCCTCAAAATCATCAGTGCCTTCGCCCGAGAAATCGGTATAGCCGGCTTCTTTGCAAGCTTCGACGTAGCTATCGTAGTCGGCTTGTGAGACTTCTTTCAGCGTTGCCGAAAAAGAGTCGGAGCTGTTCTCGTATATCTCTCCCTTGTTTGTCTTGGGCTTAGGCAGTTCGGTTGCAAGGCCGCTGCTGGGCCAGGTGAACGTGTCGACGCTCTTCGACGGGCTCGTAGACCCGCAGCCGCTCACGCACGAGCTGATACGTGCCAAGATAATCAGGATAACAAGCACCGCCAGAACGATCGGCCATTTTTTCTTACCTTTGGGCGGCTTGCCGTCGGGCGTCGACACCGTTTGGGGGACGCCATTATCCCTGCTGCCTGAAGCTTCCCAATCCATAGTATTTCCTTCCCTTGATATGGATGACGCTGTTTTGAATTGTGGCTGTGGACTGCGCAGATTTCATCAGCTGCCAACTGAATCCGGTGAGAAATTCAGTTGGCAGCTGATGAAATTATTTGCCCGGTGTTTAGGATGGGAGGAAAACGTTGGACGGGGGATGGCGGCGTGGACGAGTACAATCTGGTACCCGGCGAACTCATCATCATGCAGACCTCGAATGTGCGCTTGGGCGTTGGCTCTGGCAGCGAGGCTCTCGATGAGATCGTGCTTACAAATATGAATCTAATCTTGGTCGCAACGGTCTCCGAGGGACTGTTTAAAACCCGGCGCTACCTCAAGCGCTGCCCGCTCGATTCGATTCTGTGTTCGGCAGATGTTCCCCAGGCTATCGCAGCGCGTGTGAATAGTACGCCGGTGCTGCGAGTCGCATTTTCGGAGGAGACCGTTACGGTGAGCTTTACCGAAGGTGGCAAGCGCCTTGCCGACCGTTGGGCCGAAAGCGTGCGCCGCGCGGCGGCGGGCAACATCGATGCCATCGATACTTCAGAGCTTCCCTCGGGTACAGCGGCAGAGATTGCAGATTTTGTAGACGGTGCCGTGGGCGTTGTCGGGGCAGTTGGCGACTCCATTGGCAGTGCCTTGGGTGCTTCTCTGAAGGCGCAAAAGCCTCATGCCGAGAAGATGGCCGTAAAGGCGACGGCAAAGTGTCCTGGATGCCATGCGCCCGTCGCGGGGCGCAAAGGCCAAGGCGTTGTTTGTTCGTACTGCGATACCAAGTTTGTGCTGTAGGGTGAGGTAGCTGTGGGTATTGTGAATGTTGCCATCGACTCGCTCGGTGGCGTGCTCGCCGATCAATGGAAAGATATTGTCACGGCTGGTCATTTTGACGAGCATGTCGTGGTTGCTCCGGGGGTGCGCAAGGTCGGGCAAAACGGGCGCGGCGGAAACTACGGATCGAATGATGTTCTGTCCAACAGGTCGCTCATTTTTGTTCCCGAGAACACCGCGGCGTTTATCTTTAGCCAGGCGGGCATCGAACAGATCATAACGGAGGGTGACGCATAATTTCTTTCGCAAATTGACAACCGCATAG
>JAQDWB010000021.1 GCA_027673765.1 Coriobacteriaceae bacterium AM113-163
ACCGCATGGATTCGAACCTCGGTCGAGGCGCGGGCGTAAAGCGGACGATTTCCTGTCGACTCGTGTAAGATTCCGAGTAGATGTCGCGACTTATTCGCGACCACTCCTTCTTCAAGCGACCGATCAGGGTGATATTTCGTGGCAGAGCGTCCGACATACAAGCTCAGGTTTCTCGATCCCAAGAAGCGCTTTCCGGCGATGCCCGAGCAGCCTGCGGGACGCTCATATGGCGTGGTCTGGAAACTCTTTGGCGAGGATCGGCATGAATCTTGTTATGTCGTCGAATTTGTTGGCAAAAGTCATGTGTCGCTTTTGGGCTACGTAAGCGTTTCGGGTGAGGTGTACAAGGTGGACCGCCCCGTCAGCGAGGCTCCGCTGCCCAACGATCCCGACATGGAACTGGTCCTTGACGAGTCGGACTCCGGTATTGGTGAGATTGTGGTTCGGCGAGCCAACGGCACGATGCGCGCGTGCGCGCGAACCGTCGGCTCTCCCGAAGGCCCCATGCGCGAGCAGTCCGACCACGAGACATGGAATTCGACCCGCTCCCTTCCTTACGGCGAGTTCATGGCATCGATGTTCCTGCGCTACGTGATATTCGCTGACTCCGAAAATGCCATTGCGAGCACGGCGGACGCCGGCGGACTCGACGAGGGTATGCAAAATGTTATCGACAAGATCAAGCTCGTAAAGTTGCCCGAGCCGGTCGAGGTGTTTTTGGGCTTTAACACGGCACCGCTCCCTGATGCTATCGAGACGCTGCTTTACCGCGTTGACCATGCCGAGAATCCGAGCGGTATCGAGCGCTATGCCGCCGCCCTTATGAGTGAAATTGACTTGCCTCGCTTGCGCACCATCGCCGCTAAGTCCGAGATGAGCCTGGCTCGCATCGATCGCTCAAAGCTTTTCTATCTCAATTTTGATCGCAGCCTGCTGGACCAGGACGAGATTGACATGCTGCTTGCCATCGAGTGCCGTCTTAACCGTCTCTCCGGCATCCTTGAGCACATCGGGGCCGGATTGGTCCCTGCGGCATCCTCGCCGAGCCTTGAGGGCTGCGCGCTCTTTGATGCGTGGCATATCGCCAAGACGACCAACGATGTTCCCCGACTGCTTGATACGGCCTCGAGCGATAACCCGTGGGGCAAACCGGGTACGGTGGCTTGCCAGCCGGGCGGTGAGTGGGATGTGCGTACCCGCTTCGCGCGTATTGTCGAGGCACTTAACGTGGTCACGCGGCTCGACTATACCTATCGGGCAAACGTTGCCGAGGGGATCATGCTCGTTCGGTTTGGGCAGTCTGCCGTTGATGCCATGCCGCAACGTGAATACGACGCTCAAGATGACGCCTGGCGCGAGTTGGACGAGGACGCGCGTGCGATCTGGGCCGCGGAGCACGATGCGCGCGTGGCACTCACGCTTGCGGCAGCGTGTTTTGCCGCGGGCACCTGCATCACGCGCTGCTATGTGCAGATTGCTGCTCCCGACAGTGAGCAGGGCGAGCGCGTTGTCGCAACGTATTTCCTTGGGCGCGCGGCCTATCTGGCCGATTGCGTGCCTGTCGCCAAGGATCTTGAGAGCATGGACATGGACGATATGCCGTGCAAGCGTGTGCTTGAGGCGTATGAGTCAACCGCTCCGGAGACGATTGAACCGGCGGAGGTTCATGCTCGTCCGCGTGATGACCATCGCATGCTGCCGCCGGCGCTGCGCGATCTGCTGCTTGCCGATACGGCTGACGAGCTGGAGGTCATGGAAGAGGACGACGACCCATACGTGGCCCGTGTTGTTGAATTGCGCGAGCAGGCAAAAGTCGACCGTACAGGTGCTTTTGAAGGTTTTTCCCGTCTTGTCGAGGAGTTGGAGGCCAAGTGCGCCGTCGCCGAGCTTTTGGCGACAGGTCCGGTTCAAACGCAGTTTTGCGATAACCAGCTGGTGCGCATGGTGCTACCGGTGTTGGAAGAAGACCGCTCTGTGCGAATCCTTCGTGCGCCCGATGCGCTGTACTTTGCCCAGCACGAGATCTGCAGCTTTTACGCCGAGCAAGAGGACTTTGAACGAGCGCTGCCCGAGGTGCGCCATCTTTACGATCTGGCGCGCTCGTCCATGCAGTCGCACTTTGCGCTCATCAACGTGCTTGCGCGTCTGGAGCGCTTTGACGAGATTATCGAGGTGGCGCGCCACGGCCTACGTATTGCCAGCGATCGTTCTGCAATCGGCTACCTGTTCTATCGCTTGGCGTTTGCCTATTGGAATTGCGATCAGCTCGACCTGGCGCTGGCTTGTTACCGTCTGGTGCCGCGCGGCGAGGAGTCGGGCAGCAGCGCGCTGGAAGAAATGCAGGGCCTTATGAACGAGATGGGCGTCAGCGAGCCTCCGACGTTCGAGGAAGCGGTCGAGACCATCCACAAGGCTGGACTAGAGCTGCCGCCAGTGTCCGCCGTGACGAATCAGCTGGCAGATGCCGCTGTGCAACTGGTCGACAACGGTTTCTTTTTCCTGGCGCGCGGTTGTATCTTCCAAATGTGGCGCACCATGGGCAACGACGAGCTCGGCTCCCTCAACCGCTCGCTGGGGTAGGCGAAGCTTTCAAGAAGGAAAGGCTGCTAGGCAATTAGAAAATTTCCTCTTGCTCATCCTTGGCTGTTTGGTTACTATAGAACGGCTGTTACGGAGAGCTGACCGAGAGGCCGAAGGTGCTCGCCTGCTAAGCGAGTATGCCCCAAAAGGGCATCTGGGGTTCGAATCCCCAGCTCTCCGCCAGTATGAATTGAAAGAAGGGTCCCATCTGGGGCCCTTTTTTGGTGCGGAGAAAGGAGGCTGGGGATTCGAACCCGAGAGGGCACGGGCGTTAAGCAAACGCGAAAGCGTTTGTAGCCCGTGGGCGAAAAGCCGCCAGGCTTTGAAGCCGGAGGGCATGCGTAGCATGCCCGGACATCCCCAGCTCTCCGCCAGTACGAATTTGAAGAAGGGTCCCATTTGGGGCCCTTTTTATTATCAAGAATGGCGGCTGGGGATTCGAACCCTCAAAAAAAGAGGCATCCTTTCGGACGCCTCCTTTTAATGGGCTTATTATTCTTGCGCACTACACCTCGGGCGCCTTGGCGACGGTCTCGCTTTCTGCCGTGAGCGGGCGGTTGTCGATGCGACGGCCCAAGCGATCGAGCTTTACGAGTAGCCATTCAATGGGATTCGGCCCTGCGCCTTCCTCGTCGGCAACTAGGTCCATGACGGCGATCTTGGTGCCGTCCTGCTTGAGCGTGACGCTGCCCACCTTGTCGCCCACATGCACCGTGCCCGAAAGATCGTCGTAGCTAACCTTTTCGGTCACCTCGCCGGCAAGGGAAAACACGGTCGCTTGCGCCGTAGGATCGGCGAGTGTGGCGTCGATCGTCTTATCCGTCCAGTCGGTTTGGCCAATGCGCGCCATAAGCGGGTTGCCGTTGGCGGTCTTTTCCTGCGTGTTGGCGATTGCGACCGTCACCTTGTGGCCGTAGTACCAGTTGGCAAGGCTGGCGGTATCGGTAAAGCGCTGGTCGGTGGTGGTGGAGTTCAAAATAACAGTGTAGATCTCGTCGCCGTCGCGGTTGTAGGCGCTCGTAAAGCAGTAGCCCGCGTCGTCGGTGGTGCCGGTCTTGCCGCCAATGTTTCCGTCCTGACCGAGCAAAACGTTGTGCGTGTCCATGGAATGCGAATGGTCGGTGCCGTCGGCGCCCGTGACCTCGATCCAGGAATCCTCGCTCGCTACGACCTCGCGGATCGTGTCGTTTTTCATGACCTCCTGCATCATCAGCGCTACGTCGTGTGCGGTTGAGTGCATATCGCCAGCCCACTCATCAAAGTCCAGACCATGCGGGTTTTCAAAAAGCGTACCGGTGCAGCCGAGCTTCTTAGCGCGCTCGTTCATGGCCTTCACAAAGGTTGCCTCGGCGTCTTTGGTCTTAGGGTCGATCTTCTTGCCCACATATTCGGCGAGCACGATGGCGGCGTCGTTGCCCGAGGGAATCATCAGGCCGCGCAGTGCCTGCTTCACGGTGAGCTCGTCGCCTTCGAGTAGGCCGGCTGTTGAATTGCCCACGGTGGCTGCGGCGTTGCTCACCGTGACCTTCTCGTCCATCTTGCAATTCTCGACGGTTAGGATTGCGGTCATGACCTTGGTGATCGAGGCAATCTTGACCTGCTCATCGGCACCGCGGGCATAGTAGACGGTGCCGTCTTTGCCCATGACGAGGGCATTGGTCGCATCGATATCGGGCAGGTTTTCGGCCGTGATGCCGCGCGCATCGGCGGTTTTGCCGCAAACATTGTCGGTCGTGAGTACTTGGGCGCCGGCGACGGTGGGCACGCCAGCGGCAAGGGCGATAGCGCAGACAAAGCCGGCGGCAAGCTGGGCTGAGCGCTTTGCAAAAGAGGTGAGGGACTTCACGGATTTCGCTTTCGACGGGATGGTCTCTTCTGGAACTAGAGTATATCGTTTGCCGGCGTCGGCGATCATCGCGTGCGTGCGTGGCCCACATCCGCGCCCGAACGGGTACAAGGGTGCTTAAGGCCGACTTAATCACCCACGCTTGTTGTGTGTGGCGTGCGTCGCCTCGGGCATAATGGAGCGCGAGAGGAGCACGCATGAACGAGCGCATTTTGGTAGTTGATGACGAGAAGGCCATCGCCGACTTGGTTGGTATCTACCTTACAAAAGAGGGCTTTGATGTCCAGATTGCCTATAGCGGGGCCGATGCTGCCAAGGCAATCCTGGAGCAGGAGTTCGATCTGGCACTGTTGGATGTCATGCTGCCCGATATCGATGGCTTTGAGCTACTGCGTACGATCCGTTTCAGCCATACCTATCCTGTGATCATGCTGACGGCGCGCGATGCCCAGCAAGACAAGATCGAGGGCCTTTCGCTTGGCGCGGACGATTACGTGGTTAAGCCGTTCCGTCCGCTGGAGCTCATCGCGCGCGTGCACGCTCAGCTTCGCCGCTACACCAGCTACGGTAGCCGCTCGCAGGCGGCCGAGTCGCCGACCATCCAGCTCGACGGCCTGGAGATCAACCGCGATGCTCGTTCCGTAACGGTGGACGGTGCACCGGTACGCCTCACGCCCATCGAGTATTCCATCTTGCTGTATCTGGTTGAGCATCGCGGCAGCGTGGTAGCCGTGGAGGATCTGTTCCGCGCGGTGTGGAACGAGGATTTTATGCCCGGCTCCAACAATACGGTGATGGTGCACATTCGCCACCTGCGCGAAAAGATTGGCGACGACGCTCAAAAGCCGCGCTTTATCAAAAACGTCTGGGGCGTCGGCTACATAATCGAATAGCGCCTTTGATGGTGGGGAAGTGGATATGACAAAAGACGATAGGCAGGCATTCGAGGTGCCCGATCGACTCTTTGAATACGTACGGGCAGTCGTCGACAACCGCGCGCTTGCGACGGTGCTGCTCTTTTTGCTGAGCCTGCTGCTGATTGGCATCGACAACATCGCCGGAGTCTTAGCGGTGCTGCTTGTCGGCTTTTTGCTGATCGATCGATTCGAAATCGTGCGCCGTTGCGTGGTGATTGGCGGTGCCGCGTGGGCCATGACGTTGGCGATTGGCGCCATGGCGCTCGGCGGCATCGAAGGGCCGGTGCTGTTCGATGCCGGCTTTGTATTCAACATGCTTGGCTTTGTGCTGGCGCTTGCCGTGTGCGTTCTGTTCTTTTGCGGCCGCGCCCTGTACTACCATGGCTACGAGCAGGGCGAGCAGCATGCCGATTGTGTGCTGGCCGCTCGTATTCAAGATCGCCTGATCGATCACCCCGACACCTGGGATAACATCGACGGCGACTTCTTGGAGGTCGAGGGCGCCCTTAACCGCGTGCGTGACCGTGAGCGCAAGGTGCAGCAAGCTCTGCGTGACGAGTCGCATCGCAAGGACGATTTGGTCACGTACTTGGCACATGACCTACGCACCCCGCTTGCCAGTGTGGTGGGCTATCTTTCGCTGCTGCAAGAGGCTCCTGAGCTGCCGGTTGAGCAACGTGCGCGCTTTACGGGCGTGGCACTCGACAAGGCGCACCGGCTCGATGCGCTCATCGAGGAGTTCTTCGATATCACGCGCTTTGACTTCCACGATATCGTGCTCACGCGCGGCTATGTTGATCTGGGGTTGCTGCTGGCTCAGGTGGCTGACGAGTTCTATCCCATCCTCAACGAGCGGCATAAGGAAGCCCAAGTTGATATTCGCGAGGACCTGACGGTGCTCGTGGATGGCGACAAGATGGCCCGCGTGTTCAACAACATCATGAAAAACGCCGTCGCCTATAGCTACGAGGGCTCGACCATCACGATTGAGGCCAGGCGCCAAGACGATGGTGGCGTGCGCGTGCGCTTTATCAATCAGGGCGATCCTATCCCTGCGGCTAAGCTCAAGGTAATCTTTGAGAAGTTCTATCGCCTGGATGCGGCGCGTGCGACCAATCGCGGTGGTGCCGGTTTGGGCCTTGCTATTGCCAAGGAGATCATCGCGGCACACGGCGGTACCGTTGCATGTGAATCGACGCCCGAACACACGATATTCACCATCGAGCTGCCCGCCGCATAGCTAGCGTGCCCTTACAAACACTTGACAATGTGCTCACGTGCGTATGAGCCGCGATTCCTACTATCGATACTGCTGAATTGATATCGATATGGAGGTGTGCGGTATGACGGCTGCTGCGGCTGTGGAGCCCACGGAGCTTGAAGAACTCATGGAAGCGCAGGCCGAGGCCGCGCATGAGCGCGAGGTTGGGGATGCGACTCGCCCCACGGCAGAGGATCTTGCCGCCTCGCCGACGCGCATCGACGTCGAGGGCATCGACCTGTTCTATGGCGACCACCATGCGCTCAAGGACGTGAATATCAAGATCCGCGACAAGCAGATCACCTCGTTCATCGGGCCTTCGGGCTGCGGAAAGTCCACGTTGCTGCGCTGCTTTAACCGCATGAACGACGGCATCAAGGATTGCCGCATCGAGGGCAAGATTGCGCTCGATGGTCAAGATATCCTGGGCGATTGCGACATCTGCCGTTTGCGCCAGCGCGTGGGCATGGTGTTCCAACGCCCCAACCCATTTCCCATGAGCATCTACGACAACGTCGCCTACGGTCCTCGCGGTATGGGTGTGCGCGACCGCGCCGTGGTCGATGAGCTGGTCGAGGACTCCCTTCGTCGCGCTGCGCTATGGGATGAGGTCAAGGACAAGCTCAAGGAGCCGGGCCTGGGTCTTTCGGGTGGACAGCAGCAGCGCCTGTGCATCGCCCGCGCACTTGCCGTGCAGCCCGACATTCTGCTGATGGACGAGCCGACCTCGGCGCTCGACCCCGTGTCGACGCTCGTGGTGGAGCAGCTTGCCTGCGAGCTCAAGGAAACCTGCACGCTGGTGGTCGTGACGCACAACATGCAGCAGGCCGCGCGTATTTCCGATTCGGTTGCGTTCTTTTTGCTGGGTGAGCTGGTGGAGCACGCGCCTACCGCGCAACTCTTCAAAAATCCGTCCGATCCGCGCACGGCGGATTATTTGACGGGGCGTTTTGGCTGACGCTGTCTTTTACAGGTGCTTTTAGGGTTAAGATGCGGTCATGCCGGCCGCAAAGGGGTTCAACATGATCTACTACGTCGAGGACGATGACAACATCAGGGATTTGACGGTCTATGCGCTGCGCAAGCAGGGAATCGAGGCCGAGGGCTTTTCGTGCGACGGCGAGTTTAAGGCCGCCGTGGCGCGACGGGTACCCGATGCCGTCCTGCTCGACATCATGCTGCCCGACACCGATGGCTTGGCGATTATGCGCCGCCTGCGTGCCGATCGCCTGACGGCGACGGTGCCCATCATGATGCTTACCGCCAAGGACACCGAACTCGACAAGGTGATGGCGCTCGATGGCGGTGCCGACGATTACCTGACTAAGCCGTTTTCGCTCATGGAGCTTGCGAGCCGCTGCCGCGCACTGCTGCGTCGCGGCGGCATGGTCAAGCAGGCGAGCGATGTGCTCAGCGTGGGCGACATCGTGCTTTCGCCCAGCCATCGCGAGGTGACCGTTGCCGGCGAGCCGCTTAAGCTCACCCTGCGCGAGTTCGACCTGCTCGAGTACCTCATGCGCAAGCCCGGCGTGGTCTTTACCCGAGAGTCGTTGCTGCAGAGCGTGTGGGGCTGGGACTTCGACGGCGGTTCGCGCACCGTTGACGTGCACGTGCAGACGCTTCGCCAAAAACTGGGCGAGCATGCCAGCGCCATCGAGACCGTGCGCGGCGTGGGTTATCGCCTGGCCGAGCCTTCTGCCGGTGATGGTGCCGAAGGCGACGACACCGCGGCCACCGCATCGGAGGAGTAACCCGTGGTCTTCGCCCCCCAGGGAAAACATACGCTGTCGCACCGCGTTTTTGTGACGATCTTTGTCTGCGCCATGGCGGTTATCGTGGCGTTTACGGTGCTGGGTGCGTTCTTTGTGCAAAACACTTTGGCGGATGCCACGAGTGCCAATCTGGCGCAGGAAACTGAGCTCATTGCTGCCGCCCTCGACGAGCAGCAGGAGCCCATTCCGTTCTTGCGAAGCCTCGATCGCGAGGATCTTCGTATCACGCTGATCAATAAGGACGGATCTGTTGCCTACGACAACGAGGCGTCGCCTTCCACACTGCCCAACCATGGCGATCGCCCCGAGGTCATCGAGGCCTTTGAGAGTGGTTCGGGTTCCGCGGAGCGCGCAAGCTCTACACTCGACGAGATTATGCTGTATCGCGCCGTCACCCTTGATAACGGCCAGGTCGTTCGCTTGGCGCAGGCCCAGCCTGGCGTTGCGGCGATTTTGCTGTCGATGCTGGCGCCGATGCTGCTTATCGCAGCAGCGGGTGCAGTACTCTCGTTTTTTATGGCGCGCCGTGAGTCCCGTGCCATCATCGCGCCGTTGCAAGAGGTGGATTTGGATCACCCACGCCGTAGCTATGAGCACGCCTATGCCGAGATGGTTCCCATGCTTGAGCGCATCGAGTCGCAGCGCCAGGAACTCAAGCGCCAAATGGCGGTGCTAGCGGACAACGACCGTATGCGCCGCGAGTTCACGGCGAATATCACCCATGAGCTCAAGACGCCGCTTACGGCGATTTCGGGCTATGCCGAGCTCATCGCAAATGGCATGGTCGAGGGCGAGGACGACCTGCGCAACTTTGGCGGTCGCATCTATCGTGAGGCGGGCCGCTTGGCAGCGCTTGTCAACGACATCCTTACGCTGTCTAACTTGGACGAGGCCGAACGTGCAACTGAGGGCGAGGCGGTGCCCATTGGGTCCACGGAGCCTATTGAGCTCTCGCGTGCGATCTACGCGGTTGAACAGCGTCTTGAACAGGTCGCCCGTCAAGCGAATGTGACGATAAGTCATGAGACCAAGCCTGTGGTCATCGAAGGCGTGTCGCGCTTGGTCGACGAGCTCATCTATAATCTGGCAAGCAACGCCATCCGCTACAATCGGCCCGGCGGTACGGTTACGCTGCAGTGCGGCACCAACGACGAAGGCCATCCGTTCCTCGCTGTCGCCGACACGGGAATCGGTATCGCGCCTGAAGAACAGGGCAAGGTATTTGAGCGGTTCTATCGCGTGGACAAGAGTAGGTCCAAGGCACGCGGCGGAACCGGCCTGGGGCTTGCCATTGTCAAGCATGCGGCCCTGTATCATCACGCCACGCTCGATCTGTCGAGCGAGTTGGGCGTGGGAACCACCATTACGGTGACGTTTCCCATACAGCAGGACGAGCCATTCGCATAGCGATACAACATAGATATTGATGTAGACGCCGCATTTGACTTTCGGGTGCGGCGTTGTTGTGCAATTTTACGATTGCTTCCGACATTTTTACAGGAGAGCCTGTTTCTTATGTATAGAGTTTGGTCTCGGTAAAAAGATGCGATAACATACGGACAGTTTTGTCAATCCGAACTGGGGAAATGAAAGGCAAGCTGCATGACCCTTCTCGAACTGTTCCAGCTGCTGAAGAAGCACCTCAAGCTGGTCATCACCCTTCCGGTGGTCTGCGCGATCGCTATGGGCATCGTGTCCTTCGTTGCGATGGACAACACCTATACCGCGACGACGAGCATGTACATTCTCGCCAAGACCGACGATAGCGGTCAGATGAGCTACAACGATCTCTCGGCGAGCCAGATGCTTTCCAACGATATCGCCACGCTGCTGGATAGCGATAGCGTTAAGAGCGGCGCCGCCAAAGAACTGGGCCTTACCGATCTGGATGACTACAAGGTGTCTGTTTCCTCCGAGACCACCACGCGTGTCATTACGCTTTCGGTTACCGGCACCGATGCCAAGGAGACGGCTGAGGTCGCAAAGGCCATTGCCAGCTCGGTGAGTACGGTCGCTCAGAACGTCGGCGCTGCCCAGAGCATCAACGTTATCGACGAGGCTAAGACCCCCGAAGCCCCCAGCGGCCCCAAGCGCACGCTGTATATTGCCGTCGCGTTCCTCGCCGGTATCTTTATCGCAGTTGCCTATGTCGTTTTGGCAGACATGCTCAATACCCGCATCCGCGGTGCCGAAGAGGCAGAAGAGCTCCTGGGTATTCCCGTTGTTGGCCGAATTCCGGCTATGAAAGGTGGTAAATAGGCATGGCTAAGGCAAAGAACACCGATAAGCTCGTTGTGCAGAATGCCGCCAAGACCCTTCTGGCCAACATCCGCTTTGCGAGCGTGGACGACCCCATTCGCACCATCACCGTTACCTCCTCGATTCCCAACGAGGGCAAGTCTACGGTTTCCATTAATCTTGCTCAGGCAATCGCCACGAGCGGCAAGAGTGTCCTGCTGGTCGAGGCCGATATGCGCCGCAGGTCCCTTTCCGATATGCTCGGCGTTCGTTCGCGCGGCGGACTCTATGCGGTCCTTTCCGAGCAGATCTCCATTGACCAGGCAATTGTCGAGACGGGTCAGAAGAACTTCTACTTCCTCGATGCCGAGCCGCACATTCCCAATCCTGCCGACATCATCGTCTCCCATCGCTTTGCCAAGCTGGTAAAGGCACTGTCCGCCAAGTTCCAGTACGTCATCTTCGATGCTCCTCCGGTCGGCACCTTCATCGATGCTGCCGAGATTGCCAGCTTGACCGACGGCGCGCTGTTCGTGGTGCGAGAGGACTTTACCAAGCGCGAAGAGGCGCTCAACGCTATCGCCCAGCTTAAGAAGTCCGAGAAGGTCAAGCTCATCGGTACCGTCATGAATTACTGTGAGACCGAGACCAGCGAGTACTACTATTCTTACTACACCAAGGACGGTAAGAAGGTTAAGAAGGGCTCCGACGATCAGGGCACTTCCAAAAAGGGCATCTTCACCAACCGAGCAAACGTTTAGTTGATTAAGGCTGACCTATGCGTGACATTCATTGCCATATCTTGCCGGGTGTAGACGACGGCGCCGCCGATCTCGAAGAGAGCTTGGCGATGCTCGAGGCTGCCAAGCGGGCCGGTGTAACCAGAATCGTTTGCACTCCTCACTGCCGTGATCCCTATTTTGATTACGACAAGATGTGGGATGCCTTTGAGCTGCTGCGCGATAACGCTGACGGTTTTCCGCTCCAGATGGGCTTCGAGGTCAACCATCGAAAGCTCGTTGAGCTTGGTATCGATGCCGCGGATCACTTGCATTTCGATGGGACCAACGAGTTTCTGCTCGAGCTTTCGACGCATGCCGATGCGTATGCGTTTAGAGAGTACGAGAACACGATTTACGATTTGCAGTGCCGTGGCTACCAGGTGATCATCGCTCATCCTGAGCGCTATCGTGCGGTTCAAAAGGATGTAAGCGTGGCGGAGCGCCTGGTCGATATGGGCTGCAAGCTGCAGGCTTCGGCGGACTTTATTGCCGGCGGTCGCTTTGGTCGCGAGAAAAAGCCGGCACAGCGCCTGTTTGATCAGAACCTGTACAGCTTCATCGCGAGCGATGCCCATAACGTGGGTCATTACGACTGCCTGGCGAAGGCTCGCGCGAAGTTTAGCGTGCGCGGAGCTCATTTTCGCTAAAATCTGTCCCTAACGTTCGCATTGAATGAAAGGGCAGCCATGGATATCCAACTTAAGACGGGATGCTTTGATGACGCGGCGTTGGTGCGCCGCGTCGTTTTTATGGACGAGCAGGGCTACGAGAATGAGTTTGACGCTATCGACGAGGATCCGAACTGCATCCATGTGACGCTCTATGTAGACGGTGAGCTTGCCGGTTGCTCGCGCGTGTTTCCCGAAGAACTCGAGCGCGCAGCTGACGCAGAGGCTCCGGTGTCGCCGGCGTGCGACTTGGACGAAGGCGTCGCGGCGGGGGAGACCTACATTATGGGGCGCGTGGCCGTGCTGCCGGCTATGCGTCGTCGTGGACTGGCGAGTGCGATCGTTGAGGCCAGTGGCGCGTGTGCACGCGATGCCGGCGCTAAGCTTATTAAGCTGCATGCGCAGGAATACGTGCTGCCGCTCTATGCAAAGGCGGGCTACACGCAAATTGCCCCGGTAGACTACGAAGACGAGGGCCAGCCCCATGCCTGGATGGCCAAACGGGTCGAGGGTGGCAGATAGGGACGTTCCTTTCCTGCCGGCAGTTTGGGACACTCCTTGGCAATTGGCGCATCAGAGCGCGCGGACATACAGTTTTTCGATTCCGTATGTATATATGCGCGCTAATGGGTTATAAAATCTAAGTCTGAACATAGCAGGTCTGCGATGCGGCTCGGGCGACCGGGCCGTTTTTTGCGGACAGGGGTAGCGCGAAAGGACTGCACATGCGTCAATTTAAGACCGAGAGCAAAAAACTGCTCGACCTCATGATCAACTCCATCTACACCAATAAGGAAATCTTCCTGCGCGAGCTTATCTCCAACGCGAGCGATGCCGTCGACAAGCTCAACTTTAAGAGCCTGCAGGACCCGAGTGTCAAGCTCGACCAGGGCGACCTGGCTATTCGCGTCTCTTTTGATAAAGACGCCCGCACCATTACCATCTCGGATAACGGCATTGGCATGACCGCCGAGGAGCTCGAGCGCAATCTGGGCACCATCGCCCATTCCGGCTCCGAGGAGTTTAAGACTGAGAACGCCGAGCAGCAGGGTTCCGATGTCGACATCATCGGTCAGTTTGGCGTGGGCTTCTACTCTGCCTTTATGGTTGCCAGCCACGTAAAGGTTGTCAGCCGCGCCTATGGCGAGGACACCGCCCACGTTTGGGAGTCCGACGGTCTTGAGGGCTACACCATCGAGGATGGCGAGCGTGCTGAGCACGGTACCGATGTCATCCTGACGCTGCGCGAGAACGAGAAGCTCGACGCCGACGGCGAGGCCGAGACCTACGATCGCTTCCTGACCGAGTGGGGCCTCAAGAGCCTGATTCAGCAGTACAGCAACTATGTGCGCTACCCGATTCAGATGATGGTGAGCAAGAGCCGCCAGAAACCCAAGCCCGAGGACGCCGGCGACGACTACAAGCCCGAGTACGAGGACTACCAGGAGCTCGAGATCATCAACTCCATGACGCCGATTTGGAAAAAGCGCAGCTCCGATGTCGAGCAGAAGGACTACGACGAGTTCTACAAGTCCACGTTCCACGACTTTGACGATCCCGCGCGCACTATCAGCTTCCATGCCGAGGGTACGCTTGAGTACGATGCGCTGCTGTTTGTGCCGGGTCGCGCCCCGTTCGATCTGTACAGCAAGGACTACGAGAAGGGCCTGGCGCTCTACAGTTCCAACGTGCTGATTATGGAGAAGTGCGACGACTTGCTGCCCGACTACTACAACTTTGTGCGCGGTGTCGTGGACTCTGCCGACGTGACGCTCAATATTTCGCGTGAGACGCTGCAACAGAACCGTCAGCTCAAGGCCATTGCCAAGCGTGTCGAGAAGAAGATCACTGCCGATCTTGAGGACATGCGCGACAACGACCGCGAGGCCTACGAGAAGTTCTTTGAGAACTTTGGCCGCGGCCTTAAGTACGGCATCTACTCGAGCTATGGCATGAAGGCCGATGAGCTCGCCGACCTGCTACTGTTCTGGTCTGCCAAGGAGCAGAAGATGATTACCCTGGCCGAGTATGCCAAGGGCATGCCCGAGGATCAGAAGGCCATCTACTACGCCGCCGGCGACTCGCGTGAGCGCTTGGCCAAGATGCCCGTGGTAAAGGGCGTGCTCGAGCGCGGCTATGACGTGCTGTTGCTGACGCAGGATGTGGATGAGTTCACGTTCCAGGCTATGCGTGAGTACGTTGCCGCCGATATGCCTAAGATCTACGAAGACGACGCCGCCCGCGAGGCTGCCGAGAAGGCCGTTGCCGACGGTGCCGAGCCCGAGGTCGAGGATCGTCACCTGGAGCTCAAGAACGTCGCGACTGGCGATCTTGATCTGGCGACCGAGGACGAGAAGAAGGAGGCCGAGGACGCCACCAAGGAAAACGAGGACCTCTTTAGCGCTATGAAGGAGGCGCTCGGTGACAAGGTCGAGAAAGTTGCCGTCTCCGCGCGCCTGACCGATGCCCCCGCTTGCATTACCACCGAGGGTCCGCTTTCGCTCGAGATGGAGAAGGTGCTCCAGAAGGGACCCGAGGGCGCGCCCGACGGCATGCCCAAGAGCCAGCGCGTTCTCGAGCTCAACGCCAAGCACCCGGTCTTTGACAAGCTTGTCGCTGCCCAGAAGGCAGGTGACGCCGACAAGATCAAGCAGTACTCCGGCCTGCTCTACGATCAGGCCCTGCTGGTCGAGGGCATCCTCCCCGAGGACCCCGTTGCCTTCGCGGCGGCTGTTTGCGAGCTTATGTAACTAGGGGGTTACGCGGTTCTACGAACCGCGTAACCACTCGACGCTGCAAACGCCCCTAAGCGGCAATCTGACGTTCAATCGTCGGTCGCGTACCGAAGTACGCTTCCCTCCTCTTTCACGTCACCTTGCTCGCTTAGGGGCGTTTTCGCTGACTTATGCTCAACCTGCGACGCTTTCGTGGCCCAAAGTAGTCATTGGGGACGTTCTTGTTCGACCAGTCGTTTAAGAACGTCCCCAATGACTACCCGATGACTATTCGGATTGCTAATTTGTGCGGGTTGTGGTTTTGTGACCTGCTGAAATTTAAGATACTGTACAACTGTACGTTAACTCATCTTCGTAGTATATTGCTACCCGCAAAACTCAGCACCATTGTGCCGTGAGGCACTAAAGCGCCTACGTACAATGGTTATCGATAGTACGATTCGATTCAACGACAGGATGGATGGTCCAAGCGTGAGTCTCGGCAGCAAACTATCCAACGCAAAGGTCTCCTTTGCGATATTTAAGCGCGACATTAAGCGACTGCTTATGAACCCCGTCGCCCTGGTGGTTACCTTGGGCGTGTGCGTCATTCCCTCGCTGTATGCCTGGTACAACATCGTTGCCAACTGGGATCCGTACGGAAATACCCAGGGCATTAAAATCGCCATCGCCAACAACGATCAGGGCACCCAGAATGACTTGGTGGGCGAGCTCAATGCAGGCGATAAGGTGGTCGACCAGCTCAAGGAAAACGATCAGCTGGGCTGGACCTTCGTCGACTCGGCTGCCGATGCCAAAGAGGGCGTCGAGAGCGGGGAATACTACGCGGCGATCGTAATCCCCAAGAACTTCTCCGACAATCTTGTCTCGATGCTCGATGGCAATTACCATCAGCCGAAGCTCACCTATTACGTCAATGAGAAGAAGAGCGCCATTGCGCCCAAGGTCACCGATACCGGTGCCAACACCATCGAGGAGCAGATCAACTCGGAGTTTGTCTCCACGGTGGGCGAGACTGTTGCCAGTATCGCCAAGGATGCCGGTGTCGATTTAAAGGACAAGGCAACCCAGACTCAGGACTCGCTGACAAGTTCGGTGTCCGAGGCATCCGACACCTTGGGTGAGGTGCGCGATTCGATTGGCGATATGAATGCCGCCATCGATAAGACGAGTGGCGCTATCGCCTCGGCTGATGCCGCGTTGGCGGGCCTGCAGGGTCAGACGCCCTCTCTAACGCAGGCAATCGCTCAGGGCAATGACCTGCTGGGCGAGGCTCGCGCTACGGCGGGCAACTCTGTCGCCTCGCTCTCCAAGGCGCTCTCGGAAGGCAGCCTTGCGCTCACCAAGACGTCAGCCTCTGCGAACGCTGCGATTGGCAAGCTGACGGGCACAGTCACATCTACGACCACCCGCATCGACAACTCACTCGAGTCTCTCCAAGCGACGATCGATCACAATAAGGCCGTTATCGGGCATTTGGAGATTCTCGTCAATGACACGTCGACAGGTTCCGAGGAAATTGACGCGCGCATTGTATCGACCATCGATTTGCTCCGCGAGCAGAATGAAAAGCTTCAGAGCATCAAGGACGGTCTGTCTGCGCAGTCGAGCGCCATGGCGAATGACGCCGCGGCCGTCTCGGGCGCCAGCGACGCTATCAATAACGCAATTCAGACCGGTGCGACCAACCTTGGCCAGGCCCAGACGAACCTGGGTCAAAACGCGCTGCCGAAAGCCTCGAGCGCGCTCGATTCCTTTGCCGCCGTTTCGGGCGATTTGACCGGCATTGTGTCGGGTATGACCCCCACGATAGCGAGCGCGCGCGGCACGCTGGCGCAGCTCGACGCCACGCTCAAGCAGGCAAAGACCACGCTGTCCCAAACCGACGCCTCCCTTGCCAAGGTTCAGGACAAGCTCGCGACCGCCGCCAATGACATTGCGGCGCTGCAGACCTCTGAGTCTATGGGCGAGTTAGCCGACCTCATGGACGTCGACGTCAATGACGTGGCAGATTTCATGGCATCTCCGGTTGAGCTCGCGTCCAAGTCGATCTATCCAGTCAAGAGCTTCGGCTCGGGCATTGCCCCGTTCTATACCAACCTAGCGCTTTGGGTGGGCGGCTACGTGCTTATCGCCATCTACAAGCTCGAGGTCGACCGCGAAGGCATCGGCAGCTTTACCGCGCGTCAGGGTTACTTTGGCCGCTGGTTGCTACTGGTGATCCTGGGCGCGTTGCAGGCCATCATCGTTACGGTAGGCGATCTGGTGATTGGCGTGCAGTGCGTCAGCCCGCTGCTGTTCGTGCTGGGCGGCATCGCCATTTCGTTCACCTACGTCAATATCATCTATGCGCTGTCCACCACGTTTAAGCATATCGGCAAGGCTATCGGCGTCATTCTCGTCATCGTGCAGATCCCCGGTTCGTCGGGCATGTACCCCATCGAGATGATGCCCGGCTTCTTCCAGTGGCTGCACCCGCTGCTGCCCTTTACCTACGGCATCAATCTGCTGCGCGAGACGGTCGGCGGCATGTATTCGTTCAACTACCTGTTTAACCTGTGCATTCTGGGCGTGTTCTTGATCGTGGCGCTCTTTATCGGCCTGCAGCTGCGTCCGCTGCTGCTCAATCTCAACCTTCTCTTTGATAAACAGCTTTCCACGACCGGTATGATGATTTGCGAGTCCAACGACCTGCCGCGCCAGCGCTACTCGCTGCGCACGGCCATGCGTGTCATGCTCGATTCCGATTCGTACCGTCGCGAGCTGCTCGATCATGCCGTGGCGTTTGAGCATCGCTACCCGTACTACATCAAGGGCGGTTTTGCCGCCGTGGTAGGCGTGCAGGTTCTGCTCTTTGTGCTTTCGACGGTGCTCGATATCGACAATAACGGCAAGATCATCCTGCTCGTTATCTGGATCATTTCGGTTATCGCCATCTGCGGCTGGCTCATCAACATCGAATACATCCGTGCGAGCCTCAATACCCAGATGCGTATCTCGGCGCTTTCGGACGAGGACCTTCGCCGCGAGATGCGCGAGCACACGGCTGCCATCCCTGCCGCCCGTCGCATGTTTGGTCTCAACGCCAGCGAGCGTGGCGCCAAGGGAGGAGAACAGCCTACGAGCCGTCTGCCGCATATCGGTGCGCATCGTAAGGCTCAAGATGCCGACGGCGCTGACAACGTAAACGGAAACGACGGGGACACCACCCTGTTTGGCAAGCACTCTAAAGGAGGTGAGGCATAAATGAAAAACATCCTGCACCTGTTTAAGCGTGATGTCCAAAACGTGTCTCGCTCCGTGATCGGCATGGTCGTCGTGATGGGCCTGATCATCGTTCCGTGTCTCTATGCATGGTTTAACATCGCCGGCAGCTGGGATCCCTACGGCAATACCGGCAACCTTAAGATTGCAGTGGTCAACACCGACGAGGGTTACGAGAGCGATCTGATTCCCGTCGAGGTCAACGTGGGCGAAAACGTAACCGCCACTCTGCGCGGCAACGAGAACTTTGACTGGGTCGTTCTCAACGACCGCGATAAGGCGATTGAGGGCGTTAAGTCGGGCGCGTACTACGCTGCCGTCGTTATCCCTAAAACGTTTAGCGCCGACATGATGACGCTTTTCTCGACCGAGGTGAAGCACGCCGATATCGAGTTCTACGAGAACCAGAAGGCTAACGCCATCGCACAGATCGTGACTGAAAAGGGCTCGAGCGCCGTCCAGAGTCAGGTCAACGAGACCTTTACCAAGACCATCACGACCATCGGCCTTAAGACCGTGTCCAGCCTGCTCGACTATATGAGTACCGACCAGGTGAGCAACTTTATCGCCAATCTGTCCTCGACGCTGGGCGATTCGGTCGAGGACCTGCAGGACGTTCAGGCGAGTGCGACGTCGCTCGCGGGCATTTTGAGCTCCACGTCCGATTCACTGACATCGGCGGGCGGCATGCTCAAGCAGACGGGCACCGTTGATGAGTCGACGAAGCAGCTGATGGAGCACGCCAAGAGCGGCATCAATGATTCCAAGGAAGCGCTCAAGGCCGCCAACGATGCCGTTGACGCGGCGATTGACGGAAGCGCGGGCTCGTTCGACAACGTGTCCGCCGAGCTTGCGAAGGCATTCGATGCCGCGAATCAGCATGTTTACCTTACGGTGTCTCAGCTCAACGAAGCCGCAGCGGCGCTCAATACGCGTGCTGACGATATCGATGCGATGGCCGATCAGCTCCGCAACCTTGCCGACCAGGTGAGTGATGACAAGCTCAAAGACGGTCTCGAGTCCGCTGCGACGTCGCTGGGCAGAATTGCCGTGGAGTACCGCAACAATGCGAAGGACCTGACGGCGACCGCAAAGTCCCTTTTTGACGGCATGGCGGAGGTCAACAACTCGCGTGCCGAGGTCGACCAGGCCATCGCCGATGCCAAGGCGGGTATCTCGGGAGCCAAGTCCGACTACGATTCCACGTTCTCGGTTAAGGCCAAGGAGCTCAAGAAGACCATTTCGGGCGTTCTGGATTCCCTGAACGGTATCTCGGGTGACTTGGATAGCGCTGTGAGCGGTCTGACCGACGCCTCTGGCTCGCTCGCAAAGGGCCTCTCCAAGGCTGCGACGCTGGTCAACAAGGCTTCTGATCAGTTGGGCGAGGCGTCGGACAAGATCAGCGCTTTTAAGGACGAGCTTGATAGCGCTCTGATGTCGGGTGACCTGGCCATGATTAAGACAATGATTGGCAACGACCCCGAGGGCCTCGCCGTGTCGCTTTCCGGCCCCGTCGCGCTCGACCGCAAACCGGTCTATCCGATCCGCAACTACGGTTCGGCCATGGCACCGTTCTACACGATTCTGTCGCTGTGGGTGGGCTCGATTGTACTGGCGGCCATGATGAAGGTATCGGTTGACGATGAGCTCATCAACGAGCTGATCCCCGTGCGCCTGCACGAGATCTACCTGGGCCGCTACCTGTTCTTTGGAGGTCTGGCCCTGCTGCAGGCGACACTCGTGTGCGCGGGCGACATCCTGTTCTTTGGCATCCAATGCGACAACCCGCTGCAGTTTGTGCTGGCGGGCTGGGTCGCGAGTCTCGTGTTCTCCAATATCGTCTACACGCTCACGGTTTCGTTTGGCGATATCGGCAAGGCGCTCGCTGTCGTGCTGTTGGTCATGCAGGTCGGCGGTTCAGGCGGTACGTTCCCCATCGAGATGACCGGCCCCGTGTTCCAGGCGATCTACCCGTTCCTGCCGTTTACCCACGGCATCAACGCCATGCACGCTGCCATGGCCGGTGCCTACCATATGGAGTACTGGATTGAGCTGGGCATTCTGGCGAGCTACCTGATTCCGTCGCTGGCCCTTGGCGTCGTCTTCCGCCGCCCGGTCATCAAAGCCAACGACTGGATCATCGAAAAGCTGGAGTCGACTAAGTTGATCTAGTTCAGCCAGGTAAACGCCGTCGGAACATCGAGATCTTCCAGTTTGATACTTTATTATGCTGGATTGCGATGCAACACCGGTTGTTGCTACAGTAGCGGGGCGTGCCGGGGGTCCGGCGCGTCCCGTTTTTATTTGACCATGAGGCGGCACGCAGCCATACGCGTGCGGACACCACGCCCAGATTGAGTGTGAGGATGTTCCATGGCCCAATACGCTGCCAACGAAATCGAAAACTTGCCCGATAGCCCAGTAGCCCGTGAGGATTTGGGCGCGGGCGGTATTCCCCGGGGCGCCGGCGCACGCTCTCCGCTGTTCTGGAAGGTTCTGCTCCTTTCGGTGGCGGTCATCTGGGGCTACTCCTTTACCACTATGAAGGACGCACTCGGCACCATTCCGGTGTTCGCGCTGCTCTATGTACGTTTTCTGCCCGCAGCGTTGGTCATGTTTGCCGTCTTCCACAAGCGCATCATCGCGCACCTCAACGCTCGCAACCTGATCGTTGGCCTGAGTATGGGCGTGCTCATGTGGGCGGCCTATGCGTTGCAGACGGTCGGTCTGGCACATACTACGGCGGGCAAGAATGCTTTTTTGACGGGCACGTATTGCATCCTTGTGCCGTTCGCGAGCTATTTCCTGAGCGGCGAAAAGCTCACGCGCTACAACTTGGGTGCCGCGCTGCTGTGCCTAGCGGGCATTGGCCTCGTCGCACTCGATAGCGTTGAATTCAACATTGGTGACGTCATTACGCTGGCGGGTGCGGCCTTTTTCGCCATCCAGATGGCGGTGACTGCCAAGTACGGTCGCAAAATGGACATCAACGTCATCACGTTTTGGATGTTTGTGGGCAACGGCGTGCTGAGCCTGGCAACGTCGCTGCTATTCGAGACCCAAGCGCCTCTGTCCGTGTGGACGCCGAGCTTTATCAGTGCGATGGCGTTTCTCTCGGTGGGCTGCACATGCGCGGCTCTGCTCATCCAAAACGTCGGCCTGGCGCATGTCCCGGCCTCGACGGGCTCGCTGCTCCTTTCGATGGAGTCGCCTTCGGGCGTGCTGTTCTCGGTGCTGCTGATGGGGGAGGCGCTCACCTCGCGCCTGCTCGCCGGCTTTGCGCTCATCTTCCTGTCGATTATCTTGAGCGAGACTCACTTCGATTTTTTGCGTCGAAAGCCGCGCCCGCAATTGTAAACAACTTGTTGCGCCGCCCTCCCGGGGCGGCATTTTTTATGCCTCGTCCTTAAAGTAGTACCTTGCACTTTACGCTATCAAAGTGCTTGCTGCAAAAACGATACTGGAGGGCATCTATGGCACCAGCTTTGTCCGATCTTCAACCGCAATCAGCGCCCAAGGCCACCGCAGCGGCGCAGACCGCTATCGGTGACGGTCTCGTTGCAGAAGCTCAGGCTTTTGCAGACGAGCTCGCTGCGTGGCGACACGATCTCCACCAGATGCCCGAGCTGGGTAATAGCCTCCCACAGACCTCTGCGTATATCCAAGCGCGCCTGACTGAGATGGACATCCCATTTGCCACGCTCGTTGATGGTTCCTGCGTTGTGGGCCTTGTCGGCGCCGGTGCCGCCGCGGCCCAAGGCAATGGCGTCTGCACGGATGAGCAGGCCGGTACGGTCATCATGCTCCGTGGCGACATGGATGCCCTGCCCGTTGCCGAAGAGTCAGGTGAGCCTTTCGCCTCTACGAACGGCTGCATGCACGCATGCGGACACGATATGCACGCAACGGCGTTGCTTGGAGCGGCGCGCCTGCTCAAGGCCCGCGAGTCCGCGCTTGTTGATGCCAACGCCACGGTTAAGCTGCTGTTCCAGCCGGGCGAGGAAACCTTTGAGGGTGCCCGCGCCGCCATCGCCGACGGTCTGCTGCAGAACCCGCGCCCCCAGGTCGCCTTTGCCATGCATGTCAATAGCCAGTCGCCGCTTGGCCTGGTGCTCTACGGCAGCCCGGCGCTCTCGGGCGTGTACGGTTTTCGCATCACGCTTCAGGGCAAGGGCGGCCATGGCTCGAGCCCCGAGATCTGCATCGACCCCATCACGGCCGGCGTCCATGTGCATCTGGCGCTTCAGGAGCTCATCTCCCGCGAGGTGCCGGCGGCCAAGGAGGTCGCGCTTACCGTTGGCAAGTTCGCCGGCGGTCAGGCCGCAAATGTCATCCCCGACACTTGTGTGCTCGAGGGAACGCTGCGTGGCTTCGACGTCGAGCTCATGGAGCGCCTCAAGACCCGCATCGCGGAGGTCGTCAAAGGCGTTGCCACGACCTATCGTACGCCGGCGACTATCGAGACACTCTCGGATGTTCCCCCGCTCGTACTCGACGACGGCATGACGCAGGCGTCGCTTGGCTACGTGGGCGCGGTGCTGCCCAAGTCCGCCTTCCTGCCGCTGTTCCACGCCATGGCGAGCGAGGACTTCGCGTTGATCTCGAGCGAGATCCCGAGCGCGTACTTTACCGTGGGCGCTGCTGTGACTGATACGGACGAGCATTTTGCTCAGCATCATCCCAAGGCACGTTTTAGCGATGCCGAGCTTCCCCTTGGCGCCGCGGCTTATGCCGCCGTCGCTTTGGGCTACATCGCCGACCACCGGTAGCACCCAATCTTGCTACTCGTTTGCTTAAAAAGGAACAGTATGTCTCAGCAACGTAAGTTCTTCCCCGGCTGGCTCGTGGTGGCCTCCGGCTTTGTGATCATGGCCACGTGCTACACCATTTTCGTCAACTGCATGAGCCTGTTCCAGCCGTTGATCGTCAGCGACCTGGGCATTTCCCTTGCGCAGTACACCATCTCCAACGCCCACTATCGCTGCGTCTAAGCAGTTTGGCATGGCCGACCTGGGTAAGGTCACGGGCACCATTACCTCGCTCGAGATGGTTGGCGGCACGGTGGGCGCCATCGTCTCGGGAATACTGTTCGATGCCACGGGCTCCTTTACGAGCACATGGATCGTGTGTCTGGCGTGCTCGGTGGCAATGCTGGTGTTCCTGCTGGCGTCTGAGCCCATCGCGGCTAAGCTGCGCGCGAGCGTGGCGGGGGAGTAGGGACGACGTCGCTCGTAGCTCTTTGCCCCGTTTTGTCCGTGGCTGCCTTGGAAGCCGAATGGATGCTCGTACCGTCATTCGGTTTCCCATGTAGCCACGGGCTCAAGAGATGACCCGAAGTCTTTCCGTCCAACGGATTTTGTGATCCGAAGAGGCGGAAGGATTGCAGATTGCACACCGCGGCGGCGCATCTGGCCGAACGAGTCCCCATACCCTCGTTCGGTCAGATGCACCGCCGCTGTTTGTGTTTGTGCCGTATAATGACCACTACCTATGACGCGATACAAAAGAAAGGTGTTTGCCCATGCAGGCACAGAAGGCGGAGGGAACCCGCGACCTTATCGGCGCTGAGATGCGCGCTTGGCAAAAGATGCAGCAGATCGCTGCCGGCGTGTTCGAGCCGTTTGGCTTTAAGCCCATCGAGACGCCCGCCATCGAGCAGGTGGACGTGTTTGTCCACGGCATCGGCCAGTCGACCGACGTCGTGCGCAAGGAGATGTTCCGCGTGTTTAGCGGCGCCAACCTGGAGCGCGTCTTTACCGAGGGCACCGATACCAAGCTCAAGCCCAAGCAGCGCCTGGCGCTTCGTCCCGAGGGCACGGCTGGCGTGGTGCGCGCCGTCGTGGAGAACAACTTGGTGCCCCAGGGCTCCACGCCGTTTAAGGCTTACTACGCCGAGGCCATGTTCCGTGGCGAGCGTCCCCAGAAGGGTCGCCTGCGCCAGTTCCACCAGGTGGGCATCGAGTGGCTCGGTGCTCCCGATCCGGCGGCAGACGCCGAGTGCATCATTATGCTCATGGAGTTTTACAAGCGCCTGGGCTTCGATCTGTCCAAGCTCCGTCTGCTCATTAACTCGATGGGCGATGCCCAATGCCGTCCGGCCTATCGCGAGCAGGTTAAGCAGTTCATTCTCGACCATGCCGATGAGATGTGCGACGAGTGCCGCGAGCGCGCCGAGCTTAACCCGCTGCGCGCCTTCGACTGCAAGAACGACCACTGCCGCGAGATCATGGCCGACGCCCCGCTGATGGGCGACAACCTGTGCGATGAGTGCCGCGAGCACTACGAGCAGGTCAAGCGCTATCTGGACGCCGCCGGTATCGAGTACGTCGAGGATCCCACCCTGGTGCGCGGCCTGGACTACTACACCCGTACCGTCTTTGAGGTCGAGGCTCCCGGCGCCGGTGTCGGCTCCATCGGTGGCGGCGGTCGCTATGACGGCTTGGTCGAGCTCGAGGGCGGCAAGCCCACGGCCGGCGTCGGCTTCGCCGTCGGTTTTGAGCGCGCCCTGCTGGCCCTGCAGGCCTTTGGCAGCGACCTGGGCGCCGATGAGACCCCGTGCGTCTACGTTGCCAACGCCGGCAAGGATCTGCGTCAGAACGTCTTTGCCATTACGCAGGCGCTTCGCGCCGCAGGGATCGTGACCGAGGCCGACTACCAGGGTCGTTCGCTCAAGGCCCAGTTTAAGCAGGCCGACAAGGTGGGCGCCAAGCTCATCCTGGTCCTGGGTGGCGACGAGCTTGCCGCCGGCAAGGTCAAGGTGCGCGACATGCAGAGTCACGACGAGGTTCTCGTCGATTTGGCCAACGTGGTCGAGGCGGTTCGCGAGCGCCTGTAGCGCATGTTTTTTGAGCTGCGGGGCTGCTAACGTGCCCTGCTCATGGAGAGCGATTGTTACGGGGGTGTTTCGCTTTTATGCGGAATGCCCCCGTTTGCGTATGCCGTCCACCGAGAAATACGACCATTTGGGGCAAAAACCCTTGCAATGCAGAAAATACTTTTGTGTGGTAAAGCGCAATCAGCTCCGAAAGTTTTTGCCGAGTGCCTATAATGGATACCGCATGTTACGTGCATAGAAGGAGGAATGGGAGGAAACGTGGCTGAGAACCTAAGCAACCAGTCTGTACCCGAAGCCGCGGCGCGCGTCGCTGCCGTGGTCAACCGCCTCGTTAACCGAATCGGCTCGAATGCCGAGTCCAAGGAGCGTCTCGCCGAGATCGAGATCCCCGAGGAGCTGCGCGACAATCTGGCGCTGTTCTTGCGCCTGGAGCGCCGTGTGCTTAGCGAGTATGATCCCGAGATCGCGGACCTGTTCGACAAGATTTTGACAGCCGAGATTGTGGCCAATGCCGGCAACCCCGGTAGCCGTGCCGCTGACGAGGCCGTCGACGAGCAGGGCGTGCCCACCGCCGACGAGCCCACCGCCGTGGCATTTCGTGAAGTCGTCGATCTGATCGATAGTCTGCCGCTCGATAAGCAGCAGGTTATCGTCCGCGCCTTTACGAGCTTCTTCCACCTGGCAAACCTGTCTGAGGAGAACTACCGTGTGGCGCAGCTGCGCGAGCGTGAGGCCGGTGCGTCGACCGATACCGAGGTCGATCCCGCCAACGAGCTCACCGTCGCCTATCACCAGCTGGTGAATGAGCTGGGCGTCGAGGGCGCCAACGAGCTGCTCGGCAAGCTTGAGTTCCACCCCGTCTTTACCGCGCATCCCACTGAGGCCCGTCGTAAGGCCGTCGAGGGCAAGATTCGCCGTATCTCCAACCTGCTGGAGGAGCGTCCGCGTCTGGGTGGCTCCGACCTGGTGGAGAACGAGCGCCATATGCTGCAGGAGATCGACGCCCTGGTGCGTACGAGCCCCATCGCGCTCAAGAAGCCCACGCCGGTCGAGGAAGCCGATACCATCATCGACATCTTCGATAACACGCTGTTCGACGTTATCCCTGTCATCTATCGTCGTTTTGACGACTGGGTGCTGGGCGACAAGGCCGGCACCGTGCCGCCGCTGTGCCCGGCGTTCTTCCATCCCGGCAGCTGGATCGGTTCCGACCGCGACGGTAACCCTAACGTCACCGCCAAGGTGAGCCGTGAGGTCGCCGCCAAGTACTTCACCCACATGGTGCTCAAGCTCGAGGACAAGTGCCGCCGCATCGGCCGCAACCTTACGCTCGAGGCCACCTACAGCAAGCCGTCTGCCGAGCTCATCAACCTGTGGAACCATCAGGTCGAGATGAGTACCCAGTACACGGCTCGCGCCGAGCTGATTTCCGAGCACGAGCCGCATCGCGCCGTCATGCTCGTCATGGCCGACCGTCTGAACGCCACCGTGCGCCGTATCACCGACACCATGTACCACAGCGCCGATGAGTTCCTGGAGGACTTGCGCGTCGTCCAGCGCTCGCTGGCTGCCTGCGGTGCCGTCCGTGCTGCCTACGGCCCGGTCCAGACCATCATCTGGCAGGTTGAGTCCTTCGGCTTCCACATGGTCGAGATGGAGTTCCGTCAGCACTCCGTGGTGCACGCCCGCGCCCTCAAGGATATCCACGAGAACGGTATCCATGGCGATCTGCAGCCCATGACACGCGAGGTCATCGACACCTTCCGCGCTATCGGCTCCATCCAGAAGCGCTACGGCAAGAAGATGGCGCATCGCTACATCATCTCGTTCACCAAGAGCGCCCAGCATGTGGCCGACGTCTTTGAGCTTGCCCACCTGTCCTTTGCACACGAGGAAGACGTTCCCGAGCTCGATGTGATCCCGCTGTTTGAGCAGCTCGAGGACCTCGAGGGCTGCGTCGACGTGCTCGACCAGATGCTTACGCTGCCCGTGGTGCAAAAGCGCCTTGCCCAGACCAACCGTCGCATGGAGGTCATGCTGGGCTATTCCGACTCCTCCAAGGATGCCGGTCCTACCACGGCCATGCTCGCGCTGCACTCCGCGCAGGAGCGCATTGCCAAGTGGGCCGAGAAGAACGATATCGACCTGGTACTCATGCACGGTCGCGGCGGTGCCGTGGGCCGTGGCGGCGGCCCGGCCAACAAGGCCGTGCTGGCGCAGCCCAAGGGTTCGGTCAACTGCTTCTTTAAGCTCACCGAGCAGGGCGAGGTCATCTTTGCCCGTTACGGCAACCGCACGCTCGCTCAGCGCCATGTTGAGTCCGTTGCCGCCGCAACGCTTTTGCAGTCGGCCCCGAGTGTCGAGAAGACCAACACCGAGACTACGCAGAAGTTCTGGGATATGGCCGACAAGCTCAACGCCGCAAGCCACGAGCGCTATCTGGACCTGCTGAACACCGAGGACTTTACACCGTGGTTCTCGACCGTGACGCCGCTGACCGAGGTCGGTCTGCTGCCGATTGGCTCGCGTCCCGCCAAGCGCGGCTTGGGTGCCAAGTCGCTCGACGACCTGCGTACCATTCCGTGGATCTTCAGCTGGAGCCAGGCGCGCATCAATCTGGCCGCTTGGTACGGCCTGGGTACCGCCTGCGAGCAGTTTGGCGATCTGGACCAGCTTAAGGCTGCCTACCAGGAGTGGCCGTTCTTCCGCACCTTTATCGACAACATCGAGATGTCGATCGCCAAGACTGACCAGCGCATCGCCAAGATGTATCTGCACCTGGGCGATCGCCAGGATCTGTCCAAGAAAGTCTTCACCGAGATGCAGCTCACGCGTAAGTGGGTCCTTGCCATCGTCGGTGACGAGTGGCCGCTGCAGCGTCGTCGCGTGCTCGGCTGCGCCGTCCGCGTGCGTAACCCCTACGTCGACGCCCTGTCCATCGCCCAGGTCCGCGCCCTTCGCGAGGTGCGCATGAACCAGGACGAGATGGCCGAGGAGAAGAAGGCCGAGTACATGAGCCTGATTCTTTCGACTGTGACCGGCGTCTCGGCAGGACTGCAGAACACGGGGTAATCGATAGCCCTGTAGTCGTCCGGGCCCGCCATCAGCTTACTTTTAGGCACGTCCTCGGACATGCAAGAAGCCCTCGCTGCGCACTTCGTGCGGCGAGGGCTTCTTGCGTCCTGCGGAGTGTGCCTAAAAGTAAACTGATGGCGGGCCCTACGATGTCCGGTCTTCGGCGGATTACTGCTGGGGAAATTCGGCGGATTACTGCTGGGGAAAGATAGCGCGCTTCGCGCACTTTGATGGGGCTTCGTGCTGCGGAATGCATTCAGAGGGAAACCCGTCGGGTCCCTTCGTCCTCGGTCTTCTGGGATTAAAGCTGAAGGGAATAAGGCGCGCTTCGCGCCTCGCGTCTTATCGATCGGGATTGAGATGCATGTGGCGCTTCTTGACTTACGACTGTAGCGGCCGCGGTCCCGTTTGGGATCGCGGTTGTTTTGTTGTGGGTCAAATATGAACGTTGTGTTAATGAGTCGGTGGACGGTGGTGTTTTTCGGTGAGCGGCGTATCCTTCCAACGGTTTATCTAGTGTGTCAGTTGAAAGGAAGAGGGCGCTCATCATTGTTTGAATGTGAACTGCCGTTTGACCACAAAACGTTGCATCTGGAGCTCGAGGATAAGAACTTCGCGGGTGTGATGGAAGGTCATCAAAACGAGTTTAAGACTACAAAATCTCAGGAAGATCTGGTAGAGGAGTCGCTTGCCAACCCTTATGGCTCGCCTTCGCTCGAGGAGCTTTGTGCTGGCAAGAAGGATATCGTCATCATTAGCTCCGACCATACGCGTCCCGTTCCCTCGCGTGTGACAATGCCTATTCTGCTGCATCACATCCACGCTGCCGCTCCTGAGGCACGTGTGCGCATCCTGGTCGCGACCGGCATGCATCGCCCCTCGACGCACGAGGAACTCGTTAACAAGTACGGCGAGGAGATCGTCGCTAACGAGGAGATCGTCATGCATGTCGCGACCGACGACAGCATGATGAAAAAGATCGGCACCCTGCCTTCTGGTGGCGAGTGCATCATCAACAAGATTGCCGCCGATTGCGATCTGCTGCTTGCCGAGGGCTTTATTGAACCGCACTTCTTTGCCGGTTTCTCTGGCAGCCGCAAGTCCGTGCTGCCCGGCATCGCCAGCTACAAGACCATCATGTACAACCACAACGGTCAGTTTGTGAACGATTCCCATTCGCGTGCCGGCAACCTGTGCCACAACCACGTGAGCGAGGACATGTTCGCCGCCGCCGAGATGGCTCACCTTTCTTTTGTGCTCAACGTGGTGCTTAACGGCAAGCACGAGGTCATCGGCTCCTTTGCCGGCGACATCCACAAGGCGCACGAGGCTGGCTGCGAGTTCGTGAAGAGCCTTGCCGGCGTTGAGCCCGTTGAGTGCGAGATCGCCATCACCACCAACGGTGGCTACCCGCTCGATCAGAACATCTATCAGGCCGTGAAGGGCATGTGCGCTGCCGAGGCCACGCTTCCCGAGGGCGGCGTGATCATCGACGTCGCCGGTTGTGCCGACGGTCACGGTGGCGAGGGCTTCTATCACAACATCGCCGATAACGATCCGGCAGAGTTTGAGCGCGCCTGCATCGACCGTCCTAAGGACGAGACCCTGCCCGATCAGTGGACGAGCCAGATCTTTGCCCGCATCCTGGCGCATCACCCCGTGATCATGGTCACCGACCTGTGCGATCACCAGATGCTCAAGGATATGCACATGACGCCGGTCAACACTATCGAGGAGGCGCTCAAGCTCGCCTTTGAGATGAAGAGTGCCGATGCCAAGGTTGCCGTCATTCCCGATGGCCTGGGCGTTGTCGTCGCGCAGCACTAGTGTGCGGCCTAAACGAATCGTTTTTAACCGACAAGAAAGATAAGGTTTTATGCTTACCAAACTCCTCTGTGAATTCGGCGCAACGGCCCTCATGATCATCTTTGGCGTGGGCGTGCACTGCGATACCGTGCTCAAGGGCACCAAGTATCAGGGCTCTGGCCACATGTTTGCCATCACCACCTGGTCTTTTGGCATCTCGGTCTGCCTGTTTGTCTTTGGCGGCGCCGTGTGCATGAACCCCGCCATGGTGCTTGCCCAGTGCATCGTCGGCTTGGTGCCGTGGGGCAACTGCATCCCCTTCATGCTTGCCGATATGCTCGGTGGCTTTGTGGGCGCCGTAATCGCCTGGTTTATGTATGCCGATGAGTTCAAGGCTTCCGAGGGCGTCGTCGACCCCATTGCCCAGCGCAACATTTTCTCGACCAACCCCACCACTGAGGGCACCAACTATGCTCGTAACTTCTTCTGCGAGGCTATCTGCACCTTTGTGTTCATCAGCGCTATCCTTGCTGCCGCTAGCCGCGCCGGCGAGAACGTTCTGATGCTCGCAATCTGCGTCGGCCTGATCGTTTGGGCCGTTGGCATGGGCATGGGCGGCATCACCGGCTTCGCCATGAACCAGGCTCGTGACCTTGGTCCTCGCATGGCCTATCAGGTGCTGCCGATCAAGAACAAGGCTGACAACAACTGGAAGTATGGTCTGCTTGTTCCTGGCATCGCGCCGTTTGTCGGTGCTATTGTGGCCGCGCTGTTTGTGCATGGCTTCTTGGGCATGTTCTAGTCCAAGGCAATTGATATAACGTCCGGGTCCGGCATAGGTTAACTTTCCGCCGCGTCCTCGGACATGCAAGAAGCTCCCGCTGCGCACTTCGTGCGGCGGGAGCTTTTTGCGTCCTGCGGAATGCGGTGGAAAGTTAACCTATGCCGGACCCTGCGGGAATCCAGTTGCGTTCGAACAAGCAACCAACATATATATCTGAATTTGGATGTGGTGGGCACTTTGTTGTTAGGCGCTTTGAGGTGCGAGTGACACTTTGGGATGCGTGGCGCCTTGGCGTGGGGCGGTGCTTTGGGATGAGCTTCTTACTTAGTTGAAGAGGGGTTTTATGGCTGAGAGGTAGTCTTTGGCTACGTTGGATTTGTTGGCTTGGAAGTTGTGCCAGGCCCACCATTGGACGGTGGCTACGAAGCTTGAGGCTATGTGATGGAGGAGGAAGCTGCGGTCCATAGTGCCAGCGGGACCTGTGGGGTCGGTGGGGACGGTTTCGGCTGCTCGTGACATGATGGTTTTGCGTAAGCAGTCGGCGAAGACGCGTGAGCCGGCGCCGGCTACGAGGGCACGTACGCCCTGGCGGCGCTCCCAGAGGTTGTTGAGGATATGCTCGACCTGAACGAGCGGGTCATCGAGGGGCGTACCGTCATCGTCGAGGGCGTGGGTGCAGATGTCGCTCACGAGCTCAGCGAGCAGATCATCTTTGCTTTTGAAGAGGCCGTAGAACGTGGCCCGACCCACATGGGCGCGAGCGATAATGTCGCCGACGGTGATCTTGCCGTAGTCCTCTTCGCGCAGCAGCTCGGAGAACGCCGCAACGATGGCAGCGCGGCTTTTTGCCTTGCGGGCATCCATGGCTATGCGTCCGCGTCAACGAGCAGGCAGCGGAGCGTGCCGGAGCAACCCTCGTAGGGGCGCTTGCCGGCGCCGTAGCCGACGGCCTCGATGCGGTAGCGGGCCGGCAGGTGCTCGGACGTGCGCAGTGCGGCGACGATGGCGGCGCCCGTGGGCGTCACAAGCTCGCCGGCGACTGGTGCGGGCGTGAGGACGATATTGCCCGCCTGGCACAGGTTGACGACAGCGGGGACGGGAATGGGCATGAGACCGTGGGCACAACGGATGGTACCGTGACCCTCGGAGAGCGACTCGACCACGATGTCCTCAATACCCAGGTCATCGAGGCAGATGGCGACAGAGCAGACGTCGACGATGGAATCGACGGCGCCCACCTCGTGGAACATGACGGTCTCGGGCGTTTTGCCGTGAGCCTTGGCCTCAGCGGCGGCGAGCGCTTCAAAGATGGCGAGGGCACGACGCTTGGCGCCATCGCTCAGCTGCGAGCCGTCGATGATGGCGGTGACGTCTGCTAAAGAGCGGTGGTGATGGTGGTGGGCGTGATGATGACCCTCGTGGCCATGGCCGTGGCCCTCATGGTCATGCTCGTGGCAGTGCTCGTGCTCGTGCTCGCCATGATCATGATGGTGGTGCTCATGCTCGTGTGTGTGCTCGGCAGCCGCTTTGTTGCCGTAGAGCCAGGCCATATCGTGATCGTGGTTCTCGAGTTCCTCTGCAAGCTGGACGTCAAAGTCGCAGGCGTCGATGCCATGCTTGCTTACGCGTGTGACGGCGATCGTAAAGCCGTCGACCGGCAGCGTGGCGAGCTGCTCGCGCAGGTGCTCCTCGCTGGCGCCTAGGTCGAGCAGGGCCGCGACGGTCATATCGCCGCTGATGCCCGAGGTGCCGTCGATGATAAGCGTGTGCTGATGATTGGACATGGAATGCTCCTTAACGGGCGCAGGGCGTGCCGGCGCCCAGATGATTGATAAGACTTGCCTGGTAGGCGGCACCAAAGCCGTTGTCGATGTTGACGACCGAAACGCCGCTGGCGCAGGAGTTGAGCATGGCGAGCAGCGCGGCTACGCCACCAAAGCTCGCGCCGTAACCCACGCTGGTGGGAACGGCTATGACCGGACAGCTTACCAGGCCGCCGACAACGCTCGCCAGTGCGCCCTCCATGCCGGCGATGGCGATGACCACCTGCGCCTGAGCAAGCTCCTCGGCATGCGCGAGTAGGCGGTGCAGGCCGGCGACACCTACGTCGTAGAGGCGGTCGACCTCGTTGCCATAGAACTCGGCCGTCAACGCGGCTTCTTCGGCGACGGGCAGGTCGCTCGTGCCGGCGCAGGCGACGACGATGCGTCCGTTGCCGGTGGGGGAGGGCTTGCCGCCCACGAGGGCGAGCTGGGCGTCCGGGACATATCCCAGGTCGATGCCGTTGCCGAGAAGCTCAGCGGTGCGCGCGGCTTTTTCGGCATCCAAGCGCGTGACCAGGATGCGCTCCTGGCCGGCATCGCGCAGTGCTTCGATAATGGCGGCAATCTGATCGGCGGTTTTACCGGCCCCGTAGACAACCTCGCCGGCTCCCTGGCGCACCCCGCGCGAAAGATCGAGCTGCGCAAAGCCCAAATCGGCGGTCGGAGCCGTCTGGATGCGCGTGAGGGCGTCGGCAGGGGTGACTGCTCCGCCGGCAACATCGCTCAGCAATTGCTCAAGATCTCGCTTATCCATATATGTTCCCTTCGACGGCGCAAAGTCTAGCACTCAAAGGGTATGTTTCCGAACACTAAGACAAAATTGTTCGGAAACTATAGGACAGACTGATTCACTTGTTAGATGGATTGACTAGTCGCGCAGGATGATGTCCATGGCGAGCATCAGGTTGCGTTCGTCGATGGCAAACGGGGCCGCCTCGCGCGTCTTGGGCTTGGCGCAAAACGCGATGCCCGTGCCCGCGGCCTGAATCATGGGGATGTCGTTGGCGCCGTCGCCGATCGCGACCGTGTGGGCCATATCGACGCCGCACTCAACTGCCCAATCTAGCAGCTGGATGAGCTTGGACTCCTTGGTCACGATGTCGGCCGCCAGCTTGCCGGTGAGCTTGCCGTCCACGACTTCCAGGCGGTTGGCCAGGCAAAAATCGATGCCCGCGGCGGCCACGATCTTGTCGGCGACCTCGTGAAAGCCGCCGCTTACCACGCCGACCTTCCAGCCCTTGCTGTGCGCTGAGCGCACAAGCTCCAACGCGCCGGGGGTAAATGTCACGCGCTCAAAGGTGCGCTCGAACACGCTCTCGTCCAGGCCGGCGAGCAGCCCCACGCGCTCCTCGAGCGCCTGCTTAAAGTCAAGCTCGCCGCGCATGGCGCGTTCGGTGATCTGTGCCACCTGCTCGCCCACGCCGGCCTCTTCGCCCAACAGGTCGATGACCTCCTGGTTGATGAGCGTGGAGTCGATATCCATAACGATGAGGCGTGCAGTCATGGCGGGCCTTTCCGAGTGCTGTTTTATTGGGGCATATTGTCGCACGTGACGAGTGCGGGCGGGTGCCGCGGCGTGTCAATTGTTTCGTCTCCGTCAAGTCTTTGGGCAAGAGCTACTTTTTCGCGGCACATCGACACAGGTGCGATAAGATAGAACGCCATGTCTGGCTGCGCGGTTTACGCAGGCCAGGCAAATCTGTACGACGCCGCCCGGAACGACACGGGGCGGCACAGATCCATAAAGGAGGATCACTGGTATGAGCCAGACCCGTCCCATCGACGAGCATTCCATGCACACCCGTACCTGCGGCGAGCTTCGCCGCGAGAACGTGGGCGAAGAGGTCACCCTCACCGGTTGGGTGAGCCGTCGCCGCGACCACGGCGGCCTTATCTTCTGCGACCTTCGCGACCGCGAGGGCATCACGCAGCTCACCTTCGACCCCGAGCACTCCGACGGCGACGCCTTTAAGATCGCCGAGACCATGCGTCCCGAGTGGCCCATCAAGATTCACGGCGTCGTGCGCGCCCGTGGCGAGGAGACCACCAACACCAAGCTCGCGACCGGCGAGATCGAGGTCCTGACCGACCACGCCGAGGTGCTCAACACATCCGTCACCCCGCCGTTCCAGATTGAGGACGGCATCGAGACCAGCGAGGACACCCGTCTGCGCTATCGCTATCTGGACCTCCGTCGTCCCGAGATGATGGCCAACCTCAAGCTGCGCTCCGACTTTACCTTTGCCATTCGCGAGGCGCTGCACAACCGTGAGTTCATGGAGGTCGAGACGCCCTCCCTGTTCAAGTCCACGCCCGAGGGCGCCCGCGACTTCATCGTTCCCAGCCGCATCCAGCCGGGCAACTTCTACGCCCTGCCGCAGTCCCCTCAGCTCCTGAAGCAGCTGCTTATGGTCGGTGGCGTCGAGCGCTACTACCAGGTTGCCAAGTGCTTCCGCGACGAGGACTTGCGTGCCGACCGTCAGCCCGAGTTCACCCAGGTCGATATCGAGATGTCCTTCGTGGACCAGAACGACGTTATGAGCGCGCTCGAGGAGGTCCTGGCCGACGCCTTCGGCCGCATGGGTGTCGAGATGCCCACGCCGCTGCGCCGCATGGACTATTGGGAAGCCATGGACACCTATGGCTCTGACAAGCCCGATACCCGCTATGGCATGCACCTGGTCGACCTGACCGACATCTTTGCCAACTCCAAGTTCAAGGTCTTTGCGACTGCCGCAAACGAGGAGGGCTCCGTCGTCAAGGCCATCAACGCCAAGGGCGCCGGTGCCTGGGCTCGCGCCAAGATCGATAAGCTCGCCGGTGTGGCCTCCACGTTTGGCGCCAAGGGCCTGGCCTGGATCGCATTCCGCGAGGACGGCTCCATCAACAGCCCCATCGTCAAGTTCTTCTCGGACGAGGAGATGGCGGCTCTGCGCGAGCGCATGGGCGTCGAGCCCGGCGACCTTGTGATGTTCGCCGCCGGTCCGCGCCTGCTCTCCGACGAGATCCTGGGCGGCATGCGTTCCCACATGGCCAATGCGCTCGAGATCAAGCGCGAGGGCCACGACTTCCTGTGGGTCGTCAACTTCCCGCTGTTCCACTGGGACGAGGATCGCAAGGCTTACGCTGCCGAGCACCAGCCCTTCACCCTGCCGACCGAGACCGACATCGCCAAGATCGAGGCCGACCCGCTGGCAGCCGGTTCGTGCACCTACGACTTTGTCATGGACGGCTTTGAGGCCGGCGGCGGCGGTATGCGTATCCACAACGCCGAGATGCAGATGTCCATGCTCAAGCTCCTGGGCTTTACCGAGGAGCGCGCCGAGTCGCAGTTTGGCTTCCTCATGGAGGCGCTCAAGTTTGGTGCACCCCCGATGGGCGGTTTCGCTCTGGGTCTGGATCGCGTGTGCATGCTGCTCACCGGTTCCGACTCCATCCGCGACGTCATGGCGTTCCCCAAGACGGCCAGCGGCTCCGACCTTATGTCGGGCGCTCCGAGTGCCGTTTCCGGCGCCCAGCTCAAGGATGTCAGCCTGCGCCTGATGTAAGCGAGCGGCTACATATTGCCCGCAACGAGGGAAGGACGCGTGCCTTCCCTCGTTTTTTATGCGCCGAGATTGTGAGGGCATGGGATGACCGGGCGTCGCGGAAAGTGCGTCCCGGAATCTGCGTCCAGAACGGGTCGCGCTGGTAGCGCGCAGAGATGTGGTGTAAGAGGCGGGGCATGCC
>JAQDWB010000022.1 GCA_027673765.1 Coriobacteriaceae bacterium AM113-163
GACCTCGGGACGCTCTTACACCACGTCTGCGCGCGCCACCCCACATCTCTGCGCGCTACCCAGTTTCAAGTCGAGTTTTGCCGATTTCGACCAAAAATCGCTGCTACTAAAAAGGTAACAGTACTCATATTTGCCCTTTTTTGGCCACAAGCCCTAAAACAAGCCTCGCCAAGGTCGGGAAGCGGGCCAAATTGCCGGCCTCGAGGCTTATTCCACCGTTCCGTAGACGGCGCCCCAGCCGTGGGCGGCCAAGGCGGAGTTGAGCTGGTCGCAAAGTGACTGGCGGTCGTAATAGCCGGGCGGCAAAAGGTTCACGATCTCCATAAGGTCGGGCGCCAGGTCCAAGATTTCGGCCTGTACGATCAGATCCAGGCGGTCGATGGCGTGGCGGTCGTAAAACAGTCCGTCGACCAGGCGCTGCAAGTCGCCGAATTCCTCGGCCTGAAACGATCCGTACTCCATAGTGCCTCCTTGGGCGCCCCACGCCGGCATGCGCGGCGATTCGTAATTGATTGCGATGAACTTAATCTATCACGGCTTCATAACGTTGCGACGATGGCGGTCTATACTTAGACGAACTGCAACGTACCGCTTCGCGAAAGGTCGCACCCCATGCAGACGATCTACCAGAAGATGGAAACCACCGAACTCGATGCCGCCATCGAGGCGCTTAAAGCCGAGGTTGCCGAGGTCAAGGCCAAGGGCCTGGCGCTCGACATGGCGCGCGGCAAGCCGTCGCCCTCCCAGGTGAACATTTCTCGCCCCATGCTCGATATCCTCAATGCCGATGCCGATCTGCACGACGGCAATGTCGACTGCTCCAACTACGGTTGCTTCGAGGGCATTCCCTCGGCACGCAAGCTGGCGGGGGAGTTCCTGGGTTGCCCTGCCGAGCAGACGCTCGTACTGGGCTCATCGAGCCTGCTGATCGAGCACGATATCGCCGGTATGTTCTGGCGTTGCGGCTCGTGCGGCAGCGACCCTTGGGACGCCTACGAGGCCGCGCACGACGGCAAGAAGGTCAAGTTCCTGTGCCCTGTTCCCGGCTACGATCGCCACTTTGGCATCACCGCCGACTTGGGCATCGAGAATGTCCCCGTCGCGATGACCGACAACGGCCCCGACATGGACGAGGTTGAGCGCCTGGTTGCCGCCGACGATTCCATCAAGGGCATCTGGTGCGTGCCCAAGTATTCCAACCCCACGGGCATCACCTTTAGCGAGGACACTGTGCGCCGCCTGGTCGAGATGCCCACGGCCGCGCCCGATTTCCGCATCTTTTGGGACAACGCTTACTGCGTGCACGACCTGTACGACGAGACCGACGAGCTCGCAAATATCTTTGACCTCGCTCGCGCGGCGGGCACCGAGGATCGCGTGGTGGCCTTTGCCTCGACGTCCAAGATCACCTTCCCGGGCGCCGGCATCGGCTTTATTGGTGCGAGCCCCGCGGTTGTCGCCGAGTTCTCCAAGCGCCTGAAGGCCGGCCTCATCAGCGCCGACAAGCTCAACCAGCTGCGTCACGTGCGTTTCCTTCCCACCATCGAGGCGGTCAAGGAGCACATGAAAAAGCATGCCGAGTTCCTGCGCCCGCGCTTTGAGGCCGTTGAGCGTAAACTCACCGAGGGCTTGGGCAACACGGGTTGCGCCACTTGGACTCATCCCCATGGCGGCTACTTTGTGAGTTTCGATGGCCCCGAGGGCTCGGCCCAGAAGGTCGCCGCGCTTTGTGCCGACCTGGGCGTCAAGCTCACGCCGGCTGGTGCCACCTGGCCTTATGGCAAGGATCCGCGCGACACCAACATCCGCATCGCGCCGAGCTATCCCACGGTCGAGGACCTGGAGGCTGCGCTCGATGTGCTGGTGCTGGCTGTCAAGCTCGTCGCTGCCGAGCTTGCGCGTACCGAGCGCGCCTAACGCGTAGGGCCCCGCAAGTCCGCGCCTAGTACTATCCGCACTTTCGATACGTAAAGGAGCGTATACATGGATTTGGGTATTTCCACCAACCCCACGCCAGAGCTCTACACCATTAAGGTGACCGGTGAGATCGATATCTCTAACGCCGATAGCCTGCGCAATGCCATCGACCTGGCACTCGAGCAGCCCACTGAGGCCGTTGAGCTCGATTTTGCCCAGGTGAGCTACATCGATTCGACAGGCATTGGCGTGCTTGTGGGCGCCGCACACCACGCAGCTGATCATGGTAAGCGTTTTAGCTGCGTCAACGTGCAGCCCCCGGTGATGCGCGTGGTTCAGCTGTTGGGTGTCGACCAGGAGATTTCGATCACCGCTGCATAATCTTTGCCCCCAAAAGGGCGTGCCGTTTGGCATATGTTTGTGATGCGCTCGGACGTTTTGGCGTCCGGGCGCTATACTTGACCGAATGAATAGACGAGTTCCGGCCGAATGGCGCGGTGCGGGCTCGACTCACATCGAGCCTTGGAGGTATGTGTGTTTGGTATTGGAGAGGGTGAGCTCGCGATCATCGTGGTCTTCGGCTTTTTGCTGTTTGGCCCGGATAAGCTCCCGCAGATGGGCCGCACGATCGGCCGTGCCATCCGTCAGTTCCGCGAGACGCAGGAAAAGATGACGGCCGTTGTTCAGTCCGAGATTATCGATCCGGTGAGCGAGGCCGCGTCGGCCCCGGTCAAGCCCAAGAAGACTGCTGCGACCGACGACGATTCCGATGCGGACGAGGATGCCGCCGAGACGGCAGCGCCCGCCAAGAAGGAGACCTTTGCCGAGCGTCGCGCCCGTCTTGCTGCCGAGAAGGCCGCAAGCGAGGGTGCTGCTGAGGGCGAAGGCGCTGTTGATGAGGCCGAGGGTACAGAGCCTGCTACTGCCGTCGAGCCCGAGCCTGCTGCAGAGCCCGAGCCCGAGCCGGCAGAGCCCACGACGGCTGACCTCTACGCCCGCCGTCCCCGCAAGCGCAAGGCTGTCGTCGACCAGCTCGCTCGCGAGCTCGAGGCCGAGGACGCTGCCGAGACTGCTGCCGCCGATGCCCCGAAGGGAGGCGATGAGTAATGCCGATCGGACCTGCGCGTATGCCGCTCTTCGATCACCTGGGAGAGCTCCGTCGCCGCCTGACCATCGTGGTCGTGTCGGTGTTTGCCGCCGCCATCGTGCTGTACTTTGCCACGCCCGTGGTGCTCGATATCCTCGAGGATCCCATCCGCTCGTTTGTGCCGGACGGTAAGTTCTACATCACCACCACGCTCGGCGGCTTTGGACTGCGCTTCTCGCTGGCCATCAAGATGGCCGTGGTCATGTGCACGCCCATGATCATCTGGCAGATCCTGGCATTTTTCCTGCCGGCACTGCGCCCCAACGAGCGCAAATGGGTCGTACCCACGGTGCTCGCCTCGACGGTGCTGTTCTTCCTGGGCGCCATCTTCTGCTACTTCGTCATTATTCCGGCGGGTTTTGAGTGGCTCATCGGCGAGACCTCGGCCGTCGCAACCGCGCTGCCCGACCTGGAGAACTACGTCAACATGGAGCTGCTCTTTATGATCGGCTTTGGTGTGGCGTTTGAGCTGCCGCTCATCATCTTCTATCTGTCCGTCTTTCACATCGTGTCCTATGCGGCCTTCCGCAGCGCCTGGCGCTACGTGTACGTAGGCCTGCTTGTGGGCTCGGCTGTGATTACGCCCGACGGCTCGCCCGTTACGCTGGGTCTCATGTATGGCGCCCTGCTCTCGCTCTACGAGATTTCGCTCGCCATCGCTCGCGTGGTCATTACCGCGCGCGAGGGCAAGGAGGGCCTGTTCGTGAGCCGTCTGGACCTGTTCTCGGACGACGAGGACGACGAGGAGTAAATCGGTATGCACGAGGTTGGCATTGTCAACGGCATACTCGATACAGTGATTCGCGCGGCGCGTGGGGCGGGGGCCTCGCGCGCCGTTTTGGTAACGCTGCGTATCGGGGATATGACCGAGGTTGTGCGCGAGGCGCTTGACTTTGCGTGGGAGACGTTTCGCGATGAGGACCCGCTCACGCGCGGCTGCGAGCTTGCCGTGGAGGAAGTCCATCCACAAAGCGAGTGTCTGGACTGCGGTGAGGTCTTTGAGCACGACCGTTTCCATTGCCGTTGTCCCCAATGTGGCGGTGCCAACGTGCGTCTGCTGCATGGCCGCGAACTCGACATCGCAAGTATCGAGATCGAGACCCACGACGATTAGCACGCTCGCCATCTAGCGATGGGGTATAAAAGGGCCAAAGTAAGGAGCGCTAAGTATGGCCGAGAAAACGATTGATATCGCGTCGCCGATTCTGTCGCGCAACGAGCGCCTGGCAGATCAGCTGCGTCAGCGGTTTGAGCAGACGAACACCTACGTGATCAATGTGCTGTCGAGCCCTGGCTCGGGTAAGACCACCACGATTCTGGGCACCAACGAGCGCCTGCGTGACAAAGCCAGCCTGCGCTGTGCCGTTATCGAGGGCGATATCGCCTCGGACGTCGACGCCATCACCATGAAGGAAGCCGGCATGCCCGCCATCCAGATCAACACGGGCGGCCTGTGCCACCTCGAGGGCAACATGATCATGGAGGCCGTCGACGCCTTCGACCAGGCCGTCGGTCTGGAGAACATCGACGTCATCTTTATCGAAAATGTGGGTAACCTGGTCTGCCCGGTCGACTTTGACCTGGGCGAGAACCTGTCCATCATGATCCTCTCGGTGCCCGAGGGCGATGATAAGCCCATCAAGTACCCGGGCATCTTCCAGCACGCCGGCGCGCAGCTGCTCAATAAGGTCGACGTGGCCCCGGCTTTCGATTTTGACATGGATAGGTATACTAAGACACTCGATGACCTCAATCCGCAGGCGCCGCGGTTTGCCGTGAGCGCGCGCAAGGGCGAGGGCATGGATGCCTGGTGCGATTGGCTCATCGGGCAGATCGAGCAAGCAAGGGCGTAAATCGGCCGCCATACGGGCGGGCGTAGCCGCAGAGACACGAGATAGGAGCCTCTTTTGAAGCTCATCATCGCCGAGAAAAACGACGCCGCGCGTCAGATCGCCGAGCGTCTGTCCACGGGCAAACCCAAAAAGGACAAGGTGTACAACACCGCCATCTACCGTTTTGAGTGGAAGGGCGAGGAGTGCGTGACGATCGGTCTTGCCGGTCACATCCTTGCGCCCGATTTTTGCGACAGCGTGCTGTTCGATAAAAAGCTGGGCTGGTATTCGGTTACTGAGGACGGCGAGATGCTGCCGGCCGACATACCCGATGGCCTGGCTCGTCCGCCCTACGACACCAAGCGCAAACCGTTCCTTGCCGACGGTATCTCCATCAAGGGCTGGAAGCTTGAGAGCCTGCCCTATCTCACCTGGGCGCCCGTCATTAAGCTGCCGGCCGAGAAGGAGCTCATTCGCTCGCTCAAGAACCTGGCCAAGAAGTCCGACAGCGTCATCATTGCCACGGACTTCGATCGCGAGGGCGAGCTGATCGGTTCGGACGCCCTCAACAAGGTGCGCGAGGTGGCGCCCGATTTGCCGGTCGCCCGTGCCCAGTATTCTTCGTTTACCAAGGCCGAGATTACGCAGGCCTTCGATAATCTTGTCTCGCTCGACCAGAACCTGGCTGACGCCGGTGAGAGCCGTCAGCACATCGACCTCATTTGGGGCGCGGTGCTCACGCGCTACCTGACGCTCGCCAAGTTTGGCGGCTTTGGCAACGTGCGCTCCGCCGGCCGCGTGCAGACGCCGACGCTCGCCCTGGTGGTCGAGCGCGAGCGCGAGCGCATGGCGTTTGTGCCCGAGGACTATTGGCAGATTCGCGGCATGGGTGCCGCGCAGGGTGCCGCCGAGGACGACCGCTTTAAGATTGCGCACAAGACGGCACGTTTTACCGATAAAGATGCTGCCGAGACGGCGTACGGCCACGTCGACGGCGCTACGACGGCAACCGTCGCCGCGGTGACCAAGCGCTCCCGCAAGCAGCAGCCGCCCACGCCGTTTGCGACGACCTCGCTGCAGGCTGCCGCCGCGGCCGAGGGCATCTCGCCTGCGCGTACGATGCGCATCGCCGAGTCCCTCTACATGGCCGGTCTCATCAGCTATCCGCGTGTCGACAACACCGTGTACCCCGCGACGCTCGATCTGGGCGCCGTGGTGAGCGACCTGGCAAAGATCAACCCGGCGCTGGCGCCCGTGTGCAAAAAGGTACTCGCCGGCCCCATGAAGCCCACGCGCGGCAAAGTCGAGACCACCGACCACCCGCCCATCTACCCCACGGGCGAAGGCGATCCGTCCACGCTCGATGGCGGCCAGCGCAAGCTCTACGACCTCATCGCCCGCCGCTTCCTGGCGACGCTTATGGGTCCCGCGACCATCGAGAATACCAAGCTCGAGCTCGACGTGAACGGTGAGCCGTTCGTGGCTTCGGGCGACGTGCTCGTGACCCCGGGCTTCCGCGAGGCATATCCGTACGGTCTCAAGCGCGACGAGCAGATGCCGCCGCTTGAGCAGGGCGACACGGTCGACGTGTTCGACATTAAGCTTGAGGCCAAGCAGACCGAGCCGCCCGCGCGCTACAGCCAGGGCAAGCTCGTGCAGGAGATGGAAAAGCGCGGCCTGGGCACCAAGTCCACGCGCGCGAGCATCATCGAGCGCCTGTATGCCGTGCGCTATCTCAAAAACGATCCCGTTGAGCCGAGCCAGTTGGGCATCGCCATCATCGACGCGCTGACGCAGTTTGCCCCGCGCATCACGAGCCCCGATATGACCAGCGAGCTCGATGGCGATATGACCCGTGTGGAGCGCGGCGAGGATACCGAAGAGCATGTCGTGGCGCACTCGCGTGCGCTGCTGGCCGGCGTGCTCGACGAGCTGCTCAAGCATACGCAGGAGCTCGGCGACGCCATCAGCGACGCCGTCACGGCTGATGCGCGCGTGGGCGCCTGCCCCAAGTGTGGCAAGGACCTGGTTATGAAGACGAGCGCCAAGACCCGTGGCAGCTTCATTGGCTGCATGGGCTGGCCCGACTGCGACGTGACCTATCCGGTGCCGAGCGGCGTCAAGGTGAGCCCGCTCGAGGGCGAGGCCGCCGTGTGCCCCGAGTGCGGCGCGCCGCGCATTAAGTGCCAGCCGTTCCGCCAGAAGGCCTTCGAGATTTGCGTGAACCCCACGTGCCCCACCAACTACGAGCCCGATCTTAAGGTGGGCGAGTGCAAGGTGTGTGCCGAGGCCGGACGCCATGGCGACCTGATTGCACACAAGAGCGAGAAGAGCGGCAAGCGCTTTATCCGCTGCACCAACTATGACGATTGCGGCGTGAGCTATCCGCTGCCGGCACGCGGCAAGCTCGAGGCGACGGGCGAGACCTGCCCCGAGTGCGGCGCCCCCATCGTGGTGGTCAATACGGCGCGCGGTCCGTGGCGTATCTGCGTCAACATGGATTGCCCGACCAAGGAGAAAAAGCCCGCCCGCGGCCGCAAGACTGCGACCAAGGCGAGCACGGCGAAGAAAACCACGGCGGCCAAGAAGACGACGGCCAAGAAAGCCACTGCCGCCAAGAAGACGACCGCGAAGAAGTCGACTGCCAAGAAAGCAGCCGCCGACAAGTAACAGCGCAGCCGAAACATTGACCAAAACAAAAACGAGCGAGGACCCCGCGATCCTCGCTCGTTTTTTTGACCGGCAGTTAGGGACGTTCCTTTTCTGCCGGCAGTTTAGGAACGTCTCTAACTGCCGGCTCGGGAACGACAAAGCGCTAGTTCACCTCGACGGGTTTGGCGCCGGGATAGCGCTCCTCAAAGTCTAGGCGGTACTTATTGTCATTGGTACCCGCCACGTTGTCGCGCGACAGCGGCGCCACGATCTCATTCTTGTGGTCCGCAGGCTTGGCGTATTTCAGGCTGATCTCCCAGGCATCACAGATTGCGTCAATGCGGTGATCCAGGTCGTCGTACAGGGCGATGATGTCCTTCCAGGAGCTGTAGTTCTTGGAGTTCGTCGGGACGTCCAGGTCCTCGACGATGTCGTAATACTACTCGATGGTGTCCTCCGTGCGCTCGGCGACGTCGGCGAGATTTTGACGGGTGGTTCGATCCTCTTCCAGATAGTTGCCGTTGAAGTTCTGCGCGCAGCCACGGACCTGGCTGTCGAGATCTTCGAGCAGGTCGTAGTATTCGCTCAGGCGACGGTAGAGGTTCTGCTCGGAGAGCGTTGCTTCGCCGCCATCCTCGTCGTCATCGTCATCATCGTCGTACAGGCTGTTGGGATCGCCGAGAGGCTTTAGGTCATCGTCGTCGACGTCATGGTGCAGCTTAGCTACCGCGGCAGTCGTCTGCGTGGCGGCGTTGTCGAAAGGCTTGATCACAAAGAAAACGACCAGGGCGATGATGATCGCCACCAGCACAACAATAACGGCGATAAGCGGCCCGGTGCCGCTCTTTTTGGGAGCGGGGGTCTGTGGCGAAGCGGGCGCGTATGCGGGAGCCGGCTGCTGCTGGGGCGAGCCGCTCGCGACGGGTATGCGCTGCGTGGTCTCGACGGCCTCGGTCCTTGCGGCAGGGTCGGGGCTATAGGCGAGGGAGTCATCCGCCTTGGCTTGCGGCGTATCAAGGGAGCCGGTCTGCTCAAAAGCGGGCTGGCTATCGCTTGCGGCTGTTTGCTCAACGGGTGCACCGCATGAGGTGCAGAACTTGGCATCATCTGCAAGAAGCTTGCCGCACGAGGCGCAATACCGAGACATTGCCACTCCTTTCGCCACATTTCAATGCAATACGACGATTATACCCAGCATCCAAAATTCCCCATCATAAGTTGCGGTGAAATAGGGACTGTTTGGCGGTCTCAGAGCTTCAATCAGTCCCTATTTCACCGCAACTTTGGAAAGGCGCCTTTAGCCATTGGGGACGCGCCGAGCACTGGGGTATCATGGCTTGGTTGATATATCTGCATTTACGCGCCTTGTAGGAAGGGGCTGCGCCCATGGCTTTTGAGCCTGCTCAACATAGCTTTATCACGCTCGAGGGCGTCGACGGTGCCGGCAAGTCCACGCAGGCGCGCCTGCTTGCCCGCGCGCTCGAACTCGCTGGCTATCAGGTCGTAACTCTGCGCGAGCCGGGTGGCACTGCCATCAGCGAAAAGATTCGCGCCCTGCTGCTCGACCCTGCCAACACGACGATGGGCGATACCTGCGAGCTGTTGCTCTACGAGGCTGCGCGTGCCCAGCTGGTGCACGAGGTCATCGCGCCCGCCCTCGCTGCCGGCAAGGTGGTCCTGTGCGATCGCTTCTACGATTCCACGACCTGCTACCAGGCATTTGCCGATGGGCTCGACCGCCAGATGGTGCGCGACGCCAACAACCTGGCCGTCGCGGGAACGCACCCGGCGCTCACACTCGTCTACCACATCACGCCCGAGCAGGCGGCGCTGCGCATGGCAGCCCGTGGCGCGGCAGATCGCATGGAGGCTAAGGGCATGGCATTCCAGGAGCGTGTCTACGAGGGGTTTTGCGCAATTGCTGCCGAGGAGCCAGACCGCGTAAAGCTCATCGACGCCACTACGACCGTCGAGGAAGTCTTCGAGAAGACGGTCGAGCAGGTTCGCGCGTACGGTCTCGACATTCCGCAGGAAGCCGTCGCCGCCGCGCTTGCCAAGGAGGCCGAGTAACATGGCCCCTGCTCAGGCAAGCCTGCTGACCAAGCTCGACACCCAAGAGCGCGTGCGTGACTTTTTGACCAATGCCGTCGCTAGCGGTCGCGCATCGCACGCCTACCTGTTTTTGGGCGCTCCCGGCGCGGGCAAGCTCGACGCCGCGTGGGCGCTCGCCCAAGCCTTCCTGTGCGAGCAGGATGGCTGCGGCTCATGCGATAGCTGCGTGCGCGTCGCCCGCCATACGCACCCCGACGTGCACTATTACACGCCCGAGAGCGCCACGGGTTACCTCATTGCCCAGACCCGCGAGCTGCTCGATGACGTGCCTCTGGCGCCCATTCGCGCCAAGGCCAAGGTCTACATCATCGACCGTGCCGAGCAGCTGCGCGCTAACACCGCCAACGCACTGCTCAAAACACTCGAGGAGCCGCCCGATGGCGTTATGTTTATCTTGCTGGGCACCTCGGCAGACGTGATGTTGCCCACCATCGTGAGCCGCTGCCAGTGCGTGCCGTTTCGGCTGGTATCGCCCGCCGTCGCCGCGCAGGCCGTGAGCCGCGCCACCGGTCAGGACCCTGCGCGTTGCCGCATGGCGGTCGCCGTGGCGGGAAGCCCCACACGCGGCATCGAGTTTCTTAAGAGCGCCGAGCGCCAGGACGCCCGTCGTCAGATGGTCCGTGCCATCGACTCACTCATTGCCGCCGACGAGGCCGACGTGCTCAGTCGCGCCAAGTCGCTCATCGTCGCCGTCAAGGCGCCGCTTGCCGAGGTCAAGTCCACGCAGGAAAAGGTACTCGAGCAAAACGCCGACTACCTGTCGCGTGGAGCATTGAAGCAGCTTGAGGACCGCAACAAGCGCGAACTCAACGCGCGCGAGCGTTCGGGTATCATGGAAGCGCTGGCGAGCGCGCGGACGCTCATGCGCGACGTGCTGCTGACACTTCAGGACGAGGCAGCCGACGTGGTGAACGAGGACGTGCGCGACACGATCGGTCGGCTTGCCGCCGCGACCAATGTTGCGGGTGCCACCCAGGCGCTCGAGGCGGTCGCGACCGCCGAGCGCAACATCGCCAGAAACGTTACTCCCCAGCTGGCCATCGAGGTCATGCTGTTCGATATCAGGAAGGCACTGAAATGCCGTTAGTCGTACCCGTTAAGTTTACCTACGCCTCGCGCGACCTGTGGTTTGACCCGCAGGACCTGGATATCCTCGAGGCCGATTATGCCATTTGCTCCACCGAGCGCGGAACCGAGATCGGCTTGGTTACGGCCGATCCCTTCGAGGTGCCGCAAGACGAGATCGGTCAGCCGCTCAAGCCCGTACTGCGCGTGGCGAGCGACATTGACCTGCAGCTTGCCGACGATCTTGCCATCCAGGGCGACGAGGCCATGGTCGATTTCCGCCGTCTGGTCAAAGAACTCGACCTCGAGATGAAGCCGGTCGGCGTCGAGTACCTGTTTGGCGGCGAGAAGGCCGTGTTCTACTTTGCGGCCGAGGAGCGCGTCGATTTTCGCCAGCTCGTCAAGGATCTGTCCTCGACGCTGCACATTCGCGTCGACATGCGCCAGATCGGCGTGCGCGACGAGACTCGCCTGGTGGGCGGCTATGCCCAGTGCGGCCAGGAGCTCTGTTGCACGCGCTTTGGCGGACAGTTTGAGCCCGTCTCGATCCGCATGGCAAAAGAGCAGGACCTGCCGCTCAATTCCTCCAAGATCAGCGGCGTTTGCGGCCGCCTGATGTGCTGCCTGCGCTATGAGTTCGAAGCGTACAAGGACTTTAAGAGCCGTGCGCCCAAAAAGAAGACGCTCATCGATACGCCGCTCGGCAAGGCGCGTATTCAGGAATATGACACGCCGCGTGAGCAGCTGGTGCTGCGCCTGGAGAACGGCAAGGTCTTTAAGGTCAACCTGGCCGATATGACCTGCTCGGAGGGCTGCAAAAAGAAGGCCGCCGAGCAGGGCTGCAACTGCCGCCCCGACTGCGTGACGCGCGACGTGCTCGAGCGCATCGAGTCGCCCGAGATGCGCCTGGCGCTCATGGAGCTCGACCGCGAGAACGGCGTCGACGTGGGCGATGGCCTGTCGAGCGCCGACCGTCTGGCCGGTACGTCGATGCCCAAGCGCCGTCGTCGCGATGCCGATTCCGATGCTCGCGCCGGTCAGGGGCAGGGCGAGGGCCGTGGCCGCGGAAAGGGCCGTGGCAATGCCGCAACGCCTGAGGCCGAGGAGGCCGCCGGTGGCCGTCGTCGTCGCAAGCGCGCGGGCTCGGGCGATGTCGGCGAGGCTGCAGCTGCAGGCAAGAACGCCTCTCGCGAGCGCGAGGTTCAGCAGCCCCAGCAGCAGAATCGCGGCGGTGGTATGAACCCCACGCGTCGCCGCCGCCGTCACCTGTCGAGCGAGGAGCGCGAGGATGTCTTCCGCGCCGCAGCTGCTCGCGAGGCTGGTGCCGCTTCCAAGGGCGCCTCGGCCTCCGATGCGCCTGCCGACAAGGGCGGCAAGTCACGTGGCGAGGATGAGCGCGCGCCGCGTCCGCGCCGTCGCCATTCCTCGGGCACGCAACAGAAGCCCTCAGTGCCCTCCGTTGCCGATCAGGTCTCGGATGGCGAGGTCAAGGTCACGCGCCGTCGTCCCGGAGATGGCGGGGGAGCGGCTGCTAAGGCTTCGCGTGGCGCCGCTCGCGACGAGCGCGAGCCGCGCGAGGATCGCGGTGGCGAGGGCTCGGCCGACCAGGGTCAAAAGCGCCGTCGCCGTCGCCGTTCCCGCAAGCCGCGCCAGGATGGTGGCGAGGGCTCGACCCTGTCTTCGTCTGCACCACAACCGCCCGCCGGCGAATAACGCCCGCGAGCGGATTTAGCTCGCCTTGCCCCGAGCGCATCGGGGTATCATAGCGCTGAATCAACAACCCTCCCTGCGACCGAACGTAGGGAGGGTTGTGTCTTGAAGAGCCATCTGAACATATTGAGCCGTCTGCAGGGTGCCGGCGCCCTACCGTTTGCGGACGAATTGCTACCGTTTGCCGAGCGGGTGGCACGCGAGGCGCTCGAGGCATTGTCGCCAACACGATGTGCCGGCTGCGAGCGCGCCGGTGCGCTTATTTGCCAAGACTGCCTGGCTGCGCTCACGCTCATCGACCCACGTCATAGCTGCACCCGATGCGGCGCCCCGTTTGGGGATTTGCTGTGCACTGAATGTTCGGTCGAGGGCACGTCCTCGGCAATGTCGGAGGCGCTCGACCGCTGCCTGGCGTGCGCCGTCTACTCGCATCCGCTGCCGCGCATCATTAAAGCGTACAAGGATGCGGGCGAGCGGCGTCTGGCTCCGTATCTGGCGGAGCTGCTTTACGACACCGCCCTGCATGCCCAGGTCGTAGCGCCCGAACGCTTAGGAGGTGTGCTGTCCGGTGCGGATGCGGTGGTGTTTGTGCCTGCGACGGCGGCAGCGTTTCGGCGGCGTGGTTTTGATCATATGGAGGCTATTGCGCGCCCATTTTGCGAGCTGTCGGGTGTTCCCCTGCTCGATGCTCTCGTCAAGTACGGGCATGGCGACCAGCGCGAACTCGGTCGTGAGGAGCGCCGCGAGCGTGCCCAAGGCATGTACGAGACGGTTGAGGACGTGCACGGCCGCCGCCTGCTGCTGATCGATGACGTTATCACCACGGGCGCGACGATGGCCACGGCTTCGGCGGAACTCAAGCGCGCCGGCGCTGCGGCAGTCGATGGCATTGCTATCGCACGTGTTTGGTAGGGGTGGTTTTGTGGCAGTGAAGATGGCGCGTGCGGCCCGTCCTGACCTGCGAAATCTGTACTCGCGATGCGAATGACGCCCCTAACCTTAAACTTTAGCTTGAACTTAGCTATAATGCGCTACGTTCCTACCAGGCTGTGGTTGCGGACGGACGAAATGCCCGTCCTAGTCCAAGACAGACGCGGTCAAAGGGATCCACGTAAGCGACCGCGTGCGCGCGGCGCGATCATGGCGCGTCCTAGATGTAAGCCGCACCGTCCGTTCTACTTTCTTTGGGGCAATACCGCCTCGCGGGCGAGCGGGCCAGTCGTGAAGGTGGCTGCGGCCTCCCGAGCAAACACCCCGGTGCGCAAGTGTGGGGTCAAATACCAGGTCAGCTGGTGGGAACAATCTGATATTCCGCGCAACGCACGGATCGTATACGACACAGAAGGCAGGGTAGTGGACATGGTGAGGGGCAGCTTGATGCACGCGGCTCGGTTAGGTGCTGGGACCGCAGCGGTCATCGCCGTTTTGGGCCTGAGCGGATGCGCGTTCAACCCGCTGTCTACGTTCACGACTCCCACGATCGACCAGATCGAGTACGAGACCGTCACGCCCGCGGTGTCGGATGATGCCCTGGTCACCCCCGGTACCCTGACGGTTGCCCTCGATACCTCCGATGCGCCGCAGGCCATGCAGGGCGCTGACGGCGAGCTCACGGGGTATGCAGTCGACGCTGCCCGCGCCCTCGCAAGCCGCATGGGCCTTAAGGTCGCCTTTGTCGATGCGTCCTCGGCAGGTTCCGCGCTCGGTGACAAAAAGGCTGATATCTTTATCGGCGAGATCAACTCCACGGATGGGGACGTTAGCTCGCTCGGCACGTGCCTGTACGATGCCGCTTCCGTGTTCGGTAAAACCAGCGATGGTGGGTCGCTGAGCGTTTCCACCGATACCCTTAACACGTCTACTCTGGGTATCCAGATGTCCTCGGCCTCGCAGGAGGCGCTTGCTAAGCAGAGCATCACCGCCAACCAAAAGACTTACTCCAACATCAACGAGTGCTTTGAGGCGCTCGAGTCCGGCGAGGTCGACTATGTGATCTGCGACTCCACGGCTGGCGGTTACCTTGCGCGACTGATGAGCGAGATCTCCTATGTCGGTGCGCTCGAGGCGCCCTCGACGCTTGGTGTTGCAGGCCTTTCGTCCAATGACGAACTGTGTCGTGCCGTGAGCGATGCCCTCGACGGTATTACGGCCGACGGCACGCTCGAGGCGGTCCACTGCGTCTGGTACGGCACGATGCCCTACGACCTCACCACTAAGACGGTTTCGGGCGCTAACGTGCAGCCGGGCGACTCTGAGTCCAGCGAGACCACATCCTCCGGCAGCGAGTCCTCCGATTCCAACAATGAGACCGCATCCTCCGAAGACAAATCGTCCAGCCAGGAAGACACCATCACCGACGACGACATTAACAAGCTTAATAGCTAGTTATTGCTAGGGGTGGTGTCTCCTATGCGCTAGGAGAGATGCCCCTTCACGGTTTCAACACGCACTGCCGGGCTTCCCCAATAGGGGAGCCCGGCTTTTTCATCTCTATAAAACCAGCAGGTCAAAGCCAATTTTCGGGACCAAATACAAAGTCGCCGGCTCCCTCCTATAGCGCACTTTGCCACAGAAAAGTGCGAGACTTCGGTATGCGGTATCAAGCAATCGTTATTCGGGTCTTTGGGAATCCGCGTGATTAAATGCACGGCAATGGGTACATAGCCAGTACAGTAAGTCCCCGAGGCAGATTGGAGCCACGTATGGATATCAAGGTTTCTGGACGCAAGACGACGGTAACCGATGCTCTGCGTGCGCATGTGGATGAGAAGATCGGCGAGGCGCTCAAGGTTTTCGATATCGAGCCCATGACGGTCGACGTTGTACTTCGCTATGAGAAGAACCCCTCGAACCCCAACCCGGCAATCGTCGAGGTTACGGTTCGTGCCCGCGGTTCGGTGATTCGCGTTGCCGAGCACGGTGCAGATATGTACGCCGCCATCGACCTCTCCGCCGATAAGGTCACCCGCCAGCTGCGTAAGTTCAAGACTAAGGTCGTGGACAACCGCCAGGGCGGTGCCAGCGCCGCGGATGTCGCGCCGGTCGAGCGCGTCGAGGATCTGGCCGACCTGCTGCTGCCCGAGGAGGAGGACGACCTGCTCGTCCGCGAGAAAGTCATCGATGTCACCCCGATGACTGAGGAGCAGGCGCTGGTGCAGACCGATCTGCTCGGCCACGACTTCTACGTGTTCGAGAACGCGACGACTGGCCTCATCAATGTGGTGTATCACCGTAAGAATGGTGGATATGGCATCATCAAGCCCCGCATCGAAACACTTGACGAGTAAAATACGTTAACTTGCATGAGTTAACGGTTGGCGGCCATCCCATGCGGGTGGCCGCCTTTTTACGTAAGGAGTCGCTTTTATGGACAAGGCCGCATCCGCCGGTCATTCGGACCGTTGCCGCATCGTCGTCGATACCTGCTGCGACTTTAGCCCCGAGGTCGCCGCGAACCTCGATGTCGATATCTTGGGTTTCCCCTTCATTATCGATGGCGAGGAGCGCGCGGATGACATCTGGTCGAGCATCACACCCAAGGAGTTTTACGATCGCATGCGCGCCGGTGCCCGCGTGTCCACCTCGGCTGTGTCGCTCGGTCGCTATATCGAGTTCTTTACCGAGTGCGCCAAAGAGGGCACGCCCACGGTCTACCTGTGCTTTACCTCGGCGCTGTCGTCGAGCTACAACTCCGCGTGCCAGGCGGCGGACGCCGTGCGCGCCGAGTATCCCAACTTTGAGCTGTACGTGGTCGACAACGCTCTGCCCTGTGCGACCGGCGAGCTCTTGGCGCTTGAGGCCGTGCGTCAGCGTTCGGCGGGACTGACCGCCAAGCAGCTGGTCGACTGGGCAAACGAGGCCAAGACCTATGTCCACGGTTACTTTACGCTCGAGAGCTTTGACGCGCTGGCTGCCGGCGGCCGCATTCCGCCCGCGGCGGCACAGCTCACGGCAAAGCTCGACGTCAAACCCGAGCTGTCCTACGACCTGGCCGGCTCGCTGTCGCTGATCGGCGTCAACCGCGGTCGCAAGAAGGCGCTCAAGTCCATTCTCAAGTCGTTCCGCGAGAACTATGTGCCCGATCGCACCATGCCCATCGCCATTATGACGGCCGATGCCGAAAAGGACGGCGACTGGCTCGAGGCCGCCATCCGCAAGGAGGAAGGCTGCGCCGACGTGACCATCATCCGCAGCTCTGTGGGCCCCACCATTGGCTCGCACGTGGGCCCCGGCATGGTGGCTTGCGCGTTTTGGGGCAAGAACCGCGCCGACAAGGCGTCGCTTTCCGACCGCATCGCCCGCCGCGTGCGCGGTCAGTAGGCAAGTAACGCGGCCGTAATCGATCCCAACTCACAGCCCAAACGCTGGCACCGAGTATTCAACCTGGTAACAACACCCAACCCAAAAGGAAAGGTTTCATGGCAAACAAGCTCTCCGTCGCATTCATCGGCACCGGAATCATGGGTGCCCCCATCGCCGGCCACATCCTGGATGCCGGCTATCCCGTCACGGTCAACAACCGCACTAAGTCCAAGGCGGCGGCGCTTATCGAGCACGGCGCAGTCTGGGCCGATACGCCGGCAGATGCCGTGGCGAACGCCGACGTCGTCTTTACCATGGTGGGCTATCCCTCCGAGGTCGAGGAGCTCTACCTGGCGGGCGACGGCCTGCTCGCGTGCACTAAGCCCGGCGCGGTCCTGATCGACCTCACCACGAGCTCGCCCGAGCTGGCGCGCGACATTGCCGAGGCCGCCCAGGTTTCTGGTCGCATGGCGTTTGACTGCCCCGTCACCGGCGGCGAGTCTGGTGCTATCGCCGGCACGCTCACGGCTATCGTGGGCGCTACCGAAAACGACATCGCCCCGGTCCGCGACATCCTTGCCACCTTTGCGGCCAACATCTGCTGCTTCGATGGCGCCGGCAAGGGTCAGGCTGCCAAGCTCGCCAACCAGGTGTCGCTGGGCGCCTGCATGGTCGGCATGGCAGACGCCATGGCATTTGCCGAGCTGAGCGGCCTCGATCTGGAGAAGACCCGTCAGATGATTCTGGGCGGCACCGGTAAGTCCGGCGCCATGGAGAGCCTGGCGTCCAAGGCGCTCGACGGCGATTACAAGCCCGGCTTTATGGTCGAGCACTTCATTAAGGACCTGCGCTTGGCGCTCGCCTATGCCGACGACCGCGAGCTTGCGCTTCCCGGCGCCGACGTGGCATTTACGCTTTACGACATGCTCGACGCCATCGGAGGCGCCAAGCTGGGCACCCAGGCCATCACGGTCCTCTATAAGGAGGAGGCCGACGCCATCGCCGCCGGTCTGGACTGGTCGCAGTATCGTCCCGAGGAGCACGGTGCTCACGAGGAAGGCTGCGGTTGCGGCGAGCATGGCGACGACCACGAGTGCGGTTGTGGCCACAACCACGGCGAGGACCACGAGTGCTGCGGCGGTCACGGTCACGATGACGGCCACGAGTGCTGCTGCGGCCACCATCACGAGGAGTAGCGCCCATGAGCTGGACGTTCGTGGTGCTCGCGCTGGTGCTCTTTATCTTTGCGATCTACATTGGTTTTTTGTGCGGCCAGTGGGCTTGCGAAAAGCGCGTGATCACCAAGCGCGACTACTGGATTGCCAACTTTGTAGGAGCGGCGGCAGTCGTCCTACTGACCTGGGTGTTCTCGCTGTTCCCGCTGGTGCAGTTTGCGCCGATCGGCTGGCTCGGCGGCTTTATCGCCGGTCTTAAGATGAGCTTTGGCGAGTCCGTCGGCCCGTGGCGCAAGCACGACGAGGTTTTTAACGTCAACAAGGCCCATCGCGCCGCCGCCGATGCGGGCGACGTCGAGGAACGCCGCCGTGCGCGTCGCAATGGTGCGGCCGACCGACAGCTCATCTCGGTCACCGATGACAGCAAGGGTGCTGGCAAGCACGCTAAGAAATAGTAAGAAGAGGTAACTATGGCAGAAAACAAAGACGAACAGCTCACCGACGAGGAGCTGGCACAGCTCCAGCTGGCAGAGGAGAACGAGAACGCCGTCGACCGTCTGGTCAAGGAGCTCGGCTGCCCCACGCGCCGCATCCGCCAGTTTGCCGCCCGCGTGCTGCATCTGCTGGCCGAGCGTGACCCGCAGCGCGTCGTGCCCTGCGTGCCTGCGCTGATCGAGGCGCTCGACCGCCCCGAGGCGCAGACCCGCTGGGAGGCCCTCGATGCCCTGACGGCGCTCGCTACCACCTGCCCCGAGCAGCTGGGCGATGCCTTTGAGGGCGCCGAGACTGCACTGTTCGACGAGATCTCCTCCACGCTGCGCTATGCCGCCTTCCGCCTGCTGTGCGTGTGGGGTGCCACGAGCGTCGAGCGTTCGCGCGAGGCTTGGCCCATCCTGGACGAGGCCATCCAGTGCTACCACGGCGACCTCGAGTATCGCGACATGCTCGGTTGCCTGTACGAGTTTTGCCAGGGCGAGATCGACGCCGAGGTTGCCGAGAAGCTCGCGCTGCGCCTTAAGTTCGATGCCGAGAACGGTAAGGGCAGCTATCTCAAGGCCCGTTCGAGCGAGATTTGCGAAATGCTTGTTAAACGTTTTGGCCTGGATCTCTCCAAAAAGAAGAAGCGTGCTAGCGTTAAAAAATCTGACGACGCCGAAGACGAGGAGTAACAGATTATGGCGCACGATGTAGTCCTGATTCCCGGTGACGGCATCGGTCCCGAGATTACGCAGGCCATGCGCCGCGTGGTCGAGGCCACCGGTGTCCAGATCAATTGGAACGTCCAGGAGGCCGGCGCCGGCGTCATGGACGAGTTTGGCACGCCGCTGCCCCAACATGTGCTCGATGCGGTTGCCGAGACTAAGGTCGCCATCAAGGGCCCCATCACCACGCCGGTCGGCACGGGCTTCCGTAGCGTTAACGTCGCCCTGCGCAAGCACTTCGACCTGTACGCCTGCGTGCGCCCCTGCCTGTCGCAGCCGGGCGACGGCTCGCGCTTCCGCGACGTCGACCTGGTCATCGTGCGCGAGAACACCGAGGACCTCTACGCCGGCATCGAGTTCGATGAGGGCGCTGCCGAGGTCGAGGAGCTCTCGCAGCTTGTCGAGCGTTCGGGCCAAAAGACCTTCGCCGCCGATTCCGCGATCTCGATCAAGCCGATTTCCATCGCCAAGAGCCGCCGCATTGTGGAGTATGCCTTTGAGTATGCCCGCCGCTGCGGCCGCAAAAAGGTGACGGCCGTGCATAAGGCCAACATCATGAAGGCGACCGACGGCCTGTTCCTGCGCGTGGCGCGCGAGGTGGCCTCCAACTATCCCGATATCGAGTTCAACGACAAGATCGTCGACGCCACCTGCATGGGCCTGGTCCAGAACCCCAACGACTTCGATGTCTTGGTACTGCCCAACCTGTACGGCGACATCGTGAGCGACCTGTGCGCCGGCCTGGTGGGCGGCTTGGGCATGGCCCCCGGCTCCAATATCGGTGCCGACTGCGCCATCTTTGAGGCTACGCACGGCTCCGCGCCCGATATCGCTGGCCAGGATATCGCCAACCCCACGGCCGAGATCCTCTCTGCTGCGATGATGCTCGATCACCTGGGCGAGAACGACGCTGCCAATCGCATTCGTGCCGCCGTGTCCGTCACGCTCGACGAGGGCAAGCAGGTTACCGGTGACGTGCGTCGTGCCCAGACCGGCTCCGTCGAGGGGGCCGTGGGCACGCAGGCCTTTGCCGATGCCGTTATCGCGCACCTGGTCTGAGGTATGCACGCTGCAAACGCCTAAATAGTACTTAAGTGTTTGCGTATAACCTAAGAATCAATACGCCCGGCGCTCCGTCGGGCGTATTCTATTGAGGACTATGTTTCCTAACAAGGAGTAACTGATATGGGTCTGATTCAAAAGAAGGACGAGAAGGACGAGATCGACGGCATCCAGATCATCGAGCGCGGCGAAGGCCCCAATGGTGATGAGGACGAGAAGATCGACCTGGTCGCCGGTACGTCTGCCGAGCATATTGCAGCTGGCATGACGGCCGAGGAAGAGGACGCCCGTCTGGAGGCTCAGATCGCCGCAGAAGCCGCTGACGAGAATCTGATGCCCGAGGAGCAGGACGAGGACGACTCCGATACGGACGACCATGCATTCAAGCATAAGAAGACGATGATTGCCGCCTTTGTGGTCGCCATCGTGATTGCTGCGGTGGTCGGCTTCTTTATTGGCAATGGCGGCTTTGGCGGTAAGGGTGTCGGCTCGGCGACCCTCACCGAGGACCAGCTCGATTCGACCGTGGCAAGCTATAGCTACAACGGCAAGAAGAGCGACATCACTGCGCGCGAGGCCATCGAGAGCCAGTACAGCCTTGACACCGTCAAGGATAGCGATGGCAACTACACCGCTCCTTCTGCCGACGTCATCCTGTCCTACGTGCGCAACAAGATCCTGCTCGACGCTGCCGAGGACGAGGGCATCACCGTCTCTTCTAAGGAGATGAAGAAGTACGCCGAGGATTCCATCGGCACCTCCGACTACAAGACCATGGCAAAACAGTACGGCGTGTCCAAGGACCAGGCCAAGCAGATCGTCCGCCAGTCCGCGACGCTGCAGAAGCTCTACAAGAAGAAGGTCGGCGATAGCTCCGCAAGCATGCCAACCGCCCCGACCGAGCCTGCTGACGGCAACGAGGAGACCGCGAGCAAGGACTACGCCGACTACATCATCAACCTTGCCGGCGACGAGTGGGATAGCGAGAAGGGCACCTGGAAGGACGCCGATAGCCCCTATGCCAAGGCCTTCGCTGACGATGCCTTTACGGCCGATAGCGCTACCTATAAGCAGGCCATGACCGCCTATTACACCGCCTACCAGCAGTATTCCTCGCAGGCTTCGAGTGCCAGCTCCAAGTGGACCGAGTATGCTAACGGCCTCTACGCCAAGGCCAACATCAGCATCTACGGCCTGTTTGCGTAAAGAGTTGCACGGCTCATCGAGCATCTAGCTGATAGAAAACAAATTGCCCGCCAGTACGGAAGTCGTTCTGGCGGGCAATTTGCGTTGAGGGCGTGATTGGCGGCTTAATTATGGCTATTCATCTTTAAGTCCAAAAAGGCTATCGGCTTCATCGTCGGATATATATTCCAGTACATCGCCCGGTTGGCAGTCGAGTGCCCGGCATATCGCGTCAAGAGTTGAAAAGCGCACGGCAGAAACCTTGCCCGTCTTGATGCGCGACATATTGACCTGGGAGATGCCCACGCGTTCCGCAAGCTCTTTGGATGAGATCTTGCGTTCGGCGAGCATGCGGTCGAGCCGCAGAATAATCATGGATTCCCCCTAGAGCAACTCGTCATCTTGTATTTGCAGGATACACCCGTACTGGAAGACGCTGGCAATCAGGCTAATAATCAGGCCTGCAAAGACCATAGAGAGGTCGAGGTGCTGGCCGCCAAGCGCATCCGTAAAGTTGCCGCCAAATCCTGAGAGTATCAGCCCCGTGACTATGGCACCAAGAAGCTTCACAGCAACGCCGCCAATAAGGAACAAATGTCCTACTTGACGTAGTATGCGGATGCATTCGAGGTCAAAGGGCCTGCCCGCCTTTTCAATGGCGGAGAAAAACCTGTATGCGCTTAGCACAATGGCAAGCGCAAGGCATGTCATCATGGCGCTCCCTATGGCAGTATGACCGTCGTGCGCGACAAGCATAAGAGGGGTCTGTTCATTGGCGCCGACGAGAGCGAGAGATGGCCCTTCGCCGGCATTGAGCTCTACGGATTGGAGGCAGAACCCTTGGGAGAGGCTAGGCAATATGAGTAGAAGCTCGATTGCAATGACTGCGAGGAGTCCCAGAGCGAGCGCTACGGCGGTGCAGATTGTGGCCCATTTGCAGATGTGAGCGAGCTTCCTCAGATCGGCTATTGCCTGTTCGCGGTTGATGGGTTCATTCGATTTGGATACGTTCCAGCGGATCATAGCTCCTCCAACCAATGTCTAGGATGATATTTAAATCTTATAACATACTTAATGATAAACGATAAACAATTACAGATTAGAGTAAGTTATGTTTGTAAGACGAATAGCGAGAGCTTATGGCATATTTAGGGAGTGAGAGTTTGGCACGTGGGGGATGGACGAGTATCGAAATTTCCCGCAACCGCGCAAGTGCTTCATCGGGTCTCCCTAATTCATATGGAAAAGGAGCTGCAAACGATTGGAAATAACCGCTGAGCGGTCGAAAACTACCGTTCACCGATAATTTCTAAACTGGTTCTAACTGGTATTAAGTCAAAAAGACCAATTCACAAATCTTCACAATGACCTGCATTTTTTCTACATGCTTTTTTGGCCACCCTGCGTTGTTTAGACACAGAAAAGGTTCCGATCTTTCGTCAAAGTATTTCGAAACGATTTCAAAACCGCAGGTAGAAGTGTTAACGAGCGGTAAACGGTCGATTTATCGCCGTGAGCGGTGCAAAAACGTTTACTGCGTGAATCAGCGAAAGCGACCTCTTCTGTGATGATATAGTGACAACAACACGTCACGTGGTTACTACCAGTTGAGAGACCACTGGTCTTCAAAGAACGCTTTCCAAGAAGCTTTAAGGGCGTCCGCCCGCTGGCTTCCGAAAACATCGGACTCAGATCGTACACACCTTCGGAAGGGAAATTTGAATGGTTGGCTTTATTCTTACCGGTCATGGACAGTTCGCACCCGGCCTCGCAAGCGCTATCGCTATGGTCGCCGGTGATCAGCCCGCTTTTACCGTCGTTCCTTTCGAGGGCGACCAGGCTGCTTCCTACGGTGAGGATCTCCGCGCCGCTATCACCGCCATGCGCGAGGAGTGCGATGGCGTGCTCGTCTTTACCGACCTGCTTGGTGGTACCCCGTTCAACCAGGCAATGATGATTGCCCAGGATGTCGACAACGTCGAGATTCTGACTGGCACGAACCTTCCCATGGTTATTGAGCTTCTGTTCCTCCGCGGCAACGCTACGCTCGCCGAGCTTGGCGAGCAGGCCGTGACCGTTGGCCAGACGGGCATCACCGCCCAGACGGTTGCCTCCGTCGCTGGTGCCGAGGAAGAGGATATCTTCGGTGACGAGGACGGCATCTAATGGCCGATTTCGGAGCCAGCGTCCTGAGCTCCTCGGTCGCTCTTTTAGGCCTGCTTGTCGTCATGGGCTTGATTTACACCATCTGGTCGCAAATCAACATGAAGAAGAAGCAGAAGTACTTCAAGGAGCTACACACCGAGCTCAAGCCGGGTCAGGAGGTTCTTTTCGCCGGCGGTATCTACGGAACCGTCAAAGGCATCGAAGGCGAGAAGGTCCAGATCAAAGTCCGATCCGGCGCCGTTGTAGATGTTTCGCGTTACGCGATTCAGGAGATCAAGTAACTGTCGTCAGCAAATAACGAAAGGAAGCTGATCAACATGGCAGAACCCAACATTCTTCTTACCCGCATCGATAACCGACTGGTCCATGGTCAGGTCGCTACCCAGTGGAACTCCACCCTGGGCTCCAACCTCATTCTCGTCGCCAACGACGATGTGTCGACCAACACCATGCGCCAGAACCTCATGAAGATGGCCGCTCCCGCCGGCGTCGCTACTCGTTTCTTCTCTCTGCAGAAGACCATCGACGTCATTGGCAAGGCGAGCCCGCGCCAGAAGATCTTCATCGTGGCCGAAACACCGGAAGACGTGCTTACGCTCGTCAAGGGCGGTGTGCCTATAAAGAAGGTAAACATCGGCAACATGCACATGTCGGAAGGAAAGCGCCAAGTCGCCACCTCCGTCGCAGTTAACGACGAGGATGTCGCTGCGTTTAAAGAGCTGCAGGAATTGGGGGTGGAGTTGGAGATCAGGCGCGTTCCGAGCACGCCTGTTGAGGACACGAGCAAGCTCTTCTCGTAATCCTCATGATCCACGTTGTCAGGAATGAAACCCTGACATTCTGTACGTGAAATCCAAAGTGCGTACATACATTTTGAAAGGAGGAGCAAGATGGAATACTCGATCATCCAGGTCGCTCTGGTCTTCATCGTCACGTTCGTCGCGGCAATCGACCAGTTCAACTTCCTCGAGTCTCTCTATCAGCCCATCGTCACCGGCGCCGTCATCGGTCTTATCCTTGGCGACCTCAACACCGGTCTTCTCGTGGGTGGTACCTATCAGCTCATGACGATCGGCAACATGCCGATCGGAGGCGCTCAGCCGCCTAACGCCGTCATCGGCGGCATCATGGCAGCCATTCTCGCTATCGCTACGGGCCTCGAGCCCAACGCGGCAGTCGGCCTTGCCATTCCGTTCGCTCTGCTTGGTCAGCTCGGCGTTACCCTGGTCTTCACGCTTATGTCGCCGCTCATGTCCTCCGCGGACAACATGGCTCACAACGCTGACACCAAGGGTATCGAGCGTCTGAACTACTTCGCCATGGCTCTGCTCGGCCTGATCTTCGCCGTCGTCGTCACCCTGTTCTTCATCGCTGGCGCCACCATCGGTCAGACCATCGCTTCCGCCATCCCGACTTGGCTGCAGACCGGTCTCTCCGCTGCAGGCGGCATGATGCGCTTCGTCGGCTTCGCCGTCCTGCTCAAGGTTATGATGAACCGCGATATGTGGGGCTTCTTCCTCATGGGCTTTGGCCTCGCGCTCATCACCGTTGCCAACGATTCTCTGGCAACCCCTGCTCTGCTCATCCTCGCTCTCATCGGCTTCGGCATCGCTTTCTGGGACTTCCAGCAGCAGACCGAGCTGAAGGGTGCAGCTGTTTCTGACGGAGGTGACTTCGAAGATGGCATCTAATGAGTATGTGATCCCGGAGCACTACGAGGATCTTACTCCTGCTCCGCAGCTCGACCAGAAGACCCTCAACAAGATGGCTTGGCGTTCCTGCTTCCTGCAGGCCTCGTTCAACTACGAGCGTATGCAGGCCGCTGGTTGGCTCTACTCCATCATCCCCGGTCTGGAGAAGATCCACACCAACAAGAACGACCTCGCGGCTTCCATGAGCCACAACCTGGAGTTCTTCAACACTCACCCGTTCCTCGTCACCTTTGTTATGGGCATCGTGCTTTCGCTCGAGCAGAACAAGGTTGACATCCCCACGATCCGCGCCGTCCGCGTCGCCGCAATGGGCCCGCTCGGTGGTATCGGTGACGCCCTGTTCTGGCTGACGCTCGTGCCTATCACGGCTGGCATCACCTCCAACATGGCCATCAACGGCAACGCCGCTGCGCCGATCATCTTCCTGGTGATCTTCAACGTCGTCCAGTTCGCACTGCGCTTCTGGCTCATGAACTGGTCCTACAAGCTTGGCACCAGCGCTATTGACGCTCTGACCGCCAACATGCAGGCCTTCACGCGTGCCGCTTCCATCATGGGCGTCTTCGTCGTCGGTTGCCTGGTCGTCACCATGGGTGGCACCCAGATCAACCTCCAGATCCCCAACGGCACCACCCGTGGCCTCTCCGCTACTACCGTGATCGTCTCCGAGAAGGAGGCCGAGAACTTCACTGGTATGGAGGGTATCGATACCGAGACCGCTGAGGCCGGTACCATCGCCATGACCGATGAGGACGGCAACGCCCTCACCGCTTCCGATGCTGACGGCAACGCTGTCGAGTGCGGCGTCACCGATCTGGGCAACGGCATGGAGTCCGTTACCTACGGCACCGTCACCGAGGATCCGGTCAACTTCTCTGTTGCCGACACCCTCAACACCATCGTCCCGAAGCTCGTCCCGCTTATGCTTACGCTGCTGCTTTACTACATGTTCGCTAAGCACAGCTGGACCCCGACCAAGGGCATCCTGCTGCTCTTCGTCCTGGGCATCCTGGGCGCTGGCCCGCTTGGTCTCTGGCCGAGCATCTGGTAAGGCTCTAGCTTGAGGGGTGTGTCCCTACGCGGCTCACACCCCGACCCCTTAAGCCATGTGTATGTTATAAGCCGCGTGCTCGAAAGAGCGCGCGGCTTTTGTTTTTCTTGATGATTCGGGTGTGGCAGACCGATAATGCTTAACGCCCTAGGTAGTTAGCCGAATTCGAGCAAAAGGGAGGATAGGATGGCGATCGGAGCGCGTAAGCAACCGCTGTACGATCAGCTGGTCGATATTCTGACCGAAAAGATTGACCATGAATATCGCGCCGGTGACATGATTCCTTCCGAGCGCGAGCTTTCGGAGCGCTATGGTCTCTCGCGCACTACGGTACGTCTGGCTCTGCAAGAACTGGAGCGTTTAGGACTGGTGGTTCGGCAGCACGGTCGCGGTACCTTTGTGACCGACCGTTCGGCAAAGGCAACCAATCTTATGCAGTCCTACAGCTTTACCGAGCAGATGCGCGCGATGGGTCGCGACCCCGAGACCACGATTCTCGAGTTTTGCGAGATGGAGGCCGATAAGAATCTGGCTGAGCATATGGGATTGCGTATCGGTGATCGCATTTTTAAGCTCAAGCGCCTTCGTTCTGCCGACAACATGCCCATGATGGTCGAACGCAGCTATCTACCGGTTCGTCAATTTCTGTCCCTAAAGCGACCGCTGCTGGAGCGTAAGCCGCTTTACGATGTGATTGAGCAAGACTTTCAGCAAAAGATACGCGTGGCCGAAGAGGAGTTCTATGCGAGCATAGCCCGTCCCACCGATGCCCACCTTTTGGAAATTGTCGAGGGCTCGCCTGTGCTCGATTTGGTTAGGACTACGTATAACGAGTCAAACGAGGTTGTGGAGTATACGCTCTCGGTTGCTCGTGCCGATCAGTTTAAATACAAGGTTTACCACCAGCGTAGCGACTAGTGTTGGCATCGTTTCCATATGATGATTGTTTGTATTTAACTGGTTACTACCAGATAACCAACCGAAGTGTATAATTGCACGTCAGAGGATTACTTCTAGAGAGAGGTATTAGAAATGTTCGAGAAGAGTGTCGAGGAGCTCACCGAGCTCGGCGCCCAGATCACCACGGCCGAGATTGCTCAGCAGCCCGAGCTTTGGCGTGATACGCTCAACATCTATCGCGAGAACAAGGAGGCCATCGAGGCCTTCCTGGCCGAGGCTCGCGCTATGGGCGAAGGCCGTCTGTCCGTTGTCTTCACCGGTGCCGGTACGTCCGACTACGTTGGCGATACCTGCGCCCCGTATCTGCGTCACGCTGGTAACACTGATCTCTACGACTTTAAGCCCATCGCCACGACCGACATCGTGAGCGCACCGCGCGACTTCCTGCGCGCCGAGGATCCCACGCTCGTGGTTTCCTTTGCCCGCTCTGGCAACAGCCCCGAGAGCCTTGCCGCCGTTGCCGTTGCCAAGGAGCTCGTCCACAACGTCAAGTTCCTCAACATCACCTGCGCTCCCGAGGGTAAGCTCGCCGTCGAGTCCGCTGATGACCCCAATGCGCTGACGCTGCTCATCCCGCGCGCCAACGACAAGGGCTTCGCCATGACCGGTTCCTACACCTGCATGACGCTGCTCTCTACCCTCATCTTTGACGAGGCTTCCGACGAGCAGAAGGCCGAGTGGGTCGAGACCATCGCCAAGATGGGCGAGGAGGTCATCGCTCGCGAGTCCGAGGTTGCCGACTACCTCGCTGGCGACTTCAACCGCGTGACCTACCTTGGCTCCGGCTCCTTTGGCGGCCTTGCTCAGGAGAGCCAGCTCAAGATCCTCGAGCTTGCTCATGGCCTGGTTGCCACTTCCTACGACACCTCCATGGGCTATCGTCACGGACCCAAGTCCTTCGTCGACGATAAGACGCTCGTCTTCGTATTCGTGAACAACGACGCCTACACCCGTCAGTACGATATCGACATCCTCAACGAGATCGGTGGCGACGATATTGCTCAGCGCACCGTTGCCGTTCAGCAGGATGGCGCTACTGTCTACGAGGGTGAGTCCTTCACCTTTAAGGGCTATGAGGCACTCCCCGAGGGTTACCTTGCTCTGCCGTTCGTGATGTTTGCCCAGGCAATCAGCCTGCTCAACTCCGTGCGCGTGGGCAACACGCCCGATACGCCGAGCCCCACCGGCACGGTCAACCGCGTGGTCAAGGGCGTGACGATTCACCCCTTCACCGCTTAATCGCGTCCCCCTGTAAGGGCGCCCGTCCGCTCATAACGGCGGGCGGGCGCTTTTTGTTTTACGTGAGCTGGGTATAAGCATCACCACAGTCAACTGCTTTAGAAGCAAGGAGTGCATATGAGCACGTACGCAATTAAGGCTGACAAGTTCTTCTTGCCGGCAGGCCCGCAACTGGGCGGCTATCTTATGGTCGAGGATGGCGTCTTTGGCGCCTGGCAGGCCGACGAGCCCTCTTGCGAGATTAAGGATTACACGGGATCGTGGATCGCACCGGGTATGGTCGACACCCACATCCATGGCTTCTATAACCACTCGACTACCGATAACGATCCCGAGGGCATCGATATCAGCTCGACCGAGCTCGCCCGTCGCGGCACCACCAGCTGGCTGCCCACGACGTTCACCGATGGCGTCGAGCAGATTAAGGACGCCTGCGCCGCCATCGCCCAGGCGGACGAGGGTCGCGGCCCCGACTTCTGCGGTGCTCGCATTCAGGGCATCTACCTGGAAGGCCCTTTCTTTACCATGAAGCACGTGGGCGCGCAGAACCCCGCTTATCTGATCGACCCCTCCGAGGAGGTCTTCGATCAGTGGCAGGAGGCTGCGGGCGGTCGCATCGTTAAGAGCGCCATGGCGGCCGAGCGCGACGGTGCCGCTGCTTATGCGGCTGCTCTGAACGCCAAGGGTGTGGTGACCAGCATCGGTCACTCCGACGCCACCTACGATGAGTGCATCGCTGCCATCAACGCCGGTGCCAGCTGCTTTACGCATACCTATAACGGCCAGCGCGGGCTGCATCACCGTGAGCCCGGTGTCGTGGGTGCTGCTATGTCCACGTCCGAGACCTACGCCGAGATCATCTGTGACGGCAAGCACGTAAACCCTGCCGCCATCAAGGCGCTGCTGCAGGCCAAGGGCTGGCAGCACACGGTACTCATCACCGACTGCCTGGGCTGCGGCGGCATGCCCGAGGGCAGCTACACCAGCGGCGGCATGGACGTCATCATGAAGGACAACCTGTGCTGGCTCGCCGATGGCAAGAGCATTGCCGGTTCGGTGCTCACGCTTGCCCAGGGCGTCAAGAACATCGTCGACTGGGGCATCGCCAGCGCCGATATCGCCATTCGCATGGCAACCGAGGTGCCGGCACGCTCCGCGCACATCGAGGATAAGTGCGGCAGCATCATGCCGGGTCGCGACGCCGACTTTGTCGTGTTCGACCATGAGCTCACCCTCGTCGAGACGTATGTTGGCGGCCAGAGCGTCGGCAACGCCTTTACCGAGTAACGAAAGAAAAAGACGGCGGGCCCGAATCTGCTCGGACCCGCCGTACGGGTTAAACGCTCAAAAGCACCTTTACAGTTACAGCTTGCTAGCGATTTTCTTTGCCGTACGCTTAACGCCGGCCACCAGGCCTCCTGCAGGATGCTCCTTCTCGTATGCTAGGCGCTTCTCGCGCTTGGCGTACTCTTCGACGATGATGTCTCCATACTCGTCTTCGATCTTGTCGAAGAAGTCGACGGCACCCTTAATTTCCTCAGCGGTCGGGTGCCCCTTTTGGACACCGCCGGTGAGTTTGAACGGCCCCCACGTATCAAAGCCGGGGCAGCCGTAGACACCCATAAAGATGGCCTGCCTCATGCGGCAGATGCCATCGATATCCTTGCCGTACCACTTGTTTTTGCCACCGTAGGTCATAAGGCCAAACACCTTGTCCTGCGGCTGCAACACGTTAGTGAGCACGCGTGCCATGTCCTTGTCGATCTCGGAGTAATAGATGCCCGTGGCGACACCAATCAGATGGTATTCGTGCAGGTTGGGATACTCGTTTTTGCCGAGTGTTTTCACGTCGAGGGTATCGATTTCGGGGTGCGCCTCGACGATGGCGTCCACGAGCTTTTTCGTATTGCCGTGGTGGCGTGAGGCATAAAGAATGATGGTTCGCATAAGAAGGCCTTTCAGCTGTAATTGCATCAATGTCTGTATGGTACCCCGTTACATGGCCGGGATACCGGACGCATCGATGAACGTGCGGGTTTGTCCTTTGGTCAGGGCCGAGACGGGTACTTGCGAGCAAAAAGCAGTTGTTCGAAAGGATGGGCAATGGAATACGCTCTCTCCAACGATTCGATTTCTATCAAGGTCTCCACGGCCGGCGGCTCGTTTACCTCGATTGAGGCTGGAGGTCGCGAGTATCTGTGGCAGGGCGATCCCGCCGTGTGGTCCGGCCAGGCACCGATTTGCTTCCCGATTTGCGGAGGCTTGCGCGATGGTAGCGCCATGACGTTTGCCGGGCATCATGTGAAGCTCGCCCGCCACGGCTTTGCGCGCAAGCAGGAGTGGAAGCTGTTGAGCCAAAGCGCAAACGAGCTGGCTATGTGCCTGGCATCCGAGGATAACGCCGCGCTGCTGAGCGATTATCCGTATCCGTTTAGGCTCGTCGCCCGCTATACGCTCGAGGACGCCGCCGTGCGTGTCTCCTATGAGGTTACCAACGAGGGCACCGAGGACATGCCGTTCTTTATCGGTGGGCATCCCGGCTTTAGGTGCCCGCTCGATGAGGGCGAGGCCTATACGGACTACGAGTTGCGCTTTGAGAAAGAAGAGGCTGCAGAGCTTTGCACCGCTGTCCCTTCGACTGGCTTGATTGACGTGGACAAGCGCTCCAAGAACCCCATGGTGGGAAAGATGCTGCCCCTGTCGCACGAGCTCTTCGATTTTGCGGAGACCATCTTTGACGTGCTCGAGAGCCGCCAGGTCACGCTTTCCAAAAAGGGCGAGGACAAGGGCGTTCGCCTGAGCTTTGAGGGCTTCCCATATCTCATTGTGTGGAGCAAGCCCGAGGGTGATTTTGTGGCAGTTGAGCCTTGGGGCGGCCTTTCGACCTGCTCCGATGAGGACGACGTGCTTGAGCATAAGCGTGGCTGCCTTGTCGCCAAGCCCAAGGAGACCGTCGTTCGCTCGTTCACGATTGAGATTCTGTAATTCCGTTTTGTCGACTCGTATCGCGAGGCACAAGGAGCCTGCGAGATAAGGAGCTAAAAATGATCCTCACCGTTACGATGAACCCGTCCGTCGATACACGCTATCAGCTCGATGAGCTCATTATCGACGACGTTAACCGTGTGACGCCCGAAAAGACCGCCGGCGGCAAGGGTCTCAACGTGGCCCGTGTACTGGGTCAGCTGGGCGACGACGTTGTGGCAACCGGTCTACTCGGCGGCCACATGGGCGCCTACATGGCCGAGCTCATGGATGCCAACGGCATTAAGAATGATTTTGTACCCATCAAGGGCGAGACTCGCATTTGCCTTAACATCCTCCACGCCGGCAACCAGACCGAGCTACTCGAGAGCGGCCCGACGATTGCCCCCGAGGAGCTCGATGTCTTTACCGCCAAGTTCGCCGAGCTTGCGAGCAAGGCCGCTGTCGTTACCATCTCGGGTTCGCTGCCCCGTGGTGTCGAGGCGGGCTACTACGCCAAGATCACGGGTATTGCCGAGAACGCCGGCGCCAAGGTGCTGCTCGATACCTCGGGTGCTTCGCTCGAGGCCGCCCTTAAGTCCGAAATTAAGCCCGAGCTGGTCAAGCCTAACCTGACCGAGATTAACGGCCTTCTGGGCACGAGCTTTACCACCGACGATGTGGACGAGCTCCGCGCCGCGCTCGCCTCTGATGCCCGCTTCTCCGATATCCCCTGGGTCGTCGTGTCCATGGGCGCTGCCGGCTCCGTGGGCTTCCATAATGGCCGTGCATTCCGCGCCAAGACCCCCGATATCCCCGCCGTTAACGCTACGGGCTCTGGCGATTCGACCATTGCCGGCTTCGCGCATGCGATTGCTGCTGGCGCGGATGACGAGACGGTGCTGCGTACCGCCAACACCTGCGGCAAGCTCAATGCCATGGATCCCATGACCGGCCATCTGGTCATGGACCGTTGGGACGAGGTCTACAACGGCGTTGTCGTGACCGAGCTGTAAAAGCCTGGGCGTCGGCCCCGGCATTGCTTGCTAGCTCATGTCGACGACAAGTGCGGTAGCATTATGCTGGGGCGCGATGCCGAGTTTGTCGTGTTCAATCCCGACCTTACCCTGGTCGAGACGTATGTGGGTGGCAACAGCGTCGGTAATGCATTTACCGAGTAGCTGCCAAATAAACGATCCGAGAGGGGATTTAGATGATTTACGGTGCATTGGGCGATATCGAGGAATACCGCGGAATGCTCAAGGGCCTCGACGTGCTGATCGACTGGCTCGAGGAGAACGACCCGGCACAGCTCGAGGTCGGCAGCCATCCGATTTTGGGTGAGAAGGTCTTTGCGAACGTCATGTCTCCCACGACGCGTCCCGAGGCTGAGGCTCACTATGAGACGCATCAGCGCTATCACGACCTGCAGATCGACGTCGAGGGTCGCGAGGCCTTCAAGGTCGCTACGGGCAGCCTGACACTGGTCCAGGAGTTTGACGAGAAGGACGACTATGATCTGGTCGATTCCGACGCCTCGATCGCCGGCGATCTTGCCGACGACAAATTCGCGCTGTTCGTTGCCGGCGAGCCCCACATGCCCACGCTCGAGTTCCCGGGCGATGGCGCACAGCCGGTCAAGAAGATCTGCTTTAAGTTGCTTGCCGACGCTTACTGGGAGGAGTAACGCGCTGCTCGTCTGAGCTGCTCGTCTGATGGCGTGATTCCCCTAGGGAAATCACGCTAGGACCCCGCCAAACGGGTTTTCCCTAGGGAAATCACGTTTGGCGGGGTTTTCTGTTTTTGAATAGGGAAGCCTCATTTATTTGCGAAGAACATCGGCTAGCCGCAGGATTGAAATCATCGACCGATAAGTGAGTTCCACTTTTTCGCCCGCAAGCAGTCGTTTCGAGCCAATCTCATCTAGCCCCACAAGCCGAGAAAACAGCGGGCCGCTCATCGTGCCATCGTCAATTGATTCCCTTATGGTCTTCAAAACGTCCGTATCATGAAGCGATGCCGAGCTGTAGGGGGCAACACGAGCGGAACTCTCAATTAACGACGAGACAAAAGGATGGAGATGCTTTGGACATAGTCCATCAAACACCACATCCCCATTGTCGTTCGAGCCGACCAGGCGCCAAGTATAATGATCGACCCAGTCATCTCCGTCATATATGGCGTCCATGAGCAACTTCCCGTCTAGAGAGAGAAACCTATTTGGACATCGGGGCGCAAGACCGCAATCCATATCGGACCTGCAGCAGCTCCAACCCAACGCACCACATAGGTTCCCTTTCGTACATGTGTATCAATCTGCCCCGAAATGCCGGTGAATGCAATTCCAGACCCGTTTGTCGGATAGCAATCGACGCATTTTTGTTTTCCGCTCACAACCTTGTATAGATATATCGTTCCAGCAAAAGAGAAGGGATCGTGGCTATTTTAAATCTATATGGCCAATTCGAGCCCTCACCATGGCAATTGTTGCAGCTGGGTTTCTTTTCATTATAATTTCACTTTGGTAAATCCCCGCCCCCTAAGCATTAAATCCGAAGTCCACCGAGTGGCCGAATCGGCAACAAAAAAGCCGCCCGAAGGCGGCTATCTTGTGCAATGGAGCCAGCGACCGGGCTCGAACCGGTGACCCCCGCTTTACGAGAGCGGTGCTCTACCAACTGAGCTACGCTGGCGACCATGTGGTGACGCAACTGAGGCGTCAACGGCTGTCTATGATACGGGACATCGCACATCCGCGCAAGGGTTCTGACGGCTTTTCTCACTTTAAATGCACTAATATTGGAGACGCGATGTCTTGCTCTTACGGGTCTCAAAAAGAATGGGGCAGCGATGGCACAACCCAAGATTCTTCTCACACGCATCGACGACCGTTTCATGTACGGGCAAGACGTTGAGCTGTGGAACGAAGCCGTGGGTTCCAATCTTGTCTTAATCGTCAACGATGAGATCGCGGCGGATTCGCGCCAATGGGCACCGATGAGGGTGGCGGCGCCAGAAGGCGTTTGGACGCGGTTTTTCTCGGTGCAAAGGACCATCGACATCATTCATACCGCAACGCCGCGCCAATGGATTCTCATCATGGTGGCGTCGCCCGCGGATGCGCTCGCGCTGGTCAAGGGCGGTGTGCCCATTACCAAGATCAGTATCGGTCACATGCAAGCAGGGGAGGGCAAGCGTCCCGCGACGCCCACAGTTGCCGTAGACGACACAGACGTCGCCACCTTCAAAGAGCTGCAAGAACTCGGCATAGAGCTAGAAATCCGCTACCTCCCCAGCTCCAATCCCGACCCCATTCAACTAGTCGTTGGGGACACCCTTGGCACTTGGGGACGTTCCTTTTAATATGAGCAGGACATTGTCAAGAGGC
>JAQDWB010000023.1 GCA_027673765.1 Coriobacteriaceae bacterium AM113-163
ATGCGGTTGTCAATTTGCGAAAGAAATTATGCGTCACCGGCATAAATACAACAATCCATGACTCTTTTTGTCATGGATACGAAGACGCTTCAGAAATCATTCGGCATGAGATGCAAAGAACTCCGCGCTGGACTCGGGTACAGCCAGGAGCAGTTCGCCAATTTGATTGAGATGGATCGTTCCTACTACGCGAGCATTGAAGTCGGACGAAGAAATGTCAGTCTTTCAAACCTCTGCAAAATTGCCAATGGATTCAACATGTCAATTGCTGCACTCATGACTGGTGTTACTGAGAAAACGGATTAGTCTATCAATCAATCAATCAGCGAACGCAGTGAGCGAATCAATCGACGGCACAGCCGGCGGCAAGGTCACGGCACGTGACCGCGCAGCGAGCTCTGCGAGCGAAGGGGACGGCATCGCTGTCCCTATTCTTTATCGACGGCTTAGCCGGCGGCAAGGACACGGTACGTGGCCGCGCAGCGAGCTTCGCGAGCGAAGAGGACGGCATCGCCGTCCCTATATCTTTATAGTATATTTCTCTATTAATTGGTTTCACCAAAATGGGTATAGCGCAAGCTTCTGAACAGGCGTTTTTATCAAAACTCAAAGCAGCCGAATCATCAAAATGGTGAAATTTTTTACCCAAATTGAGGAAGCGATTCACCAAAATGGAACCGACTAACGGCTGTTGAAAACTTTTTATCCCCAAAATGGTGATTTCCTGTTTTCAGTGGAAAACTCGGTAAGTTAAATTATTTACTTACCAGATTTACAAACAAAAGCAGTTCTTAACCCTAAAACCAGAACAGGTCAGAAGCAAAATTAACTCCTGACCTGCGATTTTTCTGGTGCCCCCGGGCGGATTCGAACCGTCGACACCCGCTTTAGGAGAGCGGTGCTCTATCCCCTGAGCTACGGAGGCATGTTGTATTAGTGTAGCAGATTTATGTCGCAGCCATACGGTGCATAGCAGCTCTTCGAAGTTGCGGCGGAATAGCCTTCCGGAAAGCACGTCCCACTATCCAGGTGAATTCTGGTCCAGGCTTTCCCAATGGAGCCTCTCTGGGAAGCTGAGGCCCGGAATTTCCGCTCGAAACGGGATATGGTTTCCCAGACGTGCGCGTTCCGGAAACTGCATCCCGGAATCGGTGCTTAGACTGGGATGGATTTTCCCAATCGAGCCCAACGGGAAGCATCATCCCAGTCTGAGGGAAAAGGCCAAAACGCAGCTTCTAAGCGACGGATCAAAACGAAGTTGCGGTGGAATAGTTCCTGCCAGAAGCATCTAAAGTCGAATTTAGGAACTATTTCACCGCAACTTATGAGGAGCTAGTCGCCTTTGTGGAAGAGGCCTTTGATGACGGAGGGGATGCTCTTGGCGCCCTTGGCCGTCACATCGATAAAGTCGGGCGAACGAACGAGCTTGTCCTCGTCAATGTACTTACGCACCGCGCGAAGCGTTTCCTTGTCATTGCGCGTCGAAAACGTAAAGTGGCCATTCTCTTTGGTAAAGATGGCAAAACGCGTAATCTTCTTGGTGCCGCGCAAAACCTCGGCGGCAATATAGTCGACCTCGTCCCACGGGATTTGGATATAATCCTCGGGATTACGCTCGTTATAGTACTCAAACGCCTTATTGCCCACCATCACGTTACCGTGACTGGTAAGCCCCATCAGGCAGGTTGCCGGCGTTGCCAAATCGACCGTGCTGTTCTGAGATTGCGCCATACGCGCCTCGCCCTCCAATAAAAACAATCGGACCGCATCCAGTGTACCCACCGGGTGCGGTCCGTTTCAATGGCTCAAAAGCCCTTGCCTAGCAACTCTCGGTCTTAAGCCGAAGCGTGCTTACATGAAGCCGCAGACGCGACCGATGATGCCGACGGCGAAGAGAGCCAGGATGATGACGATCGGGCTGACCTTCTTCTTGAGGAGCTTGCAGACCAGAAGGGTCAGGCACACGGCGGCAAGGCCGGGGATGAGCTGATCGAGGTTGGCCTGAAGCGTGGTGACCTTCACCGGGTCGAGTGCGTTGGCACCGACAGAGCTGTACATCGTCAATGCCTGCTTGATGCCCTCAGAACCGGCGGGCAGGTTGGCCCAGTCGATATAGGCGCCAGCGGACTGCGTGACCTTGGAGACGACCGGGGTGAAGGAGATGGACACCCAGCGCTCGACCAGGGCGCCGATGATGAACATACCCAGGATGGAAGCGCCCTCGGTGACCTTGCCCATCAGACCGCCGGAGAGGTCCTTGGCGATGGAGGAGCCGACCTTGTAGCCAAACTCCTGCGTGTACCACAGGAAGGCGTAACGGATGATGTTCCACGCGAAGAAGAACAGCAGCGGACCGGCGATGCTGCCGGACAGGGCCAGGGAAGCGCCCAGTGCGCCCAGAATCGGGCGAAGGGTGAACCAGAAGGCGGGGTCGCCGACGCCGGCGAGCGGGCCCATCATACCGACCTTGACGCCCTGAATGGCGACGTCGTCAATCGGAGCACCGTTGGCGCGCTCCTCCTCGAGGGCGAGGGTAACGCCAATGACGGGGGCGGAAACATAGGGGTGGGTGTTATAGAACTCCAGGTGGCGCTTAAGAGCGGCAATCTGGTCATCCTTGCTGGTGTAGAGCTTCTTGATCGCAGGGATCATTGCGAAGCACCAGCCGCCGTTCTGCATACGCTCGTAGTTCCACGAGCCCTGAAGGAACTGATGACGGAAGCAAACCTTCTTACGGTCAGCCTTGGTGAGCTGAATCTTGTTCTCTGCCATATGTATCACTCCCCTCCTACTCGTAATCGTTCAGAATGTCGCCGAGCGGGTCACCGGAGCCACCGCCCATGCCGCCACCCTGCTTGGCCAGATCCTTAAGGCCAAGGTAGATGAGGGCAAGGGAGATACCGATGAGGCCAAGGGCGATCAGCGTGAGCTGAGGGATGGCAGCAAGGACAAAGCCGAGGATGAAGAACGGCCAGGTCTCCTTGGTGGCCATCATGTTGATGACCATGGCGTAACCGACGGAAGCGACCATGCCGCCGCCGACAGCCATGCCGCCGGACAGCCAATCGGGCATAGCGTTAAGCGCGTTGGTAACGGCCTCGGCCGGGATGATGCACAGAAGTACTGCCGGGATGGCGATACGAACACCCTGCATGAGGATGCCGGCGTACTGCCAACGCTCGATGCCGGCGAAGTCGCCCTTCTCGGCGCAGGCGTCCATGCCGTGAACCATAGCGGTAGCCAGGGTACGGCAGATCATGGTCAGGAACAGGCCAGCGACCGACAGCGGGACGGCGACGGCGATAGCGGCGGTAACGGCCTTGGCCGAATCAGTGGCGCCACCGTTGAGGGCGAGCACCATGATGATCGAAGAAGCGACCGAGGCCAGAGCGGCGTCAGGCGCGACGGCGGCGCCGACGTTAGCCCAGCCAAGGGCCATCATCTGGAGCGAACCGCCCAGGAGGATGCCCTCCTGAAGGTGACCGGTTACGAGACCGATAAGCGTGCATGCCACGAGCGGCTGATGGAACTGGAACTCATCCAGAATGCCTTCCATACCGGCAAGCAACGCGACAATCGCAACAAGCAGAATAGTGATTGCAGACATGTATCGGACCCTCCTTTACTATGCTTGAGCGGCCAGTTCGGCCTTAGCTTTCTTCAACATGGCGTCGAGATCCTCGGAGGAATCCGAAGGAACCTTGCGGACCTCGAACTTGACGCCCTTGGCCTTGAGAGCCTCGATGGTCTTGACATCGTCATCGCCCATAGCGACAGCGTTAGTGACGACGACCTTGCCCTTGGAGTGGGCCATGGAACCGATGTTGGCTTCCTTGATGTCGACGCCGGCCTCGATGGCCCTGAGCAGATCCTGCGGGTTCTCGAACAGCAGCATCGCCTTGGTGTCGCCAAAGCGCGTGTCCTTGACGACCTCGGCCATCTTCTTGATAGGCACGACGTTGGCGTGGACTCCCGGAGGGGCAGCCTGCTCGATCATGGTCTTGCGGAGCTCGTCGTGAGCAACGCCGTCGGAGACCACGATGATGCGGTTGGGGTTGATCTGCTTGGTCCACGTGGTGGCCACCTGACCATGCAGCAGGCGCGTGTCGATACGGACGTGGGCGATCTTGATGTGCCCGTCGCCGATCACCGTTCCCGGAGGAATGGCACCCGCAGGAGCAGCGGCGGCCGCAGCCGGCTTCTTCTCCTCGGGCTCCAGAGACTCGGGCTTGACGCGCACGCCAGCCTTAGCCTCAGTCACGAGATGTTTTGCGATCGCATGTGCAGTGTTCTTTGCGTCAAAGCGCTGCGAATATGCCTCGATGAGCATAGGCAGGTTGACACCGGTGACGATAGCCCAGGAATCGTGGCCCTCGATGAGCCCGCTGATCTGGTTGAACGGCGTGCCGCCCCACAGATCAACGAGGAAGAGCACCTGCTCCTGGTCCTCGAAGGAAGCGATTGCTTCCTCGACCTTGGCACGGAAGTCGTCGGGGCCCATGCTCGGCTCGAGCGAGACCACGGCAACAGACGGCTGATCGCCAAAGACCATCGAACCCGTCTGCTTGATTCCAGCCGCCAAGTCACCATGGCTAGCAAGAACAATACTTACCATCACATAACCTCCTTTTTGTCTACGTATTTCCTACACGACAATAAAGGAGTATACCTGTTCGCCTTGTGGATTTATAGCTAAATTCGCAAACGGTTGCATTATTTGTTTAAACGTCTAAGTTTGTTACAAATTGATTACGTTGCTGATTTACAGCTCATTGCCTACTAAAACGTGATTTCCCAATTACTTTCACAGATATATACAGACACTCTGTTCATTAACGCCGCTTTTAGGTTAATCCCAATGCGCCTGCGTGCCGCTATTTTGTTTAAACAGACATAACTTGACTAATTGTATAACTTATGATCTAGCGCAAGTAGTCGTTGGGGACGTTCTTAAACGACTAGTCAAACAAGAACGTCCCCAACGACTAGGGGCTAGACGATGTGGAGAGGGTTAGCGGCGTCGACGGCGTCGGGGGCGTCAGAAGGGCCGCCGGGGGCAGCGTCTGCCGGATCCTCGTCGGGGGTCTCGATCTGCTTGATCATGACCTCTTGGCCCTGGAGCAAATAGGTATCGCCACTGCCGCAATGGGGGCAGGTCTTGCCGTGCTCGACTGTCGCATAGTCGCGGCCGCACGCCTCGCAATGCGTCACGGCCTCGACGGGCTCCACGATAAGCTCCGCGCCCTGCGTGATGGACTTTTTATCTGCCGCCCAGCGCCAAGCGTCGAGCAGCAAGTCGGGAACGACGCCCGAGACCTCGCCCAGCAGCAGCGTGACGCTCGAAACGCGACGCACGCCATTGGCGCGCGCCACGTTCTCAACATCGCGAATAATGTGATAAACGATTCCCAATTCATGCAAGGTAGAAACCTTTCAACAACGGTTGATGCGATGCAAACTCAAAGCAAGGGGACAGCGAAATCTAGTCTGCGCCGTCCCCTTACCCGCCATGGTTACCTATTTACGACCGAACTTGATTTTGATTGCACGCTTTAAAGCATACTTGCCAAGGCTCGGGAGCTTTTGCTCGTATTTGACCATCGTGGAGCACTCGGGGCGATCGCGATCCAGATGGATGGCATCGAACGCGCACTTGGTGGTGCACAGGCCGCAGCCGATGCACTTGTTGGGGTCGACGATCGAGGCACCGCAGCCCAAGCAGCGAGCGGTCTCGGCGCGCACCTGCTCCTCGGTAAAGGTCTCGACGTACTCGCTAAACGGCGCGGCCTTCTCGCGCTCGCGGTCCACGTGAGCAACCTCGCGGCTCGCGTTGTCGTAGCTCTCGATCACGACATCGTCGCGGTCAAGCGCGGTGTAGCGGCGCTGGTTGCGGCCGATGGTGAGCGTGGACCCCGGCTGTACAAAGCGATGGATGGACACCGCGGCCTCGTGGCCGGCGGCGATGGCATCGATGGCAAAGCTGGGGCCGGTGTAGACGTCGCCGCCCACAAAGATGTCGGGCTCGGCGGTCTGATAGGTCTGGGGATCGGCAAGGGCACCCTGGCCGCGGCCAAACTCCACCTTGGAGCCAGCCAGCAGGTCGCCCCACACGATGGACTGACCAATCGACATGACGACACGGTCGGCATCGACACGGCGCAAGTCGTTCTCGTCATACTCGGGCGCAAAACGGCCCTCGTCGTCAAAGACACGCGTGCAGCGCTTGAAGGTGATACCGCACACACGACCGGCCTCGTCCAGGTGGACCTCCTTGGGGCCCCAACCGCAGCTGATATGCGCGCCGTCCTCGATGGCCTCACGACGTTCTTCCTCGCTGGCGGGCATCTGCGCCTCGTTCTCCAGGCAGAACATCTCAACGTGCTCGGAACCCAGACGGCAGGCGTTGCGCGCGACATCGATAGCAACGTTGCCGCCGCCCACCACGATGGTGCGGCCGGGCAGCACATCGATCTTGCCACTGTTGACCTCGCGCAAAAAGTGGACGGCCACGGTCACATCCTCGGCGTCCTCGCCCGGAATGCCGGCAAGGCGGCCGCCCTGGCAGCCAATGGCCACATAAAAGGCCTTAAAGCCCTGCTCGCGCAGCTCGTCAAGCGTCACATCGCGACCGACTTCCACGCCATAGCGGAACTCGGCGCCCATCAGGCGAATGACCTCGACCTCGGCCTCGATAACATCCTTCTGCAGCTTAAAGCTAGGAATACCGTAGGTGAGCATGCCACCCGGACGCTCGTTCTTCTCGAACACGACGGGCTTGTAGCCCTTCTCGGCCAGATAGAAAGCGCAGGACAGACCGGCCGGGCCAGCACCGATGATGGCGATCTTCTGATCGAAGCCGCCGGCACGCGTCGGCGTCACCACGGGCGGGACATAACGGGTCGCGGCATCCAGATCGCGCTGGGCGATAAACTTCTTGACCTCGTCGATCGCCACGGCGGCGTCCACACGGCCGCGGGTGCAGGCGTCCTCGCAGCGGCGGTTGCACACACGGCCGCAGATAGCGGGCAACGGGTTCTCGCGCTTGATGAGCGCCAACGCCTCGTCATAGCGGCCCTGCGCCGCGAGCTTCAAATAGCCCTGAACGGCAACGTGCGCGGGGCAGGCCGTCTTGCAGGGAGCGGTGCCGGACTCATGCGTCTCGATACGGTTGTCGTTGCGGTAGTTGGGCGACCACTTGGTGTGGTCCCACTTGGTGGCATCGGGCAGCTCCTGGCGCGGATACTCGGGCACCTGTCCGCCAGCCTTTTTGCTACAGAGCTTCTGGCCCAGTTTGGCGGCGCCGGCCGGACACACCTCAACGCAGCGACCGCAGGCCACGCACTTGTCCTTCTCGACCTTGGCGACATAGGCCGAGCGCGACAGGTTGGGCGTGTTGAACAGCTGCGAGGTGCGCAGGGCGTAGCACACGTTGACGTTGCAGTTACAGATGGCGAAGATCTTGTTCTCGCCGTCGATGTTGGTGATCTGGTGCACAAAGCCGTTGTCCTCGGCCTGGCGCAAGATGTCGTAGACCTCCTCGCGCGTCACATAGTGGCCGCGGTCGGTCTCGACCACATAGTCGGCCATATCGCCCACGGCAATGCACCAGTCGGCGGGGTCGTCGGCGCAGCCCTCGCCCATCACACGACGGCTCGCGCGGCAGCTGCAGGTGCTGGCGGCATACTTACCCTCGTATTTGTCGAGCCAATGCTCGATATGCTCGATCGGCACCGACGTGCTCGCGGCATCGATGGCCTTCTCAACCGGAATGACATGCATGCCGATGCCGGCACCACCGGGCGGCACCATCGGCGTGGCCTTGGACAGCGGTCCCTTGGACGCCTGCTCAAAGAACTTGGCATAGACCGGGTGCTCCTCGAGCTGGCTCACGCGCATGTTGAGGAACTCGGCGGAACCCGGCACCAGCATGGGCAGCACCCACTGCTTGGCGCGCTCGGGATTTTCCCAGTTGTACTCGAGCAGACCCGTGTAGCTCATGTCGTCGAGCATCTTCTCGATATCGGCCTCGGGCATGCCGGTGAGCTTGACCATCTCGGGCAGCGTATAGGGACGGCGCATCTTCATCTTGCAGAGCACTTCGGCCTGCTCGTCGGTTGCGGCCTCGGCAAACGACCAGTACTCGTAGCCCAGCAGCTCGTCGCGATGCAGCAGGCGGTTGGTGCAGTGCTCACACAGCTTGACAATGGCCTCGCGCGGATGTTCCGGCAGCGGCGGCACGAACTCCGCGCCGATATCGGGCTCGGTGTAGCTAATCCCCGGTCCGTTGAGAATCATGGTTGTCCCTTCTCTTGCCGCAGCCCGACGAGGCCGCAGCGCCCCTCTTTTTTTGCAGGCCGGGCATGCCCCCCATGCCGTTCACCCGCCATTGTTGACATTGTGTCAAAAACAGTATTGACGAACCGTCAACAATATTCAAGACTGTTAGGTGAACGGTCGGGCTCAAACGGACGAAAGGCGGCAAAACATGGGCAACAACACAGCAGATACCTCTGTGGCCGACGCCGTCCCCGCGCCCGACAGCGCGGCAAAGCGCTTGACGGGCGACGAACGCCGTCGCGAGATCCTCGATGCCGTGCGCACCGTAAGCTCCGAGCTGGGCGTGTCCCACTTATCGGTATCGGCCGTGACCAAGCGAGCCGGCTGCACGCGTTCATTGTTCTACCACTACTTTGCCGATATGGACGCCGCCGTCACCGCCGTCATGGACGAGGCAATCGACGGTTTTATCTCCGAGCTCGAGCAGTGGAATGCCAGCCGCATCGTCGGTGATATCGAGGGCGCACTCGACACCGTCGCCCCGCTCTTTAAGCGCCTGGTCGCCAGCGGCCACGAGCTGCCGAGTACGCTCACCTCGAGCAGCGGCGCGCTCTACGGCGGCTTTTTGCACAACGTGGTCCAGCGCGTGGCACAGTATATCTGCGACACCACCGTGGTGGATTTTGTCGCCCATCACGAGCTGCGCATCGACCATGTCTACGAGACGTTCTACACCCTCATCATGGGACTGTTGATGTATATCCGCACGCACCCCGATGTGCCCGACGAGACGGTCAAGGAAATCATCGCCTCGACACTCCACATCGAGGGCTATACCGCCAAGTATCCGGAGCGCAAGCCCCAGAACTGACGACATTTGTCCAAACTGCCCGCGATCGGAAGAGGGGCCGCGGGCGTGTGAAAGGAGAGCAGCATGCTGTTCGATGTTTGGGGTAGCGATACCCTTATCCACTGGGCCGGCTGGGCCATGGTCTTTATTGGCCTGATCGTGCTCAACGAGGTCGGCCGCCGCACCAAGCTGGGCGCGGCCATCATCTTTGGCGTGGCTCCGCTGGCCATGACCATCTACTGCGTCGCCATCGCCATCGGCGTTTCGCAGGGCGCCGAGTGGGCGCTCACCAACCCCACCCATGTGTACCAGAACAGCTGGTTCCACTACGCCAAGGTCTACGCGGCGTTGGCCGGTTGCTGGGGCTTCATCGCCATTAAGTATCAGTGGGGCAAGATCGGCAAGGCACACTGGTTCCGCGCGTGGCCGTTTGTGATCGTCGCCATCAACATCATGATCGCCGTCGTGTCCGACTTTGAGAGCGCCTATCACTTCTTTGTCCTGGGCCAGTCCACTTGGGTCACCTCCGAAGGTGCTACGCAGCTTGCCGGCTGGAACAACGTGTTCAACGGCATCGCCGGTATCATCAACATCTTCTGCATGACCGGTTGGTGGAGCGTCTACGCCTCCGAGGACAAGACCGACATGCTGTGGCCCGACATGACCTGGGTCTACATCATCGCCTACGATATCTGGAACTTCTGCTACACCTACAACTGCCTGCCCACCCACTCCTGGTTCTGCGGCTTTGCGCTGCTGCTGGCGCCCACCGTCGCCGCCTTTATCTGGAACAAGGGCGGCTGGATCCAGAATCGCGCCTTTACGCTTGCCATTTGGTGCATGTTTGCCCAGGTGTTCCCCTACTTCCAGGAGGAGTCCATCTTTGTGACCCACTCCACGCTCGACCCCGGCGCCGCTACCGCGGTCTCGATCGCCGCACTGGTCGCCAACGTCGCCGCGATCATCTACATCGCCTACCGCGCCAAGAAGCTCGGCCGCAATCCCTACAAGCAGGATGTCTTTGAGGGCACCAGCGATTGGGAGAAGGCCACCGCCCGCCGCGCCAAGGTGGATTACGCGCACGCCGAGTAACATGTTGGTCGCTGTTGGCGCTTGGGCATAGGCCCGCCCGCCAGGATTTTCAATCCAATGTCTCGCAGAGCCCCCGGAAAGCGTTTCGCTCGCTTTTCGGGGGCTTTTGTCGTTGCGTCCCTATTCATCTATTCAAAAACATGCGCATATATAAAATCGGATTTCAAATCATGCGGCGGCTCTATGGGGTCCCGTTTTTGGGTACAGTGTTGTCCCGATATTGAGCTTGGGGGATATATGAAAGATGAGACGACAGGCCAAGAGGACGCGGCCCAAGATGCAGAAGCGTGTGCCGAGGCCCTGGAGAGCCTAGACCAGATCGCGCTGGCCGAGATTGCATTTGACGATTCGAGCATTGATGTGCAGGATGAGCCGGAAATCGAGGCGCAGCCCGATGATCAGGATGCAAAAGACGATGGCGCCGCGCCCACCGAAGACGAGGCGGGGCACGAGGAATCCGAATGTGAGGCCGACGACCAGACCGAATCCGATACGAGCGAGGAAACCATCTTGCTCGACAGCTTACCGACCGAGGATTCGCTGACCCGCGAGCTCCCCGGCCTAGGTTCTGCTCCTGTCGTGGACGAGACCATCGCCATGGGCGATATTCCCCTACCGTCCGTTCCTTCGGCACGCGAAGCCGAGGTTCGTCATCGCAAGATGTCGCCCAAGCGCCGCAACCTGATGGTTGCCGGCGTTGTGGCCGTCGCGCTCGTCGCCGGCGGCGCAGGCTACGCAGCCTGGAACGGATACCGGCAAGAGCAGGCTGCCATCACCGCCGCCAATGCCCACACGATGATGTCGGTGCAGATTGGCATACATGCCGCGGGACTCGACTGTTCCGCCGGCTCCAAGATTCCCGTACAAGTGAGTGGCCAGGATTCTGACGGATCCTCCGTGAGCGAAACACTCTATGTTGACGAGCACGGCCGTGGCATCAAACTGCTACCCGGTGACTACACGCTCTCCATCGCCGCCTCCCCCATCACGTCCGACGGTACCGTCTATACCGTGCCGACCACCAAGGCGCAGGTCACGATCAAGAGCGATGGGCAGGATTTGAGTGCCCAGGCCACCTTTAAGCTCAAGGTGCCTTCGGCCGACACGGTGACTGACGACCAGATCGATGCCGCCGCCAAGTATGCCGAAGAAGGCGGCGCGAGCTCTGCCGCCGCGGCAAAGATACTCCAGCAGGCGGCAATTACGCGCCGCGATGCCGCCGCCAACGCCGTAAGCGCAAGCGAGGCACAGTCCGCCCGTGATGCCGACGCCCGTCACAAGGCAACCGACCTCTACCAGCTCGATATCCCCGTCGAATGGTACGGCAAGGTCGAGACTTGGCAAAATGGCAGCACGCTGTGCATCTATCTTGCCGGCGACACGAACACGCCGATTGTGACGCTCGTCGCGGTGCGCGAGGGCGAGAGCTTTACGCCCGATGAGGGCGATACGGTTTTGGGTGCGGCCAACCTAGGCAACGGTTATACCGTCTACGCCAGCGGCCCCGTCTATCCGTACGTGGTGCCCCAGACCATCAACGGACGGACGCAGAATCCCGTGTCAACCTACCCCATGGACACGGCCATTGAGCTTGTCGAGCTTACGACCGGCAACCGCTACACCTATAGCCAGATCAAGAACGTACTGGTCGGCAAAGAGGGCAAAGCCGACGCCGCGACCAAACTCGAGACCGACTACCTCGCCCAGATTCTGATGCCGAGCATCAAAGCCCAGGACTAGCGGACCATGACACCTGAGTCCTGGCCTCGCAAATCCATAGACGATTAGGAAAGGAGCCACTTCCATGCGGGCACAGCATGTACCACGCCGTGTTTGCACGGAATATCGGCCTGCTCATCCATGGTAACGATTGCCGACTCGCCAAGATCAAACTGGGCCATCGCGGCATCGAGCGCGGCAATTTCGCGCTCGCGCGTTTTCTCGCTTGTCATATCCACACTTACCTGAATCAGGCCGTAAGCCTGCATGAGCAGTGCATCCCCAGCCACAAAGTCCACCTCATGGCTCTTGCTCTTCTCTTTGATCAGCAGGCGGCAGACCGATCCGATCCTCACCGCGGGAGTCCTTCTTCTTAGCGCGTTGAACACTGCGGTCTCGAGCCTCTGGCCCTGGTCCAATGCCGATGCGGGAGAGAATGCTCCAAACATCGCGGGATCGACAGCGTAGACCTTAGACGCAGACCGCATGTTATTTGCCAGTGAACGCGTGAACTCCGGCACGGAGAACAGCAGGTAGGCATCCTCATAATACTCAAGTAAGTCGCTGAGCGAATTACGACTGACGGGTATCTGCCTGCTCTTGAACTCGTTGTACACTTTGTTCACCGACAGCTCTCGTCCCGAAGATGCCATACACCGCGTTAGGAACAGCGATGCCAGGCGAGGGTTCTTGACGTCGTAACGCTCAACGACGTCCATAGCGACCGTTCGCGAAGCATATTCCTGTAGCAGCTGAATCGCGTCTGCGGGCGTCTGCTCAAGCGTCGCGATGAATCCCCCTCGTTCAAGATATCCGATCAGATGATGTCGAAGCAGCGCTGCATCGCTTGGGGAAAAGGTCGCATCTGGCTCGAAAACGCTCCCCGTCTTATATCGAACGTATTCCGAAAAACTCAACGGAAAAAGCTCTCGTATAAGAGAACGACCCCTGAACTCGCTCTTAAGTTCTGAGGACAGCATCTTAGAAGAAGATCCCGTCACATAGACGGTCGCTTTCTCCGTATCGACTACACGCCGCAGAAACGCACCCCATTCGGGAATTTCCTGGATCTCGTCAAAGAAAATGTAAGCGCCCTCGGTTCGAGCAGCAGGATGCAGCGCATAGAACGTGTCGAGCACGTCCGCCAGCAGCGATGGCTCATACGGGCGCAAGCGCTCGTCCTCAAAATTAAAGTAAAGCATCCGGTCAAGCTCGACGCCCCGGCCCCGAAGCCGCTGCATCTCCTGATACAGGCGATACGTCTTTCCACAACGGCGGGCCCCCACAACCACATTTACGATGTTGTCGCGCTTTGGCTCCTGTGGGTTTCCCAGATCAAGGTCTCGCTCAAAGACCTGTGGAACCCCCTGCTGTTCAAAGTCCTTTATTTTCTGGGCGATCAAGTCGTTGAATGCCATGATTCTCCAATCTTGCTCTCTAGCTAATCAAAATTATACCGATTCTTGATTAGCTAGAGAGCAAGATTACGTGTAACTTGATTAATAGAAAATCAAGTTTTGCTGTTACCGAGCATCAAGGTCCAAGACTAGCAGCCCGCGACACCCAAATTAGCTACTTAACGCCAGGGGTCAGCTTCGAACATTGGCTCGCGCTCGGGGCGGCGATCGCTGTAGGGATCGTAGCCGTCGTCGTCCTCGTTCTCGGCGCGGATGTAGGGATCGCGCGGCTTGGGTGCCGGCTTAGGCGCAGGCTTGGGTGCGGCATCGGTCGCCGGCGCGCTTGTCTTGATCTCGTCTTTCATCTGCATAGCTCCTTGCATCGCATCCGTTCAGCATCATCGATTGTCGCACGAAAAAGGGCGGCGGACCCCATTGGATCCGCCGCCCTTGGCGTTTAGAGACGGCTGGTAGATTTTAAGGCATGCCCAAAAGCCTACTCGGCGTCGGGGACCTCGTAAGTGGCCGCCGGCGTGTTGTCGCACACGACGGTAAAAGCACCGTCCTTGTCGACATCGACCGTCACCTGATCTCCCTCGCGCACCGTGCCGTCGATGATGGCGGCGGCGATGGCGTCCACGACCTCGCGCTGGACCAGGCGCTTGAGCGGACGGGCACCGAACACGGGGTCCAAGCCACCCACGGCGAGCATCTGCTTGGCCGCCGGGGTGATGGCAAGCGTCATGCGCTCCTTGGCCAGACGCGCGCGGACGTCGGCGAGCTGAATATCAACGATCTTTTCGATCTGCGCCATGCCGAGCGGATGGAACACCACGATATCGTCGATACGGTTGAGGAACTCGGGGCGGAAGGTCTGAGCCATGGCGGAGTCGACCTGATGGCGCATCTCCTCCTCGTCCTTACCGGACAGATCGGCGATGGCCTTGGAGCCCACGTTGGACGTCATGATGATAATCGTGTTCTTGAAGGACACCTGGCGACCCTGGCCATCGGTCAGACGGCCGTCATCAAGCACCTGCAACAGCACGTTGAAGACATCCGGATGAGCCTTCTCCATCTCGTCGAGCAAGATTACGGAGTACGGACGACGGCGCACGGCCTCGGTGAGCTGGCCGCCCTCGTCGTAGCCCACGTATCCCGGAGGCGCACCGATCAGACGCTGAACGCTGAACTTCTCCATATACTCGGACATGTCGATACGCACGAGCGCGCGCTCATCATCGAACAGGCACTCGGCCAGCGCCTTGGCGAGCTCGGTCTTGCCTACGCCGGTGGGGCCCAGGAAGAAAAAGCTGCCGATGGGCTTGTCCGGATCGGAGAGGCCCGCACGGCTGCGGCGCACGGCTGCGGCGACAGCGGAGACGGCCTCGTCCTGGCCGATGACGCGCTTATGCAGCTCGCCCTCCAAGCCCTTCAGCTTGTCGAGCTCGCCCTGCATCATCTTGGACACGGGCACGCCGGTCCAGGCACTCACGACCTCGGCGATCTCATCGGAAGTCACCTGCTCGTTGAGACCCTCGCCGTCCTGCTGCTTTTGCGCCTCGAGCGCAGCCTCGGAATCCTGAATCTGCTGTTGCAGGCCCGGAATCACGGAGTAGCGCAGCTCGGACGCACGGCCCAGGTCGCCGTTGCGAGTCGCGCGCTCCTCTTCGCTCTTGGCCTCGTCAAGCTGGCCCTTAAGCTCCTGCACGTGGTCGATGGCGTTCTTTTGGTTGAGCCAGCCGGCCTTTTGCACGTTGAGCTTTTCCTGGACCTCGGCGATCTCTTGGCGCAGGGCCTCCAGACGCTCCTTGGAGGCGTCATCGGTCTCCTTCATGAGCGCCTGCTCCTCGATCTGCAGCTGGGTAAGCTGACGCGTGGTGGCGTCGATCTCGACCGGCATGCTGTCGAGCTCCATGCGCAGGCGGCTTGCGGCCTCGTCGACCAGGTCGATGGCCTTGTCGGGCAGGAAGCGATCGGCGATGTAGCGATCGGAGAGGTCGGCGGCGGCCACGAGCGCGCTATCGGTGATGTGCACGCCGTGGAAGATCTCGTACTTCTCCTTGAGGCCACGCAGGATCGAGATGGTGTCCTCGACGGTAGGCTCGCTGACCATCACGGTCTGGAAACGACGGGCGAGCGCCGCGTCCTTCTCGATGTACTTGCGATACTCGTCGAGCGTGGTCGCGCCGATCGCGTGCAGGTCGCCACGGGCAAGCGCCGGCTTCAGGATGTTGCCGGCGTCCATGGAGCCCTCGGTGGCACCCGCGCCCACGATGGTGTGGAGCTCATCGATGAACAGGATGACCTTGCCCTCGGACTTTTGCACTTCCTTGAGCACGGCCTTCAAGCGGTCCTCGAACTCGCCACGATACTTGGCGCCGGCGACCAGCGCGCTCATGTCGAGCTCGATGAGGTCGCGATCGCGCAGGGTGCTCGGCACGTCGCCGGCCACGATACGCTGGGCGATGCCCTCGACGATGGCCGTCTTGCCGACGCCCGGCTCGCCAATGAGCACGGGGTTGTTCTTAGTGCGGCGGGACAGGACTTGGATGGTGCGGCGAATCTCGTCGGTACGGCCGATGACCGGGTCGAGCTTGCCGGCGCGGGCGAGGTCGCAGATGTTGCGACCGTACTGCTCCAGCGCCTCAAACTGTGTCTTGTCCTCGGCAGACGTCACGCGGTCATCGCCGCGCAGCTCCTCGTAGACTTGCTCGATACGCTCCTTGGTAACGCCGGCGTCGCGCAGCACACGGCCCGCGTCGCCCTTGTCCTCGGCAAGCGCCATCAGCAGATGCTCGGTCACCACAAAGCTGTCGCCCATCTTGGTGGCCTTTTTCTCGGCTTTCTCGATGACGCGGACGAGCTCATTGGAAAGACCCATCTGCTGGCCCTCGCCCGAAACCTTGGGCGCGTGGTCGATGGCATCCTGTGTGGCGCGCGCAAGCTGGACCGGGTCGGCACCGATGCGCTCGATGATCACGGAAATGTTGCGCTCGCCGGCACCGAGCAGGGCGGACAGCAGGTGGATGGGCTCCACCGCGCCGGCCTGTGCGTCGGCGGCGATGCCCATGGCAGTCTGCAACGCCTCGCGCGACGTCATTGCTAGCTTATCGATTCTCATGGAATCACCTCTCTTGGGGCGGCCGCCCTACGGGGCGGCTTCACGTTGTTCGAGAAGTATTGTTGCCAGCTTTGCGCGATCTTATACACAAATCTAAGTCTCTATATATAAGATTTTCTGAGTGACTGAAAGATAGGACTTGAGAGTGTCGGTCCGGCGCGACCGTGGAACCCAACTGTCTCAATCTGTAACATCTGGCAGCCCTTTTCGGTCCCAGGTGTTACAGATTGAGATGGAGCGCGGAGCCCCGCCCAAAAATCTCAATCTGTAACACCAGGCCCGCTTTTAACAGCCCAGCTGTTACAGATCGAGACAAACGGAACCACCACAAAGGGGACAGGCACCTTTGTGTTGGTCCACATCAACATCGAGCTCGCTCCTAATATCCGTTATTCCTGCTCGTATTGAGGTTAAAATGAACTGTGATTAAAGCATATTCATTTCTCTCGTTCTTGATAGCTCTTCGTCTCAAGGAGCAGATATGAAGTCGTCTTATTCTACTGCTCGCAACGTCATTGCCATTCTCGCCATACCCATCGTGATGCTCTTTCTTATCGTCGTCACACCCTTTTCCCTGGGTATCGCCTCGCCCTTCGATTTGTGCGGGATGGTCGACGCCGGCTCGCGTGCCACCTCGCTCTCCTTTATCTGCCGCGGTGTGCTCTACGAAGATGCAATTCCCACCGGGCTTTGGCGGTCAAAGCTGCCGCTGCTCGGTCAGGTCGACGGACGTTCTCCCTACTTCAACCTTGAACCTCAAGCGATGAACTATCTGATCGATGACCAACCCCTTGCCTCCATCACCCTCGCTTACGACTATGCTCCAAACACCGATGAGCGTCACATGAACCAAGTCCTCGACAAACTGCTTGAACAGTGCGGGCTCACCGATGAGGTCGGCCGAACCGTCGACAGCGACCAGAAATTAAAGCGGACAGAACTCCGCCGCATAGGAAAAATCAGAGAGCGAGGCAGAGCTGCCTACTGGCAGGCCTGGGCGATACGCGACAAAAGCGAATTTGGGCACAGCACCTATACGGTCACCGTCTTCACTAAAGATGGAATCAAGGACAATGTTGACGATTTCGCATCGTCCAAACTCGGCATCCCCAAAACGACCAAATCCGCCAGCCCGGACGAAATCCTGTAGAGGTTTTCATTGAAATGTTGCTCAACCCGAACGGCGACATCGAGCTCGCTCCCCACCACCACAAAGGTGCCCGTCCCCTTTGTGGTGGTTTTCGGCGATCATTTCCGCCCTACGATGCAAGAAGCCGCCGCAGGAACCATCCCTGCCGCGGCTTCTTTGGGTTGGCAGGGACCAATCGCCGGCGTTGAAGGCCGTTTTTAGTCTCTGACGTTGGCTTTTGGCCCCTTCAAGCTATCCGACAAATATCAATATCTTGATAGGATTTCATTCGAGCTCTTAAGCAGATATTCGCGCAGCAATGGAATCGAGAACCTCACCATGCCACGTGAGGGCGCATCGATAACCTGTGCCTTGATAAGTTGCCGTCGTGTCGCTGTCAGGCTCGCAGGGGGCAAGGAGAGCCCCGCTGCGATCTCTTTGGTCGGCACATTCCCCTCATGCTTGGCCATGGCAATGAGGTACTCAATCGCGCGAAGCGGCAAATCGGCAAGGGCAACGTCGAGCACGGAGCCCCCAAACTCCCCATACGCATCTTCAATGCCCTTCTGGGCATCCTCAAGTGAAATCGATGCATCGCGGTCGGCATGCCTGCGCGCATTCGCGAATACGCGATAGCCCACGAGTTGCACGAGATACGCATATCCCCTCGTAGCACAAGCCGTCATTTCAAGCGCCTTGCCATCCAAGTGCAAACCGGCACCTTCCACGGTTGAAGCCATCGAATCCGAAACATCCGACAGCGGAATCGAGGCGAGCTCCTCAGCCTTAGCTCGTTGTAGAAATGTAAGGGCACGGCCGTTGATGAGGTCCATTACGCCCATGGTCAAGCCAGCAAATACAAACGCGATATTCTTGCGTTCGCGGATAAGGTGCTGCACGGCCGCTGCAACGAGCCGCACGTCATCAGCATCCGCATCCTGTATTTCATCGACCGTCACCAGCAGACCGGCACCATGTTGCGTTTCCCGCGACGCCACGCTCGTCAAGACGCCCCGCAACGTCTCAAGCCCGGTCAAGGACTTAGATACGCCCGCTTTCACCACACCAAGACTTGCTTCTAAATGAAGCTCGGTATTGTCCGAGGTGCGTGCGAGCTCATGTTGGATGGCGTCGACGATACTGCCCGCCGCAGTCACGTCAACCACGCGCCAACCATACGACTTCGCAATATCGCCGAGCTCTGTCAACAGCGCCGTCTTGCCCGACCCGCGCGGGCCGGTAATGCGCATGAGCCTTCCGGGGGCGCCCACGCCTTCTTCGATGCCGTCCCTAAAATCATCAATAACCCGCTCGCGTCCGATAAGGACCGGAGGTTCAGCGCCAGCGGTCGGCTTAAACGGGTTGATTATCGTGCGCTTCAATGTCCCCACCTTCCTACTGTCGTCGTTATCGTGATTATAGTATCAATAGTGCAAATAGTGAAAGTAGTGAGAATAGTTCAACTATTTAATCATGCGGCCGTTTCCCGCCGCTAACAACTAAAGGTGCCAACAGTCCGCGTTGGACTCTAACAGGAAAACATTTGGCCCCTCAAAAACCACCGCAAGGGGCCTTTGTGGTGGTTTTCGCTCCAACACACCCCGCTGTCTCAACCTGTAACATCCGGCGGCCCTTTTCGGTCCCAGGTGTTACAGATTTAGATGAAGCGATCGACGGCAACCGTTTGTCTCAATCTGTAACAACTACTCGGCAAATTGGGGTCCAGATGTTACAGATCGAGATTAACCGCGGAGCCCCGTCCGAAAATCTCAACCTGTAACACCAAACCCGCTTTTTGCAGCCCAGCTGTTACAGATTGAGACCAATGAAACCACCACAAAGGCGCCTGCCCCCTTTATGGTGGTCCAGAGAAGAATCAGCCCCAATTACAAGAGGCGGCATCAAGCCCAGCCTACGTTTGGCGACCCCAAATCGAAGTCCAATGGGGCCTTTCAGCCCCCTCATTCCGGGCGGTCGCTTGCTTTTGAATATTGTCGTAAGATGGTATCATTTATCTTAATGATTGCATACTGTTTGCGAGGTGCCCCACCGTGAAACGCTCCACCTATATCGGCCTACTCGTCTTAGCGCTTGCGATTACCGCAGTCGGCGTGGGCATTATCTATCTCGCATTTCTCCCCGCCTCTGCAACGCAGGCGGTGATTGAGACCGTAAGCTATCCCATCGAAATCCTCACCGATATCGTCAAACCCGATTCGATCACCGTCGATTTTGACGGTACGCCCGCAGCGCTTGGGGTCAGCAACTATCCCCGTATCGAACTTGGGGCCAAGCGCTATACCAAAGATGAGCAGCTTATCGGTAAGGCAGCCAAGCTGCTCAAAGGCAAGACGTTTAAGCGGTGGTACGGCGCCGTAATATATCGAGCCAAGAACAGCCAAATGAATGGCGGGTATTATTCGACCCTTGAACTCGATGCGGCAAACGGGAGCAGACTGTGCAACGTCTCATACGACCCCGGCTATGTGGACAATGAAGGGCCGGGGGTCTATATCTCGGATGGCGACGTAATCTACGTCATGGAGGGCGACCAGACGGCAGTCGTCAGTTTTATGGATCAGTGTACCGAAGATGCCTACGAACAAACCTGCGAGCCCGATCCGCAGACAGCGCGCAACAGTGGCTCGGCACGCACTTGGCTATTTGACGACGAAATAACCTGGACCCCATCGAAATAAGGACCCGTCGGGCAGGCATCTTTGTGGTGGTTTTCAACAAAAAGAAGCCGCCCCGATAACAGAGGCGGCATCAAGCAAGTCTATTTATTAGCGTCCCTCAAGACCCAACGAGAACGCAGAAATGTAGCCCGGGGCTTACCCTTTCCCGAACGCGGCCCTCGCGAAGCGCGTGAGCGGGCGGGAAAGGGTAAGCCCCGGGCGGACAATTAAGTGCGCTACTCGGCAGCGGCCTTGAACTTGTTGTAGTTGATCAGGCAGCCGGCCTTGACGATGGCACGCTCCTCTGCCGTCATATCGGCAATATAGAGCTCAATCTGCTCGACCGCACCATCGGCGCGCACCACGTAGGCGGCGATGTCCTTCAGGTCGCCATCGAGCGCGGCACGGATACCCGGCACAAAGACGTAATCGCCCACCTCAAAGTTGGGCTCGGCCTCCATCTGGAAGGGCACCATGCCCCAGTTCATCACGTTGGAGCGATAGCGCTTGGTGGCGTACTCGTGGACGATGTTGGCCAGGCCGCCAATTACGCGCTGGCAGCTCGCGGCCTGCTCGCGGGCGCTGCCGTCGCCAGGCTTCTTGGCGTAAATCATGGAACCGAACTCGGTCGCCTTGGCATCGGCCGCGACGCCCGCGCCCGCCAGCGCCTCAAACACGCCGGCAAGCTCGGCATCGAGCGCCGCCAGGTCGCCCGCGGACTCGCCGGCAACGCGGCGCTTCTCCACGGCGTCGACCTCCTTGGAACGGCCCACGTAGGCCGGGTCGCGGCGGCTGAGCGTAAACTCGGCCAGGCCCAGCGGATTGGAGCGGAAGGAGCTCGTCTCGCCCGAGGGAATGAGCTCGTCGGTCGTGGTGACCGGGTCCATGATCTTGGAACACACCTTGAGCAGGATGTCGTCGCCGAGCGGCTCCATCGCGGGCCACGGCTTGATGTTGGGACCCTCGACCAGCTCGTCGGCAGGCTCCGCCTTGCCAAAGCCCCAGTACACGCGCTTCTTGTACGGCGCGTCGTCGAAGGTGTACTCGCAAGCCTCGTCCCAGGTGTCCTCGGGCAGGTCGGTCGCCGGCGTCAGGATGCCGCCGTTGGCAGCCGTCGCCGCAATGGAACGGGCGTCCATCAGAGCCACGGCGCTCAGCTGGCCATTGCCCGGCTTGGAGCCCTCGCGGTTGGGGAAGTTGCGCGTGGTGTGGCGGATCGACAGGCCGTTGTTGGCGGGCGTGTCGCCGGCACCGAAGCACGGGCCGCAGAATGCCGTGCGCACGATCGCGCCGGCCTCCATAAGGTCGTAGATATAGCCGCGGCGTGTAAGCTCGAGTGCCACGGGCTGGCTCGTGGGATAGACCGACAGCGAGAACTCGCCGCAGCCGGTGTTGGCGCCCTTGAGCACGCGGGCAGCCTGGACCACGGAGTCGTAGTTGCCGCCCGAGCAGCCGGCGATAACGCCCTGCTGCACGTGCAGCTTGCCGTCGACGATCTTGTCGAGCAGGCTAAAGTGCGTCTTGCCCTCGCCGATCTTAGCGGCCTCGAGCTCCACCTCGTGAAGGATGTCCTCGAGGTTCTCGTTGAGCTCGTCGATCTCAAAGCCGTTGGAAGGATGGAACGGCAGTGCGATCATGGGCTTGATGCTCGACAGGTCGACCTCGACGCAACCGTCGTAGTAGGCGACATCGGCGGGCTTGAGCTCGCGATAGTCGTCGCCGCGGCCGTGCATGGTCAAAAACGCGTGCGTGTCCTCGTCGGTGGCCCAGATGCTCGACAGGCAGGTGGTCTCGGTGGTCATGACGTCAACGCCGTTGCGGTAGTCGGTCGTCATGCTCGCGATGCCCGGGCCCACAAACTCCATGACATTGTTCTTGACGTAGCCCTTGGCAAAGACGGCGCGAATGATGGCGAGCGCCACGTCGTGCGGGCCGACGCCGGGGCGCGGGGCGCCCGTGAGGTAGATGGCCACGACGCCGGGATAGGCGACATCGTAGGTGTCGCGCAGCAGCTGCTTTGCCAACTCGCCGCCGCCCTCGCCCACGGCTATGGTACCCAGGGCACCATAGCGGGTGTGCGAGTCGGAACCCAGGATCATCTTGCCGCAACCGGCGAAGTTCTCGCGCATAAAGGAGTGGATGACGGCGATGTGCGGCGGAACGAAGATGCCGCCGTACTTCTTGGCTGCGGAAAGGCCAAAGACGTGGTCGTCCTCATTGATGGTGCCGCCCACGGCGCACAGCGAGTTATGGCAGTTGGTGAGCACGTAAGGCAGCGGGAACTGCTCCATGCCCGAAGCGCGCGCCGTCTGGATGATGCCGACAAAGGTGATGTCGTGGCTCGCCATGGCATCGAAGCGAATCTTGAGTGCCTCGGGGTCGCCCGACGTATTGTGTGCCTGGAGGATCGAATACGCGATGGTGCCGCGCTTGGCATCCTCGGGTGTCTGCGTAATACCGCGCTCGGCAGCCTCGGCCGCAGGCACAACCTCGCTGCCGCCGCGCAGGTAGATGCCGTCCTCGTACAGCTTGACCATACTGTCTCCCACTCTGCCCAAAAGATTTGGGCGCATAGCATACATTCGTTCAATATCGTGCCATAGAACGGTTGCGAGTGGGTTACGAATCTCTGCGTTCACTTTATCTCAGTAAAGCAGAGGACGAGTTAGGTCCTGGGGAGGCAGACTTAGACGCTCAAATGACGAGAGTGGATAATCTCCCACTTTGAGCCTGCAAACAGGCAAAAAACGGGAGATTATCCACTCTCATTCTGCAGGTACTCATTTAAGTCTGTCCCCAATGAGTGCCTACAGGTCGCCGCCCGTGCCCAGCAGCTTGCGCATGACTTGCTCGGGGTTGACCGAGCCATCGCGCGGGGCCAGGGCGGTGATCTTCTTTTGCATCTTGTACTCGTGTAACTCGTCCTCGAGCTGGCGCACGCGGGCGCGGAGCTTCTCGTTCTCGCGCTCGCGCTCCTCGGCGCGCTCCTTCATATCGAGGATGCGCACCACGCCGGCAAGGTTGATGCCCTCGTCGGTCAGCTGGTTGATGAGTTCCAAGCGCTCGATATCGGCACGCGAATACAGGCGCGTGTTACCGCCCGAGCGCTGGGGGTTCACCAGGCCCTTGGACTCGTAGACGCGTAGAGTCTGCGGGTGCATGCCGGTCAGCTCGGCCGCCACGCTGATCATGTACAGCGGTTTGTTCCTATTGTCCTCGGCCATGCTACCTGACCCCTTTCCGTCTCGTTATCGTCCATCATAAGCCCGCGGGCGTGGGCGTGCGCCGCGACCGCCCTAGTACGTCGCCTTGTAACGATTGACCTTCTCGCGATAGTCGCGCGTGTCGGCCTCGCGCAGCCTGGTCATGGCATCGCGCTCATCGTCGGACAGGTTCGTGGGAACCTGCACCTTGATCTCGACGAGCAGCGCGCCCGTGCGGCCACGGTGCTTAACATCGGGCGCGCCCATCTCCTTAAAGCGGAACTTCTTGCCCGTCTGGGTACCCGCGGGCACCTTCAGACGAACCGTCGCACCGCCGGGCGTCGGCACATCCACCGTGCAGCCGAGCGCCGCCTCATAGACCGAGATCGGCACCTCCATGGTCACGTCGGCACCTTTACGCTTAAACAGCGGATGCTCCTCCACATGCGTGGTCACGACCAGGTCGCCGCGCTCGCCTCCGGCAACGCCATACTCGCCGCGACGCTTGTAGCGTAGCTTGCCGCCGTCGACCGCACCCGCAGGCACCGAGACCGTGATGGTCTGCTGCTCGCCCGTCGAGGGAATGCGGTAGGTGACCTTGTGCGTCACGCCGCGAAACGCGTCCTCGGCTGTTACGTCGACAGTCAGCGACAGGTCGCCGCCCTTGCGCGCACGGTTGCGGCCCGCGCCCGCACCGGCAGCGCCCGCGGCCCCGGCAAAGCCCGAGCCCCAATCGCTGCCCCAGGCGCCGTTGCCGCTAAAGATGCTGTCGAAGATATCGCCCCAGCCGCTGGCGCCCGCGCCGGCACCGTAGCCGCCGCCATACGCTCCGCCCGCGCCCGGCATGCCGCCAAACATGAGCATCTGGTCGTACTCTTTGCGCTTCTTCTCGTCCGAAAGCGTCTCGTAGGCCTCGCTAATCTCCTTAAACTTGGCCTCGTCGCCGCCGGCATCGGGGTGATATTTTTGCGCGAGCTTGCGAAACGCGCTCTTGATCTCTTTGTCGGAGGCGCTCTTGGATACGCCCAGGATGTCATAGAAGGTTTTGCCTGCAGCCATCGTAGCTCCTCTCCTGTTTCATCCGCCGTCCAGCGGACGGCGGCTCATGCTTTCATATGGCACTAGGCCAGAAAGGGCCCCGGGTGTTGCCCCGGGGCCCTTCTCAATTACTCCTCGGTGCTCTCAGCCGTATCGGCCGCAGCATCCTCGGGCGCCGCTTCGGGCTCTGGTGCGGGGCGCTTCTCGCCACCGTAGGTCACCGTCACCATCGCGGAGCGCAGGATGCGGTCCGCCATGCGGTAGCCCTTCTGGTACACGTCGTTGACGGTCTCGTCGTACTGCGATGCGTCCTCGACACGCCCCACGGCCTGGTGCTCGAGCGGATCGAACGCCTCGCCCTTGGGGTCGATGGGCTCAACGCCCTCGTGCGCAAACACATCGAGCAGCTTGGCATGCACCGCATCGACGCCGTCGACGAACTGCTTAAAGTCGTCGGCGAGCTCCTGGGTGCGGGCATGGTCGATCGCGCGCTCGATATCGTCGACCACCGGCAGCAGCGCGGTGACGAGCTTCTCGGTCGCGCGCTCGCGCTCGGCGATGCGCTCGTTGGCGGTACGACGACGGAAGTTCTCCCAGTCGGCCTGCAGACGGGCGGTGCGCTCGGTGGCGTCCTTTGCCTTGTCCTCGGCGGCCTTCTGAGCCTCTGCCGCAGCATCAAGCTCATTGCGCACGTCGGCAAGCTCCTTCTGGGCCTGCTCGAACTTGAGCTTAAAGTCGTTGTCGGCGGCTTCCTCACCGGCGCGGATAGCGGCTTCCACCATCTCGTCCTCGGTCATCGTCGCCTCCTTGTTGGAATCCTCTACCTGGTTCTCGGCAGCCTCGGCGGCCTCGGCCTCGTTGGCCTCGGTATCGTCGACGGCCTCTACGGGAATCTTCACGTCCTTCTCCTCAGAGTCAACGGGGACGGCGCCAGCGGCAGCCGCCTCCGTGCGAGCTTTACGGGCGGACATGATTACTTGTCCTCGTCGTCCACAACCTCGTAGTCGGCGTCGACGACGTCATCGTCGGCAGGCTGGGCACCGGCGGCGCCGTCGGTCTGCTGCTGAGCGTCGGCGTAGACAACCTGAGCCAGCTCATAGGCTACGGACTGCAGGGACTCGCCAGCGGCCTTGATGGCCTCGACGTCAGAGCCCTCGAGCGCCTTCTTGGCGTCGGCGATAGCAGCCTCGGCCTTGGACTTCACATCGGCGGAAACCTTGTCGCCCAGCTCGTTGAGGGTCTGCTCGGTGGAGTAGCACAGGCTGTCGGTCTGGTTGCGGACCTCGACCTCTTCCTTCTGCTTCTTGTCCTCCTCGGCATGAGCCTCGGCGTCCTTGACCATGCGATCGACTTCGTCGTCGGACAGAGCGGTGGAGCCGGAAATGGTAATCTGCTGCTCCTTGCCGGTGCCCTTGTCCTTAGCGGAGACCTTGACGATGCCGTTGGCGTCGATGTCGAAGGTGACCTCGATCTGCGGCACGCCGCGGCGGGCAGCCGGGATGCCGGTCAGCTGGAACTTACCGAGCGACTTGTTGTCGCGGGCAAGCTCGCGCTCGCCCTGGAGCACGTTGATCTCGACGCTGGTCTGGTTGTCGGCAGCGGTGGAGTAAACCTCGGTCTTGGAGGTCGGGATCGTGGTGTTGCGGTCGATCATCTTGGTCATGATGCCGCCCATGGTCTCGACGCCCAGCGACAGCGGGGTAACGTCGAGCAGCAGGATGCCCTCGACGTCGCCGGTGAGCACGCCGCCCTGGACGGCAGCGCCGTCGGCAACGACCTCGTCGGGGTTCACGGACATGTTGGGCTGCTTGCCGGTCATGGTCTTGACCAGATCCTGGACGGCGGGCATACGGGTGGAGCCGCCGACGAGGATGACCTCGGTCAGATCGGAGAGCTTGAGCTTAGCGTCGCGCAGGGCGTTGGTGACAGGCTGCTTGCAGCGCTCGAGCAGGTCGCGGGTGATCTTCTCGAACTCGGCGCGGGTCAGCGTGTAGTTGAGGTGCAGCGGGCCAGACTGGTTCATGGTGATGAACGGCAGGTTGATGGTGGACTGCTGGGCTGCGGAGAGCTCCTTCTTGGCGTTCTCGGCGGCCTCCTTCAGACGCTGCAGGGCCATGGGGTCCTGACGCAGGTCGACACCGTTCTCCTGCTGGAACTTATCGGCCATCCAGTCGATGACGCGCTGATCCCAGTCGTCGCCGCCCAGGTGGTTGTCGCCCGAGGTGGACAGAACCTCAAACACGCCGTCAGCGAGGTCGAGGATGGAGACGTCGAAGGTGCCGCCGCCCAGGTCGAAGACCAGAATGCGCTGGTCGGTGCCCTGCTTGTCCAGGCCATAGGCCAGAGCAGCAGCGGTCGGCTCGTTGACGATACGCTTGACGTTGAGGCCGGCGATCTTACCGGCGTCCTTGGTGGCCTGACGCTGGGCGTCGTTGAAGTAGGCCGGGACGGTGATGACGGCGTCGGTGACGGTCTCGCCCAGATACTTCTCGGCGTCGGCCTTCATCTTTGCGAGCGTCATGGCGCTCACCTGCTCGGCGGTGTAATCCTTGCCCTCAATATCGACGACGGCACGGCCACCCTGGCCCTCCTTGACCTCATACGGCACGGTCTTGATCTCGGAGGTGCACTCGGAGTACTTGCGGCCCATGAAGCGCTTGATGGAAAACACGGTGTTCTTGGGGTTGGTGACAGCCTGGTTCTTAGCGGCCTTACCCACGACGCGGTCGCCGTCAGCACGGAAGCCCACGACAGACGGGGTGGTACGGTCGCCCTCGGCGTTCACGATAATGGTCGGAGAACCGCCCTCGAGGACGGCCATTGCGGAGTTAGTAGTACCAAGGTCGATACCAAGAATCTTACTCATTAGAAATTCCCTCTCTCTTTTGCGTTCGCGCCGCCTCGACGGTCTGTCGTGTGGCGCTTCGGCTTGTCTTTCAGGATGTAGTGTATCCCCTTATGGGCCGGAATATACAAAATCTAAGTCAATTCATATAAGATTTCTTATTGCTGAGAGTTTAGGTTCTCAAATGTGCAGGTAGATGCACTGTTTGAGTTCTCGGCAGATCTATTGAGATCTATGTAGAGATGGCTGAGGTTTGGGCTTGGGAGCGCACATGGCGGCCCCGGGCTTCCCTGGGGAAAGTTCGACCCGTTTCTCGGCAAAATAACGGGATGCGCTTTCCGCAAGCACGCTCAATCGCCCTATATTTCAAGTCACCTGTAGCTAACATTTGCGCAGCTCAACGGCCCCACCTGCGCGTTTTTTAGTAAACCTTGGCATACTCGGCGAACGGTATGAAGATGCCGGCCAGAGGGTATTGCAAACAGTCGCTCCCGTGGTATGTTTTTGCCCGAATCAAACCGGCGCGCATCGTCTGTAGCGTCGGTCAACAGAGAGGAAACTACCATGGCTCATCCCGTAATTGATGCCGACGAGTGCATCGCTTGTGGCGTTTGCGTCGACTCCTGCCCCGCTGGCGTTCTGGAGCTCCAGGACGTCGCTACCGTCGCTGACGAGGACTCCTGCGTCGCCTGTGGCGCTTGCCAGGACGCTTGCCCCGCTGGCGCGATCACCGAGATCGTCGAGGAGTAACAACTCCCCCACCTGCACACTCAAAAGTACACCGTGCACAAAAAAGGAGGCCTCCGCATCGCCGCGGAGGCCTCCTTTTGTTTGTATAGGCAGCTAATTGGGGACAGGGCTACCTTGGCAGTTGCGGTGGAATAGTTCCCGATTCATTGCTTAGGTGCCGATTTTAGGAACTATTTCACCGCAACTTATAAAGACAGTATCGGGCTAGGACAAATCATCCTCGTAGGGCATCAGGTCTGCCAGATAGCCTTTCTCCTTGAGTATGGCCTCGATCTCGTCGAGGGTTTGCTCGTCATCTGCCGCAATGCGATGGAAGTGATAGCCACTCGTCACCGTTAATAGCGGAAAGCTCTTGCCACTCTCGATATCGTGTAGGTAGCGCTCGACGTCGCGACGATTGCGGATGTCCAGGTCGGCTGTGATCTTACCGTACACGCGGTGGTTGACGATCACGTTGAGCACGGCGCCGCCCGCGTCGACGATGCTCGTGAGCTCATCGCCCGCCTGCTCCACGCCGTGGCGTACCTTGACCAGACGCGTGGGCACAGCCGGGCTGCTCGCTGCCTCCTGTAGCACATAGCCGCGATTGGTGGCGACAATATCGTGCCCGTCGGCGCGCAGCAGGGCGATGTCCTGCACCACAACCTGACGGCTCACGCCCACCTCGCGGGCAAGCGCACTGCCCGAGACAGGATCTTTGGCTTCCTCGAGCACGGCCATGATGGAACGGCGACGCTCGCGGGCGTCCATTATTTACCGTCCAGTAGACGCAGGTGCTTAAGCGAGAGGTCGAGGATCGGCGCAGAGTGCGTCAGAGCGCCCGAACTAATATAGTCAACACCCAGGTCGGCCAGGGCGCGAATGTTGTCGGCGTCTACGTTGCCCGAGCACTCGGTCTTGGCACGACCGGCGATAAGCTCAATCGCAGTAGCCATGTCATCGTGGGTCATGTTGTCGAACATGATGATGTCGGCACCGGCCTCCACGGCCTCGCGTACCATGTCCAGGTTCTCGCACTCAATCTCGACCGTCGCGGTAAACGACGCATGGGCGCGCGCCATCTCAATCGCGCGCGCCACGCCACCGGCGGCGTCGATGTGGTTGTCCTTGAGCATGACAGCCGTCGACAGGTTATAGCGGTGGTTGCTGCCACCACCGATCTCGACTGCGGCCTTCTCGAAGACACGCATGCCCGGCGTGGTCTTGCGCGTGTCGACAAGCACGGTCTTGGTGCCCTCGAGCGCAGCCGCCATCCGATGCGTGTAAGTAGCGATGCCGCTCATGCGCTGCAGGTAGTTGAGCGCCACGCGCTCGCCCGAAAGCAGTACGCGCGCATCGCCGCGCACCTGGCCCACGTGGTCGCCGGCGTGCACCTCGTCGCCGTCCGCGACATCTAACAACACAGAGCTCTGCGGATCCAGCAGCTCAAAGGTGCGAGCGAACACATCCAAGCCCGCGATGATGCCATCGGCCTTGGCGATAAGCTCCACCGTGGCGGGACGCGCCGTGGGACACACGCTCGCCGTGCTCACGTCCTCAAAGGTAATGTCCTCGCGCAGAGCCTGCAGAATCAGATCATCGACGACGAGCTTCATGGTAATGGGATTCATGGTCTACTCCTCCACGGCCTGCGTGCCGGCGGCACGGGCCAAATCATCGATTGCAAGGGTATCGGCACTCAGGGCGCGGTGACGCCCGTCAAGCGCGGGCTCACCGGCCTGCTCCACGGCCAGTGACTCGCCGGTACGCATGTACCACGCGGCGCGACGACCCCAGACCAGCGCCTCGAGCAGGCTGTTCGATGCAAGGCGGTTCTTGCCGTGCACGCCATTGCAAGCCGTCTCGCCGGCGGCGTAGAGCTCGGGCATCGAGGTGCGGCCGTCCTTGTCGACCCACACGCCGCCCATAAAGTAGTGCTGCGTGGGTGTGACGGGAATGGGCTCGTCCAAGATGTCGCGGCCGTCCTCCAGACAGCGCGCACGAATATTGGCAAAGTGCCCGGTCACCACGTCGCGCTCGACGGGGGCAAAGCTCAGCCACTCGTGCTCGGCGCCGTCCTGCTTCATCTGCTCGCGGATGGCGGCGGTGACGACGTCGCGCGGCTGCAACTCGTCGGTAAAACGCTCGCCGGCGGCGTTGAGCAAAATCGCGCCCTCGCCGCGGCAGCTTTCGCTAATCAGGAAGGTGCGGCCCGGCTGCGGCGAGAACAGGCCCGTGGGGTGGATCTGCACGTAGTCCAGGTGCTCCATCGTGATGCCGTGCTCCTGCGCGATGTAGCAGGCGTCACCGGTGAGCTGCGGGTAGTTGGTCGAATGGTCGTACACGCCACCGATACCACCCGTTGCCCACAGCGTATGGCGGGCATGGATCTTAAACGGCTTGCCAGCATGTACGCCCTCAGCGGCATTTGCCAGCTCGTCGGCGGGACGAACCGAGTTATCCTCGTCCACGGGAACGGCGACGACGCCGGCGCACACCGCAGCGCCATCGCGCTCGGCGGTCAGGATGTCGGTCATGGCAACGTGTTCGAGAATCTGCACGTTGTCCAGCTTGCGGACAGCCTGGAGCAGCTTGGTCGTAATCACCTTGCCCGTAATATCGGCATGGAAGGCGATGCGCGGGCGGCTGTGTGCGCCCTCGCGGGTAAAGTCGAGGCTGCCGTCGGCCTTGCGCTCAAAGTCCACGCCCATGGCCAGCAGGTCGTTGATGACCGAACGGCTCGAGCGAATCATGATGTCAACACTCTCGCGGCGGTTCTCGTAATGGCCGGCGTGCATGGTGTCCTCAAAGAAGGCATCGTAGTCAGAACCCTCGGGCAGTACGCAGATGCCGCCCTGCGCGAGCATCGAGTCGCACTCGTCGACAGCGCCCTTGGAGAGCATGATCACGCGCGTGCTCGTCGGCAGATTGAGAGCCGCATACAGGCCTGCCACGCCGCAACCGGCAATGACAACGTCACACTCCATATCGGGGTATTGTTTGGTTTCCACAGGAATCCTCTCCCTTGTAATGTGGCATAAGGAATGGTCCCTCATGTCACATTGGCTTAGCGCGCCGCGTACTCGAGCATGCGGTCGAGCGTGAGCTTGGCCTGATCGGCGGCCTCGTCCGACACGCCAATCTGCACCTCGCTCTCGCCCGTCTCCAGGCAGTGCACGAGCTTTTCGAGCGTGATGAGATCCATGTTGACGCAAGTGGGCTGCACCGCAGGGAAGTAGAACTTCTTGCCGGTGCCCTGGCAGCGGCGCTCGAGTTCGTAGAGCACGCCACGGACCGTCACGATGATGAACTCGCTGGCGTCCGACTCCTCGGCATATTTGATGATGCCGGCAGTAGAGCCGATGTAGTCGGCCTCGGCCAGGACGTCGGCCTTGCACTCGGGGTGCGCCAGCACGAGCGCGTCGGGGTGGGCCTCCTGCGCGTCGACGATCTGCTCGACGGTAATGATGTGATGACGCGGGCAGTAGCCGTTGTTGAGGATGACGTGCTTTTGGGGCACCTGCTCGGCCACAAAGCGGCCCAGGTTCTGGTCGGGAATGAACAAGATGTGCTGCTGTGGCAGCTCGGAGACGATCTTGACGGCGTTAGAGCTGGTAACGCACACGTCACTCCAGCTCTTGATTTCGACCGTCGAGTTGACGTAGCAGACGACAGCTAGGTCGTCGCCGTACTCGGCGCGCGCCGCATCGACCGTCTCGCGCTTGACCATGTGCGCCATGGGACAGTCCGCGCCTGGCTCGGGCAACAGCACCGTCTTGGTGGGATTGAGCAGCTTGGCGCTCTCGCCCATAAACTCCACGCCGCACAGCACGATGGTCTGCTGCGGCAGGCTCTTGGCAAGCTTTGCCAGGTAGAAGCTGTCGCCGACGTAATCGGCCACAGCCTGGACCTCGGGCGCCACGTAATAGTGCGCCAGGATCACCGCGTCGCGTTGGGTTTTAAGTTGCCGAATGGCCTCGACGAGCTCTGCGGGCACCAATGCCGCGCGCTCCGTTGCCGTCGTTGCCGATGCCAGGCCGGCCGCGATATCGCGTGCAAGCTCCGACGCATCCATGTTCGCGCTCTGCGCCATCAAGGCCCCTCTCTTTTGGCGAATCTTGGGGCTTTAGTATGACACCTGGCTTTACAGCTGACAAGACAGCTGTAAAGCCAGGTGTAAAGTTGGAATAAAGATTCAATCTTGGGGCGGGTCCATTTTCGAACTGGCAAGCTGAGGATAGTCGAAAATGGACCCGCCCCAAGATTCGAGCGGCCCGCATTGTCCTGGACCAAGGGGCAGTGGGCAAAAAGTGGCAAATATGAGTACTGTTACCAAATTGATGGCAGCGATTTTTCGGTCCAATACGTCAGAATCGCCTTATTTGAGGCACATTCATGGCACTGTCGGACGAAAATCAATGCTGTTTTGGTAGCGCGCAGAGATGTGGTGTAAGAGGCGGGGCATGC
>JAQDWB010000024.1 GCA_027673765.1 Coriobacteriaceae bacterium AM113-163
ACCTCGGGACGCTCTTACACCACGTCTGCGCGCGCCACCCGCGGTATCTGATAGAGCCATCGGGAGGCGGCAAAACCGACCGCCTTGTCCTGTATTTGGGGCATAACGCTGCTAAAAACGAACAAGTCATCCCTTCAGCCGAGATTCCTTTGCCGAAGCCGCTTGCTCATTCCTACTTGAAACCGCAATAATCACGTTTTAACTGTATGCAACCCACTCGGTCTGCTGAATACTCGCAAAAATGCACGCTCCCCTTACCTCCACCCGTTCCCGGCATGTTCTTGCCGCCGCTCCAGGAGGTTTCCATGGGACAAAAGAGGCCCCGCCACGCAAAACGCGCAGCGGGGCCTCCGACATGTCCGAGGACGATTCTGGGGCTAACGGGCGGGGCCCGCCGAACCAGGTTAGGCAGCCGGGCAGATCTTCTTGAAGAGCTCGATGACGTCGTCGAGCGTCGCCTCGCGCGGGTTGCCCGGGAAGCAGGCGTCAGCCATGGCGTCCTTGGCCAGGACCTCGATCTCGTCGGCCTTCATGGCCTCGCAGACATGCGGGATGTTCACGTCGGCGGAGAGCTGCTTGACGGCGGCGATAGCGGCGTCGGCAGCCTCGTCGGTGCTCATGCCCGTGGTGTCAACACCCATGGCAACGGCAACCTTGGCCAGGCGCTCAGCGCAAACCGGCTTGTTGAACTCCATGGCAATCGGCAGCAGCATGGCGCAAGCGACGCCGTGCGGGGTGTCGTAGTGAGCGGACAGGGTGTGAGCCATGGCATGGTCGATGCCCAGGCCAACGTTGGAGAAGCCCATGCCGGCGACATACTGGCCAAGGGCCATGCCCTCGCGGCCGGAGCCGGGCTGGCCGGACTTGGCCTCGGCGACGGAGTCACGCAGGTTCTCGCTGATCAGCTTAATAGCCTCAAAGTGGAACATGTCGGAGAGCTCCCAAGCGCCCTTGGTGGTGTAGCCCTCGATGGCGTGGGTCAGAGCGTCCATGCCGGTAGAGGCGGTCAGGCCGGCGGGCATGGAAGCCATCATATCGGGGTCGACGACGGCGACCTCGGGGGCGTCGTTGGTGTCAACGCACACGAACTTGCGGACCTTCTCGGGGTCGGTGATGACGTAGTTGATGGTCACCTCGGCGGCGGTACCGGCGGTCGTCGGCACAGCGATGGTGAACACGGCGTGGTTCTTAGTGGGAGCAACACCCTCGAGGCTGCGGACATCGGCGAACTCGGGGTTGTTGATGATGATGCCGATGGCCTTGGCGGTATCCATGGAGGAGCCGCCACCGATGGTCACGATAGCGTCAGCCTCGGCGGCCTTGAAAGCCTCGACGCCGTCCTTGACGTTCTGGATAGTGGGGTTGGGCTTGATCTCGGAGTAGAGGCTCCAAGCAATACCGGCGGCGTCGAGCTCGTCGGTCACCTTAGCGGTAACGCCAAACTTGACCAGATCGGGGTCGGAGCAGACGAAGATCTTCTTGTAGCCGCGACGCTGGAGCTCGCCGGGGATCTCCTTGATGGCGCCGGAACCATGATAAGAAATGGTGTTGAGAACGAAACGATTAGCCATTGATAGCCTCCCATCGTGTGCGGGGCACCCATTACGCCCCGCGCTGCAAGTTCCATCCTAACGCTTTTGAAACAAAAAACGCGTGAGAACGTCAAAAGTGTTAAAGCGTTTCAACATAATAACGGAGCCCCAGTCCTTCCCTCCCGACAGCAGCGAAGGCTAGATTATAGGAGCAATCGCCCAAAGAATACGACCAACTCAGTCTATAAATTGTTTCTGTTTTAGCAATATATGTTTGACAATACGTTTATAAAAGGATACTTTATAGTAAATAAAATGCATGCAGCAAATAGCGTCATTCATTTTGTTAGAAATTGCCCATGCGGTTATTGCAGCTGCATGTACCGCAACGTACAGCGCAATTCTCCGCACGAAGTAGAAGACGGTTCCAATTCGATCGAGGCGATGACGCGTGATGGCTACTGGTCCTAAATCGAGCAAGACGGCTACAAACGAATATCGAATCTCAATTGAAGGTAATCCTTATCCGCATACTCTGGCTCTCATCAACCCAGCGGGAGACAACCTCAACATCAAAAGACATGGGTTCACGGGTCCACTAGGACAGCTATCGAGTCTTAAATATACCGTTTATGACGATGCGAATGAAAAACTCTTCACTGTCGTCGACGGTGGCTTTAGCAACATGCCCAGGGTTGCGCTCATCATCGAACACAAGGAAGTTGCGGTGTTCGATTATGGTCTAAACAGACTTGAGATGAAGTGCGTAACGAACATACCGAATTACGCAATAAAAGGTAACTTCCTATTTGGAGATTACGATATATTCAGCCAACAGGAAGTGAAGCTATCTTCAGTTATCGTCCTTCAATGTGATAAACAATCGTGCTTTAGCATACAGGTTTTGGATAAAGCCGAATTAGCCGCCGCAATTGGAATACCTACAGCCATTGCCCTTCTTAGGGCTCGGATTGAAGAGCATCTCGAATAAATCGCAAAAAGCAGTTCGTAACAACATTCAGGAGCTAGATAGTTTTTCTGGCTCCTGAATGTTGTTACGAACATGCACCTTAGCGCTTAAGACTCGTGGTCTGCCAGTCAGCTACGATGCGGGCCCATTTCCTGTGCAAGTCGCGTTCGCGATCGATAAACATGATGGCAAACGCGATAAACAGCAGCATGCTCGCCACCGCAATGGCGTGCAGCCCCATGCGCTCGATGCACCAGTTGCCCAGCACGGCGCCAAACACAAAGGTGAAGATCACGCCAAAGTACAGCAGGCCGTTTTCCAAAAAGCCGCGCTTGTGGGTGATGATGTAATCGTCCACGTTTTGCAGGGCGTTGCGCAAGTTGCCGATGCACATGGTCGTAGCGATGCCGTGACCGTGGATCTTGCGGAAGCTCTCGACCTGCATGCCGCAGGCAAACGAGGTGAGGCAGTTGGCGAGCAGGTTGAAATTGCCGCCCGGGATAAAGCTCACGCCCAGCAAGATGACGGCTTCAAAGAACACCGTCACTTGGCGCCAGTGAATCACGCTGCCAAACCGTTCGTGTACCAGGTCGGCAAGCATAATGCCCACGGCAAACGACACCACAGGGAAGAAGTAGCGCCCCGCAAGTGCCCAATTGCCCTCCGAGATGCTCACGCCCACAAGCAGGATGTTGCCCGTCTGCGCGTTTGCGAAAACATGGTCGCGCCCAATGTACGAATACACATCCATAAAGCCGCCGGCGAGCGCCAGGATAATGCCCAGTTCGATGGACTCCGATATCTGTTTGGCACGCTGCATCGTCGTGCATCCTCCTTGTTGACGACCCTCTCGTGCGTTGGCGGAAACATAGCCGCCGTTCATACTGTAACCCATTGACAACATGGCGTGCGCGCGAGACGGCTCCTTCGACACGGGGATACACAGTCTGGAAACAAACGGCACCCGCATCGACGCGCCGATCCGCCAGCTCATGTACTCCACCAGTCTTTTTAGCCCCGTCCCAAAAAGACTGGTTACAATTACGTGCAGCATACTAACAACGGGAGGAATCGTGGCAAAAAAGCCCCAGGACGCTCAGCACAACCAGCACGGCAAGCATGCCCAGCGCGGCCAGCAGCAAAAGCGTGGCGGCAAGGCCCAGGGTGGCCACGCCACTCATGCCCAGGCAGCGCCCTCACGCCCCTGGCGTCCGGGCCGCGACAAGTTCCTCCCCGTCAGCCGCGCCGACATGGATGCGCGCGGCTGGGACCAGTGCGACTTTGTCTACATTTGCGGCGACGCCTACGTGGACCACCCTAGCTTTGGTATGGCCATCGTCAGCCGCGTACTCGACGCGCACGGCTACAAAGTGGGCATCATCTGCCAGCCCGACTGGACCGACCCCGCCAGCATCACGGTGCTCGGCGAGCCGCGCCTGGGCTTTCTCGTCAGTGCCGGCAACATGGACTCCATGGTCAACCACTATTCGGTGACCAAGCACCGCCGCCACACCGACGCCTATACCCCCGGTGGCGAGGAGGGGCACCGCCCCAATCGTGCCGTCACGGTCTACGGCAACCTCATCCGCCAGACGTTCAAGGACGCCCCCATCATCATCGGCGGCATCGAGGCGAGTCTGCGCCGCCTGGCCCACTACGACTACTGGCAGGATAAGCTCAAGCGCTCGGTGCTGCTCGATTCGGGCGCCGACATCCTCATCTACGGCATGGGCGAGCACGCGATCGTCGAGATCGCCGATGCGCTCGACGCGGGCCTGCCCATCGATCAGATCACCTATATCAACGGCACCGTCTACCGCACCAGCTCGCTCGACGAGGTCTACGACTACGACCTGCTGCCCAGCTGGGACGACCTTGCCGCCGATAAGCTCAACTACGCGCGCAGCTTTAACGTGCAGCAGCAGAACATGGACCCCATCACCGGGCATCGCCTGGTAGAACCCTACCCCAACAGCGTCTATGTGGTGCAGAACCCGCCGTCCGCGACGCTTACCACCGACGAGATGGACGAGGTGGCCGAACTCCCCTACGCACGCGATTGGCATCCCGATTACGACGCAGCGGGCGGCGTGCCGGCTTTTGCCGAGATCAAGTTTTCAATCAGCTCCAACCGCGGGTGCTTTGGTGAGTGCTCGTTTTGCGCGCTGACCTTCCACCAGGGCCGCGTACTGCAGATGCGCAGCCACGACTCGATCATGCGCGAGGCCGAGCTGCTCACGCGCGATCCCGAGTTTAAGGGCTACATCAACGACGTGGGCGGACCGACGGCTAACTTTAGCCGCCCGGCCTGTGACAAGCAGCTCAAGCACGGCGTGTGCAAGAACAAGCGCTGCCTATGGCCGAGCGTGTGTAAGAACATGGTGGTCGACGAGAGCGGCTACACGCAGCTGCTGCGCGACCTGCGCCAGCTGCCGGGCGTCAAGAAGGTCTTCGTCCGCAGCGGCATCCGTTTTGACTACACCATGGCCGATGCCTCGGACGAGTTTTTGCGCGAGCTGCTGGAGCACCATGTCTCGGGCCAGCTACGCGTGGCGCCCGAGCATGTGAGCGACGCGGTGCTCTCCGTGATGGGCAAGCCGAGCCGCGCCGTCTACGACGCGTTCTGTCGCAAATTTGAGCGCTTGAACCGTGAATACGGACTCAAGCAGTACGTGGTTCCGTACCTGATCTCGAGCCACCCCGGCTCGACGATGAAGGAAGCGGTGGAGCTTGCCGAGGCTGTGCGCGACATGGGCTACATGCCCGAGCAGGTGCAGGACTTCTACCCCACCCCGTCCACCATGTCGACCTGCATGTACTACACCGGCGTGGACCCGCGCACCATGGAGCCGATCTATGTAGCGCGCGACCCGCACGAGAAGGCCATGCAGCGCGCGCTCATCCAGTATCGCAAGCCCGAGAACTACAAGCTCGTGCGCGAGGCGCTGGAAAAAGCCGGGCGTCGTGACCTGATCGGCTACACCAAGCATTGCCTGATCCGTCCCGTACCGCCGCGCCCGGGCGAGACGTCTGCTGGCGGTGGGCATGGCACCGGCAAGAAGGGCGGCAAGCCGCACGGTGACGCCGGCGCTGGCAAGGGGCCTAAGGGCAGCAAGGGTCACGGCGGCATGTCGCGCGCGCAGAACACCGCAGGCCGCAACCGCGCAGCTCAGGGGCGTCAGGGTGCCAACGGAGGCGGTCGCCGCAACTAGCGAAGTGGTGCACTCGCTGCGTCCATCCCACACGCTTGGCGCAGCGAGCGCATTGCCTCCACCAGGATCACGCCGGCGATCGCGACCGTGATTATCACGTCGAGCGGCGTGTTCACAAACCACAGCAACGTCATGAGATACGACCCGGCATTAAAGGCAAAGTGCAGCAGGATCGTGTAGCGGAGCTTCCCGGTCGTCACGAGCACCCAGCCAAAAATGAGGCCGGCAGCGCCCGCATAGCAGCCCTGCACCCAGTTCATGTGCATAAAACCGAAGATTGCCGCCTGCAGCACGACCGCCGCGGCGATACCCCACGTGCTCGGGGCCGCCCAGGGCACCATGGCGCCGTCCTGCGCACCCGCACGACGCCGGCGCTTCCAAAGTGGGCGGCACTGCGGATTAAACGCTCGGAGCGAAAACTCAAAAATGATACCGCGCACCAGCAGCTCCTCGCAAAACGGAGCGCCGAGCACCGTGGTCAGGACGGCCAGATAGCTCGTGTCACCCATGCCCGTCTCCTCGACAAGTTCGCTGTAGTCGGCCGCGGCCTCGGGCAACAGCGACAGCACGGCGTCGGTCACGTAGCCAACGACCACCTGCAGGGCAAGGCCAATCACGATAACGCAGACGATGCGCTTCCACGCCCCACGCGCTCCCCCGCCGAGCGGATGCGCGCTTTGCCGGCGTGCCATAAACGAACGCGGCCACAGATAACGCCACCACAGCAGCGCCATTAAAAACGATGCCATCTGCGCGGCAGCCTGAAGCAATTGAATATCGAGGTCGTCAATCGAAAAGCCCATGAACACCGATGCGACGCCCAGAGCGGAGAACAAAACCACGCTCAGGGCGATATCGGCAGCGACGACGCCAAAACAGGCAAGCGCCCAAATCATCGCATTGAGCATGCCAACCTCCTCCCGACAGCTAGTCATTTAAGAACGTCCCCAACGACTAGTCATTGGGGACGTTCTTCAACGACTAGTTGTTGGGGACAGTCTTTGCCAAAGGCCCCGTTGGGCGAGATGTCGAACGGGAAGGTGCCGCAGCGATTGAACGCGGCGATAAACATGCGGATGGCGTTGGACGGCGTGGTGCCCACGAGCTGGGTTGCCGCCGCGAAGGCCGCCTTTTCCTCGGGCAAGACCTTCGCGACAACCGGGGTCATGTGTTCTGCCATGGCGCTTCCTTTTTGAAACGACGGTGGTGCGGATAGATGCGGGCCACGCGGCTGGGCGACGGGCTGTGAAGGCAACCCGATTGGCCCGCATCCGGAGTTTGTTTCTGCGGCGTTGGTATTACTTGGTATTCCTAAGTATTACCCCGCAGATAGAATACCACACCTGACCCCATGGGGACGGAGAAAAACGGATCATTTTGTTGCTAAGTTAGTATTTAGAGCGTGATGATGTCCGAGATATTGAGGGCCCGAGCGTCAGCGGCATCGTGTGTGGCGAGTAGGAGCATGCGACCGTCGAGCAGATCGAGCACGACCTCGGCCGTCGCATCGCGCGCGACGACATCCAGGCCGGTAAAGGGCTCGTCCAGAATCACCGCGCCGCCCGGGCACAGCAGTGCTCGGGCAATCTCGACGCGACGACGCTGCCCACCCGAGAGCTCGGCCACGCGAGCATGCACATCGATTCCCGGCACCAGCAGGCGCAGCAATGCCGCGGCGCTCGAAGCATCCACACGCGCATCGGCGCACACCAGCACGTTATCCAAAGCCGAGACGCCCTCTACCAGACGTGCATCCTGAAACACCATCGAGCACGGCGCGCACTCCCCCGCTGCCAACGAAAGCAGCGTCGACTTGCCCATGCCCGAAGCGCCCATCACACAGATACGCCCACCCGCAGGCACGTTGAGCACTAGACCATCCAGCGCCGGCGCCCAGGGCGCACGATCGCCCACGGCAAGCGCAAGCTCCGCTGCGGCGCCATCGCTCGCGGCCCCCGCACGCCCGCGAGCGCCGCGCCCATGCGCCCGCACGGCCGCGCGCCACGCCACGGGTCCCGAAACCCGCAGCAGCCACACCAGCACGCGCTCGCACGCCCACGAGGCGGCAACGACCAGCACGGTCCAAGCCAGCAGGTCGGCCGTCTCAATCAAAAGCTTTGCCTGATAGATGCGCTCACCCACGGTGCCCACCGCCATGCCGATCAGCTCGGCTGCCACGCCGGCCTTCCAGCTCATGCCGATCACGGCACGGGCACACGAAAGCACAAACGGCAGGACTTCGCGCCAGGTATGAGCGCAAAACAGGCGCCATCCCCGCACGCCATGCAGGCGGAACATCTGCTCCAGCGGCTTATCCACTTGTGCCAAGCCCTCGACCAGAGAGAAATACACGCCCGGCAGCGCCATCAAAAAGACTGCCGCGATGCTCACGCGCGCCGACCCCAGCCAGATAAGCAACAGGACCACCACGCAGGCGACCGGCGTCGCCTTTACAAACGACAGCGCCGGAGCCACCAGGTGCGCAAACGCACGCGAACGTGACGAAATCCCGGCAAGTACGCCACCGCACACCGCGGCAAGCGCCAACCCGCCCAGTATCCGCGCGCCCGAGCCCGCCAAAATCGCCCAGGTACCGCCATCGCGCACCAGGCGCAGCAGCGCCAAGGCAACAGCACCCGGCCCCGGCAAAATCAGCGGCTGCGCCACCAGCGCCGCCACCAGCATCCACGCGGCAAGCCAAAAGGCGGCGACGGCACCTACTGCCGCCACCGCCTTCATACGCTCTGTCATTTGTCGAGCAAACGCACGCACGGGCTACTCCAAGTAGTAGAAATCGTCAGCCGGAAGCTTGCCACCAACGGCGCTCGCGTCCGCGTCGAACAGTACCTGCAGATACCCGCTAAGTGCCGCCTTCATATCCTTGCCCGTCTGGCAGACAAGCATGCACCCGGGAATCGCCTTCTCGGCGATCTTGGCGTTATCCACGATGCCGGCATCGACCACGGCCTGCGCCCAGTCTGCCGGCGCCGCATTGACAGCCTTAACGCTCGCCGCATGGCAGCTCAAGAACTCCGCCACGGCCTCGGGATGTTCCTCGGCAAACGCGCGGCGCACCACGGTCACGCCCGTCAGCAGGCGCGAGCCCGTGTCACCCGCCAGCTCGTCCCACACATCGGTCAGGCTCACCGGCGCCGATAGCTTGCCCTCGCTCTTGGCGATGGCAGCGGTCTTGAACGGCTCCGGCAGCACGCCCACGGCGGACGGGTCGGCAAGCAGCGCCGACAGCACCTCGGTGGGCTCGCTCTTAAACTCAAGCGCCACCTGGCCTGTCAGGCCCGCGCGCTCCAGCAGGTAGTTCATGACGTACTCCGGCGTGGTGCCCTTGCCCGTCATATAGACGGTACGCCCCGCCAGATCGCCAAACGAGGCCACGCTCGCATCGCCCGTCACTACGTTCAGCACGCCCAGCGTGTTGATGTCGATGACCTGCACCGCGCCCTCGGTCTTGTTGTAGAGCACGCTCGCCACGTTGGCGGGCACCAGGGCAATGTCGATATCGCCCTGAATGACCTTGGGCACAATCTCGTCGGCGGCAGTGTTGATCGCAAAGTCGAACTCATTGTCCGTCTCGCCATCGGCAGCCTGGTCCATAAACTGCACCAGGCCAATCGAGGTCGGCCCCTTGAGCGAGGCGACGTGCACCTCAACCGGCTCTGCGGCGGCACCGTCAGCGGCAGACCCGGCAGCCGAACCCGCGGCGGACCCGGCACCGGTAGCCCCGCCGCCACAGCCCGCGAGCGCAAGCGACAGAGCGCCCGCGGCGAGCGCCGAGGCAAACCCCCGGCGCGACATCTCAAAATCAAACGTACGCATCGCTAGCACGTCCCCTCGTTAGGCATCGACCAGGCGTGATGGTCGGTATGCAGCAGCTCTTCGGCCAGTGGCGAGAGCGGCTCGCCCAAGAACTCGCGGTAGCACGCCTGGACATCGGGATTCTCGTGCGAGAAGCGAATGTCCGCAGCGGCATCCAGGCCCCACAGCACCTGACCGCGCTCGGCTGCCAGCTCGCAGCCGTCGTGGATGGGCTGACCGCCGCCACCGACGCAGCCGCCCGGGCACGCCATGACCTCAACGAAGTCATAGCTCACGCGGCCGTCGCGAATCGCGTCAAGCAGGCGGGCGGCGTTGCCCAGCCCGTGCGCCACGGCGACGCGCACCTTGGTGCCATCGATATCGGCCACGGCTTCCTTCCAGCCGTCCAGGCCGCGCACGTCGGTAAAGAAGTCGGCATCGGGGTTCTTGCCCGTCACCAGGTAGTAGGCCGAGCGCACGGCGGCCTCCATCACGCCGCCCGTGGCGCCAAAGATCACACCCGCGCCCGTGCCAAAGCCCAGCGGCGTATCGAGCGGCTCCTCGGTAAGCGTGTCAACGCTCACGTGGCTCGCGCGGATCATGCGCACCATCTCGCGCACCGTCAGCGCAACGTCAACGTCGGGCGTACCGTCCTCGCCCACCATGCTCGGCAGCGCGCACTCGGCCTTCTTGGCCGTGCACGGCATCACGGACACCACAAACAGGCGCTCGGGCTCCACGCCCAGCACCTTGGCGTAGTAGGTCTTGGCGATGGCGCCGAACATCTGCTGCGGCGACTTGGACGTGGACAGACTGTCGACAAACTCGGGGTAGCGCGCCTTCACAAAGCGAACCCAGCCCGGGCAGCAGCTCGTGAACATGGGCCAGCCGCGGCTGTCGCCCTCGCCCTTGGCGGCCTTACCCAGGCGCTCGAGCAGCTCGGAGCCCTCCTCCATAATGGTGAGATCGGCCGAGAAATCGGTATCGAACACGTACTCAAAGCCAACGCGGCGCAGCGCGCAAGCCAGGCGTTCGACGGTAGCCTCCTCGCGCGGAATGCCAAGCTCCTCGCCCCAGGCGGTACGCACGGCCGGCGCAATCTGCACCAGCACGATCTTGTCGGGATCGGCGATGGCGTCGAACACGGTCTCGGTATCGTCACGCTCGCGCAGGGCGCCCGTCGGGCAATGCGTGATGCACTGACCGCACGCGACGCAATCGGTCTTGCCGATCGGCGCACGCCCACGGGTGCCCACGGCGGTATGCGTGGCGCGGTTGGTCAGATCCCAAATCCCTAAGCCCTGCACGCTCTCGCACACCTTGATGCAGCGCATGCATTTAATGCACTTGTCGTTATCGCGGATGATGGGGAAATCGAAGTCCCAGCCCTCGCGCGCCAAGTGCTGCTCGTACGGCAGATAGAAGATGCCAAGGTCGTTGGCGATGGTCTGCAGATTGCAGTTACCACTGCGCACGCAGCTCGTACAGCGCGAGTCGTGCTGGGACAGCAGCAGCTGCACGTTGGTGCGACGGGCCTCGCGGGCCTTGGGACTGTTGGTATGGACCACCATGCCGTCGAGCACGTAGTTGTTGCAGGCGGCAACCAGCTGGTCGCAGCCCTCAACCTCGACCACGCATACGCGGCAGCCGCCGATCTCGTTTAGATCGCGCAGGTAGCACAGGGTGGGAATCTGGATGCTGACGGACTTGGCCGCATCCAGGATCGTGGTGTGCTCGGGAACCACGACCTCGCAATTATCGATAGTGAGCTTGACCATGTTATGCGCTCCGTTTTCGGTGTTGTCGCTGACGGTGGTGTTGTTGGGCTCTACCATTCCAGGTTCCTCCCTCCGCGGAACGCGCCAAAGCCAAAGTGATCGCAACGCAGGCAGCGGCTCGCCTCCTGGCGCGCCTCCTCCTCGGTAAGGCCCTGCTCGACCAGATTCCAATCGTGAATGCGCTCGCCGGCCTCGCGCTCGCCCAGCTCGCAGCGGCCGCACTCGTGCTTGCCCTTAAACTGTACGGTCGGCAGCTCAACGTCGAGCTTGATCTTGTGGTCAAAGCCCAGGTAGCGGTCGATATTTGCCGAAGCAACGCGACCGGCGTTGATGGCTCGGATGACGGTGGCGGGACCGGTCTGGCAGTCGCCGCCGCTAAAGAGGCCATCGAAGTTGGGAACGGCGCCATCCGAATCGGTGACCACGCAGCCCCACTTACAAGCGATGCCCATGTCCTCAAACGGCTTGGAATCGATGTCCTGGCCAATGGCCACAAACACGCGCTCGCAGGGAATGACGCGCTCGGGCGTGGCGGCGGCACGCGGGGCCGGACGCCCACGACGGGGCGCGCCGATAATCTGCGGCTGCACGCGCAGGCCACTCACGCGACCTTCCTCGCCCGTCTCGATAGCGAGCGGGGCGGTCAACTCCAGCACCTCGCAGCCCTCGGCCTGGGCGCCGGCGATCTCGGCGTCCTGGGCCGTCATGTCGCAGATGCGACGGCGGTAGACGATGCTCACCTTTTCGGCACCGCAGCGCACGGCGGAGCGCGCCACGTCCATGGCCACGTTGCCGCCGCCGATGACGCACACGCGCTGGCCGCTCAGGTCGGGCAGCTCGTCGTCGCCGATGGCGCGCAGCATCTTGACGGCCGACTCCACGCCGGGAGCCTCTTCGCCCGGAAGGCCGAGCTTCTTATCGCTGTGGGCGCCAATGGCCAGGTAGACGGCATCGAACTCGTCGCGCAGGCGGGCAAGTTCCTCGCCGTTGACGGAGTGATCGAGCTCAACGTCGATGCCGGCGCTCAAGATCCAGTCGATCTCGGCCTGCAGGCGCTCGCGCGGCAGGCGGTAGCTGGGGATGCCGTAGCGCAACATGCCGCCCAAGTGGTGACGCTGCTCAAAGATCATCACCTTGTGGCCCATCACGGCCAGGTAGTAGGCGCAGGAAAGGCCGGCCGGGCCGCCGCCGATCACGGCGACGCGCTTGCCGGTGTTGTCCACTACATGCGGCTTGTGGTCGTTGAGGTCACTGTGCTCGACGGCAAAACGCTTGAGGGCGAGGATGTTCATGGGGTCGTCGACCATGCCACGGCGGCAGTGCATCTCGCAGGGATGCTCGCACACCAGGCCGCAGACAAGCGGCAGCGGATTGTTCTTGCGGATGACCTTGACGGCGTCGGCATAGCGGCCGGCCTCGACCAGCGAAATGTACCCGGGAATGTCGACGTGCGCCGGGCAGCCCGAGACGCACGGGACGCGGGCCTCGCGGTCAAAGCCACAGGAGTGTTCGCGGATGTGGTGTTCAAAGTCGTCGCGGAAGCCACGGATAGCCGTAAGTGCCATAGCACCGGCCTCGTAACCGATGGCGCAGTCGCTCGAAAGATAGATGGTGCGGGCGGTGCGCTCGATCAAATTGAGCGTGGACTCGTCGGCGCGGCCCTCGAGCACATCGGCGAGCAGATCGCTCAGCGCGCTCAGCCCCACGCGGCAGGGCGTGCATTTGCCGCAGCTCTGGGTGGAGCACAGGTTGACGAGCGCTGCCGTAAACTCAACGGGGCACGGGGCGAGCGAACTCACCGCCAGACGACGTCCGAGCGCATCGTGCAGGTCGTCCATGACGGCCTGAGCGTGGCTGCGTTCCATTACATGCAGTCGTGCCATAAGATCCCCTCTCACATGGCAGCCCGGAGGCGAGGCCGGGCGAAGTTGCTACACGCACAACACTGACCTAAAAAGTTGTTAGGTCTCCACGCAGTTCGGCAGGCGGTATGAAATGTCACCCTCGACGGTGAAATAGAACATTACCGCAGATAAATGCCATATTTGATAAAACGCGTTACCAAATGACAATGCCCCGCCCACGCAATCACGTGGACGGGGCATTGCTCCAGGTATGCGGCCAGCGACCCTGTTGCTTTTACTTAAGCTCGGGCCAGTAACCCTTGTTGGCCTCGATCATGTCGTCGAGAACCTCCTTGGCGACCTTCATCGAAGGCACGGTCTTGTTGAGCGTAAAGGCCTTGAGCGCCTTCTCGTACGAACCCTCGATCGTAGCCTCGACCACGAGCTTCTCGGAGTTCAGCTGCTGCATCATGAGGCCCTGCTGGAACAGAGGAATGTTGTCGCGGCTGATGACCTCGGGGCCATTCTTGCCAATGTAGGCAGGCAGCTCGACCATAGCGTCGTAGGGCATGTTGGGGATAGCGCCCTTGTTCTCGCAAATGACCAGGAAGCGCTGCTTGGTATCGTTCTTCAGAGCGATAGCCAGGTCGGCAATCCAGTCGCCGTGGCTGCCCGCATAGAACGTGCTCTCGTCGATCTCGCCCGTCTTCTCGTAGTGGTCGATGCCGTCGAAGAGGTTCTTCTCGCGCGTCTCCTCAACCTCGTTAGCACGGGTGCGCTCAGGGTTGGAATGCTCGACGAACTCCTTCTGCTGCAGGTAGTAGTTCAGGTACGTGTTAGGCAGGTACTCCGGGAAGCACTCCATGATCTCGTACTCGCCCTTCCAGACGTAGTACCAGCTGCCCTTGGTGTGGCGGTTCTGCTCGGGGTGCTCGTCAGTGGCCTCCTCGGGCTTCTTTGCCATGAGCGAGCCCATGCCCTTGAGGTAGGAGTCGGGCAGCAGAATCTCATGCTCCTTGATGTACTCGCGCAGCTGCGGGAGCACCTCCTCGCCCTTGTGGCGAATCGAGGTGAACCAACCAAAGTGGTTGAGGCCAAAGTAATCGTACTCGACATCCTTCTTGTCGATATCGAGTGCGGCGCAAACCACGTCGATGATCGCGATCGGCATGTCGCAGATGTTGATGATGCGAGCGTTGGGACGCAGCACGCGGCAGCCCTCGGACACGATGGCGGCAGGGTTGGAGTAGTTGAGAATCCAGTAGTCCTTCTTGGCGTACTTCTCAACGTCGTCGATCAGTTCGACCATGGGGAAGATGGTGCGCATGCCGTAGGCAAGGCCGCCGCAACCGCAAGTCTCCTGGCCCACGCAGCCGTGACGCAGCGGAATCTTCTCGTCCTGCTCGCGCATGGCGTAGCCGCCCACGCGCATCTGGGCAAACACGAAGCTCGCGTCCGTAAAGGCAGTCTCCTTGTCGGTGGTCACCGTGAGCTTGATGTCCAGGCCGAGGTCCTCGTGCAAAATCCAGTCCACGAGCACGCCGATCTTGCGCTGGCGCTCCTCGTTGATGTCGTACAGACGAATCTCGTCAACGTCGAGCTCGTCCTTGCGCAGAGCGATGGACTTGACGATGCCGGGGGTAAAGGTGGATCCGCCACCACACAGAGTAATGATCATTGTTTACTGCTCCTTCTCAATTGCGTTTTCGACCTTGTCGCGCATCTCGGCGACCTTCATGCCAAAGATGATCTGGATATTGTTGCCGTTGCGGTTGATGCCGCTGTTGGGCACGTGGTTGATGAGGTCCTCATTGATGAGGTCCGGGTTCTTAACGTTCACGCGGAGACGCGTAAAGCAGTTCTCGAGCTCCTCGATGTTGTCCTTGCCGCCAAGACCTGCGACCAGGTCGGCGATGCCTGCATCGACGCCCTCTGCGGGAGCCGCGGCAACAGCGCCCTGCTTCACCGCGACAGACGCGGCGGCCTCGCCCTCGGCAACGGACTCGGCGAGCTCGGACTCCTCCTCGCGACCAGGCGTGTGGAGGTTGAGCTTCTTAATAAGGAAGGTGAAGAGGAAGAAGTACAGAGCGGCGTTGACGACTCCGAGCACCAGCATGACCGGCCAGTTGGTCTTGTCGACACCGAGGGCCAGGTTGGAGACCACGATGTTGATGATGCCGCCTGCAGTCGAAGCGGGCACGGAGAGGACCTTGAGCAGAACCAGGAAGATGCCGGAAAGAACCGAGTGAACGACAAAGAGCACGGGAGCGGCAAAGACAAAGAGGAAGTCCATGGGCTCGGTCACGCAGGAGAGCACGGCGGTGATGATCAGCGGGATGATAACGGCCTTGGTCTTATCCTTGTTCCCCTTGTAAGCGGTGAAGATAAAGGCGAGACCGATACCGATGTAGGGCCACAGGTTGTTGAAGGTGTAGCTGTTGAAGTAGGTGCTATCGGAGAAGGGCTGGCCCGTCATCGCCATCTCGGCAACACGGATGGGATAGGCGCCGGCGATAACCTGATCACCCAGCGTAAGGGTGCCGCCCACATCGGAGAACTGGAACGGGGTGTAGATGAGGTGGTGCAGGCCGGTGGGAACGAGCAGCTTGTTGAGCATGCCGTAGATAAACAGACCGATGTTGCCCGACTCCTTAATGATGCCGGCAACGGAGGAGATGGCGCCCTGAACCGGAGGCCAAACGATGCAGAAGCCAGCGCCCATGATCCAGGAAATGATGATCATGATCAGGAACGGAAAGCGAACGCCCGAGAACATCGAAAGGGCAATGGGGAACTGCTTGTTCGAGTACTTGTTGAACACGGCACCGGTGATGCAACCAAGAATGATGCCGCCAAACACGCCGGTATCGAGCACCTGAATGCCCATAACGGTGCTCTGGCCGGTTCCGGTAAGACCGAGCATGCCGCTCGCTTCGGCAAGAGAGCCGGTGGCGTTGAGCACGATGTTGTTAGCCTGCAGGAACAGGAAGAACGACATCAGGGCGATCAGCGAAGCATGGCCCTTGTTCTTCTTTGCCATGGCGCCGGCGATGCCCACGCAGAACAGAATCGAGAGGTTGTTGATGATAAACATCAGCGACTGATAGACAACGGCGCCCACAAGCTGGAACGGACCGGAGCCCAGTACGGGGATCACGGCGCAGATGGTCTTGTTGGTCAGAATAATGCCCACGATGAGCAGAATGCCGGCAACCGAGAGATACATCATCGGCTGAACGATCGACTTCGCGAACACCTCCAACGGCGCTTTGAAATTGAACTTCTTTTTTGCGGTCATAGCGGTACTCCCTTTCCTTTTCCGCAAATTAAGACAGATGTGCCCTGGACAAGGCCATAAGCCCTGCCTTATATCAATCGATGTGTGGGCACGTTATGCCTAGAGACCAGGTTCTCCAAGCAGGTTAACAATGTGATATGCGAGATAGCTCTTCTCGGCATCGGTAACGACAACGTTATAGGTAGACGACAAGTGGGCAGCTATGGCGTCCGCGCACGAGAATGCGCATGGATACGCCGTTTCATCGATTCGGAACAGCGCGTCGCCATTGATTTGCCCGGCCGCAGGATCGAGCGCTCGCTGTGCGAAAAACTGCAGGTGACGAACGAAACGTTCGTAAGGCAGCGAGGTGTCATCGAGGGTCGTGGCATAGCGCTCGGAAACAATCGCGAGCACGTCGCGAACAAGCTGGACCGAGATGATGAGACGGTCGGAGCGTTGCGGCATGGTGGCGTTGACGATATGCAGCGTAATAAAACCCTGCTCTTCTTCGCTCATCTGGAAGCCCATATACTCCTTGACAATCTGCAGCGCACGGCCCGCAAGCGCATACTCCTTGCGATAGAACTGCTGGATCTCGAGCAGCAACGGGTTCTCGCAGGGAACGCCCTTGCGCTCACGCTCCAAAGCAAGGCTGATATGGTCTGCGAGAGCGATGAGGATCTTGTCGTTGATATCGACATTGAGCTCTCGACGAAGCATCTGAACGATGTCCTCGGAAATCACGAGGTTGACGGTGGGGATGGACTCCAAAAGATGTGCCAAGCGGTCAATCGTACGCGAATCCTGAGAAGTGCCCTCCTGCAGCGCATAGGTCTTTTCGACCGATGCTTCATCGATAGCGTCGCCGGCATGACGGCCAAAGCAGAGGCCTCGACCGATGACAATGAGCTCGGAGCCATCGTCCGAAGTGACCATTGCGACGTTATTGTTGAAAACTCGCTTGATAACCACGGTACCCACCAAAAGAATTTACTCGGAAAGCCAGACGACAGGCTCTTTAACAGCAACAGGGCCGGAAGCGTGCTCACGAAGAGTCGAGTTCTCCGAACGCTCGCACACGATAACGAAGACCGTGGGATCGAAGCCGGCGGCGCGGACCGCGTCAAAATCGACCTCAACGAGGGGCTGGCCCGCGTCGACATGGTCACCCTGGGCAACAAGCGCATGGAAGCCCTTGCCCTCAAGTTTAACAGTGTCGATTCCGATATGCAGCATCACCTGAGCAGAGCTGTCGTCGGACATGATGCCCAGTGCATGCTCGGTCGGGAACAGCGCCGCGACGGTACCGGAAACAGGAGCGCACACCGTTCCCTCTTGGGGAACCACGGCAACGCCATCGCCCACGGCACGGCTGCTAAAAGCGGGGTCATTGGTTTTTTCCAGATGAACAAGCTCGCCGGAAACGGGAGCGAGGATTTCGAACTCGGAAGTTGCAGTCTTCTGCTCATCCGAACCGCCCATCAGGCGAGAAAAGAAACCCATGGTGGCATGTCCCTTCATAAATATAGCCCAACCAAAATCAAGCGAATGCGTCCATAGAGACACATCCGTTCAAAGACTTTGGTTAGGCCCACGTCCGAGGGACTCGGTAACCTTCCGCATTTCTTTTTACGGGAGCTATTGTAGACAAGCCCAAAGCCAGAACAATCATTATGACCGGTGAGCGGTATTTTTTCTTCGATAAACGGTATTTAAGCGGCACTTGGGGACGTTCCTTTTCTGCCGGCACCCAGGGACACTCCTTGCAGCAATTTCGCATGCGTTAGATGAAGAGCTCGCATTCCTTCCGCACGACGCAAACCTTGCTCAGCATCTGGGAAACAGCGGATAGCTCGTTGGGATCAAGCTCGCGAGCGCCTCGCGGGCATACGGCGATGCAGCGCATGCAGGAGATGCACGCCTCGCCAGCTGCTCGTTTGGGGTCACCCTTGTCGATAGCACAAACGGGGCACGCCGCGGCGCATGCACCGCAGGAGACGCAATCCTCTGTTGCCTCAGGTGCCATGCGGTGACCTCTGGCTTGTTTATAAGGACGATTGCCGGGAATAGAGGGCTCGGATGTATCCTCAGCCAACAGCTTTTGCTGAATTTGCTGCGCAAACTCTGCGAGCTGCGCCGCATCCTGCGCATCCGGACGACCGGCAGCAAACTGTCGCGCAATGGAATGTTCTGCAATGGCTGCAACTGCCGCGATTACCCGGAATCCCGCATGCTTCGCAACGTCCTCCAGCTCTACGAGCGTGTCCTCAAACGCGCGGTTTCCGCAGACGCACACCAGAACGGCCCGCGCTCCGTTGCCGTGAACCATGTTCAGTCGGTCGACCGCCACGGCAGGGACTCTGCCGGCATACGCCGGCACGGAGATAACAGCCACGTCGTCCTTCGTCATCGAGACCTCGTGGAAATCCAACCCGCTATCGGTCAGATCGACGGTAACGGTATTATTGTCCAGCGCCCCGGCCACAAGGCCAGACACCTTCCGCGTTCCACCCGTCGGACTAAACACAATTTCGAATACGCTCATCGAGGCACCCTCTCCCTACGCCCGGCAACGCGTCAAGCTGTTTTCACATTCAGACAGAGTATACGGCGCATGAGGGGGAGCTCCCCGTTTTGGTGCGCCAGGCACCCCAATGCACCCACCCTACGCTGTCTGCCTCTTCGTTTTGTATAAATTACGGTACAGATTGTATATATTTACGGGATACCGCCGTGTTCTCCTGAGGTACCTCATCCTGGCCCGTACAAAAAACGGAGTATTCTGCAACGTGACCGCGCCAGCACCGCCGCGGGTGGGCAAAACTGTAGGGCGCCGTATCATTCTAAGTCCCGACATGGCGAGAATGACGCGCCCCCTGCTCCGGAAAACGGCGAAATCTGACTCGGAACGCTCGCTAGGGATATCCGAAGGCCACCGTTGGCGACGTCGAATCATATGCAGACAACTCGAACTGCAGAATACTCCAAAAAATGCACGGCGCACCCCATAGGACCCATTGCTGCATGGCAGGAAACAAGCCCACGGCATCCTCTAGATGTATTCCCGAGGAAATCACATTTGAACTAGCGATCGGATACGGCAAACAAAAGGGCCCCGAACGTAGTTGCTCGGGGCCCTTGGTTCACCTCGCTCTAGCGGGCGATGCGTATGTTATTTGCGCTTGCCGCCGCCGTCGCCGGGGCGACGGGAGCTGCTACCGCGCTTGCCGCCACGGCTGTTGCCATAGCTGCCACGATTATCGCGACCGCCGGCACGGCCGCCGCGGGAGCCGGCCTGGTTGCCGCCACGCCCGCCACGATAGCCGCCACGACGCTCATCGCGGGTGTCGTCGTAGTTGCGCCAGTCATCGCGACGATCGCGGCTGGCACGCGGGTCGCGACGATCGCGCGACTCATTCGAACGACCGGCGCCGCTGCGGCCACCGTTGCCACGAGCGCCCTCGCGACGCTCACCACCGCGGCCGCCCTCGCGGCCTCCGCGCTCGTCAAAGCGCTTGCCGCCGCGGGACTCGCCACCGCGGGTACCACGCTCGTCACGCGAACCACGGCCTTCGCCGCCGCGACGCTCATCACGGCCACCACGCTCGCCATCGCGACCGGAGCGACGACGGTCACCCGAACCGCGCTTGCCACCGCGCGAACCGCGGCCCTCGTCTTCGCGCTCAACACGACGACGACCGCCACGGTCCTCGTCTTCACGACGACGGCGGTGCGCTTCGCCCTGGAACTGCTTGGCACGGCGCTCGGCACGGTTGCCACGCGGGGTCTGCTCGACAGCAGCAGCACCCCCGCGCTCCTCGGCAGCCACCTCGCGAGCCACGCTCTCCACAGCCTCGTCCACGCGAGCCTGAACGCCCTCGCGCACGCGGGTCTTGCCGCCGCGCTTGGGACGGCTCGGACGCTCGCCGTCGCCGCGACGCTCATCGCGACCGCGGTTGGAACGACCGGCAACATCGCCGTAATCGTCGCCGTTGCGCTTGCCGTCGCGACGTGCCTGCTCGAGCTTCTTCTTGCTCTTGGACTTGCCGCGCTTGGTCTTCTTCTTCACCTTAAAGGCCGCAGGGTCGCGCTCGGGATCAACCGCGGGCGGGTTGGGACCCACATGCAGGTCGCCGGCCTCGTAGATGTCGGCGGTCTTGTCCATGAGCTTCTCGATCTCATAGAACTCATCGACGTCCTGCTCGGTCACAAACGTGATGGCCCAGCCCAGCTCACCGGCACGGCCCGTGCGGCCGATGCGGTGGATGTAATCGGTCGGCTCGGCCGGCACGTCAAAGTTCACGACATAGCGCACGTCGCTGATGTCGATGCCGCGGGCAAGCACGTCGGTTGCCACCAGCACGTCGACGGTACCGTCGCGGAAGGCCGAGAGCGCGCGCTCGCGCTGGGCCTGACTACGGTTGCCGTGAATCGCGGCGGCCTTGATGCCCTTACGCTCCAGACGACGGCAGCAGCTGTCGGCGCGGTGCTTGGTACGCATAAAGACGATGGTGCGCTCCGGACCCTCCTTCTTGAGGAACTCGGGCAGCAGGTTGTTCTTGGCCTCGATGGACACCGGGAACACAAACTGGTCGACGGTGTCGGCGGTCGACGTGGCAGGCGCGATCTCCACGCGGGCCGGATCGCTCACCAGGTCGGTGATCTCGCCCACGGCCTCCTCGTCGAGCGTGGCCGAGAACAGCAGCGTCTGGCGCTCGGCCGGCGTCTCGCGCACGATGCGGCGGACGGCGGGCAAAAAGCCCATGTCGAGCATGCGGTCGGCCTCGTCCAGCACCAGCACCTTGACCTCGTCCAGGTGGCAAGCGCCCTGCTCGATCAGATCGACCAGACGGCCCGGCGTGGCGACCAGAATGTCGCAGCCGTACTTGAGCGCCGCGGTCTGCGGCTTGTAGCTCACGCCGCCCACGACGGTCACGGCAACATGGCCGGTGACGTCGGCAATCTTGCTGGCGACCTCGTCGATCTGCTGTGCGAGCTCGCGCGTGGGGGTAATGACGAGCATCACGGGGCCGCGGCCGTTGCCCTCGGGCTTCTTGGCGCCGCGACGGCGGTTGCGGCCGCCGCGCTCGCGCACGGGCTTGGGCGGAGCAATGTGCTCCAGATTGTTCATGGTCGGCAGCAAGAAGGCGGCCGTCTTGCCGGTGCCGGTCTGAGCGGCGGCAAGCAGGTCGCGGCCCTCGAGCACCACGGGGATCGAGCCGGCCTGCGCGGGCGTGGGCGCCGTGTAGCCCAGGTTCTCGATGGCACGAAGCATCTCGTCCGAAAGTCCCAGCTCGTCAAAGGCGGGCAGGTTCTCGGTCGCGGACTCGACGGCCTGGGCAGCATTGGCCTCGTCGGCAGCATCGAAGGCAGCCTGGGTCATGGCCTCGCGGGTCTCGTCCAGAATCTCGGCGTCCGTGACGTCAGATACAGAATTACGCATATGTTGTTGTTCCTTATCTGCACGCGTTATGGGCACGGCATGCAGCCGCGCGGGGCGTGCTTGGTAGTGCGCTAATACATACAAAACAGGTGCGCACAGAGAGGACGTTGCTCAGCACGCTGGCGATCGCTTTGGCAGCCCTATCACGCGCCGTCCAGACGCAGCGGCCCTAAGCGATGGAGCAGATTCGCCGCCGGTTAGTATACCCGCGCTTCGCATGCCCCCACGTAAACCACAGATGACGGGGCGGGTCTGGGCCGATTGTCTCAATCTGTAACAGTTACGAGACAAAACCGGGTCTACACGTTACAGATTGAGACGAACTCAAACATCGCAAAACATAATCTCGATCTGTAACAGTTAGAGGTCATTTTCCCCGCTAGATGTTACAGATCGAGATGTTTGACATGAGCTGCCAACGATTGAGCAGCCACCCGCATCTGTAGCGAAATGTCATACATTCTCATCTCCACTGGACACCCCCAGGGGGTATGGGTGTATAGTATCGGCAGGTTAACAATTCAAACACTACGCCACAGAAAGGAGAAGCCATGGCTCAAGATAAGTTCGATGTGGGCGGCATGACATGCGCCGCCTGTCAGGCGCACGTGGACCGTGCCGTGAGCAAGCTCGACGGCGTCCAAAGCGTCGCGGTCAACCTACTCGCCGGTTCCATGATGGTCGACTACGACCCCGCGCAGGTCTCCCCCGACGATATCTGCACCGCTGTCGACCGCGCAGGCTACTCGGCCTCGCCCGTCGATGCGGGCACCGGTGCCGCCGGCTCAAACGGCAGCACGCAAGCCAGATCCGGCGCCACCCATATGGAATCGCCCACCAAAAAGCTAGAGGCCACTGCCTCCGCCATGCGCACCCGTCTCATCATCTCAATCATCTTTCTCATTCCGCTGTTCTACATAGGCATGGGACACATGCTCGGCTGGCCGCTGCCCAGCATCTTCACCGACCACATCCACAGCATGACGCTCGCCCTCACCGAGCTTGTCCTGCTCATCCCCATCGTCTACGTCAACGACGCATACTTTATCAACGGCTTCAAATCACTCGTGCACGGCGCGCCCACCATGGACGCTCTCATCGCCGTCGGCGCCACCGCCTCCATCGCTTGGTCGCTCTATGCCATGTTTATCATGGCCGACCAGCTGGCCACAGGTCAGGTGCACGAGGCCATGATGACGGGCATGGACAACCTGTATTTTGAGAGTGCGGGCACGATCCTGTCGCTCGTCACCGTGGGCAAATACCTTGAGACGCGCAGCAAGTCCAAAACCGGCGGCGCCATCGAGGCGCTGATCGACCTGGCGCCCAAGACCGCGACCGTCGTTGCCGACGACGGTACCGAAACCACCGTCGACGTCGACAGCATCCTTCCCGGCCAGGTCCTGCGCGTGCGCCCCGGCGAGTCCATCCCCGTCGATGGCGTGGTGCTCGAGGGCAGCTCGGCCGTGGACGAGAGTGCGCTCACCGGCGAGTCCATCCCCGTGGAAAAGGTCGCCGGCAACACCGTCAACGCCGCCACGGTCAACCGCACCGGATCGTTTACCTTCCGTGCCACGCGCGTGGGCGCCGACACGTCGCTCGCCAAAATCATCCAGCTCGTCGAGGACGCCAACGCCACCAAGGCGCCCATCGCCCGCATGGCCGATAAGGTCGCCGGCGTGTTTGTGCCCGTGGTGTTCGTGATTTCGGCCGTGACCTTTGCGGCGTGGATGGCACTGACCGGCAGCATCAACGAGGCGCTCACCTCCGCCGTGGCCGTGCTGGTGATCAGCTGTCCGTGCGCACTGGGTCTGGCCACGCCCGTCGCCATTATGGTGGGCACCGGCAAGGGCGCCGAGATGGGCATTCTGTTTAAGAGCGCCGAGGCGCTGGAGAATCTGCGCAGCGTGGGCACCGTGGTGCTCGATAAGACGGGCACGGTCACCCGCGGCAAGCCGGCCGTGACCGACATTGTGGTGGCCACGCGCGTTGACGGCTCGCCCGCCATGAGCGAAAAGGCGCTGCTCAAGCTGGCCGCCGCGTTGGAGCGCTCGAGCGAGCACCCGCTGGCCGAGGCGATTATGGCCGAGTGCGAGTCGCGCGGAATCGTCGCGCGCATGGTCGAGGACTTTGCCGCCGTGCCTGGACGAGGCGTTACGGCGCGCGAGGGACAAAACGCCATTGCAGCCGGCAACGTACGCCTGATGGACGAGTTGGGCGTTACCGTGCCCGCGGGTCTTGCCGAGCAATTTGCCGCCGAGGGCAAAACACCGCTGTTCTTTGCCAAGAACGGCGAGCTTATCGGCACCATCGCCGTGGCTGACGAGGTCAAAGAGACGAGCGCCGGGGCCATCGCCGCGCTGCGCAAGCTCGGCGTCGACGTGCGCATGCTCACCGGCGACAACCGCGTGACGGCCGAGGCCATCGCCCGCCGCGTGGGGCTGAGCAGCGAACAGGTCATCGCCGACGTCCTCCCCGCCGACAAGGAACGCCACGTGCGCGAGCTGCAGGATGCGGGCGGCAAGGTCGCCATGGTGGGCGACGGCATCAACGACTCCCCCGCCCTGGCGCGCGCCGACGTGGGCCTTGCGATCGGCACCGGCGCCGACATCGCCAAAGAAGGGGCAGATGTGGTGCTCATGCGCAGCGACCTCATGGATGCTGCGCGCGCCATCGAGCTGTCACGTGCCACAATCCGCAACATCAAGCAGGACCTGTTCTGGGCGCTGTTCTACAACGGCATCGGCATTCCGCTGGCGGCGGGCGTGTTCTTCCCCCTCACCGGTTGGCAGCTCTCGCCGATGTTCGGCGCCGCGGCCATGAGCCTATCGAGTGTCTGCGTCGTAAGCAATGCGCTGCGCCTGAAATCCTTTAAGCCTAAAGTGGCAAAATAGGCTCACCATTAAGTCCATTTAGAACGGGTTTTCCAGGTGCCCGAGATTGACCTGAAAGAGGAGCGACGCGTACTTTGGTACGCGAGCGACGGTTTGAAGGTCAAGGTCGGGTGCCTAGGAAAGCCGACACAACAGAGAGGAATATCCATGCGTTTCACAATTAAGACTTCCGGCCTTATGTGCGGCCACTGCGACGCCACCGTCGAGACGGCGTTGCTCAACGTGGCCGGCGTGACCGACGCCGACGCCGATCACGAAACCCAGACCGTCCAGGTGGAGTGCGCCGACACCGTGACCGCCGAGCAGCTCGCCGCCGCCGTCGAGGGCGCCGGCGAGAAGTTCCACGCCCTGTCCGTAACCGCCGCGTAACGACCCACGCGCACCCCGACCAGAAACGAGGACCCGCCATGATGGCAGACCATAAATCGGTGACCCGCATGCTCAAGACGGCACGCGGTCAGATCGACGGCATCCTGCGGATGGTCGAGGAGGACCGCTACTGCGTCGATATTTCCACGCAGCTCATGGCAACGCAGGCGCTCATTGCGCGCATCAACGCCGACGTGCTCAAGGCGCATATCGAGGGTTGCGTGACCTCGGCAATCGAATCGGGCGACGAAGACCTCAAGGCCGCCAAGCTCGCCGAGATCGAACGCGTCGTCGACAAGCTCTCCAAGTGATTGGGGCATTGGGGACGGACTGCTTTGCACCATCTTGGTGTATCGGGGACAGGCACGTTTACACCACATTGGTGCAGAATAACCTGTCCCCCTTGCTCTAAATCGGGTATAAAGGCGTGCGGCATATCGAATGAAAGGCAATTTGCATGAATGACTTTATGAAGGGTCGCAATGGTGCCGATGAACTCACCATCGTGATGGGTTTTGCCGGCATTGTCATCGCGATGATCGGATCGATAGCCCGCATCCAGTGGCTCAGCTGGATCGCCATCGCCGTCATCGTGATCGGCGTGCTGCGCGGCCTGTCCAAAAACATCGACGCACGTCGCAAGGAGAACGAGGCCTTTGTCGCCGCGACCGCGAACGTCCCCGGCTTGGGCAAGTTCGTCGCCAGCTTGGGCGGTGGAACTGCAGCGGCCAGCACCTCACGCGCAGCCGGCACCAGTAAGGAAGACTTTGAGCGTGCCAAGCGCACGGCCAAGAAGATGTGGAAGGGTCGCAAGACCACGGCATACCTCAAGTGCCCCAACTGCGGCCAGATGCTCTCCGTCCCCAAGGGCAAGGGCAAGATCCGCGTCACCTGTCCCAAGTGCCACGCCAAGATGGAAACCCGCTCCTAGCGCCCGCACGCGGGACAAATTAATCAGGTTTGTTTGTCCCAAATCTTAAGTATTTGTTCGATAAAAAAGCCGAGGCCTCGTGTTGAGACCTCGGCTTTTGCATGCGGCAACGGAGCTGCCCCTTTGTCACATCTACGCCACACCGTCGCGGGCCAGCTCCTCAGCCAGCGCTTCGGCAGGCATGTCCATAATCGCGTCGAGCTCGGCGTCCACCTCGGGAATACGCTTCACCATGAGCTTGCGTACCAGATCACCGCGACACATCACATGCGTCGGCTCACGCAGAGCGCACAGGTCATCGAGCGGATTCTTGCGCGTCACCAGGATATCGGCGGCCTTGCCGCACTCGATCGTACCGGTCTCGCCGCCCAGCCCCAGCAGCTCGGCGTTGACTTGCGTAGCCGTATGCAGCGCGAAGGCGTTGCTCACACCGACATACTTGGCAAAATAGGCAACCTCACGCCACATGTCGTACTGCGTCACGAACGGGCAGCTTGAGTCCGTGCCCAGGCCCACCTTAATGCCAGCTTCCAGTGCGGCACGGGCGCTCTCGATGATGCCCGAGCACACGATGTCGCCGTTCTTCTTTTGTGTATCGGTCGAATGGGTCTTTTCCGGGTCGAGCAATACAAACGGCAGCGCCGGGCTGATCGTGCAGGTCACGCTCGGCGCGCGTCCCTCGAGCTGTGTGCCCGCGGCGCCGCGATACAGCTCCAGGATCTCGGGCGTCATCGGGGCACCGTGCTCGATCGTGTCGACCCCGGCCTCAAGCGCGGCCTTCACGCCCTCGGTGCTCTCGACATGAGCCATAACCGGCAGACCCACCTCGTGCGCCGCCTTGCACGCCGCCGCGGCAACCTCCACCGGCATACGCAGCACGCCCGGCTCGCCCACCTCGGTCGCATCGAACACACCGCCCGTTACGAACAGCTTAATGACGTCGGCGCCGCGCGCATACAGGTCTCGCACCTGCTCGGCTACCTCGACGGGGCTGTTGGCCACCTGGGCGAACAAGCCCGCGCCATGGCCGCCCGGCACCGTGACGCCCGTTCCCGGCGCTACCAGGCGCGGACCCTGATACTTGCCGGCGTCGATAGCGTCGCGCACGGCAATGTCGGCAAACAGCGGGTCGCCCGCGCCGCGCACTGTGGTCACGCCGCTTGCCAGCTGCTGCTGGGCACTGCCCTTGAGGATGCGGCGGACGATGGCACGGCCCACGGGATTATCGAGTTTCTTCATCAGCGCTCCCGCATCGCCGGCCGAGACAGGCTTGCCCGAGCCGCACAGGTGCACGTGCATATTGATGAGACCGGGCATGAGATACGCACCACCCAGGTCGATAACCTCGGCACCTGCAGGCGCCTGCGCCACAGCACTCGGCCCCATCCAGGTGATGACGCCGCGCTCAACAGTCACGGCCATATCGGGTTGCGGCTCCATATGCTCCGAACCATCCAGAATGGTCGCATTGATAAACAACGTGGAACGATCGGCAGATGCCATATCGAGCTCCTCCCTCACGATTAACTTGAACATTTGTCCATTATCACCTAGTCCCGCTGGATTGCTGCAGACGCATCGGTTAACGGAAGGAAGAGAGGATGTGGGGGACGGAATACGTTGCAGTCCCATCCCAGCGGCACTAGGGAAATCTCTCGATCTATAACAGGTACAGGGTTATTGGGCCCCCTGATGTTACAGATCGAGACATTCGGTCGACGTTTCACCGGCTTGTCTCGATCTGTAACAATTACGAGCTCAAACAACCTCTAAACGTTACAGATCGAGACAAAACCTCTCAGCGCCCATACCACTGGCATCTCCACTCCTCAGCCAATTCAACCTGCCGAGGAATACCCGCCAGCCTCATTTTCTCGACTAGCTTCCCCGGGCCTTTGAGTTCGTTAAACGTAAACCGAAGCACCTTATGCCCGAGCATTGTCAGATGAGATTCCCGCTGACGCTCTGCCACGAATGGGTCAACCGACTCCCGACCCTCGCCGCTCTGCAAGGTGTACTTCCCCTTTCCGTCGAGCTCGCCGATGACACACGTCCCGTCCTCGAGCCGCCAAAAATAGTCGACGCGAAACACCTGGCTCGGATCGAGCGGGTCGCGAAACTCCACCTGCAGCTCCGGAACCGGAAAGCCGTACGCAATAAAGAATGCTCGGAACCGAGACTCGCCGCCGTTTTCAGACAGCCCGTCCGCATACGACGCAATCACCTGTGCCCTGCGATACCCTCGCCTGCCCTCGCAATCGGCGCGGAGGCGCTCGCACAAATCCCCACGTGATACGCCTTTCGCCCGCAGTGCAGAATCGGCAATCGCCAACCCGTAGGAGAACGGCGCACGCAGTAGGCAATCCTCCACCGTGCGCCAAAACGACGTCACCCGCACGCCATCAACATGCTCGAGTGCGCCCGCCATCTGCGGACGCAACAACCTGCACCCGCCGCTCAACGCCACCGAACAACCCGTCTTAACAAGAAAACGCGACCCAAGCAGATCATTCGGCACCTCCAGACCCCACAAAAGCGCCGCGTCATAGCCCCAAAACGCCCAATCGGGATGAAACTCTGCAAGCCCTTTGATGGTACGCAGCGTTCGCTCCGCCGGCGTCAGCACACCCCAATCATGTTGAAAGCAGAACAAATACGGCTCGGGTTCCGCGATATCGTCGGTTCCAACATGACGCCGCAGCCACATGAGCTCGGCATTGTCATGCGTTGCGAGCAGCGCACCTTGCTCGGTCGCCTCCGTGAGTCGCGCGAGCATCCTATTCCGCGCCAACGTGTTGCGAGTCGTATGCTTGTGCTTGAAAACGGTATTAGACACTTCCATCACCACCACATCGGACAAATGGACCATCGTCACCGTTGCCTCCGCCGACAAACGTTTCGACCTGTAACAGGAAGACCGATTTTTGGACTGTAGATGTTACAGATTGAGACATCCCCATTACAGTCTGAAATAGGCCATCGATAAATTTCGATG
>JAQDWB010000025.1 GCA_027673765.1 Coriobacteriaceae bacterium AM113-163
GGCATGCCCCGCCTCTTACACCACATCTCTGCGCGCTACCGGGGTATCGGGTCAAACGTAGTAGATGGGCCAGTTTTGAGGCGAGCACCACCAATTGATCCCCCGGGGACGGAGGAAAACGGGTCATTTTTGCCTGATGGCTCGAGTCGCACCCGTTTTCCTGCGAAAACGCCGTGTCTCAACTTTGGTGAGACATTTGTCTCACGCCCAAAACCGAATCTGGAACATGTGTCACCTGCCCAAATTGTGTCTCATTTCGTAACTTTAGGCTGTTGCAAGGTCTGAGACCGCGAGAAGGGAGACGCGATGAGTAAGTACACGAGGGGTCTCTTGGCGGTGATACTGGCCGTAGTGCTGGTGTTGCCGGCTGCAGCATTTGCCATGCTGCCCGAGGCCAACGCCAGGTCCAGCACCGGAATGGACGGACCGACGGCGAGCAAAAAGATAGTCGACCCTGACACCACCGGCCGCTGGCAGTACTGGGCGTCGGGCGGCGAGCAGGACCAGACGACACGTTATGTAGGCCGAATCTGGACGGACAAGACGGTCGAGCCAGCGCAGGACGAAAAGTCCGACTTGGTGACGACGCTCTCCACGATGTCTTCGACTTCTGACACAACGTCGCTGGTCACTAAACCGCTCGATATCGTGATGGTGCTTGATGCCTCCGGGTCGATGGATGATGACATGGGTGACAGCGATTCGACCAAACGCATCGACGCACTCAAGGCAGCTGCCAGTTCCTTTATCGACACCATCGCCGAGCAAAACAAGAGCATTAAAGATACGAATAAGCGGCATCAGGTTGCCATCGTTAAGTTTTCGGGTGCAAAGAAAAACGAGATCGGCAACGATACGTATCGCGATCGTCAGAGATACACGCACAACTACTCGCAGACCATGAAGAGCCTGACGCCGTGTGTCGATAGCGCTGCGACGGAACTTAAGAATACGGTCGGCTACATCGAACCTGCCGGTGCCACGCGGGCTGATTACGGCCTTGAACTTGCTCGCGACATGTCGGGCCGCGAGGATGCCCAGAAGGTAGTTGTGTTCTTTACGGACGGCACGCCCACAGACTCCAGGAACTTTAACTCTACGGTTGCCGATAATGCCATAGCCGCCGCCAAGAAAATGAAGGGGAAAGGCGCTACGGTCTACACCATCGGCATCTTTGATGGTGCGAATCCCGCTGACGATCCTACGGACTACTGGACGAGCGACGAAAACAAGTTCATGCACGCCGTGTCGAGCAACTATCCAAACGCCACGTCCTACACAACCAATAAGCTTGGTAAGCGCACCGAGAATTCCGATTTCTACAAGGCTGCGTCGAAAGCCGATGAGCTCAAGAAGGTGTTTGATGATATCTCGAGCTCTATCACCTCGGGCAAGGGCTCTCCCACTCAGATTGAGGATGGTTACGACGAGAGCAAGTCCGGCTATATCACCTTCAGTGATGAACTGGGCGACTTTATGCAGGTCGATGCGTTTGTTAGCGCTCAGATTAATGGCGTCCCCTTTGATGAAGTGACCAAGGCAACCAAGGGCAATACGGACACGTACGAGTTTTCGGGCTTGGCCAAGGACCTGGTTATCACCGTTGAGCGCTCTGCCAACGCGCAGCAGGGCGATATCGTGACGGTCAAGATTCCCGCATCGCTGATTCCGCTGATCCGCTATCACGTGGACATGGAAAACGGGATCTTTGAGCGCACGTCGCTCAATGACATCAAGCCTATTCAGATTAAATACACCTCGAGCGTCAAGGACGCCGCGCGTAACAACCTGTTTGCGCCCGATGACGGACTCAAGAAGTATATCGAGAAACATAAGGGTGCCGATAACCAGACGGTCTACTTCCTAGCCAACAAGTGGTCGGGCGGCGAGCTGGGCGATGTTGTCGCCGAGTTTGAGCCCGCCGATACCAACAGCTACTATTACTTCCAAAAAATCACGCCTATCTACACGGACAAGGAATGCACCCAGCGCGCGACGGTAAAGCCGCAGGGCAACGACGTCTATTACTACAAAGACGAGTTTGTGGCGATGGGCGCAAACGGCAAGCCGAAGGACGACTATGCCGTTGTGGAGTTTGAGGGGCACGAGATCGCCAGCTACGACGGCGCTCTGGTCAAAGATGACGGCTATTGGTCCTTTAATAAGGGAACCGCGCGCTTGGCCTATATCGACCAACTGCATACCACCAAGGACGATGTGGAGGCGAACGGCAACAAGACCGAGACCGCGCCCGACGTGCTTAACCCCAGGTGGAATGACCTTTCCTCCGTTGCGACTTCCACGCACGTGCATTCGCACCTGGGCAACAACGGCAAGATCGTCTTTAGCCTTGCAACCAAGCCGGTAACGGTGGATACCAAGACTGACTTTGGTCTGACCAAGGTGCTCGAGGGCCGCGAGTGGACGGGTACGGATGCGTTTGAGTTTGAGCTCTCCGCGACGTCCGACAACAATGCCCCGATGCCCGACCCCGCGACCGTAACTGTGACCAATGCCGATCTCGACAAGGGCAAGGCAGCCATTAACTTTGGCAAGATTAGTTATGCCGAGCCGGGCGAGTACACCTATGAGGTCCGCGAGGTCAAGGGCGACGCCGGTGGCATTACCTACAGCAAGAACGTTGCCACGTTCAAGGTGACTGTGACGGTTAACGCCAAGGGCGAGCTTAAGGCCGACGTTGAAAAGATCTCGGGCGAGACCGACTTCAAGAACACCTATAGCGTGAAGCCTGTCGAGGACCAGATCACCGCGACCAAGGTCCTGACCGGCCGCAAGCTCAAAGACAGCGAGTTCTCCTTCGAGCTCGTCGAGGGTAACGATGTCGTCGCCACCGGCAAGAACGATGCCGACGGCAAGATCGTCATGGGCAAAATCACTTACGACAAGCCCGGCACCTACACCTACAAGCTGCGCGAGAAGCTCCCCAACGAGGCGGGGCTGAGCAACGGGATCACGTACGATAAGACGAGCTACACCATCAAGACGAGCGTCATCGACAACGGCGACGGCACGCTTAAGGTGACCCATACGCTCGAGGGTCCCGAGACGGCACGCTTTGAGAACAAGTACAACACTGCCCCGAATAAGTCCAGCGTCACCGACCAGATCACCGCGACCAAGACCCTGACAGGCCGCGACCTCAAGGAAGGCGAGTTCTCCTTCGAGCTCGTCGAGGGCAACGATGTCGTCGCCAGGGGCACCAATGCGGCCGACGGCAAGATCACGATGGACAAGATCACCTACACCGAGGCCGGAACGCACACCTACACGCTACGCGAGGTCAAGGTCGATGCCGACAACGGTATCACCTACAGCACCGCGGCCTACACCGTCGTGACCACCGTCACCGATGATGGCAATGGCAAGCTCACGGTTAAGCATGAGCTGCAGGACGTCGAGAAGGCTATCTTCGAGAATGCTTACAGCGTGACTCCCGTGAACTCCAGTGTCACCGATCAGATCACCGCGACCAAGTCCCTGACCGGGCGTGACATGACCGCCGGCGAGTTCTCCTTCGAGCTCGTCAAGGACGGCAAGGTCGTCGCCACCGGCAAGAACGATGCCGACGGCAAGATCGTCATGGACAAAATCACCTACGACAAGGCCGGCGAGCATACCTATATCCTGCGTGAGGCCAAGGGCGCCGAAGGCAACGGCATTACCTACGACAGCACGACCTACACCATCGTGACTACCGTTACCGATGACGGCAATGGTAAGCTCACGGTCAAGCACGAGCTGCAGGGCGCCAACGAGGCGAAGTTCAACAACAGCTACAAGCCGAATCCTGACGAGTCCAGCGTCACCGACCAGATCACCGCGAAGAAGGTCCTGACCGGGCGCGACCTCAAGGAAGGCGAGTTCTCCTTCGAGCTCGTCGAGGACGGCGAGGTCGTCGCCACCGGCACCAACGCTGCCGACGGCACGATCACGATGGGCGCCGTCAAGTACGACAAACCCGGCAAGCACACCTACACACTGCGCGAGGTCAACGGCGGAACCACCAGCAAGGGCGTCACCTACAGCGATGCCAAGTTCACCATCGTGACGACCATCACCGATAACGGCGACGGCACGCTCAGTGCCCAGCATGTTCTGAAGAATGCCGAGGCCGCGATCTTCAAGAACACCTACAACGTGACCCCGCTCGAGACCGAGCTCGACTTTGGTCTGAGCAAGGCTATCGACGGTCGCGACTGGACGGATGGGGACGAGTTTAGCTTTACCATCACCGCTCCCGAGGGCGCCCCGCTGCCCGATCCCGCAACCGTAACCGTGAACAAGAGGGACGCGAAGGACGGCATCGCCGCCATCAAGTTCGGCAAGATCCACTACGCTGCCGCCGGAACCTATAAGTACGAGATTCGCGAGAACGCGGGCAGCACGGTCGGCATGACGTATGACGCGCATGTCGCAACCGCCGAAGTGACCGTGACCGAGGACAGCGATGGCACCCTGACCGCCAACGTCACTAAGAAGGAAAACGGACGCTTTACCAACACGTACCGCACTGAGCTCGATTACGCCGCGGCCGGCGGTCTCAAGCTCAGCAAGACCCTCTACGGACGCCCCATGACCGAGGGCCAGTTCACCTTTACCGTGACGCCCGCCGATGCGGCTTCTGCCACCGCGCTCGGCCTGCACGAGGGCGCCAACGTGTACAAGTCCCCTGCGACGGCAGAGGCAACGGTCGGTCGGATTGACATTCTGGCGGGCCATGAGGTTAAGTTTACGCAGGCTGACGCGGGTAAGACCTTTACATACACCGTTGCCGAGAAGAATGACGGCCAGCCCGGTTACACCTACGACGATGCCGAGCGCACCGTGACGATCGCTATCGCCGACGACACCGCCGGTACGCTCACCGCCACGACGACCGTCTCCGGCGGTCCCGAGGGCACGCTGGTGACCGAGTACAAGACCGGCGCGGCTGCGGTCGAGAGCGCCGTGGTCCCGTTCGTCAACAGCTATAGCGCTACGACCGATGCACCTGGTGGCACCGTTGCTCAGGTCGTTGCCGCCAAGACCCTGACCGGTCGCCCGATGGCCGACGGCGAGTTCTGGTTCGGCATTGCCTATCAGGGTGAGCTTGTGGGTTATGAAAATCTCAAGCCCAATATCGGCGGGCACGTGAGCTTTGATGCGCTGCACTACGACACCAAGATGCTTGCCGATCTTGAGTCTGCTGGGCTTGCCCATCGTACCGACAAGGACGGTAAGCTCGCTTGGACCATTAACTACACGGCCTACGAAGCTATACACGGGCTGCCGAACGGCGTTTCTGCTACAACGTGGTACTTTGGCTTTAAGGTTATCGTCGTCGATAACGGTGACGGTACCCTGACGGCAACGGTCGACTACGGTGGCATCGAGCCCTTGTTCGAGAACGTCTACGGCGCCGATGCCGTTGACGCCGCGCTCGCCGGCACCAAGAAGCTCCAGGCTGCCGAGGGCCTGACCCCGGCAGACATCACGGGTAAGTTCATCTTTACCGTGGCCGCCGATGAGGCGGGTGCCCCGATGCCCGAGCGCACGACCGCAACCAACGACGCGGCCGGCAACGTGGACTTTGGCAAGATCCACTTTACGCTCGATGACCTCAACCGCGCCCTGGGCGTGACGGACAACGCTTCTGGCGATGCATCGAACAACGCTGAAGCCAACGCCGACGAGGCCGAGGTTGACGCTGACGCCAGCGGTGACGAGACCAAGGACGAGTCCGAGCCCGCAGCCCCCACCGCCCCGCGCTCGCACACCTTTACCTATACGGTGACCGAGTCCGGTAGCGCCCCTGGCGTGACCAACGACGCTAACGTAACGCGCAAGGTCTCCTACACCGTGACCGATGACGGCGCTGGACATCTGAGCGTCAAGCGCGACGGCGGCGACGGTGCGGACTTTACGTTCACCAACACGTACAGCGTGGCACCCACCGATTCTTCCGTGACCGATCAGGTCAAGACGGTCAAGCGTCTGACCGGACGCGACCTTGCAGCCGGCGAGTTCACGTTTGATCTGCTCGAGGACGGCGTGGTTGTCGCTAGCGGCACCAACGACGCCAACGGCACCGTTACGCTGAGCCCGATCCACTATGAGGCGCCCGGCACGCACACGTACACGCTGCGCGAGGCTTGCCCCAACGCGCTCGGCCTGTACAAGGGCGTCACCTATGACGGCGCGACCTATACCGTCGTGACCACCGTCTCCGACAACGGCGACGGCACGCTGACCGCGACGCACAAGCTCGAGGGAACCACCGAGTCGGCTGGCTTTACTAACAAGTATCACGCCATGCCCACGCAGGTTTCCATCGGCGCCATCAAGGTGCTCGAGGGACGCGAGCTCAAGAAGGATGAGTTTAGCTTTAAGCTCGTTGGCGAGGACATCGAGTCCACCGTCACCAACGATGCCGACGGCAAGATCAACTTCGACAAGTTTGAGTACGACGAGCCTGGTGCGTACGTCTACACCATCAGCGAGGTCAAGGGCGACGAGGCCGGTATGACCTACGACAAGTCCGTCTTTACCGCGACTGTCAACGTGGTCGACGACGGCGAGGGCAACCTCAAGGCGAACGTCGCCTTTACCAAGGGCGACAAGAGCGTCGAGGGTATCGTGTTCAACAACACGTACAAGAAGCCCGAGACGCCCGTGCCGACGCCCGATCCCGGCACGCCCAAGACCGTGACGAACATCGTCAAGACGGTCAAGGGTTTCCTGCCCACCACGGGTGACCAGCAGGCCGCTGCACTGCTCATGGCATTTGTTATTGCCATGGCCGGCGTCGGAGCCCTGGTCTGGGGTATCCGTAAGCGCTAGGCACGCTGGCAGCGCCCGGGGCCAAAAGGCCCCGGGCGGCCGGCGGGGAGCCAGAACATAGCCCCATCCCCACCCCCAGCCGCCACGGAGACGTCTCCCTTCTCCGTGGCGGCACTTTTGTGCGCAGGGGAGGAAGGGCCGCCACGAAATCGGCCCATCTACTACGTTTATCCCCTTACCCCAACCATGCCAAAAAACGCGAAAACAAAACCGCAGGAAGAACGCCTGCGATTTTCTGGAAAACGGGGGTATGGTTGGGGGTATCGAGTCAAACGTAGTAGATGGGCCGATTTCGTGGTTGGCGCCGCCAAATGATCCCCCGGGGACGGAGGAAAACGGATCATTTTGGTCCCGCGAGACTTGCGGAGGTACTCGTGCGGGGTCGCTCGAACAAAACTATGCCGGTTTACGGGGCCGGATTCCGAATCCCAAACCATACCGAAAAGCGTGAAAACAAAACCGCAGGTAGACGAGTCGTTATTTTGCAGAAAACGCGGGTATGGATGGGGGTCCTGAGTTTAGCCCCGTAAACCGGCATAGTTTTGAAATGGCATTAAATCGATGGCAGCCATTTTGCTATGCCGGAGCGGTCGACCGTTGGGTAATTACCCCCGCAGGTAGGCGATGGCGATTTGGGTGCGGTTGCGCAGGCCCATTTTGGCCAGGATCGAGCTGATGTGGTTGCGTACGGTGCCTTCGCCCATGTAGGCCGTGGCGGCAATCTCCTTGTTGTCGAGGCCGCGGGCGATAAGCTCGGCGACTTCGAACTCGCGGTCGGTCAGACCGGCAAAGGCCGCGGGCCGGCGAGTCGCATCGGCCTCAGCGTTCGCTCCATCAAAATCGACATCTTCGATCGCCTTGCCCTCGAGCACGCGTTTGCCATCCATGACCTGCGCCAACGCTGGCGGAATGGCGGCGACATCGGTCTTGATCAGGTAACCGCGGGCGCCCAGCTTGAGCGCCGATACAATGTACTCGTCATCCGAGAATGTCGTCAGAAACACCACGCGTGCCGCGGGGTCGTGCTCAAGGATTTCGCGCGCCGCCGAAAGGCCGTCGCGCCCCGGCATCTGAATGTCGAGCAGCGCGATATCGGGCGCGTGCTCGGCGTAGAGTGCCACCGCGTCGTTGCCGTTGGCGCCGGTGCCCACCACTTCGATCTGCGGCTGGACGCCCAGGATAATCTTGAGCGAATCGACTACCAAGCGGTCGTCGTCGACAACTATGAGCCTCATCGGGCGTCATCTCCTTGCTGTTTGGGGACGGTGGCAAACACGCGCCAGCCGGGGGCGCCGGCGCGCAGGCCGGCGGTGAAGGTTCCGCCAAGCGCCTCGACGCGCTCGCGCATGGAGACGAGCCCCATGCCTTCTGCGACGTTGCTGCTGCTCGCCGGGGTCGCGTCTGCGCCATCATCGGTAACGATGAGCTGGTAAAACGACGGATGCTCCATGCACCGCACGGTAATGGTTTTGGCATGGGCGTGGCGCATGGCGTTGGAAAGCGCCTCGCGCAGCACCGCCGCAAAGCAGTTGGCGACGTTGGCGGGCGCATGCTCGGCCAAAACCTCAAGCTCAATCTGCGGACCGCTGTCCGAGCGCGCGCCTTCAACAATGCGTTCGAGCTGCACGGAAAGGTCGACGGCGTTGTCGTTGAGCGCGTGGACGCTGGTGCGCACAAGCTGGAGCGCCTCGTCAACCGTGCGTTTAACGTCGGCGAAATCGGCGGCGACGCCGAGCTCGTCGGCGTGCACGACGCGCAGGGCCTCGGTCTGCAGCGAGGCACGCGTGAGCTGGTGCCCGACGTTATCGTGGATCTCGCGCGCGATGCGGGCGCGTTCGGCGAGCGTCGCGAGCTCGACTTCGTAGTCCTGGCGATCGGCAAGATCGCGGTTGCGCGCTTCGAGCGCGAGGGCTCGTTCCTGCAGCTCGTCACGGGTACGGTGCATACGCTGCTGCTCGCGCTCCAACTGGGCGGTACGTAGCGATAGCAAGGTGGCGGCAACCGAAAGGATGGCGGTCAGCAGGAGCGTTCGGGCGGTGAGCGCGTCGGCGCGAAGGTTCGTGGCAAGTGCGCAGGCAAACATGGAGCCAATTGCCAGCGCGGGCCAGATGCGTTCACGGCGCACGCGTCGCGCGATGTCATAGAGGGCGAGAGGTGCGAACGGCACAAACGGCGGCACGAAGACAGCCGCGATGACGTAGGCGTAGCTGCCGGCCTCGCTGGCGCGACGGGCGCGTTCTCCCTCCGCGACCTCGGCCAGTGCGGCGATGACAACGCCAAGGCAAAACGCCGCGACCAGGCGAGCATCCACAGCAAGGCCCGTGGCGGCTGCGATGCAGCACGCCAGCACGATCGATTTGTCGAATAGCCTGTTCATACGGGTATTGTACGCGATGCCGCGCACGGGGGAGGCGCCACTCAAAGCAACCGTGACATTCCTCCCACGCGGCGGGGCGGTCGCGTCAGCAGGCTACGCGACCGCCCCGCACTCGTGACAAAGCTCACTGGTGCGCGCCGGCGGTTCCTGCGATGATGCAATCGTACCGGGCCGCAATCAACAGAAGGGCCGCCTCATGACAGACATAGTCCACGTCGAAAATCTCGTCAAGCGCTACGACGACCTTATTGCGCTCGACCACTTTAACCTGAGTATCGCTCCCGGCGAGATCTTTGGCCTGCTGGGCCCCAACGGCTCGGGCAAGACCACGTCCATCAACTGCATCCTGCAGCTACTTGCCTACGACAAAGGCACCATCGAGCTGTTCGGCGAGCCCATGACGCCCGCCCGCTACGACCTCAAGCGCCGCATCGGTGTGGTGCCGCAGCAGGTGGCGGTGTTCGACGAGCTCACCGTGCGCGAGAACATCGACTATTTCTGCAGTCTCTACGTCAACGACCGCAAGCGCCGCCGCGCGCTGGTGGACGAGGCGATCGACTTTGTCGGCCTGGGCGACTTTACCAAGTTCCGCCCCGGCAAGCTCTCGGGCGGCCTGACGCGTCGTCTCAACATTGCCTGCGGCATCGCGCACAAGCCCGAGCTCATCTTTTTTGACGAACCCACGGTGGCGGTCGACCCGCAAAGCCGCAACGCCATCCTGGAGGGCATCTGCCGCCTGCGCGACGAGGGCGCCACGGTGGTGTATACCAGCCATTACATGGAGGAAGTCGAGCAGATCTGCAGCCGCATTATGATCATGGACGGCGGCCGCGTGCTGGCGCAGGGCACTAACGACGAGCTCAAGCGCATGATTCAGATGGGCGAGAAGATTGTAATCGAGGTCGGCGAGGTTCCGAGTGCGGCGCTCGGTGCCGTCGCAAGCCTGCCGCACGTTCTGGACCTTTCGGCAACGGCGGGACAGCTCACGTTTTCGTGCGAAGCGAGCCCGCACAACCTGACGGACATTCTCGATGCGCTGCGCTCGCATGACGTGCCGCTCGGCCGCATCTATTCCGAACCGCCGACCCTCAACGACGTGTTCCTCGAGATCACCGGCCGCGAGCTGCGCGACTAGGGGGCGGCCATGTTCAACACCATCATCACCACGGTCAAGACGCTGCTGCGCCGGCCGAGCACGTGGGTCTGGGGCGCTCTCTTTCCTATCGCGCTTTCCACGATGTTCATGTTTATGTTTGCGAACCTCAGCTCCGACGGCACGGTCGACCCGGTGCCGGTTGCCGTCGTGGCGGACGAGGCCTGGGATGCCTCGACCTTTAAGGATGTGGCAGCTTCGCTTGCCAAGGCAGGCGACGACCAGCTGCTCGATGTGAGCGAGTACGAAGACTTGGCTGCCGCGCGCAAAGCGCTCAAGGCCGGCGAGGTCGCGGGCATCTATACGGTTGATGCCGCGGGCACGCCCAGGCTCACGCTGCTATCGAGTTACGACAGCTCGCGCGCCTCGTCGGTGCTTACCGACCGCAGCATCCTTGAAACGGTGGCAAGCTCGTATACGCAAAATGTCGAGCTCATGCGCCAGATTGCCCAGGACAACCCGGCGGTGCTCGCCGATCCGGCGGCGGTTGCGCACGCCCTGTCGCTCGAGGGCGGAACCCGCCGCGTGAGCCTGACTCGTGCCACGCCCGATGGCACGGTCATCTACTACTACGCGCTCTTTGGCCTGGTCGCGATGATGTCTGCCGAGTTTGCCGCCTTGAGCGTCGTCGATTTGCAGCCTAATCTGTCGGGCCTTGGCGCGCGCCGCTGCGTGGGCGGTCTTTCCAAGACGGCGTCGCTGGCCGGCATTTTTGTCGGCTCGTGGCTGGTTTCCTTTGCATCGATGGCGGTTGCGATCGGCTACGTGCGCCTGGTCGTGGGCGTCGACTTTGGCGGGCGCGAGGGGTTGTGCCTGCTGGGCGGGGCTGCATCCGCGCTTGCCGCCACGGGCCTGGGGCTTTTTGTGGGCACGCTTCCCGTTAAGGGCGGCAAGGCATCCAAGTCGGGCATCCTCACGGGCTTTGCCACCACGTGCGCCCTGTTCGCCGGCCTCTACGGCGAGCCGGCGATGGCGCTTGCCGACGACGTCGCCCGCGCTTGTCCGGTCGAGTGCTGGCTCAACCCCGTCAAGCTCATCTGCGACATGTTCAATCGCCTGTATTTCTTTGAGGACCTGGGGCCCTTCGCTGTTCGCGCCGGCGCGCTCGTCCTGATGGCCCTGGTGTTTGTCGCCGCCGCTACGCTGATCTTTGGAAGGAGCCGCTATGAGCACCTTTAAGACCGCGCTTCGCATGGCGCTGGCGCACCCGTTCTACCTGCTCATCTATACGGTGTTCATCTCGCTCATGGGCGTATTCATCGCGGCTTCGGTGAGCTGGAACTCGTCGCAGCTTACCGAGTACAAGCCCTACGACACCAACGTGATCGTGGTCGACCGCGACAATAGCGACCTTTCGCGGGCACTTACCAAGCACCTGGGCTCACGCTTTGACCTGGTCACGGGCGTCGGCGACGACACGTACGACCTTGCGGATGCGCTCGCCAAGAGCAACAGCGCCAAGGGCAGCGCCGATTGCGTGTTCTTTATCCCGGAGGGGTTTGAGGACGATCTTGTTGCAGCCGCCCGCGCGGGGGAGGCCCTGCCCAAACTCGACGTGACGTACGGCTCCGGCACCATGGCGGCAGCGCTTTCGTCTGCCGAGGCCTCGCGGTGGATCTCGCTCGCGGGCGCTGCGGCCGCACTAGAGCCCGCTGCCTCCAACGGCGACGTCGCAAGGGCCGCCGAGCACGCGGCCGCAAAGCGCGCGGAGGTCCAGATCGAGCAGGTCAAGGTCGACTCGACTGCTGCTACCACGCTCGAGTCGTACTTCAACTTTGGCGCGTACGCGATCATCTCGTCGGTCATCGTGTCGGTGGGACTGGTGTTCTCGGGCATGAACGAGCCCGAGCGCGTGCGCCGCATGGATGCCAGCCCGGTCTCTGAGCGCCAGCGTTCGCTCGCTGTGTTCGCGGCCGCCGCCGTGCTCACCGTCTGCATCTGGCTCGTGTCGAGCATGATGGGCGTCGTGGGCTTTGCCAGCGCGGTTGCCGAGGTCGGCGTGGGTCGCGTGTGCCTGGCGCTGGCGGCAACGTTTGTCCTGGCGTGCACGCCGCTGGCCGTTGGCTTTACGCTGTCGAGCCTGGGCGCGCGCGAGGAGCTGCTCAACGGTGTGGGCAACCTGCTCGGCATGCTCATGACGTTTTTGGGCGGCGCCTGGATGCCACTGTCGCTCATGGGCTCGGCCGTGCAGACGGTGGCGCACTTTGTGCCGACGTATTGGGTGAACGACGCGATCGGCAAGGCGCTCGCCGCGGACCTGACGTCCACCGTGCTGGGCGACATCGCCTGCGATCTGGGCGTCACGGTGCTCTTTGCCGCGGCCATCGCCGCCGTAGGCCTAGCCCTCGCGCACAACAAATCCCACGCCTAGCCACCTAGTCATTGGGGACAGTCTTTGCCGATTCGCCGGCAGGGCTGGCAGGGACTGTCCCAATATGTCGGCACTTGGGGACGCTCCTTTCCTGCCGGCACTCATTGGGGACAGACTTAAATGAGCGATTTCACTCATTTAAGTCTGTCCCCAATGAGTAGGTTGGAAAAAAGCCGCGCACGTCGCTTAAAAATAGTTCGCCCGGGTTTACTATTAGCCTAGAAAGTAGCAGGTGGCTAACAACGGGGGATAAGATGGCGGCAAAGCGAGCCTACGTCCAGGTCAGCGGGCTTAAGAAACACTACGGCGACGGCGATGCACGCCTGACGGTGCTCGATGGCATCGATACGTCCATCAATCGCGGCGAGATCTGCGTCATGCTGGGGCCCTCGGGCTCGGGCAAGTCGACCTTTCTCAACCTGATCGGCGGCCTGGAGGATGCCGACGGCGGCTCCATCATGGTGGACGGCTGCGATCTCACGGCGCTCAAGCCCGCCGATCTGGGCGAGTACCGACGCCGCGAGCTGGGCTTTGTCTTCCAGTTCTACAACCTGGTGCCCGACCTTACCATCAAGGAAAACATCGAGGTCACGGCGCACCTGTCCAAAAAACCGCTCGACGTCGACGATCTGCTGCGTTCGCTGGGCCTCTACGAGCACCGCAACAAGTTTCCGCGCCAGGTCTCGGGCGGCCAGCAGCAGCGCTGCGCCATCGGCCGTGCGCTCGTCAAAAATCCGGGCCTGCTGCTGTGCGACGAGCCCACGGGCGCGCTCGACTACAAGACATCCAAGGAAATCCTGCAGCTCATGGAGGACGTCAACCGCACCTACGGCTGCACCATCATCATCGTCACCCACAACGCCGCCATCGCGCGCATGGCCAATCGCGTGCTGCGCCTGCGCGACGGGCGCATCGTCGAGGACGAGCTCAGCGAGTCGCCCGTCGCGGCCGCCGAGCTCGATTGGTAGGCGGCGCCATGACACCTCTCGCAAAACGACTCCCGCGCGAGCTGCGCCGCAATATCGGCAAGTACCTGGGCATCTTTTTGCTTATGTGCGGAAGCATCGCCCTCACGTCGGGCTTTTTGCTCGCGGCGCATTCCATCGGCTGCCTCATTGACGACATGCGCGATGCGTACACGATCGAGGACGGCCGCGTGACTACCTCCTTCGAGGCCACCAAAGATCAGCTCAAGGCTGCCGAAGACGCGGCTGAGGACGTCGGCGGCGTTACGTTCTACAAGAACTTCTCTATCGACGCCATCATCAAAAAGGCGGCTGGCGACGACGGCACCAAGCGCACCCTGCGCACCTACGCGCATCGCACCAAGGTTGACATTGCGTCCTACTGCGAAGGCAGGCAGCCCAAGACGGACGATGAGGTGGCAATCGACCGTGTCTTCGCCACCAACAACGACCTCGCCGTGGGCGATAAGGTCGAGCTTGAGGGCCGCACCTACACCATCTGCGGCATCATGACCCAGCCCGATAGCCAGGCGCTGTTCCTCGACAATTCGGACTTTACGGTGAACACCATCACGTACGGCGTGGCCGAGGTCACCGACGCCGGCTTTGCCGCGCTTGAGGACGCCGGCGGCGCGCCTGCCTACACCTACTCCTTTACCCTTACCGATCGCGATCTCCCCACCGCGGATCGCATCGATGCGGAGCAGGATATGGTCGAGGCGCTGACCGATGCCGATGCGCGCGTGGACGATCTGATCGATGCCGATTCCAATCAGGGCATTGGCTATGCGCGCGACGACGTGGACGGCGACTCCATGATGTGGATGACGTTGCTCGACATCATCATCGTGATCATGGCGTTTGTCTTTGTGGTGCTCACCGACGCCACCATCGAGGAGGAGAGCGCCATTATCGGCACGCTGCTCGCCAGCGGCTATCGCCGTCGCGAAATCGTGCTGCACTACCTAGCGCTTCCCGCCATCGTAGGCGTGGCCGCGGCGCTACTGGGCACCGCTCTCGGCGTTGCGTTCTTTACCGAGCCCATGCGCGGTCTCTACTACGGCTCGTACAGCCTGCCGCCCTTCCAGGTGTACTGGAGCTGGGAGATCTTTGTGAAGTGCGCCGTGGTTCCCGCCGCCGCGCTCATTCTCATCACGCTGGTGGGCCTGCTTCGCAAGATGGGCAAGACGCCGTTGCAGTTCCTTCGTCACGAGGCGAGCGGCAAATCGGGCACCAAGCGCGGTCTGCGGCTGCCGGAGCGCATGGGCTTTGTCTCGCGCTTCCGCCTGCGCGTCTTCCTGCGCAACCTGGGCAACTTCGCCACGCTCTTCGTGGGCATTGCGTTTGCCTCGCTGCTGCTGCTCTTTGGCCTGGCGATTCTGCCCACGATGACGCACTACGCGGACAACCTCGAGACGAGCCTGGTCGCCGAGCACCAGTACACGCTTAAGGCTCCGCTGGAGCTCGAGGGCACTGCCGAGGAGCGCGAGCAGTGGTCGGCACTCGAGCGCTTGCAGTCGGTTGACGGCGCGCTGCTTTCCGCCGCCCAGGATGCCGATGACGAGCTTGACGACGCGGCCGATGCGGCGCAGGCGGCGACCGATGCCGCGACTGCATCTCCGTCTGCCGAGAGCTTGGCCGCGGCGCAGGATGCGCTTGCCAAGGTCCAGGACAAGAAGGATGCGCTCTACGCGCGCCTTGACGATCTTGCCGATGCCCTCGGCTGCAACCGCGACGAGGCTATCGACCTGATCGACAAGGCCTCTAAGATCGACACCGACAACGATGACATTCACCCGGTTAACACGACCGACAACGGTGCGACCAAGATTGCACAGGCCGAGAAATACGCTGTCTACCAGCTGCAGTACGATCGCGGCGACGGAAACGGCGAGGAGACAATTTCTGTCTACGGCATCTCGGCAAGCTCGCGCTACTGGAAGGGTCTCAACATCGGCGACGGACACGTCGTCTTTGGCGGCGGCCTGCTCGATAAGTTTGGCTGGAGCGAGGGCCAGAAGGTCACACTCAGCGATAAGTACGAGGGCGAGCATTATTCCCTTGAGTACGCGGGCAAGGACTATGCCTGGGGCTCCAAGTCGGACATGAATATCTATATGAGTATCGATGACTTTAACGAGCTGTTCGACAACGATGCCGCCTACTTTAACGGCTATGTGAGCGACGAGAAGCTCGACCTCGACGCGCGCTACTTTGCCGGCGACACCACGCCCGACGACATGCGCGCCGTGGGCGACCAGTTCATCGGCATGATGAGCAAAATGATCGGCATGATGGTCGGGCTCGCGGTGTTTATCTTCCTGCTGTTTATGTACCTGCTGACCAAGGCCGTGATCGACCACAGCGCCCGTTCGATCAGCTATATGAAAGTCTTTGGCTATCGAGATAGCGAGATCTCGCATCTGTACATCCGCTCGATCACGCTGTGCGTGGCGGCGTCGCTCGTGCTGAGCCTGCCGGTGATCATCGGCTCGCTCACGGCCATCTTCCGCTCTATGCTGCTCGCCTATAACGGCAATATCGAGATTTACGTGCCGACCTGGTCCATGGCGGCATGCGTCGGCATTGGCTTTGCGACCTACCTGGTCGTGGCGTTGCTACACACGCGCTCTATCAAGCGCGTCAGCCTGGCCGAGGCCCTCAAAGTCCAAGAGTAGTCATCGGGGACGTTCTTAAACGACTAGCCATTGGGGACAGTCTTTGCCGATTCGCCGGCTCGCCGGCCGGGCTGGCAAGGACTGTCCCCAACTGCCGGAAGGGAGGCACTCATTTAAGTCCGTCCCCAATGAGTGGTTTCAGTCATTTAAGTCTGTCCCCAATGAGTGCCTAACGACTCGGTGTTGCGCTTGACTTCGACCCTACTTCAACGGGTACCATCCTCTTATGTCTGTAACGCCATATAGACCGAGGGGATATATCTATGACCGCAACTGCACCCGCAGCACCAGCAAAGGTGTACTTCACCAACCTGCGCACGCATGCTCGCGAGAGCCAGCTCGACAAGCTCAAGCGCCTCATCCGCCGCGCCGGTATCGAGCAGATCGACTTTGAGAACAAGTTTGTCGCCATCAAGATTCACTTTGGTGAGCTGGGCAACCTGAGCTTTTTGCGCCCCAACTACGCCCGAGCCGTCGCGGACGTCGTGAAGGAGCTGGGCGGCAAGCCCTTCCTTACCGACTGCAACACGCTCTATGTGGGTAGCCGCAAAAATGCGCTCGAGCACATCGACACCGCCTACCAGAACGGCTTTACCCCGTACGCCACGGGCTGCCAGATCATCATCGCCGACGGCCTCAAGGGCACCGACGAGGCGCTCGTCCCGGTCGAGGGCGGCGAGTACGTGCGCGAGGCAAAGATCGGCCAGGCACTCATGGATGCCGACATCGTGATTAGCCTCACCCACTTTAAGGGCCATGAGCAGGCCGGCTTTGGCGGTGCCATGAAGAACCTGGGTATGGGCGGCGGTAGCCGTGCCGGCAAGATGGAGCAGCACGCCGCTGGCAAGCCGAGCGTCGATACCACCAACTGCGTTGGCTGCCGTGCCTGCGAGAAGATATGCGCGCACAGCGCCATCACGTTTGACGGTACGCGTGAGCGCGAGCTTGCCAACGGCAGCACTCGCACGGTTCACGTGGCTGCCATCGACCACGATCGCTGCGTGGGCTGCGGACGCTGCATTGCGGCGTGCAACCAGGACTGCATCAAGCCCGACTATGATGCCGCGGCCGACGTACTCAACTACAAGATCGCTGAGTACACCAAGGCCATCGTCGACGGCCGCCCGAGCTTCCACATCTCGCTCGCCATGGACATCAGCCCCAACTGCGACTGCCATCCCGAGAATGACACGCCCATCGTCAACGACATCGGCATGTTCGCGAGCTTCGACCCGGTCGCCATCGACCAGGCCTGCGCCGACGCCGTCCTGGCGTCCGAGCCGCTGCCTAACACCGAGCTTACCGACAGCGCGGCCAAGATGGAGCATAATCACGAGCATCTGGAGGGCGAGCAGGCCAAGGATCCCTTCTGCATCACGCATCCCGACACCGACTGGCGCGCGTGCATCGCGCATGCCGAGAAGATCGGCCTGGGCACGGGCGAGTACGAGCTCATCGAGGTCAAATAGCGCCTAGCTATTGGACATATCAAGCGCTTTTGTAGCGCAACGTTAGTAAAAACCGCCCGTGAGCACAGCGCCCACGGGCGGCTTTTTGGAAGTGCTAGGGGCCAGATAGACCAGTAAACCGTACTATTTGCTTAAAAATTCTTGTCGAGGAACTCGTCGACCGTATTCCAGTAGAGCTCGGGGTCAACTTGCGCGCTCTTGGCGTGGGTGGCGCCATGGATGGTGAGCTTTTGCTTGACCTTGCTGGCGCACGCGTCGTAGTTTTGGTCGAGCATGTCGTACGGCACAAAGGTGTCCTGGTCGCCGTGGATAAACAGCATGGGAACCGTCGCGTGTTTGAGTTGCTCCACACTGCTCGCCTTATGAAAGTCGTAGCCCGCGCGCACGTTGCACACCAGGTTGGCCACATCGAGCAAAGGAAAACTGGGCAGCCCAAATACATCCTTGAGCTGCAGAGAAAACTCGTCCCAAACACTCGTATAACCACAGTCCTCGATAATGCATTTCACGTTTGCGGGCAGAGATTCCCCCGCGACGTCCATGGCGGTTGCCGCACCCATCGACTCGCCAAAGACCAGGATGCGCGCCTCGGGGTCAGCCTGAACGATTCGCTCGATCCATGCGACGACATCGAGCCGCTCGGGCCAGCCCATGCCGATATAGTCGCCGCCGGAGCGCTCGTGGGCACGGGCGGCAGGCGCGAGCACGTTCATGCCGCGGTCATGGAATCGTTTGGCGTATCGGGCCATACCGATGGGCTCATCGGTGTATCCGTGTAGGCAGATAGCGTAATTGTGCGTGCTCTCTGGGGCGGCAAAATACCAAGCGGCAAGTTCGGTTCCGTCATCTGCGGTGAGGCTGCTGCTCTCGCGGTTCTCTTTAAACCATGCCCGCGCCTCGGTTCCCTCGGCATCCGGCTGCTCACTTTCTTTGTCGTCCTTGCCGTCCTGCATCATCTTCATGGTGTATGGCGCGCGGGGATTCAGCGCGAAGTCAAACAGAAAGTTGCCGGCAAATCCGAGCAGTGCAATGACAACCACCAGTGCAACGATGCCGGCTATCTTGAGCTTTCGATGGGAATGTGCGTTTTGAGCCATGCGGTATTCTCCTATAACATGTTAATACATCAACATTTAAAACAAGCGCATTATGGATGTTCGCCGTTGACGCGTCAACAGGCAAAGAATGGGTAAACAAAGGGTCACGTATGGTGCAAATTTCGCATGTACCCAGACGCTTTGATATAGTGTTGAGAACTCTTTACATTGGAGGATGTAACCGGCATGTCCGATTCGAGCGACAGTTCTAAGCCGCGACCCAAGACCGCGGCCGTTCCACACTACACGGTGGGCGAGGAGATCATGAACTCCGTCACCCATGGTGTCGGCTGCCTGCTGGGTATCGCGGGCCTGGTGCTCCTGATCGTATTCGCTGCCCTGCGCGGCGGAGGCCCGGCCCACATGGCCGCGGCGATTGTCTATGGTGTCAGTATCATCCTCGAATACCTAGCCTCCACGCTCTACCACGCGATTCAGCCCGCGCGCGCCAAGCGCGTGTTTCGCATCATCGACCACAGCTGCATCTACCTGCTCATAGCCGGCAGCTATACCCCGTTTTGCCTCATCACGCTCGCAAACGACGGCGGCCCTGCGCTGTTCTTTGCCGTGTGGGCCATCGCCATCGTCGGGATCGCCCTCGAGTGCTTTTTGCGCGAACGTCAGCCGCATTGGGTAAGCGGCCTGGTCTATCTGCTGATGGGCTGGCTCGTCGTCTTTAAGCTGCCCGAGCTCGTGGCGCTGCTGAACCCCGTGGCACTCGCCCTGCTCGCCGTCGGCGGCGTGTGCTATACCGTGGGCGTGCCGTTCTATATCGCCAAAAACGTGCGCTATCTGCACAGTGTTTTCCACTTGTGGGTGCTCGCCGGCAGCATCTTCCAGTTCATGGCGGTGATTCTCTTCGTAATCTAGCGACCGCGCCTGCGCGCCCGCGTCCTCGTTTGGGCGCCGGTGCAATTGCCGTATCCGTCATCAACGTTTTGACCTGACGTCCCGAATCTTGGAGGTTCGAGAAACTCCCGATGGACATAACCATCTCCCTTATCACTACCCTCGTTTTGACCCTCATCAACGGCTACTTCTCTATGTCCGAGATGGCGCTCACCACGGCCAAGCGCGCCGTGCTGGAGCATGAGGCCGAGGAAGGCGACAAGCGCGCCGAGCGTGCCATTAAGCTGGCCGCCGACTCCGACCAGCTGCTCGCCACCATCCAGGTCGCCATCACGCTCGTGGGCTTCGCCTCGTCCGCCGTCGCCTCGACGAGCCTGTCCGACCCGCTTGCCACGTGGCTCATGAGCTTTGGCATCGCGCCGCTCTCCGCCATCGCGCGCGGCCTGGCGCCGGTCATCATCACCGTCGCGGTCGCCTTCGTGTCCATCGTGATCGGCGAGCTCGTCCCCAAGCGCATCGGCCTGGCCAATGCCGAGGGCGTGTCCAAGCAGGTCGTGGGCCCGCTTTCCGTGTTCCAGAAGATCGCCCGTCCGCTCGTGTGGCTGACTGGCGCTTGCTCCGATGGCCTGGCCCGCATCTTGCGTATCAAGAGTGCCGACGACCGTCAGAACGTCTCGGAAGAAGAGATCAAGTACATGGTCTCGGAGCAGGACGACCTGCTCGACGAGGAAAAGCGCATGATCCACGAGATCTTTGACCTGGGCGACACCGTTGCCCGCGAGGTCATGGTGCCGCGCGTGGACACCACCATGTGCGAGGACGACGAGACGGTCGCCAGCGTGCTGTCCACCATGCGCCAGACCGGCTTCAGCCGCATCCCCGTCTATCACGAGGACCCCGACAACGTCGCGGGCATCGCGCACATCAAGGACCTGATCCAGCCCGCGCTCGACGGCAAGGGCGACCAGCCCATCGCCGGCTTTTTGCGCGACGCCACCTTTGTGCCCGACACCAAGGACATCCTGCCGCTGCTGTCCGAGATGCAGACCTCGCACGACCAGATCGTGGTCGTCGTGGATGAGTACGGCGGCACGGCCGGCATCATCACCATCGAGGACATCGTCGAGGAGATCGTGGGCGAGATCGAGGACGAGTTCGACCCCGACAACAAGTACCTCACGCGCCTTTCGCGCCGCGAGTGGCTCGTCGATGGGCGTTTTTCGTGCGATGACGCGATTGAGCTTGGTTGGCCGCTCGAGGAAAGCGATGATTATGAGACCATCGCCGGCTGGATTTTGGAGCTTTGCGACTCGGTGCCCGACATCGGAGAGGTGTTTGAGGTCGCGGGGTACAAGTTTAAAGTGCAGTCGATGCGTGGCCAGCGCATCTCGCTCATTCGCGTGATCGCTCCGGCCGAAACCGATAAGAAGGATTCCGAGTCTTCGGCAGAGAAGCCGGCGGCGTCGGGTGCGGGCTCTGTGGATCCGCACGATGGCGACGAGTAGGACAAGGAAGAGTAGGGGAGAGTTATGGCAGGCCTGTTCAACATCCTTAAGGTCACCGTCAGCGAGGACAAGATCTGTGCGCATGTGCTGGTGAACCCCGGCATGCCGCTCATGACCTCGGAGGACATCGAGGCCACGGCGCGCGTGTACTACCTGGTACCGGCGATTGCCAAGCACCTGTGCCTGGGCGATTCCGGCCGCGAGTTCCAGGACTGCATGGGTCAGACCGAGCTCTGCCACCTGCTGGAGCACGTGACGGTCGAGCTCATGAACGAGACCGGTCTTGCCGGTAGCATCTCGTGCGGCCGCACGCGCGTAAGCGAGCATGACGAGCGTGTCTTTGAGGTCGAGCTTTCGTGTCCCGACGACGCACTGGCCATCGGTGCGCTGTCGTCGGCCACCTTTATGATGGACTGGGCGTACCTGCACGCCGACCAGCCTGCCCCCGACGTGGAAGGCACGGTCGCGGGCCTGCGCAACCTGGTGCTGGGCATGCGCGCCGAGGCCGAGGGCAAGGATCCTCACGAGGCCGTCGCTGCTGCGAACGGCGAAGATGCTGCCGAGGACGAGGGCGCTGACGAGGGCGATGTGCCGGTCGACGCCGAGCCCGTTGCCGATGCGACCGCCGAGCCCGTTCCCACCGAGCCCCAGGGCGTCCCCAACTTTGACGACGAGCCCCAGGTGGCGATTGATACCGAGGGCGCGGTTGCCGAGAACCACGAGGCCTCCGCTGCCGTCTTTGGCGGTGCGGCGACGGTTCCGGCAGGACCTGCGCATGAGGGCGGCCTGCCACTCGTGGACGGCGCCGGCGAGGACCCGGGTGCCACGGTGGCCATGCCGGCTATGCCTCAGGAGTAGGCCTACGCGTTTATCACCATCACGTACCTGCGCCTTTGCCGTACGCAGATGAGCGGAGCGGCAAGTGATGCGCTGCGGGTATAATGGACAGCATTCAAACGGTGGGCACCGACGTGCCCGCAGGAGAGGAATGATCATGGGTAAGACTTTCAGCTTTGTCTCCGGCGCACTTTTTGGTGCCGCTGCCGGCGCTATTATCGGTGTTGCTCTGGCCCCGCGCTCGGGCGCCGAGACCCGCGCCATGGCTGCCGATATCGCCAACGACGCCTGGGACAATATGCGCGACACCTACGAGCACAGCGCCGAGGAGGCCCGTGCTGCGGTGAATGACTTTGGCCCGATGGTCGACGCCAAGACCGACGACCTGCGCGCCAAGGTCGACCTGGCCCGCGAGCGCATGGACCAGCTGCGCGAGCAGCTCAACGACGCCATTTCGGGTGGCAACGTGACGCCTGCCGCCGACGTCGTGGTCGAGAACGCCGTCGAGGCTGATACCGAGGCTGCGGAGCCCTCGACCGAGGCATAATGCGCGCCGGGGATTTTGTCGGCGCCAAGATCTATCGCAAGCCTACCGAGGACAAGCGCACCAAAAAGGACGGCACGCCGCGCAGCCCTAAAAAGCTCGGAAAGATTCACTTTCCGGTCTTTACCCCGGGCGGTACGCGCGTGGTCGGCTTTATGGTCCGCCAGTCCGATATCGCGGGCATGATCGAGCGTCCCGATCGATTCGTAGCGCTCGACGCCATTGGTGTCTACGAGGGCGCCATTGCGGTCGATGACGTCAAGGACACGTACGATGCCGCCGCCGCCAAGCGCCTCGACATCAACCTGGACGATTGCATCATCTGGGTCGGTATGGACGTGCGCACGGAATCGGGCGACGTCGTGGGCTATTGCTCGGACGTCGAGTTCAAGCCGCGCTCGGGCATCGTGCAGGCATTCTATGTGACCGCCGGTGCTGCTTCGAGTGTTTTGGTTGGTGACACGCAGGTGCCGCCGACGATGCTGCGCGGCTACGAGAACGGCGCGATGGTTGTCTCGGACGAGGTCAAGGCGCTCGGGTATTCGGGCGGCGCGGCCGCCAAGGCTGCCGAGGCCAGTGTCGTGGTGGGCGATAAGGTCAAGAAGGGCGCCAAGGTGCTCGATGACAAGGGATCGGTTGCCGTGGACAAGGGCAGTCGCGCACTGGGCAAGCAGCTCGGCAAGACGCGCGGCATGTTCAAGGCCTTTAAGGACGAATACCAAAAGGCGAGCGGAGGCTCGTCAAAAGCTACAAAATAGCGACGTACCAAATGATGGGAGGCAAGCCGGAGACCTGTTGCTCCGGCTTGCTGTGTTTATGGGGGAGGGCACATGCGCCAAAACGGATCCAACTTAAACGGGCGTTCGGGTGCGCGTCCGACGGCGCGCCGCGACCTGGGGCAGCTGCCCAGCGGTCAGCGCCGTCGCCGCCGTAAGCCCGGCGCGATGTACCTCAACCATAGCCGCGGGTTTAGCGACCGCAGCGCGCGCATCGGCAACGGGCGCTCGCCGCGCCGACCGTCCCGTCTGCCCTATGCGCTCATTGCCGTGGGCTGTGCGCTCGTGCTGTTTATCGCTGCCGTCGTGGGCTACGTCAACCGCAGCGTGGACGTGGAACTTAACGGGCAAAAGACCGCGGTGCGCGTGGGCTCTACGCTGCAGAATCTCATCGACGACCAGGAGTTGACCGATACCTACGACGCAGGCGACCTGCTGGCCGTCGATGACAGCGTGCTCAAGCGCCATGGCGGCGAAAAGCTGTCGGTTAAGGTGGACGGCAAGCGCATAAAACAGGGCAAATGGGATAGCCGCGAACTTGAGGGCGGCGAGAAGGTGACGGTCAAGGATGGCCGTAACACCTACGAGAAGCACGAGGTTCAGGCTACGGTTATCGAGCCCAAGCTCAAGGTCGAGGGCACGGGCGCTATCGAGTATGTGCAGACATGGGGTGTCCAGGGCCGCTCCGAGGTGTGGGTTGGTGGGCAGTCGGGCAAGACGCAGGACCGCGGCGAGGTTGTGCCCGCCACCGATTGCGTCGTTGCGTGCGCCAGCGTGGCGCCCAAGGGCAACAAAAAGTACGTGGCGCTGACGTTTGACGAGGGTCCGAGCGGCGCCACCAAACAGATCTTGCAGGTGCTCAAGGAAAAGGGCGTTACCGCGACGTTCTTCCTTTCGGGCGATGCGGCCGAGGCCTCGCCTGCCACGGCCAAGGCGATTGTCGATGCCGGGTGCGAGATCGGATCCAACAGTTACCGTGACGAATCGCTCAAGGGCCAGGACCGCGATGCGGTGCGCGAGCAGGTTTCGAAGGGCACCGAGGCGATCAAGTCCGCGACCGGAACGTCGACGATGCTGCTGCGTGCTCCCTACGCTGCCTTTGACGAGCAAAACTGGATTGATGCGATGGACCTGGTCTCCGCCGTGGTCTCGTGGAATATTGACTCGGGCGACTGGCTGCTCAACGGTGCCGACGAGCAGGTCTCAACGGTGCTCGATTCGGTGACGCCGGGCAATATCGTGCTGCTCACCGATAGAGACGAATGCGCCGAGCAGACGCTCGAGGCGCTGCCGCAGATTATCGACGGTCTTGTCGCCGACGGATACAAGATCGTGACGCTCAGCGACCTGGTCAAGACGGACACATCGCTCAGCAAAAAGCTCACCTCGCTGACGAAGGTCACCATGCCCAAGGACGCCGTGTTCCCCCAACTTGCCGAGGACGATGACACCACAGAGTAGTCATTGGGTAGTCGTTTAAGAACGTCCCCAAGGGCTATGTCACGGATACGTCAGCGTTTGGTATGCCTGCAATGTGCAGCGCATAAATTCGATGCCGCAGGGCGATGCTGATGCTATAGTTACTGCGGTTAATGAGGGTCAAGAGAAAGGTTACAGGTGAAATCCAAACCTCGACCATACAGTCGATGACCCCATGCAGGTGCTTTTTGCGCATGCACGGGGTGTAAGCGTCGAGCGGCGTGCCGCCCGCGCATGCGTATACATATCCAGAAGCCCCCGGACGCCGCACGCGCGGCCGCGTCCGGAGGAATAATGATGGGGAGCACCATTGAATTATCTGAGTGAGATGCTCAAATTGCCGGTCTTGGACGTCGACGGCGAAAAGCTCGGCGTGGTCAACGATTTTGGCATTGCTACCGGCGAAGTTTTTCCGCACGTGACGTCGCTCGCGTTCCGCGGCCCCGGCAAGACGCCGTTTATGATCAGCTGGCGCAAATGGGTCGACCGTATCGACGAGACGGGCGTGTATCTCAACACGTCTGCCACCAATATTCGCTTCTCGTACCTGCAGCCGACCGAGCTCCTGCTGGCGCGCGACGTGCTCAATAAGCAGATCGTCGACACGCAGGGCATGAAGGTCGTGCGCGTCAACGACATCAAGTTTTCCATGTCGGGCGAAAACCAGCTGCGCCTGTTGGGTGCCGAGGTCGGTGCCCGCGGTCTGCTGCGCGCGATCAGCCCCGCACTCGAGCACGTCGTCGAGGGCTTTATGAAGCACCTGGGCAAGCCGCTCAGCGAGGACATCATCGCTTGGTCCTACATGGACCTGCTCGACCGCTCGACTAAAAACATCCAACTCTCGGTGTCGCACAAGACGCTCGGCGAGCTGCACCCTGCCGACATCGCCGACATTATCGAGCAGCTCGACCCGCGCCTACGTGCGCAGGTGTTTGCGCAGCTCGATACCGCCCAGGCAGCCGAAGCTATCTCGGAGTTCGATGACGACGAGCTTATGACCGAGATGCTCGAGGGCCTGTCCGACACGGACGCATCGTCGATGCTGGCCATGATGGACCCGGACGACGCTGCCGACCTGATCGACGAGCTTGATTACGAGAAGGCCGAGAAGCTCCTGCGCCTGATGGGCGTCAAGGAGGAGAAGGCGATTCGTAACCTGCTGGGGTATGAGGACAACACCGCCGGCCGCATCATGACCTCGGAGTTTGTCTCCCTGCCCGCCACGGCAACGGTCGGTGACGCCATCGAGGCGATTCGCGAGCTCGACGAGGACTTCGAGAGCGTCTACTACGTCTATACCGAGGATCCGAGCGGCATGCTGACCGGTGTGCTTTCGCTGCGCACGCTGATCGTAGCCGACCGCGACGCCACGCTGGGTCAGCTGGCCTATCGCGACCTGGTCTACGTGTCGCCCGACGAGGACCAGGAAGACGTGACGGACGAGATGACCAAGTACGACCTGGTCGCTATCCCCGTCTGCGACGAGAACCGTCATATCCTGGGTATCGTAACCTTCGACGACGCCATGGACGTTATCGCCGAGGAGCATCAGGAGGACCTGCAGATCGCCGGTGTCGGCTCGGGCGACAGCGCGTCGGACGACTCGACGAACGTGCTCAGCTGGTTCGTGCATCGCCAGTACTGGGTTGTTGTATGGGGCATCGCGTCGTGCATCATGGCGACCGTGCTGGGAACGGCGCTCGGCTCCGCGCATCTGGTGGTGTTCCCCATGTGCGCCATGCCGCTCGTGCTGCTGGCGGCCTCGCGCATGGTGTCGTTCGTCAAGAACTACTTCCTGGAGTATGACGGTCACGACGACGAGCCCAAGCCGTATCTGGGGTTCTTCTTCCAGAGCACGGGCATGGGCCTGATTCTGTCGCTCGTGACCTACCTGTGCGCCCAGCTGGTGCGCACCGCTGCGTTCCTCGATGCGCCCATGTTTGAGGAGCAGCTCTTTACCGGGTGCTTTAATATCGCTGCCATCATTTGCCTGGTTGGCAACATGAGCGCCGTGATTTACCTGATGGTGCTGTTCTGGCGTGACGAGCATGACCTCAACACGTCGGGCACCGCCATGAACGTCATTGCCGTCATGATTTCGTGTGTGGCGTATTGCATCGCCGCGGTGCTGCTCGCCATATCAGTCATGGGTTAGGTGGTCGCGTGCAAAATACCAAGCAAAAGTCGGGCACCAAGCAAAAGTTGACCATCGCGGCCATCTTTGGCGCTATGGGTCCCGGTCTGCTGGCGGCGCTTTCGGGCAATGACGCCGGCGGCATTGCAACGTATTCCAGCGCGGGCGCCAGCTATGGCTACAAGATGCTGTGGATGCTTCCTGTCATGACTGTACTGCTCATCGTGACGCAGGAGACCGCGGCGCGCTGCGGCTGCGTCACGGGCAAGGGCCTGGCATCGCTCATTCGCGAGCGCTTTGGCGTGCGCAAGAGTGTACTTGCTATGGCGGCGCTGTTGATCGCCAACACGGCTGTGACCATTTCGGAGTTTGCGGGTATTGCGAGCGGCCTTGCCCTCTTTGGCGTGCCGGCGAGCATCTCGGTGCCGTTGGTGGCGCTGCTGGTGTGGATGCTTACCATGTCGGGGAGTTTCCAGCGCATCGAGAAGATTCTGCTGCTGGTGAGCTGCGTGTTCGTGACCTACATCGTCGCCGCGTTTATGGCTGGCCCCAACTGGGGTGAGGTCGCGGTCGACCTGGTCGTGCCTAACATTCAAAATGACCCCAGCTACGTGTCGCTCGTGGTCGCAACGATCGGTACCACCATCGCGCCGTGGATGATTTTCTTGGCGCAGAACAACGTGGTCGATAAGAACGCGGGCGAGGACGACATCGTGCTGCAGCGTATTGATACCGTGAGCGGCTCGCTTGCCGCCGATGTTATTGCCGGCTTTATTATCATCACGACCGGCACGGTGTTGTTCCCGGCGGGTATTCAGATTAGCGATGCTGCCGATGCTGCCCGCGCGCTGGAGCCTATTGCGGGTCAGTGGTCTACGGTACTGTTTGCCTCGGGCCTGGTCGCGGCGAGTTTCTTGGCTGCCTGCGTGCTGCCGGGCGTTACGTCGAGCGCTATCTGCGAGGCATTTGGCTGGGAGCGCGGTGCCGACCGCAGCTGGGACGAGGCCCCGGTCTATCGCGGCATCATTACGGCCATCATCGGTATCTCTGCCGTGCTGGTGCTTATGCCCGGTGTCGATCTGTTCCAGATTATGATGACCTCGCAGGTCATCAATGGCGTGCTACTGCCCGTGGTTCTGGTGTTCCAGGTGGTTATTGCCGCTGACCGTCACATTATGGGCGCCAACCGCAACGGCCGCGTGTGGAATGTGCTCACTTGGGCGACTATCGGTGTGATTACGGTGTTGACGGTCGTCATGTTTGTTCTGCAGGCGATGGGTTACAGCGCTTAGCGCCTCTTTTGGACTCCAAACAGGCCGCAGCGATGGACTGCGGCCTGTTTTTTGCCCGCCATAGGGCGTTAGTTATATGGCAGTGGACAAAAAATGCCAAATATGAGTACTGTTGCCTTGCCGATATCATTTACGACCAAGAAAATAATGAACATAGTTAAGAATCTGTTTATTAAAAGTGGGTCTCCAAGTCCTAAGCCGGCCATTCTGGTCAACTGGAAGGGTCGCGCGCTACCGCATGAGCGCCATTTTGGGTGGTTTTGCCTGCTACTAAAATGGTAACAGTACTCATATTTGCCACTTTTTGTCCACGACCTCTTGGAGTCGGGTGGCGCGCGCAGACGTGGTGTAAGAGCGTCCCGAGG